>DASWPG010000064.1:0-146975 GCA_036404115.1 Cellulomonas sp.
GAAGGAGAAGGTCCGCGGCTCGATCTCGTCCAGGGACAGCGGGTGGTCGTTCGGGCAGGCGCGCTTCTCCGAGAACCGGCGGAACCGCTCCGGATCGTCCGCCTCGGCGTCGACCAGCTCGATCACCAGGAGCCCGTCGGCCAGGCCGAGCGCGGTCTCCACCGAGTCGGTGAGCCGGCGCTGCACGCCCTCGCGGGACACCAGCCGGTCGACGACCACCTCGATGTCGTGCTTGAGCTTCTTCTCCAGGGTGGGCGGCGCGGACAGCTGCGCGACCTCGCCGTCGACCCGGACCCG
The DNA here is from genome assembly GCA_036404115.1 of Cellulomonas sp. Lineage (GTDB taxonomy): Bacteria > Actinomycetota > Actinomycetes > Actinomycetales > Cellulomonadaceae > Cellulomonas. The sequence goes on from DASWPG010000064.1 coordinate 298, forward strand.
GGCGAAGCCCTTCGCCTGCAGCTCGGTGAACAGGTCGGCGTACTCGCCCTTGCGACCACGGACCACCGGCGCCAGCACCTGGTACCGGGTGCCCTCGGGCAGCTCCAGCAGCCGGTCGACGATCTGCTGCGGGGTCTGCGCGGTGACCCGCTCGCCGCAGACCGGGCAGTGCTGCACCCCGGCCCGGGCGAACAGCAGCCGGAGGTAGTCGTAGACCTCGGTGATGGTGCCGACCGTGGAGCGCGGGTTCCGGTTCGTCGACTTCTGGTCGATCGAGACCGCCGGCGACAGCCCCTCGATGAAGTCGACGTCCGGCTTGTCCATCTGGCCGAGGAACTGCCGCGCGTACGCGGACAGCGACTCGACGTACCGCCGCTGGCCCTCCGCGAAGATCGTGTCGAAGGCCAGCGAGGACTTCCCCGAGCCGGACAGCCCCGTGAACACGATCAGCCGGTCGCGCGGCAGGTCCAGGTCGACGTTGCGGAGGTTGTGCTCGCGGGCCCCCTGGACCACCAGTCGATCGTTCACGCGCGCCATGCTACGGCTCGGCGCCGACATTCGCACAGCTGTTCGAACGACACGCCCGGGACGGACGGCGGGCGGACGGGGGTCCGTGCGGGGCGCCGGGAACGGCCGCATGATGGGCGCCATGCCCGCGCCGACCGCCCCCGCAGCCCCCCGCCCGACCAGCGACGCGCCGACCCCGATCGGCGAGTACGCGGTGCTCGGCGACGGCCGGACCGCCGCCCTGGTCTCGCGCGAGGGGTCGGTCGACTGGCTGTGCCCGCCCCGGTTCGACGCGCCGGCCTGCTTCGCCGCGCTCCTCGGCGAGCCGCGGCACGGCCGCTGGCTGCTGACCGTGCCGGACGCGACCGAGATCAGCCGGCGCTACCTCGACGACTCGTTCGTGCTGGAGACCACCTTCGTCACGCCCACCGGGACCGCGGTGCTGCTCGACGCGATGCCGCTCGGCGACCAGCGCACCGACCAGCGGTGCGACCTGGCGCGCCGGATCACCGCCACGGAGGGCGCCGTCACGGTGCGGCACGAGTGGGTGGTGCGGTTCGGCTACGGCGCGATCGAGCCGTGGGTGCACCGGGTGACCGACCCGGACGGCGCCGCCGGCATCCAGGCGGTGGCCGGCCCCGACTCGCTGCTGCTGCGCGGCGACCGGCTGCCCGCGCCCGCCGACCGCACCCACACCGACGTGTTCACGCTCGCCGCCGGCGACGCGGTCGAGCTGTCCCTGACCTGGTCGCCCTCCTGGCGGCCGCTGCCGCGCCGCACGCAGGTCGAGCACCGGGTCGAGGCGACCCGCGCGCAGTGGGGACGCTGGGCGCGCTCCTGCCGCTACCGGGGCTCGTACCGCGAGGCCGTGGTGCGCTCGCTCCTGGTGCTGCGCCTGCTCAGCGACGAGGACACCGGCGGCATCGTCGCCGCCGTCACCACCTCGCTGCCGGAGGACCCGGGCGGCGAGCGGAACTGGGACTACCGGTACTGCTGGCTGCGGGACGCCGCGATGACGCTCGAGGCGCTGCTGGAGCACGGCTACCGCACCGAGGCCGAGCGCTGGCGGCAGTGGCTGCTGCGCGCCGTGGCCGGCGACCCGGCCGACGTGCAGATCGTCTACGGCGTCGACGGCCGCCGGGACCTGCCCGAGCGCACCCTGGACCACCTGCCCGGGTATGCGGGCTCCCGCCCGGTTCGGATCGGGAACGCAGCCGTCGGGCAGGTGCAGAACGACGTGCTCGGCGAGGTGATGTGCGCGCTGCACCTGGCCCGGCAGGCCGGCATCGCCGAGACCGCCGACTCCTGGTCGCTGCAGACCCACCTGGTCGAGCACCTGGCCCGCACCTGGCGCACACCGGACAGCGGCATCTGGGAGGTGCGGGGCGAGCCGCGCCGGTTCACCCACTCCGCCGTGATGGCGTGGGCCGCGCTCGACCGGGCGGTGCGCGCCGTCGAGGAGCACGGCCTGCCCGGGCCGGTGCAGCGCTGGCGCGCCGAGCGGGACGCCGTGCACGCGGACGTTCTGGCCCGCGGCTGGTCCGCCGGTCTCGGCAGCTTCGTGCAGCACGAGGGCGCGACGCACACCGACGCGGCGCTGCTGCAGCTGGTGCAGGTCGGGTTCCTGCCGCCGGACGACCCGCGGCTGATCGGCACGGTCGCCGCGGTCCGCGCCGAGCTGGAGGTCTCCCCCGGCCTGCTGCTGCGGTACCGGACCGACCGGACCGACGACGGCCTGCACGGCAGCGAGCACCCGTTCCTGGCGTGCTCCGGGTGGCTGGCCTCGGCGCTCGCGCTGCAGGGCGACCTGGACGGCGCCACCGCGGTGCTCGACCGGCTCACCGGGCTGCGCACCGACCTCGGGCTGCTGGCCGAGGAGTACGACCCGGGCACGGGGCAGATGGTCGGCAACCTGCCGCAGGCGCTCTCGCACCTGGCCCTGGTCCGCGCCGTGCACGCCCACGACCTCGCGGTCACCCGTGCCGCCTCGCCCGCACGCGGGGAGCAGCGGCGATGAGCGCGCACGGCTCGGCCGCCGTCCGCGTGCTCGCCGGCTGCACGCTGCGCACGCTCGTGGTCGGCCCGCTGGACACGAACGTCTACCTGCTGACCTGCCACGCGACCGGCGCCCAGCTGCTGGTGGACGCCGCCGACGAGCCGGACCGGCTGCTCGCCCTGATCCGCGAGGGATCGCCGGACGGACGGCTCGACCTGGTGGTCACCACCCACCGGCACGCCGACCACCTGGACGCCCTGGCCGCCGTGCTCTCCGCCACCGGTGCACCGCACGCCGCCGGTGCCGCCGACGCCCGCGCGGTGGCCGACGCCGCCGGCACCGAGCTCCCCCGCGCCCTGGCGCACGGCGACCGGCTCGCCGTCGGGGCGCTCACGCTGGAGGTGCTCGCCCTGCGCGGTCACACCCCGGGCGGGGTGGCGCTGCTGCTGCCCGAGCGGGAGGGCGCCGGTGCCTCGTCCACGAGCACGGCGCACCTGCTCACCGGCGACTCGCTGTTCCCCGGCGGCCCCGGGCACACCGCGGGCCCGGCCGACTTCGCCTCCCTGATGACCGACCTCACCGAGCGGGTGTTCGACGTGCTCGACCCCGGCACCCGGGTCTGCCCCGGGCACGGCGCCGGCACCACCCTCGGCGCCGAGCGCCCGAACCTGCCCACCTGGTGGTCCCGCGGCTGGTGACCGGGCCCGGCGCACCGCCGACCGCCGACCACCGACCACCGACCACCGACCACCGACCACGGTCGGTCGGTCGGTCGGTCGGTCGGTCGGTCGACCAAGGAAATCCCCTAGCGCGGCCTGTGCGACCCGGCCCGCGCCGTTAGCGTCCTGCACCAGGTCGCGCCCTCCGTCCCGTCAGGCGGTCCGGACCACCCGACCCGCAGCACGCCGACCACAGCAGCCGCACGGAACGGAAGACCCGCCATGTCGCACGACGACGGCACGCCCTGGACGCCCGCCGACGGGCCGCAGCCGGCGACCCCGCCGCAGCAGCCGTACGCAGCACCGCAGCAGCCCTGCGCCGTCCCGCAGCCGACCCCGCCGCAGTCCGGCGCGCAGCAGCCCGGCCACCCGCCCGCGCCGACCTACCCCGGCACCGGCGCACCCGGCGCCCCCGGCGCCCTGTACCCGGGCCCGGTCGGCGGCGGGCAGGCCGACATCGACGGTGTCTCGATCGCCGCCCTCGTCACCGGCATCCTCGGCCTCGCCGTCGTCCCGCTCGCGCTCGGCATCGTCGGTCTGCGCCGCACGAAGCGCAACGGCACCGGCGGCAGGGGCTTCGCCGTCGCCGGCACCATCCTCGGTGCGATCGGGACCATCGGCTGGATCGTGACCGCCATCGTGATCGCAGTGGTCCTCCACAACCACTCGACCCAGGTCGCCGAGCTGCGCACCGACTGCGCCGGCGGCGACATGGCCGCCTGCGACTCGCTGTACCGGACCGCCTGGTCCGGCACCGCTGAGAAGGAGTTCGGCCGCACCTGCGGCGGCCTGGCCGACGGCACCGGGTGGTGCGACTCGACCGGCGGGACCGTCCGGACCTACGGAGACGACACGACGCTGGACGCCCTGTGGGACTCCTGCGCCGCCGGCGACATGACGGACTGCGACAGCCTCTACTCCACCTCGCCGCAGGACAGCGACTACGAGAGCTTCGGCATCACCTGCGGAGACCGGGTCTACTTCTCCTGGTCCTGCGAGGACGAGTACTGAACCGTCCGCCGCACCGCCGCACCGCCGGGCCCGCTCCGGCCACGGCGCACCCGACCTGACATCGGAAAGCGCTTGCGCGTGCACTGGCCCTACCATGCTGTCCACAGCAGCCGCACAGAGACGAAAGGCCAGCCATGTCGAACGACGACGGCACCCCCTCGACCCCCGCCGCCGGGCCCTGGCCCACCCCGGAGCAGGGATCGCAGCCGATCTCCCCGCCCACCGAGCCGGTCGTCCAGCCCGCCCCCACCGAGCCGGTCAGCCCGGTGGCCCCCGCGCCGTACGTCACCGGCTACGAGGCACCGACCTCGACCGCCCCTGCGGCCCCGCAGCAGCCCTACGCCGCGACGCAGCAGCCGTACGGAGCGCAGCAGCCGTACGGCGCAGCGCAGCAGCCCTACGGCGCCCAGCAGCCGTCCCCGCAGCAGCCCGGATACCCGTCCGCGCCGACCTACCCCGGCTACCCGGGCTCCGGCGCACCCGCCACCCCGTACCCGGGCCCGGCGGGCGGCCGACCCGGCAGCACCGACGGCGTCTCGATCGCCGCCCTCGTCACCGGCATCCTCGGCCTCGCGATCATCCCGCTCGTGCTCGGCTTCGTCGGCCTGCACCGCACGAAGCGCAACGGCACCGGGGGCAAGGGCTTCGCCATCGCCGGCATCATCCTCGGCGCGATCGAGATCATCGGCTGGATCGTGATCGCCATCCTGTTCGTGGTCGTCGTCAACAACCACACGAACCAGGTCGCGGACCTGCGCTCCGCGTGCGCCGGCGGCGACATGGCCGCCTGCGACGACCTCTACCAGAGCGCCTGGGCCGGCGTCGACGACCGTGAGTTCGGCAACACCTGCGGCGGCCTGACCGACGGCAGCGTGTGGTGCGAGTCGCTGACCAGCGGCACCACGGACGGCACCGAGGACGGCACCACGGACACGAGCGCGCAGTCCTACGGCGACGACCCGGTCCTGGACGCCCTGTGGGACTCCTGCGCCGACGGCGACATGGCCGCCTGCGACAGCCTCTACTACGCCTCACCGGTGGGCAGCGACTACGAGGACTTCGGCACCACCTGCGGCAACCGGGTGGAGTTCGCCATGTCCTGCGAGGACGAGTACTGAGCCGTCCCACGGACCCGGTCGCCGCGACCTTCTCCTAGGCGAGGTCGTGGCAGCGCAAGCGCAAGCCGTCCAGCACGGGCCCGGTCACCGCTGCACGCGGCGGCCGGGCCCGTGCCCGTTCAGGCCGGCCCGAGCCAGGCCGTGGCCACCGTCGCGTGCGCGGACTCGCCGTCCGACGGGTGGAAGATCCCGGCCAGCACGTCCCGGTACAGCCGACCGAGCTCGTTCCCGGCGAAGTAGCTGCCGCCGCCCGCCACCCGGATCGCGTGGTCCACCACCACCCGGGCGTTCTCGGTGGCCCGCACCTTGAGGCCGACCAGCCGGGCGAACCACAGGCCGCCGTGCTCGGCCCGGAGGTCCACGTCGCGGGCCAGCGCCCACACCTGCGGCTCGATGCCGTCCTGCGCGATCGCGGCCTCGGCGACCCGCCACCGGATGTCCGGGTCCTGCGCGTACGGACGCCCGCCGGCGCGCAGCGACGTCCGCCGGTGCGCAGCCGCGACCGCCAGCTCCAGGGCGCGCCGCCCGATCCCGGTGTACACCGCCGCCAGCAGCACCTCGAACACCGCGAACAGGCAGAAGATGTACGGGTCCGCGCTCGGGCCCGGCGCCAGCCGGCGGAACACCCGCTCCGGCCGCACGTACGCCCCGTCCAGCACGGTGGTCCGGCTCTGGGTCGCCCGCATCCCGATCGTGTCCCAGTCGTCGCGCACCTCCACCCCGCCGTCCTCGCGGGCGAGCACGCCGTGCACCAGCCGCGGGCCGGCCGGGTCCGTGTCGTCCCGGCCGAAGGTCGCCAGCCGCGTCCAGACCGGCGACAGGGTGGTGAAGATCTTCGTCCCGGTGTACCGGTAGCCGCCGTCCGCCTGCCGCTCGGCCCGGGTGCGGGAGTCGAACATCACCAGGTCGTTGCCCGCCTCCGAGCTGCCGAACGCGAACACCTCCCCGGCCGCCGCGTCGGCGAGAACGAACGTGAGGCTGTCGTCGCCGCGCTCGGCCAGCAGCGCCGCGATGCCGGTCACCACCAGGTGCATGTTCACCGCCAGCGCGGTGGCCGGTGCCGCGGCGGCCAGCCGGGCCTGCTCCCGCGCCACCGCCTCCAGCCCCAGACCGGCGCCGCCGAGCCGCACGGGGACGAAGGCGCGCAGGTAGCCGGCGGCGCTCAGGTCGTCCAGGTCGTCGTGCGGGAAGGTGTTCGCCCGGTCGTGGCCGTCTGCGCGCGCGGCCACCCGGGCCAGCAGCTCGTCGGTCAGCAGCACGGTCGGTACGGGGTCCGGGGCCGGGGTCGGTGAGGTCGCCATCGCGCCACTCTGCCATCCGACGCCGTGCGCGGGCCGTGCTCGGGCATGATGGCGCCATGTCCGTCTACGCCGTCCGTTACGCCTACGACTCCCGCACCGCCGAGCAGGACGCGATCCGCCCCGAGCACCGCGGCTACCTGCGCGGTCTCGCCGCCCAGGGGCAGCTGCTCGGCTCCGGCCCGTTCGTCGAGGGCGAGGCCGGCGCGCTGCTGGTCTTCCGCACCGCGGACCGTGCCGCGCTCGACGCCCTGCTCGCCGCCGACCCGTTCCAGATCTCCGGCCTGGTCGCCGTCACCGAGGTGCGGGAGTGGAACCTGGTGATCGGACCGTGGGCGCTGAGCCTGTCGCACTGACCCCGCCGGCGCGCCGCTCCTCGCGCCGAGCCGCCACCGTGCTGGTCAGCGCGGTGACGGTCAGAGTCGCCACGATCACCGCCAGCGACACCCAGGACGGCAGCTCCGGTGCCCAGCCGACCGGCTCGCCGCCGTTCAGGAACGGCAGGCTGTTCTCGTGCAGCGCCTGCAGCACCAGCTTCACGCCGATGAAGCCCAGCAGCACCCCCAGCCCCACGTTGAGGTACCGCAGCCTGGTCAGCAGCCCGCCGAGCAGGAAGTACAGCTGACGCAGGCCCATCAGCGCGAACACGTTCGCCATCAGCACCAGGTACGGCTCCCGGGTCAGACCGAACACCGCCGGGATCGAGTCGAAGGCGAACAGCAGGTCCGTCGCACCGATCGCCACGAGCACCAGCAGCATCGGGGTGACGTGCCGGCGGCCGTCGACCGTCGCGGTCAGTCGGACCCCGTGGTAGCCGTCGGTGGTGGGCAGCCAGCGCTGCACCAGCCGCACCAGGGCCGGCGGGGAGTACTCCGTGGCCTCCTCCTCGCCGACGCCCTCCCGGGCGACCTTGACCGCCGTCCAGACCAGGAACGCGCCGAACAGGTAGAACACCCAGGAGAAGTGCGCGATCGCCGCCGCACCCACCCCGATGAAGATCCCCCGGAACACCAGCGCCAGGATGATCCCGATCAGCAGCGCGGTCTGCTGGTACTGCCGCGGCACCGCGAACCGGGACATGATCAGCAGGAACACGAACAGGTTGTCCACGGAGAGCGAGTACTCGGTCAGCCAGCCGGCGACGAACTGCCCCGCCGGCTCGGTGCCCCACACCAGCGCGACGACCAGCGCGAACAGCAGCGCCAGGGCCACGTAGGCGCCGAGGTACCGCAGGCACTCCGCGGTCGACGGGACGTGCGGCCGCCGGCCGACCACCGCGACGTCCACCAGCAGGACGGCGGCGGCCAGGCCGAGCGACACGCACCAGACGAGGGGTGAGACGTCCATCGGTGGTTCAGTGCTCCTTGCGCGTGGTGCGGTCGACGGCGCCGGCGGCGTCCCGTCGGGTCGAGACCAGGCTCGCCACCGTGGCGACGGCCAGCGTGCCGAGGATCACCAGCAGCGAGACCGGGGTGGAGATCTCCGGCGCCCAGTCGATGTGCTGGCCGCCGTTGACGAACGGCAGCTCGTTGGTGTGCATGGCGTGCAGCACCAGCTTCACGCCGATGAAGCCGAGGATGAACGCCAGTCCCTTGTTCAGGTACACCAGCCGCTCCAGCAGCCCGCCGATCAGGAAGTACAGCTGGCGCAGGCCGAGCAGCGCGAACGCGTTCGCGGTGAACACGATGTAGGGCTCCTGCGTCAGGCCGTAGATCGCCGGGATCGAGTCCAGCGCGAACAGCACGTCGGTCGACCCGATCGCGACCATCACCACCAGCATCGGCGTGATGAACCGCTTGCCGTCGATCCGGGTGGTCAGCCGGTCGCCGTGGTACTCGTCGGTGGTCGGCACCACCCGCTTGAGCAGCCGGACCGCGAGGCCGTCCTTCTCCTCGTCCGCGCGGGCGACCTCGTCGCCCTCGTGCTTCTCCCGGGCCAGGTTGATCCCGGTGTAGACCAGGAACGCACCGAACAGGTAGAACACCCAAGACCACTGCTCGATCGCCGCGGCGCCGACCAGGATGAACACCGTCCGGAGCACCAGCGCGATCACCACGCCGACCAGCAGCACCTTCTGCTGGAACTCCCGGGGCACCGCGAACTTCGTCATGATGATCAGGAAGACGAACAGGTTGTCCACCGAGAGGCTCTTCTCGGTGACGTAGCCCGCGAAGTACTCCGTGCCGTGGCCCCAGCCCCAGACCATGCCCAGGCCGACGCCGAACAGCACCGCGATCCCGATGTAGATCGCCGACCAGGTCGCGGCCTCCCGGAACGACGGGGCGTGCGGCGTACGCACGTGCGCGAAGAAGTCGAACACGACCATCCCGACGATGGCGGCCCCCGTGACGAGCCAGACCCACAGGTCCACAGACATAGATCACCCTCCGGTACGGACGACTGAGTACCGGAGGTCTCTCCCTACCCGTCCTGCGGGCCGGCGGCCCCGGGTCGACGCCTGAGGCGACCGTGATGACGAGGGCGCCGTGTCGGGATACTCCCCTCCACTGCGTGCGCAAGCATAGGGCACCGGCGCGAGCCGGACGACCGGGCGCGCGTCAGGTGATGCAGAACTCGTTCCCCTCGGGATCCGCCAGCACGACCCAGGCACCCTCGTGCGGGTCGTCCACCTCGCGGAGCACCGTGCCACCGGCCTCGACCAGCGTCGCGGCGTGCACCCGGGCGGCCGCCAGCTTGGCGGCCCGGTCCTCGCGGTCGATGCCCTGCGCGGTGGACCATCGCACGTCCAGGTGCACCCGGTTCTTCACCGACTTGGCCTCCGGCACCCGCTGGAAGAACACCCGCGGACCGGTTCCCGAGGGGTCGACCAGCGCCCACGCGAGATCGCGGTCGTCCGCCGGCACACCCCAGGCGTCCAGCGCGGCGTCCCAGCTGTCGAAACCCGCCGGCGGCGGTTCGTCGACGTAGCCGAGCGCCAGCGCCCAGAACCGCCCGAGCGCGTGCGGGGCCGTGGCATCGATCACCACCTGGAAGTCGAGCGCCATCGTCGTCCCCTCCCGTCGTCTGCCGTCTGCCGTCCGGACGCGGTGCGCCGTCAGGCCGTCGCGGCCTGCATCTGCCGGAGCTCCTTCTTCAGCCCGGCGATCTCGTCCCGCAGCCGGCCGGCGAGCTCGAACTGCAGCTCGGCGGCGGCGGCGTGCATCTGGTCGCTGAGCTCCTGGATCAGGGCCGCCAGCTCGCTCGCGGCCGCACCGACCAGCCGGGTGCGCTCCGTCGGCGCGCCACCCCGCGAACCCAGGCCCGGCACCGGCGCCTTGCCCCGGCTGGCCTGCCGACCGGCGCCGCCCAGCAGCTCGGCGGTGTCGGCGTCCTCGCGGGCCAGCAGGTCGGTGATGTCGCCGATCTTCTTGCGCAGCGGCTGCGGGTCGATGCCGCGGGCGGTGTTGTACGCGATCTGCTTCTCCCGGCGGCGCTCGGTCTCCTCGATGGCGAGCGCCATGCCGGGGGTCACCTTGTCGGCGTACATGTGCACCTGGCCGGAGACGTTGCGGGCCGCACGGCCGATCGTCTGGATCAGCGACTTCCCGGACCGCAGGAAGCCCTCCTTGTCGGAGTCCAGGATCGCCACCAGGGACACCTCGGGCAGGTCCAGGCCCTCGCGGAGCAGGTTGATGCCGACCAGCACATCGAACTCGCCGAGGCGCAGCTCGCGCAGCAGCTCGACCCGACGCAGCGTGTCCACCTCGGAGTGCAGGTAGCGCACCCGGACGCCCTTCTCCAGGAAGTAGTCGGTGAGGTCCTCGGCCATCTTCTTGGTCAGCGTCGTGACCAGCACCCGCTCGTCCCGCTCCACCCGGGTGCGGATCTCGTCCAGCAGGTCGTCGATCTGCCCCTTGGTCGGCTTCACCACGATCTCGGGGTCGAGCAGCCCGGTCGGCCGGATGATCTGCTCCACCACGCCGTCGGACATCGCCAGCTCGTAGTCGCCGGGGGTCGCGGACAGGTAGACGGTCTGGCCGATCCGCTCGACGAACTCCTCCCAGCGCAGCGGCCGGTTGTCCATCGCGCTCGGCAGCCGGAAGCCGAAGTCGACCAGGTTCCGCTTGCGGGACATGTCCCCCTCGTACATCGCACCGATCTGCGGCACGGTGACGTGGGACTCGTCGATCACCAGCAGGAAGTCCTCGGGGAAGTAGTCCATCAGCGTGTTCGGCGCGCTGCCCGCCTCACGCCCGTCGATGTGCCGCGAGTAGTTCTCGATGCCGGAGCAGGAGCCGATCTGCCGCATCATCTCGATGTCATACGTGGTGCGCATCCGCAGCCGCTGCGCCTCCAGCAGCTTGTTCTGCCGCTCCAGCTCGTCCAGCCGGTCGGTCAGCTCGGCCTCGATCGACGCGATCGCCCGCTCCATCCGTTCCGGGCCGGCGACGTAGTGCGTGGCCGGGAAGATGTGCATCTGCTGCTCGGAGCGCACCACGTCGCCGGTCAGCGGGTGCAGCGTCGCGATCGCCTCGATCTCGTCCCCGAAGAACTCGATCCGGATCGCGAGCTCCTCGTACACCGGGATGATCTCCACCGTGTCACCGCGCACCCGGAAGGTGCCCCGGGTGAACGCCAGGTCGTTCCGGCTGTACTGCATCGAGACGAACTGGCGCAGCAGCTGGTCGCGGTCCACCACGTCGCCGACGGCCAGCGTGACCATCCGGTCCACGTACTCCTGCGGCGTGCCCAGGCCGTAGATGCAGGACACCGACGCGACCACCACCACGTCCCGGCGGGTCAGCAGCGAGCTGGTCGCGGAGTGCCGCAACCGCTCGACCTCGTCATTGATCGAGGAGTCCTTCTCGATGTAGGTGTCCGTCTGCGCGATGTACGCCTCGGGCTGGTAGTAGTCGTAGTAGGAGACGAAGTACTCGACCGCGTTGTTCGGCAGCAGCTCGCGGAACTCCGTCGCGAGCTGCGCGGCCAGGGTCTTGTTTGGTGCCATCACCAGCGTCGGGCGCTGCAGCTTCTCGATCAGCCAGGCCGTCGTGGCCGACTTTCCGGTGCCGGTGGCACCGAGCAGCGTGACGTCCTTCTCCCCCGCCTGGATGCGCGCGGCCAGATCCGCGATGGCCGTGGGCTGGTCGCCGGACGGCGTGTACTCGGACACCACCTCGAACGGGGCGACGGTGCGCTGCAGATCGGTCACGGGACGCATGGCGTCAACCGTACGTCGAGGGTCTGACACGCGCGGTCCCGGCGGTGGTCGCGGGGCGCTGACCTGGGCGGGCACGGACCTCGGCGGGCACCGCCATCGGCGGGCACTGCCATCGGCGGACGCCGGCGGGAACGGAAGGTGGCAGCGCACGTCCGCGGAGCCGGCTCGGCGGCGGGCAGCGCCGCGGATCGGCTCTGCCATCGGCCGCGGGACCGTCGCGGATCAGTACGGGATCGGACCGTCCTGGACCGGATCGGGTCCGGAACGGGCTGGGTTGCCGAGCCGACCGGCCGGGCTCGACCGCTCGGGCAGCTGCCCCACCCACTCCTCGGACGAATGCGCGACCGACCACGCCGACGCCTGCCCGGCCGACGATGCGAGCGGCTGCCTGGCCGGCCGCGCCGCCGAGGACGGATCATCCGCTGTCCGAGCGCGGCGGAGCCGGTGGTGCGCGCCGCCGTCGCCGGGCACGGACCGGTAGCGCTCCCCGGTCGCGGAGGTCCAGACGAACCGGCCGGGCCCGTCCTGGTCCAGCCGATGACCGGCGTGCGTCTTGAGCAGGTGGTCACGCCGGCAGAGCGGGCCCAGGTTCTCGACCGCGGTGTTGCCGCCGTCGTCGTAGGCCACAGTGTGGTCGAGGTCGCAGGCGGCCGCGGGCACGGTGCAGCCCGGGCGCGCACAGGTGCGATCGCGAGCGACGACGTGGGCGGCCAGGTCGGCCGGTGGTCGGTACCGGCTGCGTCCGACGTCGAGCACCGCCCCGGACATCGGGTCGGTGACGATCCGGCGCCAGGTGCCGCCGGCGGCGAGCGCGCGTGCGGTGACGGCGTCGATCGGCCCGTGGCCGGCGAGGTCGCCCGGCGCCTCGTCCAGACCGAGCAGGGTGGCCAGGGAGACGGTCACCCGCACGTCGGCGCGCGGACCGGGCCAGGACGGCGCGCCGTGCAGCACGAGGACGCCGTCGGGACCGTCGTCGCGATGGGGAACGCCGGCCGCGCAGATACCGCCAGGACCGCCAGGACCATCGAGGTGGCTGAGACCACCAGAACCACCGACGTGGCTGAGACCACCAGGACCATCGAGGTGGCTGAGACCACCAGAACCACCGGCCGGGATCCGGCGCACGGAACCACCTCGTCGGGCGGGACCACCAGGGCCGTCCGATCCGCTCCGCGCACCGGGAGCACCTGGACCGCCCACGGAAGAGCCCGGTCCGACCGGAGCCACGCCGATGTGGTCGACCCAGATCGTGGAGGCGCCGGCCGCACCCGGGACGGCCGTGCCCGTGCCGACCGGACCTATCCCGACCGGGCCCATCACAGCCATGCACGTCCCAGCCGTGCCGGTCCCGACCATGCCGGTCCCGACCATGCCGGTCCCGGCCAGGCCGGCGTCGAGGAGCGCATCCACCCGGAGCTGAGCGACGCTGCGCTCGTCGCCGGCCCGGCGCAGCGCGTGGGCGGAGGCGTCGAGGGCTCCGTCGAGCCGGGCCGCGTCGGGGGCGGGCAGCACGGCCCACATGCCAGCCATGCCGTCCGGCAGCGCCCGCGGGTGCGTGACGTGCCGACCGGTGCGGGACCGGGCACGGCGCAGGGCGTCCTCCGCCGGGTCGACCACCAGCAGCGCACGGTCCACGTCCTGCCGGAGCTGGGCGGCGGTCCGGTCGCCGGCCCCGGGCAGCACCCTGGCCTCGACCTCCGAGGCGGTGACCGGGTCGACCTCGCGCAGCCGCTGCACCATCACCCGGGCACGCGCGCGATCGATCCGCCCGTCCCGGAGGGCCTCCCCGGTCCGCGGCAGGCAGGTGCGGTAGGCGGTGCCCTCGTCGACGAGCGCCTCCGCGCTCCGCCGGCCGAGGTTCAGCCGCAGAGCCAGCTCGTCGGCCGCGATGCACGGACGAGCCACCCGGCCGACGTGCGTCGGCCAGGCGGGGTTCATCAGCGGACGGTCGGCGAGCTCGCCGGCGATCCGCGCGCTGACGGCGTGCGCCCACGCCTCCAGCCGCCCTGCCGCGACGGCCAGGGCGGGCAGATCGGTGACGTCGACGGTCGCCAGGTCGACCAGCGCGAGCACCGCGGCCGACTCCGGGCCGGTGCGAGCCGCGAGCAGGGTGTCGAGCTGGTGGTCGGGGTCGGTGAGCAGCGCACCTTCCGGATCGATCACGTACGGCGCGCTCGCCGGGTCGTCCAGCGCATCCACCCACGCCGGGACGCCGTCGTGCGCGCCGTCGAGCACCGGGTCGGGCGCGCCTCCCACGTCCGACCAGGTGCCGCCCTCCTCGACCATCGTGTGCCACCAGAGCGGCCCGCCGAGCTCCCACGGGTCCGCGAGCACCGGCGCGACCGACCGCGCCGGGAGCATCCCGGCGTCGTGGTGATCGCGCTGGTCAAGTGCCATGGAACGACGCTACCCCCGACCACTGACACGCCCCGGGCCGACCTCGCGGACCCAGCGCGTCACGATCGCAGGCCGGATCGCCGCCGCCGGAAGCCGAAGCGGGGCGACCCCCTTCGGCCGGCCGAGCGTGGACCGGCTGGCCCCCGCTCCGTCCCCGACCGGCTCGGCACCCTCCAGCCCAGCTCAGCGTCCCTGTCGGCACAGCCCAGCTCAGCGTCCCTGCCGGCACAGCTCAGCTCAGCGTCCCCGCCGGCACAGGCACGTCGACCTCGGTCGCCAGCGCAGCGCGCAGCACCGCGGTCAGCCCGGCCGCGGCCTCCGGGGCCGGCATGGACGGCGCACCGGCGGGCACCTGCTCGGGCAGCCGGGGCACGTGCACGAACCCGCCGCGCGCGTCGTCGGTCGCCCCGGAGCCGCCGTCGGCCAGCAGGTCGCCCAGCACGTAGGCGATCGTGTTGCAGACGAACGTGCCAGCGGTGCTCGACACCTCGGCCGGCACCCCCGCAGCACGGACCGCGGTCAGGCACGCCTTGACCGGCAGCGACGACAGGTACGCCGCAGGTCCGTCGGCCCGTACCGGGCGGTCCACCGGCTGCGCACCGTCCTCGTCCGGGATCCGGGCGTCCTGCACGTTGATCCCGATCCGCTCGACGCCGACCCGGCTCCGGCCGCCCGCCTCGCCGACGCACAGCACCAGGTCCGGGCGCACCTCGGCCAGCAGCCCGGCGAGCACCAGCGGCGCGCGGTCGAACGAGACCGGCAGCAGCCGGGCGACCAGCGTCGTACCCGGCTCGTCCCAGGCGGCCTCGACCTCGCGGACCGCGGCCCACGAGGCGTTGACCTGCTGCCGCTCGAAGGGTTCGAAGCCGGTGACCAGCACGGTCGTCACGGGACGTCCACCTCGCTCTCGTCGGCGCGCTCCGCGGTGATCCGGTCCCACAGCTCGTCCACCTGCGCCCGCAGGCCCTCCGGGTCGCCGGAGCCGTCCAGCACGACGTCCGCGGCGGCGAGCCGGTCTGCGTCGTCGGCCTGCGCGGCGAGCCGAGCCTCGGCGTCCGCCCGGCTCATCCCCCGGGTACGCACGAGGCGTTCGACGCGCAGCACGGCGGGGGTGTGCACGAGCACGACGAGGTGGAAGCGGTCCACCCCGTCCGTCTCGACCAGCAGCGGGATGTCGTGCACCACCACGGCGGCCGGGTCGGCGGTCGCGGCGGCGGCCTCGCGCTCGGCGGCCAGCCGGTGGATCACGGGGTGCACGACGGCGTTCAGCCGCAGCCTGGCCGCCGGATCGGCGAACACGATCGCGCCGAGGGCGGACCGGTCCAGCGAGCCGTCCGGGGCGAGCACGCCGGGGCCGAACTCAGCGACCACCTCGGCGAGGCCGGCCGAGCCCGCGGCCACCGCGGCGCGGGCCAGCAGGTCGTGGTCGATCAGCACCGCGCCGCGTTCGGCCAGGCGGTCCGCCGCCACCGACTTGCCCGCCGCGATCCCGCCGGTCAGTCCGATCCGCTGCATCGCCCCATCGTGCCCCGCCCGGGCGGCTGCGTCATCCGGGCGCCGCCGGCCGGGCCCGTGCCCGTCCGACGACCTGTGCACGTTCCCGTCCGACGACCCCGGCCCGTGCCCGTGCCCGTTCAGCGGACCACGAAGCCGCGGGCGCGCAGGTGGTCCTTGACCTGACCTACGGTCAGTGTGCCGAAGTGGAACACGCTGGCCGCAAGCACCGCGTCGGCACCCGCCTCGGCGGCCTCGGCGAAGTGCTCCACGGTGCCGGCCCCGCCCGACGCGATCAGCGGGACGCGCACCTCGCGCCGCACGTCTCGCAGCATCTCCAGGTCGAACCCGTTGGTGGTGCCGTCGGCGTCCATCGAGTTCAGCAGGATCTCGCCCGCGCCGAGACCGGCGGCCCGCACGGCCCAGCCGACGGCGTCGATGCCGGTGCCGCGCCGCCCGCCGTGCGTGGTGACCTCGTAGCCGGAGTCCGTCCGGGTGCCGCCGGTCACCCGGCGGGCGTCCACCGACAGCACCAGCACCTGGCTGCCGAACCGCTCGGCGATCTCGGCGATCAGCTCGGGCCGAGCGATCGCGGCGGTGTTCACGCCGACCTTGTCGGCGCCGGCCCGCAGCAGCCGGTCCACGTCGTCGGCGGAGCGCACCCCGCCGCCGACGGTCAGCGGGACGAACACCTGCTCGGCGGTGCGACGCACCACGTCGTAGGTGGTCTCACGGTCGCCGGAGGACGCGGAGACGTCCAGGAACGTCACCTCGTCGGCTCCCTCGGCGTCGTACCGGCGAGCGAGCTCGACCGGGTCGCCGGCGTCGCGGAGGTTCTCGAAGTTCACGCCCTTGACCACTCGCCCGGCATCGACGTCCAGGCAGGGCACCACGCGCAGCGCGACCACGGCTCACTCGCCTCCGGAGGTGTCGTCGGCGGCCGCCGAGCTGCTGGCGGTCGCCCCGTCCGACGTCGCCCCGTCGGTGGTCGAGCCGTCGTCGGCCGCCGGGGTGCGGGTCGCCAGGATGTCGATCACGAACACGATGGTCTGGCCGGCCAGCTCGTCGCTCTGGGTGGCGCCCAGCTCGTAGCTCGGCGGCACGACCACCATCACCTGGCTGCCGACGGACTGCTCGACCAGGGCCTCCTCCCAGGCGGGCACGTCGGACAGGCTGAACGTGGCCGGGCTGCCGCTGGTCCAGGTGGAGTCGAACGCCTCGCCGGTGGACCAGACGAAGCCGGTGTACTGCACGGTGATCACGTCGCCCGCGGCCACCTGGGTGGACGTGGCGCGCTGCAGCGGCTGGACCACCAGCTCGGTCGGCGGATCGGTGCCGGTGGGGGTGAGCGAGGGCACGCCGTCGGCGTCCAGGGTGACGGTCGGCAGCCCCTCGCGCGGCGCGACGGCCTCGCCGGAGGCCCGGGTCGGCAGCACGTCCAGCACGGTGACGGTCGGGTAGGAGGACGCGCTGCTGGAGGTCGCGGGGCTGATCTGCAGCAGCCGGGCGCCGACCTTCTGGCCGGACAGGGCCGCGTAGAGGTCCTTGCCGAGGTCCTCCTCGGTGAGCAGCCGCGGGGTGGGGCTGGAGGAGTAGGACTCCTTGACCAGGGTCGCGTCGGTGGCGTCCTCCAGCCAGAAGTCCAGCAGCACCGGCCGGCCGTCCACCAGGTCGGGACCGGTGCCCTCCCAGATCGTCTCGTGCACCGTCTCGGTGACGGTCAGCGGGGTCTGGTAGGTCACCGTCGGTGCGCTGCCGGCGTCGCCGGTCACCACGACCTCCGGCGGCTCCGGGTCGCTGGTCGCGCAGCCCGCGATCAGCAGCAGCACCGCAGCGGCGCACGCGGCCACACGTCGTCGCACGTCGTTCCTTCCGAGCCGTCCAGCAGGTTCCGCGCCAACTGTACGGGTCACATCGACTCGATCAGCCGCTCCACCCGCTCGTCGACGCTGCGGAACGGGTCCTTGCACAGGACGGTGCGCTGGGCCTGGTCGTTGAGCTTGAGGTGCACCCAGTCGACCGTGTAGTCGCGGTGCGCCTCCTGCGCCGCCTGCACGAACTCGCCGCGCAGCTTGGCCCGGGTGGTCTGCGGCGGCACGGAGGTCGCCTCGAAGACCTCCAGGTCGGTGGTGACGCGATCCACCAGCCCGCGCTGGGCGAGCAGGTTGTACAGCCCCTCGGTGCGGGAGATGTCGTGGTAGGCGAGGTCCATCCGGGCCACCCGGACGTCGTCCAGCTCCAGGCCGTGCTTGGCCCGGTAGCGCTCGATCAGCCGGTACTTGATCACCCAGTCCAGCTCGCGCTCGACCAGCGACAGGTCACCGGTGCGCAGCGCGCGCAGGCCCCGCTCCCACAGGTCGAGCACCTGCTTGACCTCGGGGGTCGGATCCGTCTCGGCACCGACCCAGTCCCGCACCCGGGTCAGGTACTCCTCCTGCAGGTCCACGGCGGTGACGGTGCGGCCGGTGGCCAGGTTGACCGGGTGCAGGCCGGTGACGTCGTGGCTGATCTCCCGGATCGCCCGGATCGGGTTCTCCAGCGTGAGGTCGCGCATCGGCAGCCCGGCCTCGACCAGGCGCAGCACCAGGTCGGTGGCGCCGACCTTGAGCATGGTGGTGGTCTCGGACATCGAGGAGTCGCCCACGATCACGTGCAGCCGACGGTAGTGCTCGGCGTCGGCGTGCGGCTCGTCGCGGGTGTTGATGATCGGCCGGGAGCGGGTGGTGGCCGAGGAGACCGCCTCCCAGATGTGGTCGGCGCGCTGGGACAGGCAGAACACCGCGCCGCGCGGCGTGGTGAGCACCTTGCCCGCACCGGTCAGCACCTGGCGGGTGATCAGGAACGGCACCAGCACGTCGGACAGCCGGGAGAAGTCCCCCTGCCGGCGCACCAGGTAGTTCTCGTGGCAGCCGTAGGAGTTCCCGGCGGAGTCGGTGTTGTTCTTGAACAGGTGGATCCGGCCGGACAGCCCCTCCTGCTCCAGCCGCTGCTGGGCGTCGGCGACCAGGCCCTCAAGGATCCGCTCCCCCGCACGGTCGTGCGTGACGAGCTGGCGCCAGTCGTCGCACTCGGCGGTGGCGTACTCGGGGTGCGAGCCGACGTCGAGGTACAGCCGGGAGCCGTTGCGCAGGAAGACGTTCGAGGACCGCCCCCAGGCCACCACCTTGCGGAACAGGTAGCGCGCCACCTCGTCGGCGGACAGCCCGCGGCCGTCGTCCGCCGCACAGGTCACCCCGTACTCGGTCTCCAGGCCGAAGATCCGTCGGTCCATCGTGTCCTCCTCGGTCCGTCCGGGCGTCCAGCGTGCGCGCGCAGGTCAGGCGGGCGTGCCCTGGTCCAGCAGCTCGTCGAGCACCGCACCGGACAGCCGCCGGAACGCGCGCCGCGGCCGGGTGCGGTCCAGCACCGCGACCTCGAGCTGCGCGGCCGGGATCACCCGCCGGTCGTCCTCGTCGCCGCCGTCGGCGGGAGCACCGAGCACCCGCACCGCCAGGCCCAGCACCTCGGCCAGCGGCATGTCCGGCACCCAGGCGCCGGCGATCTCCTCGCGCAGCCGCTCGGACTGCCCGCCCATCACCACGAAGCCGTGCTCGTCGGCCACCGAGCCGTCGTAGGACAGCCGGTAGAGCTGGTCGCCCGCCGGGCTCTGCCCGACCTCGGCGACGACGATCTCGACCTCCAGCGGCTTGGACTCCGTGGTGAAGACGGTGCCCAGGGTCTGCGCGTAGGCGTTCGCCAGGCCGCGGGCGTTCACGTCCCGCCGGTCGTAGGAGTAGCCGCGCAGGTCGGCGTACCGGACGCCGGCCACCCGCAGGTTCTCGAACTCGTTGTACTTGCCGACCGCGGCGAACGCGATCCGGTCGTAGATCTCGGAGACCTTGTGCAGCGCGCGGGACGGGTTCTCGGTCGCGAAGGCGATCCCGTCCCGGTAGGCGAGCACCACGACCGACCGACCGCGGGCGATGCCCTTGCGGGCGTAGTCGGCCCGGTCCTTCATCAGCTGCTCGGGCGAGACGTAGAACGGCATGGTCATCTCGGGTCAGGCCTCCGGGTTCCGGGAGCGGGCGTGCTGCTCGCGGCGACCCGCGGCGACCTCGGCGACCACCGCGCCCAGCGCCTCCTGACCGACCCGCTGGTAGCCGACCGCCGAGACGGTCGCCACCACCGGCCAGATCCGACGGGACTCGTCCGGCCCGCCGGTCGCGGAGTCGTCGTCCGCCGCGTCCACCAGGGACTCCACGGCCACCCGCACCGCGTCGTCCGCGCCGAGGCCGGGTCGCCAGAGCTTCTTCAGCGAGCCGCGGGCGAACACCGAGCCGGAGCCGACGCTGTGGTGCTCGTGCTCCTCGTACCGGCCACCGGTCACGTCGTAGGAGAAGATCCGCCCGGTGCCGGCGTCCAGGTCGAAGCCGCCGAACAGCGGCACCACGGCCAGTCCCTGCATGGCCAGCGCCAGGTTGCCCCGGATCATCGTGGCCAGCCGGTTCGCCTTGCCGTCCAGCGAGAGCAGGGTGCCCTCGATCTTCTCGTAGTGCTCCAGCTCCAGCTGGAACAGCCGGACCAGCTCGACGGCCAGGCCCGCGGTGCCGGCGATGCCCACGGCGGAGTACTCGTCCGCCGGGAACACCTTCTCGATGTCGCGGGAGGCGATCTGCGAGCCCATGGTCGCGCGCCGGTCCCCTGCCATCACGACGCCGCCGTCGTAGGTCAGCGCGACGATCGTGGTGCCGTGCGGGGCCAGCGGCACGTCACCGGCCGGCAGCGCGGCGCGTCGCCCGGGCAGCAGGTCCGGGGCGTAGCCGGCCAGGAAGTCCACGAACGAGGACGATCCCGGGGTGGTGAAGGCGTCGGGCAGCCGCCCGGTGCCGCGCGGGTCGGTCGGCACGCGTCACTGACCGCCCTTCTGCACGAAGCCGCGCACGAACTGCTCGGCGTTCGACTCCAGCACGTCGTCGATCTCCTCGAGCAGGGCGTCCACCTCGGCGTCGCGCTCCTGCGCGGCCTGCTGGGCGGAGGCCGCGGCCCCGTCGACGTCGCCGGCGGGCTCGTCGTCCTCGCGGCGGTCCCGTACGTGTTCCTGACCAGCGTGATCGGCCATCGTCCACCTCCGCGGCTCGTGCGTCGCCCCCACCCGGGTGCGACCGTGGCACCACCCTAGGCCCTGCCGCCCACGGCATCGCTGCGACGCGCGTCACCGGTCCGCGACGCCCGCGCGGTCAGGCCCCCAGAGCGGCCAGCAGCGACGCGACGTCCGGCGACCGGTCCAGCAGCTCGGCCACGTGCGCCCGGGTGCCGCGCAGCGGATCGCGCATCGGCACGCGCTGCAGCGTGGGTGCGCCGGGCACGTCGAACACCACCGAGTCCCAGCTCGCCGCGGACACGTGCCCGCCGTACCGGGCGATCGCCTGCCCGCGGAACCAGGCCCGGGTGTCCTCGGGCGGCGTGCTGACGGCTGCGGCCACCTGCTCGTCCGTGACCAGCCGCTCGACGGCCCCCGCGGCGACCAGCCGGTGGTAGAGGCCGCGCTCGGGGCGCAGGTCCGACCACTGCAGGTCGACGGCCGCGAGCCGGGGGTGGTCCCAGTCCAGGTGGTCGCGCCGGCGCAGGCCCTCCAGCAGCCGGAGCTTGGCCAGCCACTCGACCTCGCGGGCGCAGGACGACGGGTCGGTGGCGAGCCGGTCCAGCAGCGAGGCCCACCGGGCGAGCACGTCGGCGGTCTGCGGGTCGGTCGCCTGCGCGGCCTGTGCTGCCGGTGCTCCCTGCGCCGAGAGGGGGACGTGCGCACCCTGCTCGCCGAGCCGGAGCACCGCGGCCCGGACCGCGTCCAGGTACTCCCGCTGGACCTGCAACGCGGTCAGGTGCCGGCCGTCGGCCAGCGGCAGCGTCGCGGTCATCGTCAGGTCGTGGCTGACGGTGTGCACGGCGGCGACCGGGTCGGCCAGCG
This sequence comes from Cellulomonas sp., assembly GCA_036404115.1. Classification (GTDB taxonomy): domain Bacteria; phylum Actinomycetota; class Actinomycetes; order Actinomycetales; family Cellulomonadaceae; genus Cellulomonas. The sequence continues at coordinate 21,943 of DASWPG010000064.1, forward strand.
CGAGCCGGTCCACCGCCGCGGCGAGGTCGCGGGCCTGCCCCGCCGTCGCGCGCTCGATCAGCCACAGCACCAGCGAGGTGGTACCGAGCTTGAGGTAGGTCGCCACCTCCAGCAGGTTCGCGTCGCCGATGATCACGTGCAGCCGTCGCCAGCGGTCCGGGTCCGCGTGCGGCTCGTCCCGGGTGTTCACGATCGGGCGGCGCAGCGTGGTCTCCAGGCCGACCTCGGCCTCCATGTAGTCGGCGCGCTGCGACAGCTGGAAGCCCGCGGTCTCGCCGCGCTGGCCGAGGCCCACGCGGCCGGCCCCGGTGAACACCTGTCGGGTGACCAGGAACGGGGTGATCCGGGCGGCGAGCTCGGCGAACGGGACCGCGCGGTCGACCAGGTAGTTCTCGTGCGTGCCGTAGGTGGCGCCCTTGCCGTCCACGTTGTTCTTGTACAGCGTGACGGCCGGCAGCACCCCGCCGCCGCTCGCGGACGCGAGGGCCCGCACGGAAGCCAGCATGACCAGCTCGCCGGCCCGGTCCCAGCGCACCGCGTCCAGCGGGCTGGTCACCTCGGGCGAGGAGTACTCCGGGTGCGCGTGGTCCACGTAGAGCCGGGCGCCGTTGGTCAGGATGACGTTCGCGGCGCCCGGGTCCTCGTACTCGTCGAGCAGGGCGCGGGAGATCTGCTGCGCGGCCCCGGTGGACACCTCGTTCGTCGGGCCCGCGCCGGAGGGCACGCTGCTGGAGGGCAGGGTGCCGCTGCCGTCGCCCGAGGGCAGGGTGCCGCTGCCGTCGCCCGAGGGCGCCGGACGCGCCGGGTCGTCGGTGAGCAGCGACGGGTGCGCGGCGGCCCGCTGCAGGTGGAACCCGCGGGCGTCCTGCAGCGGGTCCTCGTCGTCGTAGTCCCACCGGGCCTTGGCACGCGCGCCGCGCAGGGCGGCCGCGTGCACCGCGACCACGTGGCTGGACAGCAGCATCGGGTTCGCGTTCGGGCGGTCCGGCTGCAGCACGCCGTACTCGGTCTCGATCCCCATCACCCGGCGCACGCTCACGCCCGCCACCCTAGTGCGCGGGCCCGCCCGGATCGTGCGGGGCGGGTCAGGGGCGACCGCCGCCCTGGCCGCCGCCGCCCATGGAGCTGCTCCCGGAGGACTCGCCGGCGGTGACGGTGAGGACCTCGGTGCCGTCGGCGGTGACGGTGTAGGTGTCGCCCAGCACGATCGACTCCTGCGAGACGACCACGTTCGCGACGTCCTTGACCGCGGTGTAGCTCGCGACCACGGTGCCGTCGGAGGCGACCACCTCGATCACCGTGCCCGCCTCCTGGCTCGAGTCGAAGGTCGCGGACACCCAGCCCTGCCCGTCGGTGCCCGGCACCACCAGCATCCCGGAGGACCCGGCTGCGATCAGGGTGCCGCCGGTGACCGACAGCGTGCTGTCCACGTCGAGCGCGCCGTTGCCGTTGTCGGTCGGGCCGCTGACCGTGACCGTGCCGCCGCTCATCGTCATGCTGCCGTTCGCGTCCAGGCCGTCGCCGCCGGCGTCCACCGTGACGGTGCCGCCGGTGATGGTCAGGGTCGCCGAGCCCGAGGTCTCGCCCTGCGGGCCGCCCCAGTCGCCGTTCTCGTCCTCGGTGGACCCGGTGGCGCTGCTCGCGGCGTTCAGCCCGTCGTCCGAGGCGGTCACGTCGATCTCGCCGCCGGCCAGGGTGATCGCCTCGGCCTCCAGCCCCTCGTAGGACTCGGAGACGGTGACGGTGCCGCCGGTGATGTCCAGCGCGACGTCGGCGTGCACGCCGTCGTCGCCGCTGGCCAGGGAGAGGTCGCCGTCGGTCAGGGTGATGATGCCGTTCGAGTGCAGCGCGTCGTCCGCCGCGTCGATCGTCAGGTCCCCGTCGTCCACCACCACGCTGGCCTGGCCCTTGACGCCCTTCGCCGAGGTGTCGTCGGTCAGGGTCGCACCCGCGCCGCCACCGGCCTCGACGGTCAGCGAGCCGCCGGTGACCACGACGTCGGTCTCGGCCTGCACGCCGTCGCCGTCGGAGGTGATCTCGACGTCGCCGTCGGCCAGGTGCACGAAGCCGGCGGTGCTGTCGCTGTCGTTGTCGGACTTCAGGCCGTCGCCGCCGGCGGTCACGGTGATCGCGCCGCCGTTCACCACCAGGTAGTCCTTGCCGCGGATGCCGTCGTCCACCGCGGTGACGGTGATCGTGCCGGAGTCGATCACCAGGCCGTCCTTGCCGACGATGCCGTCGTTCGCGTTGCCCGCCACGGTCAGCGAGCCGTCGCCGGTGATCGTCAGGTCCGCCGAGCTGTACAGCGCGCCGGTGGCCTCGTCGGAGTCGGCGTAGGCGGTGGTGTCCGAGAGCGAGCTCTCCGAGCCGTCCGCGAGCTCGACCACGGCCGAGGACGCGTTGAGCACCGCCAAGGCCGCGGTGGTCGAGGACGAGATGTCCGCGCCGTCCAGGACGATCCGCACCACGTCGTCGTCCCCGGCGTCCACGATCACCTGGCCGTCGTCCAGGGTGCCGGAGATCGTGTACGTGCCGCCGGCGGTGATCGTGACGGTCGAGCCGTCCACGCTCACCGCGTCCGAGTCGCTGCTCGCGCTGTCGCCGTCCAGGGTGATGGTGGCGGTCTCGGAGCCAGCCTCGTCGTCCGCGGCGTCGTGCACGGTCATGTTGGCGGCCAGCACCTCCTCGGCGGTCGAGCCGGCCGCGACGTCGGTCACCGTGGTGCCGTCGTCGGTGGTGGTCGAGGAGGAGTCCGAGTCGGAGCCGGAGCCGGCGGAGCCGGACGAGCTGGAGCACCCCGCGAGCAGGGCGAGCAGCACGGCGGAGCCGGCGATCAGGGGTCGAGGACGTCGCACGGGGGTCTCCCAGGGTCGCGAGGGTCGGTGTGTCGGTGTCGGTGACGTCAGGGGGCGATCGTGCGGCGCAGGGTCCGGCGCCAGGGCCGGGCGCTCAGCGTCGGGTCCAGCACGATCAGGCCGGTCGCGTACTTCGAGATCCGGGTCGGGCGGTGCCCGAGCGCCCACAGCGCCCGGTCCGCGGCGCAGGCGCCGGCCGTGCTCTTGGTCTCGACCACCGCGTGCTCGGGCACGCCGACGGCCGAGGTCGCACCGTGCCACTCCAGCCCGGTGTCGATGGTCAGGCGCGCTCCGTCCGGCAGGAACAGGGTCCGCCGGTCGTAGCGGGTGGTCAGCGTGGGCGTCAGGCTGACGTCCTGCGGCAGGTGCACGCCCTGCTCGTGCAGCGCCTGGCGGACGAACGGCAGCCCTTCGCCGATCTCGGTGCGGCCGGCCGGGTCGTGCTCGCGCCGGGTCTTGACCGTGGTGCCGCGCGGGCCGCGCGTCTTGACCTCCAGCCAGCTGCCGCCGGTGTCGCAGTAGGTGCGGGTGCGCACCTTGAACCGGCGACGGCGGCGCCCGGCCGCCAGGTGGAACGCGTCCAGCCCGGGGGTGTCGAAGTACACCGACTCGTAGCCGAACCGGTCGGCGCCGTCGATCACCAGCCGCCGGGTGCCGGTCGGCAGCGCCGCCACCAGCGGGCCGAGGGCGTCCAGCGGGAGCACGTACTTGCGGTCCACCCGGGTCTGCAGGGCGGCCAGGGCGTTCAGCTCGTCCAGGCCCACCGCGGCCAGCCCGAGCAGGTCCGGCAGGTCCGTTCGCGACGCCACGGCGGTCATCGCTGCACCCCCGGCACCATCTCGGCCCGGACCGTCCGCACCACCGGCAGCTCCGACTCGGGGCGGTCGAGCACCTGGAACCGCACGTCCACGGTCGTGGTGTCGTCCACCAGGTCGAGCCGCTGCACGGTCACGCTGTGCACCCGGGCTCCCAGCACCTCCTCCAGCCGCTCCACCAGCGCCGCGCGGTCGCCGAACGCCCCGTCCAGGACCACGATCTGGTTCTGGTAGCGCCGCAGCAGCCGCGGGTGGTCGCCGACGTACATCGCGACCAGCAGCAGCGCCATCAGCGCCGGGGCCAGCACCCCCAGGTCGGAGCCGAGCCCGCCGATCAGGCCGAGCGCCAGCGCCGAGAAGTAGTACGCCACCTCCCGCTGGTCGATCTCGGACGAGCGCAGCCGGATGATCGACAGCACGCCGAACAGCCCGAGGCCGAGCCCGGCACCGACCGTGCTGGACGACAGCGCCCCCGCCACCGCCAGCACCCCGACGTTCACGCCGAGGAACGCCACCACCAGGTCACGCCGACGGTGCCGGGGGAAGTACAGCCCGAAGGTGAGCAGCGCGATGGCGACCAGGTCGATCGCGAACAGTGCAGCGGTTGGCATGGGCACCTCGATGAACGCACGGTGAACAGGACGCGACCATCTACTCTCGCGCTCCTGTGCGAACGCTGAGACCGGCACCAAGGAACCGTGTGCGAAACCGGACGAACCCGTCGGCTCCCGGCGCGGTCCCCGGCCCGCCGCCGCACGATCACCGCTGGCGGCGACTCACAGGTACTGCCCGGTGCTGGTGACGTTCTCGATCCGCCGGGACGCCTCGTCGCCCTTCTTGTCCTGGACGATCGTGCGGATGAACACGATGCGCTCGCCCTTCTTGCCGGAGATGCGCGCCCAGTCGTCCGGGTTGGTGGTGTTCGGCAGGTCCTCGTTCTCCTTGAACTCGGCCACGCAGGCCGTCAGCAGGTGCTCCACCCGCAGCCCGCGCTGACCGGTGGACAGCAGGTCCTTGATCGCCGCCTTCTTCGCCCGGTCCACCACGTTCTGGATCATCGCGCCCGAGTTGAAGTCCTTGAAGAACAGGATCTCCTTGTCGCCGCTGGCGTAGGTGACCTCGAGGAAGCGGTTCTCGTCGTCCTCGGAGTACATCCGCTCCACCGTGCGGTGCACCATCGCATCCACCGCCTCGCGCGCCGACCCGTGGTGCTCGGCCAGGTCCTCGGCGTGGATCGGCAGGTCCGCGGTCAGGTACTTCGCGAAGATCTCCCGGGCGCCCTCGGCGTCCGGCCGCTCGATCTTGATCTTCACGTCCAGGCGCCCGGGTCGCAGGATCGCGGGGTCGATCATGTCCTCCCGGTTCGAGGCGCCGATCACGATCACGTTCTCCAGGCGCTCCACGCCGTCGATCTCGGCGAGCAGCTGCGGCACGATCGTGGTCTCGACGTCGCTGGACACGCCGGTGCCGCGGGTGCGGAACAGCGACTCCATCTCGTCGAAGAACACGACCACCGGGTGCCCCTGGGACGCCTTCTCCCGGGCACGGGCGAAGATCAGCCGGATGTGCCGCTCGGTCTCCCCCACGTACTTGTTCAGCAGCTCGGGGCCCTTGACGTTCAGGAAGTAGCTCTTGGCGTCCGTGACGTCCTCGCCGCGCGCCCGGGCCGCCGTCGCGGCCAGCGAGTGCGCCACCGCCTTCGCGATGAGCGTCTTGCCGCACCCGGGCGGCCCGTACAGCAGCACGCCCTTCGGCGGCTTCAGCCCGTGCTCGCGGAACAGCTCGGGGTGCAGGAACGGCAGTTCGACGGCGTCCCGGATCTGCTCGATCTGCGGGCCGAGGCCACCGATGTCCGCGTAGTCGATGTCCGGCACCTCCTCCAGCACCAGGTCCTCGACCTCGGCGCGCGGCACCCGCTCGAACACGAAGCCGCTGCGCGTCTCGACGGTGAGCGCGTCACCCACCCGCACCGAGCCGTCCGCCACCTGGCCCGCGAGCCGGACCACCCGCTCCTCGTCGCCGCGACCGACCACGAGGGCGCGCTCACGGCCGAGCAGCTCCTTGACCGTGACCAGCTCGCCGACCTGCTCGTACCCACCGACCTCGACCACCGTGAGCGCCTCGTTCAGCATCACCTCCTGGCCCGGCCGCAGCCGGCGGGTGTCCACCGTGGGGCTCGCGCCGACATGCATCTTGCGGCCGGCCGACACGATGTCGACGGTGCCGTCCACCCGGGCGGCCAGGAAGGTCGCGTAGGTGCCCGGCGGCTTGGCCAGGTCGTCGATCTGCCGCTTCAGCTCGATGATCTGGTCGCGCGCCGCCACCAGCGCCGCCGAGAGGCGCTCGTTCTTCGCGGCCAGGAGCGCGAGCTCGCGCTGCAGGTCGCGGGCTGCCGGTTCGGTCATCGCGGTACCTCCGATCGCGGGGTCGGCCTCACGGCGCTGTGCGGCTGCGTGTCCCTGACCATAACCACCGCTGTCAATCACCCGCGGGAGGCGGGCCGAGGTGGTGCCAGAGGCCGGGTCAGAGGTCGCGGCCCACGTCGCGGCGCACCCGGCGGACCTTCTTGTCCGAGACGGCACGCTCGCCCAGGGCCTCCGGCGTCCACTCCTCGTCGGCGACCCGGCGCACCGACTGCGTGCGCACCTCGTCGCCGGACTCGTCCACCAGCGGTGCGTCCCCCTCGAACTGCGAGCCCTTGGCCGGGCGGCGCCTGCGCAGAGGGGGCGTGACGCCGTCCGCGAGCCGGCGGGTGGTCAGCAGGAAGCCGGTGTGCCCGATCATCCGGTGCTCCGGCCGCACGGCCAGGCCCTCCAGGTGCCAGCCGCGCACCATCGACTCCCAGGCGCTCGGCTCGGTGTAGCGGCCGTCGGCCCGCACGTCCTCCGCGAGCCGGGACAGCTGCGTGGTGGTCGCGACGTACGCGATCAGCACGCCGCCGGGGGCCAGCGCGTCCGCGACGGCGTCCAGGTTCTCCCACGGCGCCAGCATGTCCAGCACCACCCGGTCCACGCTGCCGGCCGGCTCGGCCCCGGGCAGCACGTCGGACAGGTCGCCGCCGGACAGCCGCCACGCGGGGTGCGGCCCGCCGAAGAACGTCTCGACGTTGCCGCGGGCGATCGAGGCGAAGTCCTCCCGGCGCTCGATCGAGTGCAGGTAGCCGCCGTCGCCGACCGCGCGCAGCAGCGACATGGTCAGCGCGCCGGAGCCGACCCCGGCCTCGACCACCCGGGCGCCGGGGAAGATGTCCGCCATCGCGACGATCTGCCCGGCGTCCTTCGGGTAGACCACGGCGGCGCCGCGCGGCATCGACAGCACGTAGTCGGCCAGCAGCGGGCGCAGCGCCAGGTAGTCCACGCCGCCGGTGGAGCGCACCACCGTGCCCTCGTCCGCGCCGATCAGCTCGTCGTGCCGGAAGTAGCCCTTGTGGGTGTGGAAGGTCGCCTCGACCGCCAGCGTGATGGTGTGCAGCCGGCCGCGCGGGTCGGTGAGCTGCACCCGCTCGCCCGCCCGCAGCGGGCCACGGCGCAGGTGCGCGCCCGTCGCCTCGGTCGGGCTGGCGGTTCCGGGGGTGCTGCGCTCGTCGGTCACGGGGGACGAGTCTAGGAGCGCCCAGGGGTCCGCAGCGCCGTCGCGACGTCCGCGCTGCGCACCAGCGCCAGCACCCGGCCGTCCGCCACCGCCACCATCACCGGCGCGAACTGCGACACCCGGGCCACCGCCTGCACCAGCGCGGTGCCCTGCAGGGAGCCGTCGACCACCGCCCCGGCGGGCAGCGTCACGCTGACCGCGGTGACCGGCACCCGCGCCCGGTCCTGCGCCGGCACCGCGTTCGCCGCCGCCGGGTCCACGTACGCCGCCACCCGGCCGTCCGGGGCGAGCAGCACCACCGCGTCCGCGCGGGCGATCCCCCGGGCGGCGTCCGCCTCGGCCAGCATCGCCGTAGCGGCCACGCCGACCGCCGGCACCCCGACCCGGGCGACCGTCAGCGCGTCCAGGTTGCGCGCCGAGGCCGCCGCACCGATCGCCTGCGAGGCGCCGGACCAGAGGAACGCCCCGATCATCGCGGCCCACACCACGTTCACCAGGTCCGGCGAGCTGCCTGCGGCGAGCGGCACGCCCAGCACCCAGGCCACGAACAGCACGGCGACCACCCGGCCCGCCCAGCCGGCGACCACCGCACCGCGGCGCCGGTCACCGGTGACGCGCCAGACCAGCGCCTCCAGCACCTGGCCGCCGTCCAGCGGCAGCCCCGGCACCAGGTTGAAACCACCGACGAACACGTTGGCGAACGCCACCGAGAACAGCACCAGGTGCGCCAGCCCACCGACGTCGGTGGCCCCGGCCGCGAGCCCGAACACCGCCGCGAGCACCAGGTTCGCCAGCGGGCCGACCACCGCGACCAGCGCGCTCGTGCCCGGCGTCACCCGGCCGCCCGAGAACGCCGTGTGCCCGCCCAGCAGGGTGAGCGCGAACTCTCGGACCTGCAGGCCGCGGGCGCGCGCCACCAGGCCGTGCGCGAGCTCGTGCACCAGCACCGACGCCAGCAGCAGCACGGCGAACCCGAGCGCCACCACGTACGTCGAGCCGGTGCCGAGCTGCGGGGCCCGTGCCTGCACCGACGGTGCGAACACCAGCGCGATCACGGCGGCCATCAGCGCGCTGCTCGGCGTCAGGACGATCGGTGCGCCGGCCACCCGGGCGACCACCCAGCCTCGTGTCTGTGCCACGGCGACAGGTTACGGGTCCGGCCTGGGTGCCGGGTGCGGCGTACCCGCACGGTCCGGGCCGCGATGTCAGCGGTACCGCCTACCCTCGACGACGTGACGATCTCCGACCCGCAGCCGAGCAGCTCGGCCTCCCCTGCCGCGGCGCCGCGGGTCCCGGGGCTGTCGCCGTCCCGTGCGAACGACTTCCAGCAGTGCCCGCTGCTGTTCCGGTTCCGCGTGGTCGACCGGCTGCCCGAGCCGCCGAGCAGCGCCGCCGCCCGCGGCACCCTGGTGCACACCGTCCTGGAGCGGCTGTACGACCTGCCGCTCGGCGAGCGCACCCCCGCGGCCGCCCACGCCCTGGTGCCCGAGGCATGGGACCGTCTGCTCGACCGCTCCCCCGAGGTCACCGGGCTGTTCGCCTCGGACGAGGAGCGCGAGGCCTGGCTCTCGAGCGCCCGCACGCTGGTCGACACCTACTTCACCCTGGAGGAACCGAACCGGCTGCAGCCCGGCGAGCGGGAGCTGCACGTGCGCTCCCAGCTCGCCGACGGCCCGCAGCTGCGCGGCATCGTCGACCGGCTGGACGTCGCCCCGGACGGCGCGCTCCGGGTGGTCGACTACAAGACCGGGAGGTCGCCGCGCGCCGGGTACGAGGGCTCGGCGCTGTTCCAGATGCGGTTCTACGCCTACGTGCTCTGGCGCGAGCGCGGCGTGCTGGCACGGATGCTGCAGCTGGTCTACCTCGGCGACGGGCAGGTGGTCCGGCACACCCCGAGCGAGGCGGAGATGCACACCCTGGAGCAGCGGATCTGGTCGCTGTGGGACCAGATCGTGCAGGCGGCGCGCAGCGGCGAGTGGCGCCCGCGGCAGAGCCGGCTGTGCGACTGGTGCGCGCACCGGGCGGTCTGCCCGGCGTTCGGCGGCACCCCGCCGGAGGTGCCCGCCGGCGCGGTGCAGCGGGCGATCGGCGTGCTGCCGGCCGCGTAGGCGTCGGGGTCCTCGCGCAGGGGTCGGAGGACCGGCCGCGCAGGTGCCGAGGCCGCCGACGGGCTCAGCGCTGCAGGTCGAGCACGTCCCCGGCGGCGATCCGGCACAGGTCGTCGACGGTGACGTCCAGCAGCGAGCCGGTCACGCTCAGCCCCGGCAGGTCCGGGATCGCCCGGAACACCTCCACGGCCAGCACCCGCGCGCCGGACGCCACCCCGGAGGCCAGGCCGCTCGGCGAGTCCTCGACCACCACGCACCGCGCGATGTCCGCACCGAGCCGCGCCGCCGCCGTGAGGTAGGGCTCGGGGTCCGGCTTCGCCGCGCGCACGTCGTCTCCCGCCACGACCGCGGAGAACAGGTCCACCACCTCGGCGAACGGGTCGGCGAGCTCCCGGTAGGAGGACGTCACCAGCGCCTGCGGCACGTTCAGCGCGTCCAGCGCGGTCAGCAGCTCGCGCGCCCCCGGCTGCCAGGGTGTCTGCGCGGCCACCGCGGCCGCCACCCGGCCGTTCAGGAAGTCGATGATCTCCTCGATCGGCAGGTCGACCCCGCGGCCCTGCAGCACCGCCGCCGAGACCGGCATCGGGTTGCCGACGAGCGTCAGACCGTCCTCGTGGGTCCACTCGCCGCCCCAGCCGCGCACCAGCTCGGTCTCGGCGGCCATCCAGAGCGGCTCCGAGTTGATCAGGGTGCCGTCCATGTCCCAGAGGACTGCGGCGGGCAGGTGCGACAAACCGGGCTCCGATCGAGAGGTGCGAGGTGCGATGGACGTCGAGGCTAGCCGCCCGCCCGGGCCGGTGGATGAACGGCGGGTGACGATGCAGGTCAGCGCGCTTCGGCCACGCAGTCGCCCCAGCAGGACCGCCCGGTGCGCGGTTTCGCTCTGAGCGAACACGCCGCCCGTGCACCGATATCCTGGACGGGTCGAGCTCGCAGGGGGACGGCGTCCGGTCCGTGCCGGCCGCCCCCGCCCGCGCCTCTCCGGCCCGCGGCGGCAGCACCGCCGCGGGCCGACGCCGTCCCGGCCCGCCACGGCAGCCGGGGTGCCGAGCCGGACGTGCGCACGACGAGCGAGGTCGAGGCATGCCGTTCAGCCAGGGTCAGACGATCATCCATCCCCACCACGGACCGGTCCGCGTGGACCGCCTGGTCGAGCGGACCGTCGGCGGGCAGACCCGCACCTACCTGGACCTGACCACGCTGGACCGCCCGCTGTCGATCAGCGTGCCGGTGGACCGGGCCGAGGACGTCGGCCTGCGCGCGGTCTGCACGCCGGCCCGGGTCGCCGAGCTGCTCGGCCTGCTCGCCTCGACCGAGCGACCCGCACGGCAGCCGTGGGCTCGCCGGATCAAGGACCTCCAGGAGCGGCTCAGCCGCGGCGAGCCGGACCAGACCTGCCGGGTGATCCGCGAGCTCACCCGGAGCGGCGTGCGGCCGGGTGCGACCGCCGAGGGCCAGCTGCTGCGCACCGCGCGGTCCCACGTCGCCGGCGAGCTCGCGGTGGCGCTGCGGATCGAGCTGCCGGCGGCGGAGCGCGTGATCGACTCGGCGCTGGACGGCGACGCCGCGCTGGCCGCCACCGCCTGAGCGGCACGTCGGTCGATACTGGCCGGATGGACCGCACGGGTGAGATCGCCATGGTGGTCGCGGCCGTCGGGCGCACCGCGGTCCGGGCCGGCCGGCCGGTGGTGGTCGGCGTCTCCGGACCGTGCGGCGCCGGCAAGTCGACGCTCGCCCGCGCACTGGTCCTGGCGCTCCCGGGCAGCGTCCGGCTGCGCGGTGACGACTTCCTGGACCCCGCCCGCTCGCACCGCCGGTCGAGCGACTGGGACGGGGTGGACCGGGCCCGGCTGGTCGCGACGGTGCTGCGCCCGTTCCGGGACGGGACGCCGAGCCGGTTCCGGCGGTACGACTGGGCGGCCGGCAGGCTCGGCGAGCCCGAGCCGGTCCCGCGAGCGGACGTCCTGGTGGTCGACCTGGTCGGGCTGCTGCACCCCGAGGTGCTGCCCGTGCTCGACCTCACCGTCTGGTGCGACACCGACCCGGCGGTGGCCCGCTGCCGGGGGCAGCGCCGGGACCGGCTGCTCGGACGGTCCCACGACCGGCTGTGGGACGAGGTCTGGGTGCCGAACGACCGGGATTTCGCGGCCCGGTTCCAGCCGCGTGAGGCGGCCGACCTGCTCTACCTGCCGGTCGGCACCCCCGGGACCGTCGGTCCCACCGGGAGCGGCCCGACGTCTTGCGACAATGGTGGCTCCGACGACCGCTCCCGCCCCGCGGGCGCTCCCTGACGAACGAGGTGCCGCATGTCCCCCGCCCCCCGCACGCCCGAGGAGCCCGGCGGCCCCGGTCCCGCGGAGCCCGACCCGGTCCCGGAGCGGCCGACGCCCGAGATGGTGACCTTCGCCCGCCAGCTCCGGGACGACTTCGGCCGGCTGATCATGGAGCACCAGTTCGGGGTGGACGAGGTGCTGACCAAGGTGTCGATCCTGCAGCAGGAGTTCGTGCACCTGCACCGCTACAACCCGATCGAGCACATCTCGTCCCGGGTCAAGTCGCCGCAGAGCATCCTGGACAAGGTGCTGCGCCGCGGTGTCGAGCCGAGCGTCGAGGCGATCCGCGCGAACCTGACCGACATCGCCGGCATCCGGATCACCTGCAGCTTCATCGCCGACACCTACCGCATCCTGGACACGCTGACCGCGCAGGACGACATCCGGGTGATCACGGTCAAGGACTACATCGCGCACCCGAAGCCCAACGGCTACAAGAGCCTGCACGCGATCATCGAGATCCCCGTGTTCCTGTCCACCGGGCCGGTGCCGGTGGTGGTCGAGGTGCAGATCCGCACGATCGCGATGGACTTCTGGGCCAGCCTGGAGCACAAGATCTACTACAAGTACGACGGCGCGGTGCCCGGGCACCTCACGTCCAGCCTGGCGGAGGCGGCGGCGGTGGCCGAGCAGCTGGACCGCCGGATGGAGGAGCTGCACACCGAGGTCCGGGGCGCCGAGCCCGACGTGCCGCAGGGCGGCGGCGGCCAGCTGGTGGACGACCGGATGCTGGAGCACGTGTGGCGGCTGTCGCGCGCCCGCGCCGACAGCACCGGCCCGGTCGCAGGCGTCGGCGCCGAGGACGACCCGGTCGCCGGCCGGCCCTGATCCGGCGCTGACGCCTCGCGGGCCGCGGCCCATGATGGAGCCATGGACCTCCAGGAGCTCATCGCGCAGGCGCGCGACGTCCGCGCCCGGTACGCCGCGTTCGAAGAACGGCGCTACGGCCGGTCGTGGACGCACGAGGAGCTGATGCTGGGCCTGCTCGGCGACGTGGGCGACCTCGCGAAGCTGGTCCAGGGCAAGGCCGGCGTCCGGCCCCACGCGGACCTGGACCAGGCGCTCGCGCACGAGCTCGCGGACTGCCTGTGGTCGGTGCTCACGCTCGCGGACGCCTACGGCATCGACCTGGAGGCGGCGTTCACCGCGACGATGACCGACCTGCGCGCGCACCTCGACCGGGCACCGTGAGCACCGCCAGGCAGCCACCGACCAGAGCGGCACCGACCCAGCCGGCCGTCCCCAGCCGCTCGCCCAGCACCAGCACCGCCAGCACCGCCGCGACCGCCGGTTCGAGCAGGGACAGCGTGGTCGCGGTGCTGGCCGGCACCCGCGCGAGGCCCCAGCCGAACAGCAGGTAGCCGGCGAACATCGGCACCACCGCCATGTACCCGCCCACCGCGGCGCTGCCCCAGGACGCCAGCAGCGGTCCCCCGGTGAGCGCGAGCACCGGGAGCAGCAGCAGCCCGCCGAGCCCGAACACCGCGCCCATCGCCCCGCGCGAGGACGCACCCGCGCGCATCAACCGGTGCGCGACCCAGGAGTACAGCGCATAGGTCAGCCCGGCGACCAGGCCGAGCAGCACGCCGGCCACCGTGCCGCGGGCCCCGGCACCGGCACCCGTCCCGTCGGTCGTGCCCACCGACTGCGCGACGCAGAGCAGCACCATGCCGACCAGCCCGATCGCGGCGCCGACCGCCCACCGCCGACCGAGCCGGTGCCCGTCGACCATCCGCTCGACCAGGGCGGACGCCAGTGGCGCCGACCCGATCGACACCACCGTGCCGACCGCCACGCCGGCCAGCCGCATCGAGCTGTAGAACGCCAACGGGTAGACCGCGACGGCCAGCGCCCCGAGCAGCACCACGCCCCGGCGGGCACGCAGCACCGGCGCCGACCGGCGCACCGCACCCCGGGCGGTCCCGGCCTGCAGCAGCCCGCCGACGCCCATCGCGGCCGCGCCGATCGCGAGCGAACCGACCTCCGGGGCGAGCGCGGCAGCCGTGCCGGTGGTGCCCCACAGCGCCGCGGCGGCCAGCACGGCCAGCGCGCCGCGGGACGTGCCGGCGGCCTCCGGGGCCGGTCCGCTCACGCGCGCGCCAGCAGGTCGACGGCGATCGCCCGGGCACGACGCAGCCGGTGGTCCTCCCCGTCCAGGCCGGCCCGTGCCATCGCGCCCTCCAGCACGTAGGCCAGGTGCTCGGCGAGCGCGGCGGCGCGGTCCGGGTCGCCCGGGCGCAGCGCGGCGACGTGCTCCGCGAGCAGCGCCTCTACCTGCTCCTTCTGCCGGCGGACCACGTCCCGCCCCGGATCGCCCGCGGGCAGCTCGCCGGCGGCGTTCAGCAGGCCGCAGCCCCGGAAGCCGCGCGCGCCGACGGCGTCGGCCCGGTCGCTCTGGTCGGTCCGATCAGTCCGGTCGGTCGGGTCGGCCCGGTCGGTCCGGTCGGCCCGGTCGGTCCGGTCGGCCCGGTCGGCCCGGTGCGCGTGGTCGGTGTAGGCGTCGAAGACCGCCAGCACCCGGCCGGCGGGGTCCGTCGCCGCGGCGAGCCGCGCCCGGTAGAGATCGAGCCACTCGGCGTGCCGCGCCTCCAGGTAGGCGGTGACCAGGTCGGCCTTGGAGGCGAAGTTGTTGTACAGGCTCATCTTCGCGACGCCGGCCTCGGCGGTCACGGTGTCGATGCCGGTGGCGACGATCCCGTCGGCGTAGAACAGGCGAGCGGCGGCGATCAGGATCCGGTCGCGCGCGGGAGTGCGGGCCGGCGCGCGTGCCGGGGTCCGCGTCGGGCGGGCGGTGGCAGCGGGCACGGGGCGCCTCCGGAGCGATCGAGGTAGACCGGTCTACCTATTTCGCGTCAGCATAGGAGTCCACCACCGCGACGTCGAGGGCGAACTCCACCGGCGTCGCACCGAACAGCAGCCGACCGGCCTCGACCGCCGACTCCTCGACCGCCTGCGCGACCTCGGCGGCGACCTCCTGCGGGGCGTGCACCATGATCTCGTCGTGCAGGAAGAACACCAGGTGCGGGCGTCCGGGCATCGTCGCGAGCCGTCGGCGCAGCAGCCCCATCCAGCACAGCGCCCACTCCGCCGCGGTGCCCTGCACCACGAAGTTCCGGGTGAACCGGCCCCAGTCCCGCGACCGGCGCCTCGCCTCGCGCACCTCCTCGGGGGCCGCGCCCTCCGCGGACGCCGCCTGCCGGTCGGCGAGCCACGCGGCGCCGGGGGTCGGTGACGACCGGCCCAGCCAGGTGGTGACCTGCTCGCCGCGCTCCCCCGCCCGGGCCGCCGCCTCCACCACCGCGACCGCTCGAGGGTAGGCACGGGTCAGCTGGGGCATCAGCGCCGCGCTGGCGCCGGTGGTCGCACCGTAGATCGCGCCGAGCATCGCGTACTTCGCCTGCTGCCGGTCCTCGACGATCCCGGCCTGCACCACACCGGCGTACAGGTCGGCGTGCCGCCCGGCGGCGGCCATCGCGGCGTCGGCGGACATCGCGGCGAGCACCCGCGGCTCGAGCTGCGCCGCGTCCGCGACCACCAGCAGGTGCCCCGGGTCCGGCCGGACCGCGGCACGGACCTGGGTCGGCAGCTGCAGCGCGCCGCCGCCGCTGGACGCCCACCGACCGGTCACCACGCCTCCGGGCACGTAGTCGGGCCGGAACCGGCCGTCCCGCGCCCAGCGGTCCATCCAGGCCCAGCCGTTGGCGGACAGCAGCCGGGCGAGCCGCTTGTACTCCAGCAGCGGGGCGACCACCGGGTGGTCCAGCGCACGGATCTCGTGCTTGCGGGTCGAGGCGACCTCCAGCCCGGCCGCCCGCAGCGCGCGCAGCAGGTCGGGCTGGGAGTCCGGGTTCAGCCCCGGCCGGTCGAGCGCCGCCGCCACCTGATCGGCCAGCCCCTGCAGGCGGGCCGGTCGTGCCCCCTCCAGCGGGCGGGGGCCGAGCAGGTCCGTCAGCAGGGCGTCGTGGATCTCGGACCGCCAGGGCATCCCGTCGAACCGCATCTCGGCGGCGATCAGGGCGCCGACCGACTCGGCGGCCAGCAGCAGCCGCAGCCGGCCGTCGTCCGCGGCCTGGTCCAGCGAGACCAGCTGCCGGCGCAGCTCGTCCGCGACGTCCGGCGGCGGCTCGACCGGTGCCGGCGGGCCGGCCGCGACCCCCTGCGCCTCGAACAGGTCCGGCTGCGCCACCGTCCCAGGGTCCCCGGGCAGCCCGGTGCCGCCCGGGACGGACCCGGGCAGCCCCACCACCAGGTGGTCCCACGGCCCGTCCGGCCCGCGCGCGACCTCGGTGCCGGCGCAGCGGGTGCTGCGACGCAGGATCGTCCGGCACAGCCGCAGGTCGTGGCACCGGGCGACCCGCACGCCGGCCGCGAGCAGCGCCGGGTACCAGTGCTCGGTGTCGTCCCACACCCAGCGCGGCGGGTCGGCGGCCTCGCGCTGCGCCACGGCACCGGGCAGGTCGACCGCGTCGACCGGCACCGGCCCACCCAGCTCGCCCCGGGCCGCGGCCGCCGCGTCGACCGCCTCGCGCAGCAGCACGCCGCCCGCGCGGGCGGGGTCGACGGCGACGAGGACGAGGGGCACGCCCCATGGTCCCAGCCGGCACCGACACCCGGGAGCGCCCGCGCCCCGCGCCCCCGCCCGCACCGGCCGCACGAGCCCGCGCGCAGGACCTACGCTGAGACGATGAGCGAGCAGCCGAGCCTCCCCGAGCACGAGACGATCCTGCTCGCGGCGTTCGAGGGCTGGAACGACGCCGGGTCGGCGGCCTCTCAGGCCCTCGAGCACCTGCACGAGGTGTGGGGCGCCGAGCAGGTCGACGAGCTCGACCCGGAGGAGTACCACGACTTCCAGGTCAACCGGCCGGTGATCGGCCCGGGCGCGGACGGCCGCCGGGAGATCACCTGGCCCAGCACCGCCGTCGCGGTGGCCGACACCCCGCGGTCCGGGCGACGGATCGTGCTGGTGCACGGGATCGAGCCGTCGATGCGCTGGCGCCGGTACTGCACCGAGCTGCTGGACATCGCGGCCGGGCTGCGGGTCACCACGGTGGTCACCCTCGGGGCGCTGCTGGCGGACGTGCCGCACACCCGGCCGATCCCGGTCACGACCACCTCGGAGGACCCGACGGTCCGCGAGCGGCTCGACATCGAGGCGAACACCTACGAGGGGCCGACCGGCATCGTCGGCGTGCTGCAGCACGAGGCCGCCGCCCGGGGGCTGCGCACCGTGTCGCTGTGGGCGGCGGTACCGCACTACGTCGCCCACCCGCCGTCGCCGAAGGCCACCCTGGCGCTGCTCGGCGCGATCGAGCACCTGACCCACGAGCCGGTGCCGCTGGGCGAGCTGCCGGAGGACGCGGCCGCCTGGCAGGACGGTGTGGACGAGCTCGCCGGCGAGGACTCCGAGATCGCCGAGTACGTCCGTCAGCTCGAGGAGGCCAAGGACACCGTCGAGCTGCCCGAGGCGTCCGGCGAGGCGATCGCCCAGGAGTTCGAGCGCTACCTGCGCCGCCGGGACAAGGGCGTCGGCGGCTGACCCGGTGCCGGACCGGCCACCGGCCGGGCCGTGGTCGTCCTGTGCACGTCCTGTGCCGATCGGCCCGCGACCGCACCGGCCCCGGGCGCCGCTGGCTAGCGTCGGCCGGGTGATCCGCCGACGTCCCGTCCTGCTCGTCGCCGCGCCGGTGCTCGCGCTGGTGCTCGCGCTGGCCGGCTGCGTGACCGACGGCGACAGGACGGAGACCGGCACCGGCGCGCTGCTGGACGCGCTCGCGGCGATCGACGGCGTGACGCAGGTGGTCCCGGAGCAGGACGACGACGACCTGATCGCCGTCGCGGTGCGGACCACCGCGCCCGCCACGGACGACCTGGTCCGGATCGGCACCGAGGTGGCCGAGGTGGTCGCGCGGTACGACGGTCCGCCGGCGTCGGTGTGGCGGGACGCGACCGGCACGGTGCCCGCCGTGCGGGTCGCGCTCGGCACCGGGGACGAGCCCGCGGAACGTCTGGCGCAGGTCCGCGAGCTGGTCGAGCTGCCCGGTGTCACCGGCGTCCAGCTGCAGGGCGAGGGCGACTCGGTGTCCGTGGCGGAGGCGGACGACCTGCACGCGGTCGCGGTGACGGCGGCGGACCTCGGGGTGCCGTTGACGATGGTCAGCAGCACGGCGCAGCGGATGAGCGCCGTGGTCCCCGCCGGTGCGTTCACCCCGGAGGTCGCGGACCTGGTCGCGCAGGTGGATGCCTGGGACGGGGTCACCAGCGTGCTCCTGACCGACCAGGGCGAGACCGACGGCAGCCTGTGGCTCACGGTCCAGGTGCGGGGGGACGACCGGGTGGCGCAGGTCTCCGAGCGGCTCGCGGCGGCCGGCGAGCCCGCGGGCACCCGGGTGCAGTTCGTCGTGCAGTCGTCGTTCCGGTCGCAGGGCGGGGTGGTGGGCGAGGCGCTGCCGGCCGCGGACCCGGCGATCGCCGAGCAGGCCGCGGCCGGTGACCGGTGGCCGGACGACCCGAGCGCCCCGGTCTGCACCGCGGACGAGATCGACGTGCAGGTGCTGGGGACCGACGCCGCTCTGGGCACCCGCTACCTGCTGATCCGGGCCACCAGCACCGCCGACCACCCGTGCGCGCTGACCGGACGCCCTGAGATCACCTTCGTGCGGGCCTCCGGCACCCCCGTGCCGGACGTCGAGACCGGCACGCCCAGCGGCAGCCCGGCGGCGGTGCGCCAGGTGCTGCCGGTCGGCGAGAGCGTGCTGAGCGAGCTCCGGTGGGGCGCGATGTCGACCGCGAACGACCCGGACGTCACGGTCTCGCTGCTGGTCGCGGCCGAACCGGGCACGGAGCCGACGGCGGTGTTGCTGGACCAGCAGCTCGACGTGCTGGACGGTGCCGCGGTGGAGGTGGACGCCTGGTTGCGCTCCGTGGACGGCTGGAGCCTCTGAGCGGAGAGCCCGCCGTCCGGGCGCTACAGGCGGACGCCGAGCAGCGTGTTCACGGCCCGGGCGATGGTGCCGGGGGCACCCAGGTGCGCGTCGTGGGTGTCCTCCGGGCGGTTCGCCAGCGCACGATCGACCCAGGCGTCGACCGCGCGCAGCGCCCGGGGGGCGTCCAGGTCGTCGGCGATCGCCGCACGCAGCTCGGCCAGCGTGTCCCAGGCGTCCGGGCCGCCGTTGCCGGAGACCGCGGCGCGCCAGCGGTCCAGCCGGGCGGCCGCTGCGGCCAGGCCGGACCCGGTCCACTCCCAGTCGCTCGCGTAGTGGTGGTCCAGGATCACCAGCCGGACGGCCATCGCGTCCACGCCCTGGGCGCGCAGCCGGGACACCAGCACCAGGTTGCCCAGGGACTTGCTCATCTTCTCGCCGTCCAGGCCGACCATGCCGGTGTGCACGTGGCTGCGCGCGCCGTGCCCGGAGTCCAGCAGCCGGGCGTGCGACGTGCTCATCTCGTGGTGCGGGAACCGCAGGTCCGAGCCGCCGCCCTGCACGTCGAACGGCAGGCCGATCCCGTCCCGGGCGATCACCGCGCACTCGATGTGCCAGCCCGGCCGCCCCGGGCCGAGCGACCGGCCGTCCCAGCCCGGCTCGGTCGGTGCGCCCGACGGGTCCAGCCGGGCCGCTCGCCACAGCAGCGGGTCCAGCGCGTCCCGCTTGCCGGCACGGTCCGGGTCGCCGCCGCGCTCGCCGAGCAGCGTCAGCATCTCCGGCCGGCCCAGCCGGGCCACCGCGCCGAAGGCCGCGTCCAGGGACAGGTCTGCGTACACGTCGTCGGCACCGTGGCCGTCGGCGTCCGGCACGCCGATCCGGTAGGCGGCGCCGGCGGCGACCAGCTGCTCGACCGCGTCCACCACCGCCGGCACGGACTCGACCGCGCCGGTGTAGACGTCCGGCGGGACCACGCCGAGGGCCGTCATGTCCTCCCGGTACAGCGCGGTCTGGTCGGCGGCCAGCGTGCGCCAGTCCACCCCGGTCGCCGCCGCCCGTTCCAGCAGCGGGTCGTCCACGTCGGTGACGTTCGAGGCGTACCGGACGCGCTTGCCCTCGTCCAGCCAGCCGCGCACCAGCAGGTCGAACGCGACGTAGGTGGCCGCGTGCCCGAGGTGGGTGGCGTCGTAGGGCGTGATCCCGCAGACGTACAGCGTCGCGACCGGGCCCGGCGCGGCCAGCACCAGATCGCCGGTCGAGGTGTCCCGCACCCGGACGGGGCCGCCCTGGCCGGGGAGCTGCGGGATCTGCGGGGCGGGCCAGGTGAGCACGGCAGGAAGCCTAACCGGCCGACCCGGTCGGGCGCGGACCAGCCGGGTGAGGTCCGGTCCCCGGCGGCGCGTCGGGCGGCGGCTCCACCCGTCCGCCCGGACAATGCCCAGGTGGAGATCGCCTGGGTGCACGGACCGGACGGCTGGGAAGAGACCGACCCGGACGGCCTGCTCGCGCTGCTGGCCGGTCCCGAGCCGCCGGCCGCGTGGGTGCACGTCGACTCGATCGACCTGCTGCCCGACGCCGCGCGCCGGGCCGGCGTCCCCGAGTCCGCGGTGCACCGCACGGCGAACGGTCGCGCCCAGCGCGGCCCGCGGTACCCGCAGCTCCGCAAGCTGCCGGGCGGTGGCCGCTACCTGCTCAGCCCGACCCTGGTCTACGACCCGGCGACCCGCGACGTGCAGACCGGCGTCTGGGCCGCCCTGGTGCTGGACGACGTGACGATCACCGCCGAGGAGGGCCCGGCCGGGCTGCTGGACGACGTGCTGGACCGGCTCGCCGACGACGAGCACCTGCCGCAGGACGCCCCGAGCCAGGTGTTCGCGGCGGTGCTGTTCGCCCTGGTCGGCCGCGCGGTCGACGTCGAGGTCGGCATCGGCGAGGCGGTGGCCGACGTGGAGAAGATCGTGTTCTCGCAGGACTCCCCCGACCCGGCGGCCGACGTCTACGACCTCAAGCGCGAGATCGCCGAGACCCGCCGTGCCCTGGTGCCGCTGCTCGCCGCGCTGCCGGACCTGGTCGCCGAGCAGGACGACCAGCAGCGCGAGACCAAGACCATGCGCTGGATGCGCCGGCTCGACACCGCCCTGACCAAGGTCGACCGGCACCTCGACTCCAGCGACGCGCTGCTGGGCGACATGCTCTCGGTGCACCTGTCCCGGATCTCGGTCCGGCAGAACGAGGACATGCGCAAGATCTCCGGCTGGGCCGCGATCATCGCGGTGCCGACGCTGATCGCCGGGATCTACGGGATGAACTTCCGGCACATGCCGGAGCTGCACTGGCTGGTCGGCTACCCGGCGTCGCTCGTGGTGATGGCCGCCGCGTCGTTCGGCCTGTACCGGCTGTTCCGGCGGTCCGGCTGGCTGTGAGCCGGCTCAGGCGCCCGCGGTCGGCTCCAGCACGCTGGTGACCAGCAGCAGCACCACGACGGCGGCCAGCGCGATCCGGTAGACCACGAACGGCCGGTAGGAGTACGTGGAGACGATCTTCAGGAACGCGATGATCACCACGTACCCGACCACGAACGCCACCAGGGTCGCGACCAGCGTCGCCACCACCCCCGGCGTGCCCGCCGTGCCGAAGTCGCCAGCGCTCCTGGCGAGCTGGTAGAACCCGGAGCCGAGCACCGCCGGCACCGCGAGGAAGAACGAGTACCGCGCGGCCGCCTCGCGGGTGTAGCCCATCAGCCGGCCGACGGTGATCGTGCCGCCGGACCGGGAGACGCCCGGTACGAGCGCCATCGCCTGCGCCAGGCCGAAGTAGACCGCATGCTTCGGGGTGAGGTCGGTGAGCTCCCGCTCGTCCGACCCGTTCCGGTCCGCCCAGTCGAGCACCAGCGCGAAGACCACCAGGGTCGCGACGATCAGCCACAGGTTGCGGAACGGCGCCTCGATCGCGTCCTGGAACAGCACGCCGAGCAGCACGATCGGCACCGAGCCGAGCGCGATGAACCAGGCCATCTGCGCGTCCGGGTCGCGCTGCCCGCCGACCGGTGCGCCGGTGCGGCTGCGCCAGTCCGCGCCCAGGTCGCCGCGCACCGCCCGCCACCAGTGCGTGCAGATCCGCGCGATGTCGCGGCGGAAGTAGAGCAGCACGGCGGTCTCGGTTCCGATCTGGGTGATCGCCGTGAACGCCGCGCCGGGGTCGCCGGTACCGATCAGCGCGCCGACGATCCGCAGGTGCGCGCTCGACGACACGGGCAGGAACTCGGTGAGCCCCTGCACCAGGCCGAGGACGATCGCCTCCCAGATGCTCATGGGTGCTCACCCTATCCGCCGGGCGCCGCCCGGACCCGCACCGCGCTGCCCACGAACCCGGCTCCGGACCGGCGGCGCCCGGCTACCCTTCGACGCATGGAACTGCGCCAGCTCGGACGGACCGGCCTGCGGGTGTCCCACCTCGGACTCGGCACGCTGACCTGGAGCCGGGACACCGACGAGCAGGACGCCGCCGAGCAGCTGCGCGACTTCACCGACGCCGGCGGCACGCTGGTGGACACCTCCGCCTCCTACGCGGACGGCGGCGCCGAGGAGCTGCTCGGCACGCTGCTCGGCGACGTCGTGCCGCGCGAGGACGTCGTGCTGTGCACCAAGGGCGGGGTGCGGCGTACCCGGGACGGCGGCGTGGTGGATGCATCGCGCGGGGCGCTGCTGGACACCCTGGACGCCTCGCTGCGCCGGCTCGGCACCGACCACGTGGACCTCTGGCTGGTGCAGACCCCCGACCCGCGCACCCCGCTGGCCGAGACCGTCGGCACGCTGCGCCGCGCGGTGGAGTCCGGCCGGGCCCGCTACGTCGGAGTGTCCAACCACGCCGGCTGGCAGGTCGCCCGCGCCGCCACCCTGCTCGGCGAGGACCCCGGCCTGGCCGCCGTCGAGGCGGAGTACTCGCTGCTGCAGCGCGGCATCGAGCGCGAGGTGCTGCCGGCCGCCGCGGACCTCGGCGTCGGGGTGCTCGCCTGGTCGCCGCTCGGGCGCGGCGTGCTGACCGGCAAGTACCGGCGCACCGTGCCCGCCGACTCCCGGGCCGCCTCCCCGCACCTGTCCGGCTTCGTCGAGCCGTACCTCGGCTCGGTGGCCGCCGCCGTGGTCGAGGCGGTCGTCACCGCCGCCACCGGGCTCGGCCGCGCACCGCTGGAGGTCGCGCTGGCCTGGCTCCGGGTGCGCGACCAGGTCGCCGCAGCGATCGTCGGCGCCCGCACCCCCGGCCAGCTGCGCGCCTCGATCGCCGCCGAGGACCTGGAGCTGCCGCCGGAGATCCTGCACGCGCTGGACGAGGTGAGCGCCCCCGCGCTGGGGTACCCCGAGCGCCGCTGAGCCACGCACCGACGGGCCGGCTCCCCGTGGTGCGGAGGAGCCGGCCCGTCGTGGCCCTGCGGTGCCGGTCAGCGCTCCGGGAGGTCGTCCTCGTCGTCGTGGTCCTCGCCGTCGTCGAGGTAGTCGTCCTCGTCCTCGTCGCTCTCCGGGTCGTCGTCCTCGTCGTCGTCCTCCTCCGCGAGGTAGAACGGCGTGGCCTCGCCGTGCACGGTGCCCAGGGCGTCGTCGTACACCTCGAAGGCGTCGGCGAGCACGTCGTACGCGTCGTCCACGGCGGGGTCGTCCTCCCCCCGGCGGGTCGACACGGCCGTGTAGTGCGCCTCGAGAGCAGCGATGAGGCGGTCCAGCGCCGCGCGGGGATCGATCGTCATGCCCTGACCGTAGCGCCGCGGCAGGCACAATGACACCTACGTTTCCGATGCGAAGGCGGTGGGCATGGCGCGCAGGAACCTGATCGGCAGGCCGCTGGGCAGCACGGACGTCGCCCGGCAGTACGAGTACCGCGTGGTGACGATCCCCCGGTCGACCTCGCGCAGCGACGCGAGCCGGCTGCTCACCGACGAGGCGGAGCACGGCCGGTGGGAGCTGGCCCGCACGCTGCTCTACACCGGGGGCGAGCGCCGGGTGTGGCTGCGTCGGCGGATCATCCGGGTGCGGTCCACGCTCGGACCGGCCGAGGACTGACGGCGCGGCCGGCTCAGGCCTCGCGCAGCAGCCCGTCCAGCACCCGTACGCCGAACCGCAGCGCGTCCATCGGCACCCGCTCGTCCACGCCGTGGAACAGCGCGGTGAAGTCCAGCTCGGCCGGCAGCCGCAACGGCGCGAAGCCGTACCCGGTGATGCCGAGCCGGGCCAGCGACTTGTTGTCGGTGCCCGCCGACAGCATGTACGGCAGCACCACGGCCTCCGGGTCCTGCGCGCGCAGCACGTCGGTCATCGTGTCGACCAGCGCGCCCGTCGCCGGCACCTCCAGGCCGATGTCCAGGTGCTCCGGCTCGACCCGCACGTGCGGGCCGGCCAGCTCGCGGACCGTCGCCAGCACCGCCTCGTGGTCGCCGGGCAGCGGCCGCACGTCGATGGTCGCGGTGGCCCGGCCGGGGATCACGTTCGTCTTGTAGCCGGCGTGCAGCTGGGTGGGGTTGGCCAGCGTGCGGATCGACGAACCGACGAACCGACGGGCGG
This sequence comes from Cellulomonas sp., assembly GCA_036404115.1. Taxonomy (GTDB): domain Bacteria; phylum Actinomycetota; class Actinomycetes; order Actinomycetales; family Cellulomonadaceae; genus Cellulomonas. The sequence continues at coordinate 46,117 of DASWPG010000064.1, forward strand.
GGCCGAGCGCCCCGATCAGGCGGTCGATCGCCAGCGGGTCGTCCACGTCCAGCGGCAGCCCGGTCAGGTCGGCGACCCCCTCCAGCAGCGCGAGCACCGTCGGGGTGATCCGCACGTCCCACTGGTGCGCACCGATCCGCGCCACCGCCCGGGCGAGCTCGGTCACCGCGTTGTCCGGGTTCACCGCGGAGCCGTGCCCGGCCTGCCCGTCCGCGACCAGCCGGAGCCAGGCGATGCCCTTCTCGGCGGTCTGCAGCAGGTAGGCGCGCCGCCCGCCGACGTCCACCGAGAAGCCGCCGACCTCGCTGATCGCCTCGGTGGCGCCCTCGAACAGGTCGGGCCGTTCGTCCACCGCGTACCGGGCGCCGTACCGGCCGCCGGCCTCCTCGTCGGCGAACATCGCGACCACGACGTCCCGTGCCGGGCGCCGTCCCTCGCGGGCCATCTGGCGGACGACCGCCAGGATCATCGCGTCCATGCCCTTCATGTCCACGGCCCCGCGGCCCCAGATCATGCCGTCGAGCTCCTCCGCGGCGAACGGGTCGACCTTCCACTCCTTCGCCTCGGCCGGCACCACGTCGGTGTGGCCGTGCAGCACCAGCGCGGGACGCTCCGGGTGCTCGCCCGGCAGCCGCAGCACGACGTTCGCGCGCCCGTGCGCGGACTCGAACAGCTCCGGGTCGAGCCCCACCTCGGTCAGCAGACCCATCACGTGCTCGGCCGCGGCACGCTCCCCGGGTCCGGAGCCGTCGCCGTAGTTCGACGTGTCGATCCGGATCAGGTCCCGGCAGAGCCGGACGACCTCGGCCTCGGCGGGCGACGTGCCGGACCGGTCGGAGTCGTCGCTGGTCGTGCGGGGGCCGTCGGTGGAGGTCATGCCGCCCACCGTACCGGCCCCCGCCGGACCACCGACGGGGCTGCTCAGGCCCCGGCCAGACCCCGCCGCTCGAGCAGCGGGCCGATCTCCGGGTCCCGGCCGCGCAGGTCGCGGAACGCCGCCATCGGGTCGACGCTCCCGCCGCGCGAGAGGAGCTTCGTCCGGAAGATGTCGCCGTTCTCCCGGCGCAGGCCGCCGTTCTCCTCGAACCAGGTCACCGTGTCCGCGTCCAGCACCTCGGACCAGATGTACGAGTAGTACCCCGCCGAGTACCCACCGCCGAACACGTGGTTGAAGTAGGTCGTGCGGTAGCGCGGCGGCACCGGCGCGAACGCCACCCCCGCCGCCGCCAGCGCCGCCACCTCGAACGGCACGACCTCCTCAACCTCCGTCGGCACGTCCTGCGGGGCGAGCTGGTACCACGCCTGGTCCAGCAGCGCCGCCGCCAGGTACTCCGTGGTCGCGAAGCCCTCGCCGTCCTGACGGGCCGCGATCAGCGTCTCGACCCAGCGCGCCGGCATCGGCTCACCCGTCTCGTGGTGCACCGCGTACGCCGCCAGCAGCGAGGGCTCCCACGCCCACATCTCGTTCACCTGCGACGGGTACTCCACGAAGTCCCGCGGCACCTCGGTGCCCGACTGCGACGGGTACCGCACCGCCGAGAGCAGCCCGTGCAGCGCGTGCCCGAACTCGTGGAACATCGTGATCACCTCGTCCCAGGTGAGCAGGGTCGGCTCCCCGGGCGGCGGCTTCGGGATGTTGAGGTTGTTCACCACCACCGGGCTCTCGGCGAGCATGGCCGACTGGTCGACCAGGTTGTTCATCCAGGCACCGCCACGCTTGGAGTCCCTGGTCCAGTAGTCGCCGAGGAACAGGCCCAGGCCCGAGCCGTCGGCGTCCAGCACCTCGAACACCCGCACGTCCGGGTGGTAGCCCACCAGGTCGGTCCGCTCGGTGAAGCTCAGCCCGTACAGCTCGTGCGCGGCCCGGAGCACGCCCTCGTGCAGCACCCGGTCCAGCTCCAGGTACGGCCGCAGCTGCGCGTCGTCCAGCGAGCGGCGCTCCTGGCGCACCTGCTCGGCGTAGTACGCCCAGTCCCACGGCTGCAGCGTGGCGCCGGGCAGGTCGCGGCGCAGCGCCACCTCCAGGTCGGTGGCCTCGGCGCGGGCGTTCGCGACCGCGGCGGGTGCCAGCCGGCCGAGGATGTCGTCCACCGCCGCGGTGGTGCGGGCGGTGGCGTCCTCGGCGATGTACGCGGCGTGGTGCGGGTAGCCGAGCAGCCGGGCCCGCTCGGCGCGCAGCCGTGCCAGGTCCAGCAGCGTCGACCGGATGTCGTGCTCGCCGCCCCGCCCGCCCCGGACCACCGACGCGGTGTGCAACCGCTCGCGCAGCCCTCGGTGCCGCAGCTGGGCGAGCGCGGGCTGCCGGGTCGGCAGGACCAGCTCGATCAGCCAGCCGCCCTCGTGCCCGCGACCGGCGGCGGCCTGCGCGGCGGCGGCACGGGCGCTCTCCGGCAGCCCGTCCAGTTCCTCCTCGTCGGTCACCAGCACCGCCGAGGCGTTCGTCTCGGCGAGCAGCTGCCGGCCGAACACGGTCTCCAGCCGGGTGATCTCGCCGTTCAGCTCGCGCAGCCGCTGCTGGGCGACGTCGTCCAGCCGCACGCCCGCCCGCACGAAGGCGGTGTGCAGCCGGTGCAGCAGCCACGCGGTGTCCGGTTCCACGGTCAGCTCGCCGGCCTCGACGCGCGCGTGCAGCGCGTCCACCCGGGCGAACAGCCGCTGGTCCAGGTAGATCGCGTCGTGGTGCGCCGCGAGCAGCGGGGCGATCTCCTCCTCCAGCTCGTCCAGCGCCGGCGTGGCGTCCGAGGACGACTGGTTGAAGAACGCCGTCGCCGCGCGGTGCAGCAGCCGGCCCGAGCGCTCCAGCGCGTCCAGCGTGCTCGCCACGGTCGCCGGCTCGGCGGACGTCGCGATCGCCTCCACCTCCGCGCGCTGCTCCGCCATGCCGGCCAGCAGCGCCGGGCGGTAGTGCTCCGTGCGGATCCGGCCGAAGTCCGGCAGGCCGTACGGCAGCGCGGACGGGGAGGCGAACGGGTTGTCGTCGTCGAACGTGGTGGTCATACCGCCATCATGGCCGACCCCGCCGACATCCCGCGCCCGGCAGGGGGGTCGGTCCCGCCCGGCCGGGGCCGCCCGGGCTCATCGAGCGGGGCGCGGGTCCGTCCGCAGCAGGGTGCCGACCCAGTCGTCCCGCCGGACGCCGCGGTGCACCGCCCCGCCGCGGATCTCGCCCTCCACGTGGAACCCCGCCCGCTCGGCCACCCGGCGGGACGGCCGGTTGCCGACGAACGCCCGCCACACCACCCGGTCCAGCCCGAGACCGCCGAACGCGGCGTCCAGCACCAGGGCCACCGACCGGGACATCAGCCCGCGACCGCGTGCGGCGGGGGCGAGCCAGTAGCCGATCTCGGCGGAGCCGACCGGCTCCAGCGCGAGGCCGATCATGCCCAGCAGGTCGTCGCTGGCCGCACCCCGGACCGCCCAGTTGCACCCCGTCCCGGCGGACCAGCCGCCCGCCACCAGGTGCGCGACGAACGACTCGCCGTCGGTGCGGGAGTAGGGGCTGGGCACGGTGGTCCACTCCTGGATCGCCGGGTCCTGGCACAGCTCGGTGATCCGGTCCACGTCGGTGGCGTCCGGCGTGCGCAGCACGACCACCCCGTCGGTCATCTCGAACGGCTCCATCCCGCCACCCTGCCATGCAGCGCCGCGGACTGTCCCGACATTTCCGTGCCTTTGCCCAGGTCAGCGGCCCCTGTCACCCCGATGGGTCACCCACCCGGCACCATCGGACGCGCCGGGCCGGGCGGGCGAGGCACGAGGTCAGTCGGTCAGCAGCGCGGCCGGGGCCAGCACCGGCAGGCCGTGGGCGGCGGCGACACCGGCGTGGTAGAGCCCGCCGGCGTGGGTCGACAGGCCCGCCGCGAGGGCGGGGTCGGCCGCCAGCGCCGCCCGCCAGCCGGCACCGGCCAGCGCGGACAGGTACGGCAGGGTGGCATTGGTCAGGGCGTGCGTCGAGGTCACGGGCACAGCTCCGGGCATGTTGGCGACGCAGTAGAGCACCGAGCCGTGCACGGCGAACGTCGGCGCCGCGTGGGTGGTCGCCCGGGTGGACTCGAAGCAGCCGCCCTGGTCGACGGCGATGTCCACCAGCACCGAGCCGGGACGCATCGCGGCGACCATGGCGTCGGTCACCAGGCGCGGGGTGCGGGCACCGGGCACCAGGACGGCCCCGACCACCAGGTCCGCGTCGGCGACGGCGCGCTCGATCGCGTACGCGGAGGACGCCAGGGTGCGCACCCGGCCACCGAACGCCGTGTCGAGCTCGCGCAGCCGCGGGACGGACCGGTCGAGCACGGTGACCTCCGCGCGCATCCCGACGGCCACCTCGGCGGCGTGCTGGCCCGCGACACCACCGCCGATCACGACGACCCGCGCCGGGGCGACGCCGGGAACGCCGCCGAGCAGCCGGCCGGAGCCGCCCTCGTTGCTCATCAGGTGGTAGGCGCCGACCTGCACGGCCAGCCGCCCGGCGACCTCGCTCATCGGTGCCAGCAGCGGCAGCGACCCGTCGGCGAGCTGGACGGTCTCGTAGGCGACCGCGGTGACTCCGGACGCGAGCAGGGCGTCGGTCTGCGGGCGGTCCGCCGCGAGGTGCAGGTAGGTGAACAGCAGCAGGTCCTCGCGCAGGAAGCCGTACTCGGAGGCGATCGGCTCCTTGACCTTGCACACCAGCTCGGCGGACTGCCAGACCTCGGCGGCGGTCGGGACGAGCTGCGCGCCGACCGCGGCGTAGTCGGCGTCCGCGATCGCGGAACCGGTCCCGGCGCCGGCCTGCACCAGCACCTGGTGGCCCTCGGCGACCAGGCGGTGCACCCCGGCGGGGGTGATCGCGACGCGGTACTCGTGGTTCTTGACCTCGGCGGGGATGCCGATCTTCATGACGATCTCCTGGTGGGTGCGGTGAGACGGGGGCAGCTGCCGGTGCCGTGCCGAGCCACGTGCGGCTCGTGGCCAGAGTGAACTTTGTGATGTTTCCGCGGGGTTGCACCGTGTGTCGCTTCGTTACGCTGGCGCCATGGCCGAACTTTCTGCGCCGCACCGTGTCGCTTCTCTCACACCGCCGAACGATCTTCGCCGAGCGGGCTCGCGCGCGGACGGCCGGGCGGACGATCGGCGGCACACGGAGCCCGAGCCGCTCGTGCTGGACGCCGTCGACCGGCAGCTGGTCCGCCTGCTGCAGGACGACGGACGGATCGCGAACAACGCGCTGGCCGCCGCGGTCGGCATCGCGCCGTCCACCTGCCTGGCCCGGGTGCGGGCGCTGCGCCGGGCCGGGGTGATCCGCGGGTTCCACGCCGAGGTCGACCCGGCCGCGATCGGCCGTGGGCTGCGTGCGATGGTCGCGGTGCGGATGACCGCGGGCTCCCGGCAGAGCCTGATGCCGTTCGCACGCACGATCGCGGCTCGACCGGAGGTGCTGGACGTGTTCTTCCTCGCAGGGGCGGACGACTTCCTGCTGCACGTGGCGGTGGCGGACACCGCGGAGCTGCGGCGGTTCGTGGTCGACCAGGTCAGCGACCGGCCCGAGGTCGCCAGCACGGAGACCAGCCTGGTGTTCGACCACCTGCGCGGCGGCCTCGCGGTCTGAGCACGGCGCGCCTCCCCCGGCCGGGACGTCCGGGTCCGCAGGATCGACGAGGAGAGATCGGGCCGGCGGGCTGCGGTGCGCACGGCCGTCGGGCTGGACGCCGAAGGAGCCGACCGTGCCGACCGACACCTATCGCAAGCAGCGAGCGGACGCGCCGCCCGAGCTGTTCGCCTGGGAGGCGGCGGGCCTGGACTGGCTCCGGGTGCCGGGCGGCCCGCCGGTGGTCGAGGTGCGGGACGTCGGCGCGCACCACCTCGACCTGGAGCTGCTGACCGAGGTGCCGCCGACCCGGCACGCCGCCCGGGACCTCGGCGGCCGGCTGGCCGTGCTGCACGCGGCCGGGGCGCCCCGGTTCGGCAGCCCGCCCGCGGGGTGGTCCGGCGGCGGGTTCTTCGGGCCGGTGATCCAGCCGCTGCCGACGCCCGCCGGGGCGCGCGACACGTGGGGCGCATTCCTGGCCGAGCTGCGGATCGAGCCGATGGCGGACGCCGGGCTGCGCAACGGCACGCTCACCGCGGCGGACGCCACGCTGCTGCGCGAGCTGGCGGACCTGCTGCGCTCCGGTGCGCTGGACGACGACGAGCCCCCTGCCCGGCTGCACGGCGACCTGTGGGCCGGGAACGTGCTGTGGACGCCGCGGGGCGCGACCCTGATCGACCCCGCAGCGCACGGTGGGCACCGGGAGACCGACCTCGCGATGCTGGCACTGTTCGGCTGCCCGTACCTGGACGACGTGCTCGCCGGGTACCAGGACGTGCACCCGCTGCGCCGCGGCTGGCAGCACCGGGTCGGCCTGCACCAGGTGTACCCGGTGGGGATGCACGCGGTGCTGCTCGGCGGCGGCTACGCCGCACACCTGCGCCGGCTGGTGCAGCCCTGCCTGGGCTGACGCGGGCGGCCCACCCCGGCCGGTCTCGGGCGGGGCGCGCAGAGCGTGCGGGGTGTGCGGCGGCGTGGCTGAGCAGCGAGAAAGGCGGGGACGGCAACGGCCCCGGGGGACGGGCCCGCACCAGGTGCGAGCCGTCGACCCCGGGGCCGTCAGCGCCAGGACAGCATCCGTACGCCACCGCCCGCCGCGCCCGCTTGTCCTTCTCACGCGCGGCTTGATCCGTCTCGGCCTGGTTGAAGACCGTCGGTGACGAGCCACCCGACCCGCGTCCGTCCACCCCTGAAGAGGGGAGCGTGCTCCGCGTCCGGGCCGGCCGTTCGCGATGGGATGCTGCCACCACCGCGCGGGCCGGGAGACCTCAGTCTCGCAGTCCTCAGCACACGAGGTCCAAGGATTATTCCCGGACCTCGCGAAGAGCGCTGCACGACCTGTCTGACCAGCCGATCTGCTCAGCCGCTCCGGTCAGCCGATCGGGTCCGTGGTCATCCGGGCCGTGATGGTGACCTCGGTGCCGGCGGGGACGGTGCCGGAGATCGGGTCCTGCGTGACCACGACCCACTCGGTCGGGTCGTCGATGGTCCGGCCCTGGCCGGAGGCGTCGGCGACCTGGACGACCAGGCCGCGGGCCTCCAGGGTCTCCTGGGCGGTGGTGAGCAGCAGGTTCGTCTGGTCGATCACCTGGACGTCCTGCGCGTCGCCGGTCGACGCGGCGGAGGTCGACGCGGCGGACTCGGAGGAGTCCGTGGTGGAGTCGGAGCCGCTGGAGCAGCCGGCGAGCAGGACGACCGTCGTCACGGCGGCTGCCGCCACGCTGAGGATGCGCGTGGACGGACGTCCGGCACGGGCGATGGACATGTTCATCGAGGCCCTCCTGGGCTGTTGTGCTCGACTGGGCTGAGCGTGGTGCTGGACCGCGGACCCGGGGTGCCAGGTGCCACGGAGGGCGCGACGAAGCTGCCTGAAGCCGGGTGGGGACCGTGGCGGACCTCGCGGCCGACGGGCGGCCCGGGGCTCCCGGGCGGGCGTCGCGCTCTCCCGGCCAGACTACGCCTGTCGACCGACAGGTTACGAACACATTTCTCAGCCGACGCCTGGCGGTGGCACTGGTCACGCCCCGATCGACGGCTCCTCGGGCTCGGCCAGCGACAGCACCGCGCCGACCACGCCCGGCGTCGCCCGCATCCGGCGCTCCAGCGCGGCGAGCACGTGCGAGGCGGCGTCCTCCGCCGGGTTGCCGGTGAGGTCGACGGCACCGGTCAGGAACAGCTGCCGGGCACCGACCACCTCCAGGCGCAGCTGGGTCACCCGCGCCACCTCGGGCTGGTCGAGCAGCGCCCGCACGGCGGCTCGCTGCAGGTCCGGGTCCGCGCTCTCCCCCACCAGGAACCGGCGGTTGCGGTCGATCAGCACCACCGCCACCACCGCGAGCAGCACCCCGACCAGGATCGAGCCGACCGCGTCCGGCACGGTGGACCCGGTGATCTGGTGCGCCGCGATGCCTGCGGCCGCGATCACGATGCCCACCAGCGCGGCAGCGTCCTCGAAGAACACCGCGCGCACCGTCGGGTCGGAGGTCTCCAGCACGTGCTCCCACAGGTCCCGGTCCCGGCTCGCGGCCGCCCGACGAGCCTGGCGCCACGCCTGCAGGAACGAGACGCCCTCCAGCACGAACGCCACCGCGAGCACCACGTACGCGACCAGGAACGAGTCGGCCGGCTCGGGGTGCACGAGCTCCTGGACGCCGTGCGTCACCGAGACGCCGGCACCGACGGCGAACAGGCCGATCGCCGCGAACAGCGACCAGACGTAGACCTCGCGGCCGTAGCCGAGCGGGTGCGAGCGGTCGGCGGGGCGGGCCGCGCGGCGCTGAGCGACCAGCAGGAACACCTCGTTGCCGGTGTCTGCCCAGGAGTGCGCCGCCTCGGCGAGCATCGCGGCCGCACCGGTGAGCACGGCCGCGACCGTCTTGGCGAGCGCGACCAGCACGTTCGCCCCCAGGGCGACCAGCACGGTCGTGGTGCTCTCGGCGGGCGGAGCGCTGCCCGCACCGGCCGCGTGGTCGGCAGGGTGGTCGGCGACCTGGTCGGCACCGTGATCGGTGAGCGGGTCGGCGGGGTGTTCGGCGGGGGTCGGCACAGGCTCTGGGATAGCACGGCGCCGGACAGGTCGCACGTCCCGCACGGCGGCCGGGCGACGGGACGGTCGGGCACGTCTACGCTCGGGCACGATGACCTCAGCCGACGACCACCTCGCCCCCGACGACCGCCCCGAGCAGCCGGCGCCCGGCAGGTCCGGCGTGCTCGCCCGGCTGCAGGGGCGCCGGCCCGGACGGCCGAAGCCGCCGCCCGGGGTCCGTCGCCGTCGGTGGGGCCGCTGGCTCGGGCTCGGCCTGGTGGCGCTGCTGGTCTCGTTGGTGATCGGGGTGACGAACGCCGCCGCGGAGTCCAGCCTCGGTCCGCACGAGGCACGGTACGAGGTGACCACGGACTCCTCGGTCACGGTCGACCTGGGTCCGTTCGGCACGCTGGTGATCGACTCGCCGCTGCCGCTGGCGCTCGGCGTGCGGGTGACGGTCCAGGAGATCCCCGAGGACGTCGACGCGCTGGAGGACATCGACACCCTGACGGCGCTGAGCAGCGACCTGCAGAGCTACCTGCAGTTCTTCGCCGCGCCGCAGTCGACGATCCAAGACGCCGCCCGGGCGCTGGTGCTGGACGCGCTCGCCCGCACCGGGGTGATGCTGCTGGTGCTGCTCGCGGCGGGCTGGGCGGCGCGCGCGCTGCTCGGCCCGGCCCGGCGCCGGGAGATCCTGGCCGCCGTCACCGCGCACCGTCGCGAGGCCGTGGCCGCCACGATGGTGGTGCTGCTGGTCGGCGCCGGGGTGACGGCGAGCCAGGCCGGTGCGGCCGCCGGGCGCGCGCAGGTCGGGCAGGCGACGGCCGTGTTCGACGGCACGCCGCTGGAGGGTGCCCGGATCACCGGTCGCCTCGGCGGGATCATCGACACCTACGGCGCCCTGGTGGTGCGGGCCTACCGGGAGAACGAGGAGTTCTACCGAGGGGCGGACGAGGCGCTGGTCGCCGCGTGGGACGCGTGGCAGGCGCAGCAGCCGGCCGCGCAGGACGCGACGGTCACGGACGAGGCCACCGCCCTCGCGGACGCCGGCTCCGCCAGCGCGACCTCGGGCGCGTCGGCGCAGGACGGCACCTCGGCCGCCGCGTCCGACCAGGCGACCGCAGCCGCGACCTCGACCTCGGACGCCACTGCGCCCGCGGCCGAGCCGGTGACGCTGCTGGTGATCAGCGACCTGCACTGCAACGTCGGGATGGCCCCGCTGATCACCTCGATGGTCGAGCTGTCCGGCGCGCAGGTGGTGCTGGACGCCGGCGACACGACGATGAACGGCACCTCGGTCGAGCAGTACTGCGTGAGCACCATCGCGCGCGCCGTCCCGGACGGGGTCGACCTGGTGACCGCGGCAGGCAACCACGACTCCGAGCAGACCACCGCTCAGTACGCGGACGCCGGTGCGATCGTGCTGGACGGCGGCGTGGTCGAGGTGCAGGGGCTGCGGATCCTCGGCGACAGCGACCCGAAGGCCAGCCGGCTGACCGAGGCCACCCAGCAGGACGAGTCGTACGCGGACCTCGGCACCCGGCTGTCCGACGTCGCCTGCTCGGACCCGGACGGGGTGGACCTGGTGCTGTTCCACAACCCGCGGGCCGCGACCACGCTGCTGGCCGACGGCTGCGTGCCGGCGATGGTCTCGGGGCACATGCACGTGCGCACCGACCCGGAGCAGATCGGCGAGGGCATCCGGTACACCTCGTCCTCGACGGCGGGGGCGGTGGAGAACGAGCCACGGATCGGTCCGCTGAACGGCACGGCGGAGATGACCGTGCTCCGGTGGGACCCGACCACCCGGCAGGTCCTGGACTGGCAGCTGATCGAGATCGGCACCGACGGCTCCGCCACGGTGCACGACCGGGTGCAGTGGCCGGCGGTCGAGCCGACCACCGACGACGCCGGCAGCACCGACGGCGCGACCGGCACGCCCACCGGTACGACGACCACGCAGCCCGCCGGCTGAGCCGGACACATCCGTCCGCACCCTGAGACGCCGGCCGCGACGGGTTCGCAGCCGGCCCCCTGTCTGACACACTCGCCGACATGACGACCGCACCCCGTCCGAGCCGCACCGCGCGGCCCGCACGGGCGTGCGCGCTCCAGCTCTGTCGGGCCTGACCGCCACCCCAGCCGTCAGCAGCCCCGGCGGGACCTCTCGCGTCCCGCGCCGCCGTGCCCTGCGCAGCGGATCGACCCATGGAGCACCGTCATGTCCGTCCAGCCCCTCGCCCGACCCCGCACCGCGCTGCCCGTCGACCACGGCCGCGCCGGTGCCCCCCTCGCCCCGCACACCCGCACCGCCACGCCCGATCGCACCGTCGGGCCGGCCGCAGCGGGCCTGACCGCCGTCACCGAGGCGCGGATCCCGGTGGATGCCGAGACCGCCCGGCAGATCCACGACTTCGAGCGGCTGCTGGCCGGGCTGCCGCTCGGACCGGTGGTCCTGATCGACGCGCCGGGGCGCCGGCTGCTGGTGAACGGGGCGGAGGTGCCGCTCACGCTGCAGGAGTTCGACCTCGTGCTGTACCTCGCCCGCGCGGCCGGCCGGGTGGTCACCCGGGACGAGCTGTACCAGGCGGCCTGGCACCGCCAGACCCTGTCCCCCGCGACCCGCACGGTGGACGTGCACGTGCGCCGGGTGCGGGCGAAGTCCGGGCTGGACGGGCTGATCACCACGGTGCGCGGCGTCGGCTACCGGCTGAACCCGATCGAGGACCTGCACCTGCTCGGCTGAAGCCGGGCGCCCCGGCAGGGACGAAGACCCACCTCGCACGCCGACCGGGCCGGTAGCCTCGACCCCGGCACGAAGGTGGTGAGCAGATGTCCGGGCACGGGTCCCGGTCGGCGATCGTGGTCGGCGTCGACGGGTCGGAGACCTCCCTGCGGGCGGCCGCGTACGCGGTGGGCTCGGCGCGACGACGGGGCACCCGCCTGGTCGTCGTGTACGCGCGGGTGCCGGCCGGCGGGCTGGCCGGGTTCATGGACACCACCGGGGCCAGCCGGGCGATGGCGCTGCACGAGCAGGACCGGATCGAGCAGGCGCTGGAGCAGGCGCGCACCGAGGCCGTGACCGAGGGGGTCGCGATCGAGCTGCTGGTCCGTGCCGGCGACCCCTACCAGGTGCTGTCCGAGGTGGCGGACGAGCTGCACGCGGACTGCGTGGTGGTCGGCTCCTCGGAGAGCCTCGGGCACCGGGTGGCCGGCTCGATCGCGGTGCGGCTGGTCCGCGGTGCACGCTGGCCGGTCACGGTCGTGCCGTAGGGCGCCGTCAGAGCACCTCGCGCCGGGTGAGCGAGCGGAACGCCACCGCGCCCGGGGCGATCGGCAGCCAGAACGTCGCCAGCCGGTACACCAGCACGGCCGCCAGCGACGGGCCGGCCGGCACGCCGATCCCGGTGAGCGAGGCCAGCAGCACCGCCTCGACCGCACCGATGCCGCCGGGGGTCGGCGCGGCCTGCGCCACCGTGCCCGCGGTCAGCGAGACCAGCGCCACCGCCGCGAAGCTCGCGTCGGCACCGACCGCGCGCACCGAGACGTACAGGCAGACCGCGTAGCCGAGCGGCAGCAGCACCACGCCGCCGAACAGGGTGGCGAGCTTGGCGGGGTCGCCCAGCACGCCCTGCATCGCCTCGGCGGAGGACCGCACGGCCGGCACGAGCCGGGTCGCCACCATCGCCCGGACCCGCGGCAGCATCATGGTCAGCCCGACCACACCGAGCACCGCGCCGACCACCGCCGCGATCACGCCGAGCGGCGGCAGCTTCTGCAGCTCGCCCGCCAGCACGCCGGACGAGCCGGCCCAGACGGCGCAGGCCGCGAGCAGCAGCAGGTGCACCGTCATCACCGCGGTCTCCTTCGCGGCGCTGGCCGAGACGGCGACCGCCGTCGGGAAGCCACGCTTCTGCAGGTAGCGGATGTTCAGCCCGACCTGGCCGACGCCGGGCGGCGAGAACGTCGCCACGAACGAGGATGCCAGCGCCACCCCGGTCGCCTCCGGCACCGACACCCGGCCCGGTGTGCCGCCGGCCAGCCCGAGGGCCGCACCGACGTAGGTCGCGAACGAGGCGAGCAGCACGGCCGGCACCCAGCGCAGGTCGGCGTCCTGCACGGCCTGCACCATCGCGGGCAGGTCGGTCAGCTGCGGGGCGAGGAAGTACACGGCGGCACCGAGCATCACGCCCATCAGCAGCACGCGCGGCTTGATCCGCTCGACGTCCTCGAAGGTCGGCTTCTCGACCCCGGTCGCCAGGCAGACCTGCTCGACCAGCGGCGCCAGGCCGTCGTCCGCGCTCTTCAGCGCCTGGCGGGTGGGACCGGTCAGCGCAGCGGGCACCAGCCGGCTCAGCGCCTCGGACAGCACGCCGGTGCCGAGCACCCGGTCGACCGCGGCCACCGCGCGCACCGGTCCGACGATCGCGGCGGTCGCCGCCAGCAGCTCGGCGACGTCGCCGGCCAGCAGCGCGTCCTGCGCGCCCGGCTCGCCGCGGTCCAGGCCGCAGATCCAGACCGAGCCGTCCTCGGCGCGCAGCAGGTGGGCCGTGTCGAGCTGGCGGTGCGCGACCCGGGCCGCCCGCAGCAGACCGACCTGCTCCCAGCACCGGACCAGCAGCTCGTCGGTGACCTCCTCGGGCGCCAGCTCCGCCAGCGTCCGGCCGGCGACGGTGTCGGTGGCCAGCAGCGCCTCGCCCCGCGGCCCGCGCGCGACCGCGCGGACCGCCGGCACCCGGACCCCGCGCGAGGCGGCCAGCAGACCGACCATCGCCTCGTTCGCCACCGCGCGCCCCGGGGAGGCGAACGGGGAGTCGTCGCCGACCCCGCGCCAGCGGGCCCGGCGGTAGGCGCGGGTCAGCCGGTCCACCTGCCAGTCGTGCTCGTCCAGCACCATCACGTCCACGGTGCCGGCCGGGTGCTCCGGCACGACGACGGGTACCGCCCGGTACGCCACCGGGCGCCCACCGATCCGCTCGACCGCGGTGACCGGCAGCCCGCCGGTCAGCAGCACCGCGCGCACCCCGTCGGAGGTCAGCACGTACCCGCTGCGGCCCAGCACCAGCAGCAGCGCCGCCCCGGTGCCGGCGCCGACCCCGATCGCCAGCACCACGTCCAGCGGGGCCGCGCTGGCGGTCGCCACCCGGGTCAGCGCGAGCAGGGCGAGCAGCGCCCACACCGTCCGCCGCCACCACCGGGAGAATGCCGGCCCGAGCACCACCGCGACGGCGGCGAACGCCGCGACCAGCGGGGTCGGCGGCCAGTCCACCCCGGAGCGGGTGTCGTCCACGAGCGGCACCAGCGGGCCCGCGGAGCCGTCGCCGAGCCAGCGGCGCAGCAGCGCGAACAGCACCGGCGCGGCGACCAGCGCCAGCAGGCACCGGGCCAGCAGCCGGAACCGCCGCCGGGCCAGCAGCGCCACCGGCGCCCCGACCACCAGCGCGAGGTAGGCGATCTGCACCCCGACCAGCACCGCGACCGCGACCGGGCGGGAGAACCGGGCGAACCCCTCGGTGAGGTCCGCGTTCACCCCGGCCACCGTGCTGTCCGCGACCCGGGCGCCGAGCACCCCCAGCAGCACGACGAGCGCGGCGGTCGCCAGGGTGAGCAGGTCGGCCGGGGACCGCCGCAGCCGGACCTCGCGGTAGGCCTCGGCCGTCGACCGACCCCATCCCCCGGCACGCTTCACAGCGGACGATCCTAGCCAGCCGGAATCCGATGGCCGGCCTGCCACGGTGCCGATATCGTCTCGCTCTTGTGAGCCGCCTCGTCGAGACCCTGGTGCCCGGGCGGCTCGGCACCCCGTTCCGCTGGCTGCTGGCCTCCTCCTGGGTGAGCAACCTCGGCGACGGCATCGCGCTGGCGGCCGGACCGCTGCTGGTGGCCTCGCTGACCGACGACGCCCGGCTGGTCGCGCTGGCGGCCACGTTGCAGTGGCTGCCTCCCCTGCTGCTCGGGCTGCTCGCGGGTGCGCTGGCCGACCGGTGGGACCGCCGGCGGATCATCGTCGTGGTCGACGTGCTGCGCGCCCTGGTGCTGACCGTGCTGGTCGCGACGATCGCGACAGACCGGGTGACCATCGGCGTCGCCCTGGTCACGCTGTTCGTGCTCGGCACCGCCGAGGTGTTCGCGGACGGCTCCTCGCAGACCCTGCTGCCGATGCTGGTCTCCCGGCGCGACCTCACGGTCGCGAACGCCCGGCTGCAGACCGGTTTCATCACGGTGAACCAGCTGGCCGGCCCGCCGATCGGTGCCGCGCTTTTCGCCGCGGGCAGCCTGTGGCCGTTCGCGAGCGAGGCGGTGGTCGTCGCGCTCGCCGCCGTGCTGGTGACCCGGATCGCGCTGCCCGCGCACCCGCGCGACCCGGAGCAGCGCCCGCACCTGTGGCAGGACATCGCCGAGGGCTTCCGGTGGACCGTGCACCACGCGGCCGTCCGGACCCTCGTGCTGACGATCTTCACCTTCAACATCACGTTCGGCGCCGCCTGGTCGGTGCTCGTGCTGTACGCCACCCGGCGGCTCGGCATGGGCGAGGTCGGCTACGGCCTGCTCACCACGGTCAGCGCGGTCGGCGGGCTCGCTGCCACCGGCGCCTACGGCTGGATCACCCGACGGGTCAACCTCGGCAACCTGATGCGGATCGGGCTGGTGCTGGAGACCCTGACCCACCTGGGCCTCGCGCTGACCACCCGCCCGTGGGTGGCGATGGCGATCTTCTTCGTGTTCGGCGCGCACGCGTTCGTCTGGGGCACCACGTCGGTCACCGTGCGGCAGCGGGCCGTCCCGCAGGCGCTGCAGGGTCGGGTCGGGTCGGTGAACACGGTCGGGGTGTTCGGCGGGCTGGTGGTCGGCTCCACGATCGGCGGGACGCTCGCGGAGCGCTGGGGGGTGACGGCGCCGTTCTGGTTCGCGTTCGTCGGGTCGGCGGTGTTCGTGGTGCTGATCTGGCGCCAGCTGCGGCACATCGCGCACGACGACGACGCGGAGGACGGGGCGGAAGAAGGGACGCAGGACGAGGAGGCGGAGGCCCCGGAGGCCGGCCGCGCGCGGTCGGCCCCTCGCGTCCGCCACGACGGCGCCGTGCCCCTGGAGATCCGCCCGCTCGGCCCGGACGACGGCCCGGACGCCCGCGCCGGCCATGCGGAGCTCGCCGCGGAGGGCTTCACCTTCCTGCCGTTCTTCCAGCCCGACGAGGCGTGGGCCGACTACCTCGCCCGGATCGTGCCGCTGAGCCGTGGTGACGGCCTGCCGTCGGACCTCGTGCCGTGGACCGACCTGTACGGCGTCCAGGACGGCGTCGTGATCGGCCGGGTGTCGGTCCGGCACCGGCTGTCCGCAGGGCTGGCCCGGACCGGCGGGCAGATCGGCTACGGCGTGCGTCCGGGATGGCGCCGCCGCGGGTACGCGACAGCGCTGCTCCGGGCCGGCCTGGACGTGGCCGCCGGGCTCGGCGTCGAGCAGGCGCTGGTGACCTGCGACGACGACAACGCGGGGTCGGCTGCGGTGATCGAGCGCAGCGGCGGGGTGCTGCAGGACGTCGTCGCGGACCCCGACGGGGGTGCGCCGAAGCGCCGGTACCGGGTGCCGACGCGCTGACCGTCACGGTCGGCCCGCACCCGTCGCCTCACCGTGCGCGGCGCCCCGAGAGCCGCAGCACGATGCCTGCGGCGACCAGCGCGACGACGACCGCCCCGGCCAGCATCGGCACGCCGCAACCGGTGACGGCGAGCGCTCCCGACCCGTCGTCCGTGCCCCCGTCCTGGCCGGGGCAGCGCCCGTCGACCAGGGCGGTCGCGGTGGAGGCCGGGTCGCCGGTGGCGGTCAGCCCCTGGTACTCGTTGCCGGCCTCGACGGGCAGGGCGACCGCCATCTGCATCTGCACCTGCACCTGCACCTGCACCTGGAGGCTCTGGCCCGCCGAGACCACGGGAGCGCCGTCGCAGGTGGTCAGGCCGTCCTGGTCCCAGCGCTAGGTGGTCTGCGCGGGGGTGGTGCCGTCCAGCAGGCCGCCGGAGCCGGAGCCCGACAGGCCGAGCAGCACGGCCTGCCCCGAGTCGTTGCTGATCGTGGTCACCGCGTCGACGCTCTGCCCGGGGGGCGAGGCCGGTCACCGTGAGCACGGCGGGATCGGCGACCACCCCGTCGCCCGGTGCGGTGCCGGTCCGTCGGCGCTCCCGGGCCGGCACCAGCACCACCACGACCAGCGCCTCCGCACCGACGTACGGCGAGAGGCCGCGCACCGCGGAGATCACCCGGCCGCCCCACGGCAGGTGCGCGACCACCCGCCGGGCGCCGTCCGTCATGTCGGAGGGCTCGGCGTCCGGGACGGGGCTGGCGTCGCCGCGCAGCTCGGCCAGCACGCGGCCGCCGGTGGTGGTGACCTGCACCACCCGTACCGTCCGCCGTGGGCACCGTCAGCACCACGATGCCGGCCGGCATCGTGGTGGGCCAGCGACCCCGAGGTGAGCACCACCGGCCGCGCGGCTCACGGCATGCCCGACCGCCACGAAGCCCGCTCCGGTCGCGCTGACCGCCAGCAGGTCGCGTGCGTCCGCGCTGGTCACCTCCGTGGGCACCGTCCCGGCGCCGACCCACGCGGCCGTGCTGGCCCGCGCGCCCGCGCCCACGGTCAGCAGCAGTGCCGCCGCCCAGGCGCACCGCCGCCGGGTGCCGTCACTCCCTTGCAGGGTCCGTCAGCCCCGCGACCGGCTTGGTCCGCGACCGCCCGGCGGCGTCCTTGAGCACGACGTACTTCAGGTCGACGTGCGGCTCCAGGGCGCTGAACTTGTCGTTCGGCGCACCGATCACCAGCTGGAAGCCCAGCCCGCGCCAGGCGCCGATCGCGCGGCCGGTGAACCGGGCGTCCGCCTTGATCAGCGCCTCGTCCAGGAACACCGGGGCGTAGCGCGGCCGGTCGGCGCCCGCGTCACCGAGCTGGTAGCGCAGGGCGGCGCCGACGATGAACGCCACCAGCTCCTGCGACTCGCCGCCGGACTTCTCGCCGATGTGGTCGTACAGCGCGACGTGCTCGCCGTCCAGGTCGACCTTCTCGGCGCTGAGCCGCACGTGCCGGCGCACGTCCACCAGGTCGGCGAAGTCGGGCGCGGTGCGCCGGATCCGGTCGATCACCGTGGCCATCCGCACGTAGCGCTTCTCCCGCTCGGCGTCGGTGGCCTCGGTGGCCAGCAGCTCGCGCAGGTCGCGCAGCTCGCCGCGGAACCGGGCGACCACGGTGGACTGGGTGTCCCGGGCGTCGATCCGCAACCGGTGGTCGTCGTCCGCGAACGGCAGGTCGGCCAGGATGTCGTTGACCGGACGGATCCGCTCCTTGATCTCCCGGACCGAGCGGGCCAGCGCGTTGTGCAGGTCGGCCAGGTCGTTGCCGGACAGCCGGAGCAGGCTCTTGCGCCAGTCGGCCTCCAGCTCGTGCAGGCCGTTGGTCTCCAGGTCGATCAGAATCCGCTCGAAGTCGGCGTACGACCCGTCCGGGTCGGTGCCGAGGTCCGGGTCCGGCCAGCGCTCCACGAAGGTCTCGAACGTGCGGCGCAGCGCCTCCCGGGCGGTGCCGATGGTCTGCTGCGCGGCCTGCCGGTCGGCGCGCAGCAGCTCACCGGCCCGGGCCACGGTCGCGTCGAACGCCCCCAGCGCCTCGGCCGGCGGCACGGTCCGCCCGACACCGACGGACCCCGCGTCCGCACCGTCCGTGCCCGACCCGCCGAGCAGGCCGTCCAGGTACGCGCGCTGGTCCGGGTCGACCGTGATGCCCGCGTCCTGGGCGGTGTCCAGGGACTGCTGGGTGGCGTCCACGTCGTCGGTGATCCCCGACCACCGGCCGGCGAGGTCGTCCACGCTGCCCTTGGTCCGGCCCAGCTCCTCGGTCAGCCGCCGGACGGTGACCTCCAGCTCGCCGGACCGCTGCTGCAGCCGGGTGATCTCCGGGTTGCCGGCGGTGACGTCCTCGATCACCCGGGTCCACCGCGCGACCTCCGCCTGCGCGGCCTCGACGTCGACCTGGTCCCAGGTGACCTCGTGCAGCGCCTCGTAGGCGCGCAGCTCGACCTCGTGGTGGTCGAGGCGCTCCTCGGCGGCGACCACCTGACGCTCCGCGAGGGCGAGCCGGTGCTCCGCCCGCGCGATCTCCTCGTCCAGGTAGGCCAGCCGGCGGGCGTTGGTGAAGCCGAGCACGTTGGTCCGGCCCTGGCCGCCGTGCGCGCCCTGGCGCCCCTCGGAGACCTGCCCGGAGCGGGTCAGGGCCTTCGGGTGCTGGGAGAGCTCGCCGGGGGTGTCCACGCAGACGTAGGCGAACCGGCTGGCCAGCTCGCTGCGCAGCCAGCCGCTGAACGGACCGGGCCGGATGTCGAGGCGTCCCGGCAGGGTGCGCTGGTCCAGCGCGACGTCGGACCGTTGATCGGTCGGCACGCCCTCGTACCGGATCCGGCGACCGGTCGGCACGGCGTCGATCGCCCGACGGAACGCGGACAGGTGCGCGGAGTCGATCAGCAGCCGGGTGGCGAAGCCGCCCAGCGCCAGGTTGAAGGCGTCCCGCCACGGCTCGTGCTCGGTGCGGACCTCGACCAGCTCGGCGACGAACGGCAGGTCCTCCGGGGCGAGCCCGGCCGCCTCGGCGAGCGCCGCCCGTGCCCGGTGCAGGTCGCCGGGGATGTTGTCCTGCCGGCGCGCGACGGCGGCCCGGTCGGCACGCAGCTCGGCCAGCTCGACGCCGACGTCCTTCTTGTCGGCCATCGCGGTGCCGAACGCCTCGCGGGCGGAGACCTTGGCGTCGGCGTCCGTCAGCGCCGCACGGGCCCGGTCGCCCAGCTCGACGAAGTCCGCCGCCGAGGCGATGCCGACGCCGAGCGCGGTGGCCAGCACCTCCTCGAGCCGGCCGCGGGCGGACCGCACCCGCTCCAGCCGGTCCTGCGCGCCCGCGAGCTCACGCTGCGCGGTGGACAGCCGGTCGCCGCCGGACGCCCACAGCGTCTGCCGCACGCCGTCCAGCTGGGTGCGCGCGGCCTCGATCCGTCCGGTGGTCTCGGCCACCTGGTGCTGGGTGCTCCCGTGCCGGTGCTGCAGCTCGTGCTCGACCGCGCGCAGCAGGCCGAGCCGCCGCTCGTCCCGCCAGAGCGCCGCCGGGGTGCTCCGGTCGTCCACGGTGCCGATCGCCTCGATCACCCGCAGCCGGGCCGCGGCCTCGTCGACCGCGGCGCGGTGCCCGCGGATCGGGTCCAGCGCCTTGACCTGCTGCCGGGCGGTGATCATCTGCTCGCGGGTGCCGGTGAGCTTGTCGAACTGCTCCACGACCGCGTCCGCGGTGGCGAAGGTGCCCGGCTCCTCCAGCACCATCGCCTTGTACAGGGCGTCCACCGTGGTGATCTGCTGGCCGGCCTGGATCCGCCCGAGCAGCGCGACCGCCTTCGCGCCGTCGCCGGCCGCGCCGATCCCGAGGGTGGAGTGCAGCCGCGCGGTGAACTCGCGGTCGGTGTCGAACGGGGTCAGGCCGACCGCCGCGACCGCCGCGCGGGACAGCCGGTCGCTGGTGGCGGCACCCTCCAGGTCACGCAGGTCCAGCTCGCCGTCCAGAGTGGCGCGCACCGCGACCACGTCCTCCAGGGTGCGGGCCGAGGATGGCACGTACCAGGCACGCACGGCGGTCAGCTCCTGGCCGGACTGGTCCACCCAGGTCATCGCGATGGCCGACCAGGTGTCGACGCCGTCACCGCGCAGCACCCGCTGCCGGGTGCCGTCCTCGGTGCGGGACTCGTCCAGCTTGCCGCGGGCGTAGGACAGGATGTTGCGCTGGTCCTTGCCGCGGGGCCGGCCGACCACGCCGCCGTTCGACGCACCGTTGAACGGGGTGGTGTGCGGCATCAGCAGGGCGATGTAGGCGTCCATCAGGGTGGACTTGCCCGAGCCCGAGCCGCCGGAGAGCAGGGTCGCCGTGCCCGCCAGCCGCACCCGGTGGTGGCCGTCGTAACCGCCCCAGTTCACCAGCTGCAGGTCGCGCGCGACCCACTGCTGCCCGGTGGAGGCCGCGGGGATCAGCCCGAACAGGGTGTCGACCATCGTCATCGCGGGTCCTCCTCGGTGGTCGTCTCGTCGACGGTCTCGGGCTCCTCGACGGGTCCGGGCTCCTCGGCGGGCGCAGGCTCGGGCGCGTCGCCGCGCGCCTGCTCGCGCAGCCAGTCCCGCAGCTCGCCGAGGCGCTCGTTGCTCAGCACGATCTCCACCAGCGACGTGACCCGGTAGCGCCCCTCGGACTCCTCCTCGACCAGGCCGTCCTTCGCCAGCCGCAGCACGGCGGCCCGGACCTCCCGCTGCCGGGCGGCCACGTTGGTGTCGTCCGGGTCGAAGTAGGTCAGCGCGGTCTGCTCGATCTCCTCGACGTCCACCCGCACGGAGGTGTCGCCCGCCCCGCGGCCGCGCTGGAACACGGTGCGCAGGTGCACCAGCACCAGGGTCTCGGCCCGGGAGTACGCCTCGTCGCGCAGCAGCACCGGCACGTCGAGCTCGGCCGAGCGCACCTGGCGCTTGTAGGCCACCCCGCGGTCGTGGTCGACCACCAGGTGCACGTACAGGTCGTGCAGCCGCGACTCGATCACCTGCTGGTTGTCCAGCAGCACCCGCCACTGCTGCGGATGCCGCTCCGCGAGCAGGAACCGGCGCTGCAGCAGCCGGACCAGCACCCGGCGCACCTCGGCGTCCAGGGTGCCGGAGTCGCCCGCGAACAGCTCGGCCGGGTCGTCCTCCATCGAGACCGGGTCGATGAAGACGTCCTCCTCGGGCTGGTCCGTGATCGTGCTCTCGGTCATGCCCGTCCCTCGTCCGTCTCGTCGGCACCCGCCCCGGGAGCCGTCGCCGCCATGGTCACCGCGCCGAAGGCGAACCGGCGGCGGGTGCCGTCCGGTCGCACCGCCTCGACGTAGGCGACCTCGTCGATCTCCGTCATGCCCCGCTGGGCCGCGATCTCCAGCAGCCCGAGCAGGTCCACCGGCCGGCGCAGCACCTCGGGCGCGGCGCGGAACGCCACCGCCACGTCCACGTCCGTGCCCGCCGCACCGAACCGCTCCAGGTGCGCAGCCAGCTCGGCGTAGTGCGGGCCGCCCCAGGCCAGCGCCTCGTCCGGTGCCGCCGGGTCGCCGTCGTCCGCCCACTCGGTCAGCGGCGGCGGGGCCTGCGGCGGGCGCAGGTCGCCGGGGGTCTGGCGCAGGTGGTCCACCTCGGCGACCGGCAGCCGGCGCAGCGGGTCGACCGCCTGGCCGCGCCGGGAGCCCGGCACCCAGGTCTGGAGGCCGGTCATCACCTCGCGCAGCAGCTCGTCCACCTGACGGTCGCGCAGCGGGTCGTGGTGGCGCACCTGCGAGGTGATCACGTAGGAGGCTTCGCGCTGCGCGGTGAACACCTGGTCCAGGCCCTGCTCGATCCGGCGGCCGATCTCGCGCAGCTCGGCGCGCTGACCGGCCGGCAGCCGCCGGGTGAACCGGTGCCGGAGGACCACGTCCAGCTGCGTGGCGAGCGCGTCCAGCCGCTGCGGGTCGCCGATCAGCCGCAGCGCGCCCGCGAACGCCCGTCCCTCGGCGGTGGAGAGCATCACGTGCTCCCCGCGCTCCAGGTACTCGCGCAGCACCTCACCGGTCGGCCGTTCGTCCTGGCGCAGCGCCGTCACCACGTCCCGCTGCATCGCCTTGATCGACTCGGCCACCCGCGCGAAGTCGGCCGGCAGCTCGCGCACCAGGTGCAGGACGTTCTCGGCCTCCTCGAGCAGCGTGTCCTCGTCCACCTGCTCGACCTCGCCGGTGCGCTGGACCCGGTCCAGCTCGGTGCGCAGCCGGGCGATCTCGGCGTCCAGCCGGGCCATCCGCACCAGCGCGTCCGGGTCGGCGTCCTGCGCGAGCCGGTCGACCGCGTCCAGCAGCGTGCGCACCCGCGACTGCGAGACCCGCGCCCGGGCGCCGCCGGCCCGGCCCGCGACCTCCAGCGCCCCGACCGCGTGCGCGGAGAGCTGGTACACCTCGATGTCGTCCTCCAGCACCTGCCGCACCAGCCAGCCCGCGTCGGCCCACTGCCGGCACAGGTCGCGGGCCGAGCCGACCGGCAGGTCCTCGCCGAGACCGGCCGACCGCAGCTGCTCCAGCGCGTCGCCGACCTCGGTGTGCGCGTCGGCGACCGGCACGGTGGGCCGCTCGACCGTGAAGACCAGTGAGAGCAGCGAGACCACCAGGGGGGCGTACCGCTTGTGCAGCAGGTCCAGCATCGGGTTCTGGAAGGCCCGGACAGCGCCCTGGTACGCCGCTTCGGCACGAGTGATCATCGCCGGACAGCGTAGGTGACCGCGCGGGGGTGCCGGTGCACCGGCCGGTCGCAGGGTCAGCCCGCACCCAGCCCGAGCCGGTGCGCCACCGGTGCGGCCCGCACCGCCGCGCGTGCCACGAGGCCCCGGGTGGAGACCAGCAGGTCCACGTGCTCGCGCCGGTCCGGGTACAGCCGGGTCCCGGTGGCGTAGCGGCCCTCGAACGCCGGGTCCAGATGCACGGCGTCGGTCGTGGCGAACAGGTGCGTCAGCTCCGCCAGCCGCCCGAGCGCCCCCGGGCTCAGCCGACGGTGCCGCTCGGCGTAGGCGTCGAGGAAGCCGAACCAGGTGCCGCCGGAGCGCAGCGTGTAGCCGGTCCACACCGTCTCGCCGCCCGCCGCCAGCCGCAGCACCAGCAGGTCGCCGGTCCGCCGGAACCCCGCCGCCACGTCCTGGAACCAGCGGTGCGCCGGCGGGTCCAGCAGCAGGGCGGCGCCGCCGCGCTCCGGGTCGCCCTTCCAG
The DNA here is from genome assembly GCA_036404115.1 of Cellulomonas sp. Lineage (GTDB taxonomy): Bacteria > Actinomycetota > Actinomycetes > Actinomycetales > Cellulomonadaceae > Cellulomonas. The sequence continues at coordinate 69,517 of DASWPG010000064.1, forward strand.
CCCGCGGCCTGCAGCGCGACGAACTCCCGGTCCGTGCCCGGATCGGCGCTGACGTCGTGCAGCTCCAGCGGGCCCCCGGCGGCGCGCTCCAGCGCCCGCACCCGACGGCGCAGATCCTTGCGTCGGCCCGCGCCCAGGTGCCCCGAGGCGAGCAGCACGGGACCGGCCGCACCCGTCGGACCGACCGTGCCCGTCGGCACGACCACGCTGGACCGGGAGGCGAACGCGCTGACGGTGCGCCGTCGCTCGTGCACCCGGATCGACGTCCGCCCGACCACCCGGGTCAGCGCGTCGGCCAGCGGCCCGTCCGCCGGGAAGTGCTGCAGCTGCACCAGCCCCGGCAGCCCTACCGCCCGCAGCCCGAGCAGCAGCGCCTGCAGCGCCTCCGTCACCCGGCCGGTCCGCACCAGCGGGTGGTGCCGGTCGGAGTGCGTGGTCGCGAACCGCCCACCCGTCGTCGCCGCCCGGACCGGCAGCCCGGGGGCGATCGTCTTGATGGTGAGCGCGAGCACCGCCAGCCAGCACGCACCGTCCTGGACCACCACCAGCCGGAGGTCGTGCACCACCTCCGGCCGCCGCCGCGCGGGCACCAGGAACCGCGGGTCCAGGAACACGTTCGGCTCCACCGCGTGGGCGGCGAGCAGCTGCCACGCCCGCACGTCGTCGTCGGTCAGGGCGGCGAGCGAGATCAACCTGGTCTGCACGGTGTCCTCCGGACGGGCGTCGTTGCGACCGGGGCGTCGGTCCGGTGAGCATACTGTCCGTGATGTCCGGAGATCCTGGCCGCGACGGGTGAACCCGTCGACCGGACCGCGCCCAGCGCGCAGCCGAGGAACAGCACCCCCCGCGACCACGACGCTCCCGGCCCGCCCGAACCGGCCTGGCCGTCAATCCAGCGCGGCGCAGTCGAACGTCGTGCCGTCCTGCACGACCGGCTGGTCCGGCGTCCCGGTGAGCACCAGCTCCGCGGTCTCGCCGGTCCACGTCAGCGTGGCGGTCCCCCTGCTCACCGGCGCGTACCCGTCGTCCGCGGTGTAGCCGGCGACCTCCGTCGGCCGCAGCGCGCCGTCCGGCAGCAGCCAGACCTCGCCCCACCCGACCAGCAGGAAGGACACCTCCCGCACCACCACGCGGCAGCCGTCGGCGCTCGGCGGGTCGAGCACCCAGTAGGTGGAGATGGTCCCGGTCAGGACGTGCAGGACCGCGGCGCCCCAGCCGAGCACCAGCAGCGCCCCCTTCGCGACGTTCACCGGCCAGCGCACGAACCAGCGCCGGTCCCCGGCGGGTGCGCCGCGGTCCCGGGCACACGCCCCGCAGACCCACCCGACCGGTGCGGCCACCGTGCCGACCAGGGCCAGCAGCAGCGCGAGGTGCCAGGTACGCGGGACATGGCTGCCGAGCACCAGCGGCGTGCCGCCGGCCGGCACGGCCAGCAGCAGGACCGTCCCGGCCAGGCAGACCGCTGCGGTCCAGCGCAGCACCCGCCCCCACCGGCGCAGCCGACCGGCCCGCACCGGCGCGCGCCCGTCGGCCTGCTCGTCCGCGTCGCTCACGTCTCGGACGCTAGACGCACGGCGGTGCACCCCGCGGCGGCACGACCGATCCGTCACGACGCCCGCACAGGATCGGCGCAGATCGCCCCGGATCCCGTCGGCCGGGTCACGGCTGCAGCCGGGCCACCGTCCAGCCGGTCGCCGTGCGCTCGTACCGCAGCCGCCGGTGCAGGCGGTCCTGCGGGCTGGACTGCCACAGCTCGACCTGCTCGGGCGCGATCCGGTACCCCACCCAGTCCGTCGGGCGCGGGATCGGCCGCTCAGCGGCGACCAGCGCCTCGGCCCGCCGCCGCAGCGCCGCCTCGTCGGTCAACGGGGCGCCCGGGACGCTGAGCGCCGTCGCCGCCTGCGCCGGCCGGGGCATCGCCGCGAACAGCGCGTCGGCCGGCGCTCCGTCGACCTCGTGCACCGGGCCGGCGAGGTTCACCTGCCGTCCGACCTCCCGCCAGTAGGCGGTCACCGCCGCCCACGGGTTCTCCCGGAGCTGGCGCCCCTTCGTCGCGGTGCGCATGCTGGTCAGCAGCACACCGTCGGCGTCGACCGCGCGCAGCACCACGGTGCGACCGGCGACGTGCCCGTCCGACCCGGCCGTCGCGAGGGTGACGGCCAGCGGCTCGCGCACCCCGTCGGCCCGGGCCGTGGCCACCCAGTCCCTGAGCAGCGCGAACGGCTCGTCCGGCGGTACCAGGAACGGGTCCGGCGCACCCGTCATGCGCGCCCGGCCCCCGCGTCGACGGTGCCGCCCGGGATCCCGTCGACGTCCTCGTCCTCGTCTCCGTCGTCCGGGTCCGGCGCACCCGCGGTCTCGTCCGGGTCGAGCGGCGGCTCGGGCCGGTGCAGCTGGGAGAAGACCGCCCACGCGACCGAGACCAGCGGCACCGCGATCACCGCGCCGAGGATGCCGGCGGTCAGGGTGCCGGCCGTCACGGACAGCGCCACCACCACCGGGTGCAGCGACACCTGCTTGCCCATCACCAGCGGCTGGAGCACGTGCCCCTCGAACTGCCCGATCAGGGCGATGCCGATGCCGACGATCGCCGCGGTGATCGGGCCGTTCGCCGCCAGCGCCACGATCATCGCGACCACCATGGCCGAGGGCGCGCCGATCAGCGGGATGAACGCACCGATCAGCACCAGCACCGCGAGCGGCGCCGCCAGCGGCACGCCGAGGATCGTCAGCAGCAGGAAGGCCAGCAGCCCGTCGGTGACGGCGATGATCACCGTGCCGCGGGTGTACCCGGAGAACGTGTACCACCCGGCCCCGCCCGCGCTGGACCAGCTCTCCCGCACCGAGCGCGGCAGCTGGTCGACGAACCAGGTCCACATCTCCTTGCCGCGGGCCAGGAAGAAGATCGCGCAGAACACCGACAGCGCCAGCGCGGTGAACACCTCCACCACGGAGCCGGCGCTCGATGCCGCCTGCCCGGCCAGATCGCCGGCGTGCTCCTCGATCCACTGCCGCGCGGCGTCGATCCACTCGGCGATCTGGTCGCTGGTGATCGTCACCGGCAGCGGACCGTTCTCCAGCCAGTCGACGATCTGGTCGATGCCGTCGCCGAACTGCTTGGACAGCGCCTGCCACTGGTTGGCGACCGAGTAGCCGACGTAGAAGAGCATCCCCGCCACGACCAGGAACCCGGTCAGGATCCCCAGCCCGGTGGCCAGCCCGCGGGGCATCACCCGGTCGTACAGGTCCACCACCGGCCGCAGCACCGCCGTCATCACCAGCCCGATGAACACCGCGATGAACAGGAGCTGCACCTGCGCGGTCGCGAAGAACACCACGCCGATCCCGGCGAGCAGCACCAGCAGCCGCCAGGTGACCCCCGCCGAGGTGCGCAGCCAGCGGGGCACCCCGTCGTCCACGGCGACCGGGCCGTGCGTGCTGCGTCGGGCCCCCGCCACCCGGCGGGCCGAGCCACCCGAGGCACCACCTGCCGGGCGCCCGGCGGAGCGCCCGGGGGTCGGGCGGTCGCCGCTGCTGCCCTGGTCGGACATGGTCCGGACCACCTCCATGCTCGTCGTCGGGGGCCTGCTCGAGGCGACCGTCCAGCACCGTCCCGACGCCGCCCGGCTGCCAGTCTGCCCCCGGGAGCCGATGCGTGCCCGGGCGCCACTCCGTGCTATGTTTTCTGCCGCACCTGACGGGCCGTCGGGGCGCACGTGTGCGCCTGACGGAGCCCAGCAGGACGCGAGCACGGCACACCCGTCCGGGTGGCGGAATGGCAGACGCGCTAGCTTGAGGTGCTAGTGCCCGTATAGGGCGTAGGGGTTCAAGTCCCCTTCCGGACACTCGTTGAGACAGCGACGACGAAGGCCCCGGTCCCCGCCAGGACCGGGGCCTTCGTCGTGCTCCGCGGCCGCCCGCAGGCACACCCCGCCCTCACGTCCACGGCCGGTCACTGGAAGTCCCGGGACGTGGTGCGCACCTGCAGGGACAGCGGCGCGAGGTGCTCGGCCACCAGGTTCGTGGCACCGTCGGCGCGCTCCAGCCGACCGCGGACGACCAGCGCCCGCGAGGTGCGTGCGGTCTTGCGGAACCGCTGCCAGAGTCCCGCGCTGCACACGATGTTGAGCAGGCCGGTCTCGTCCTCGAGCGACAGGAACGTCACCCCGCCGGCGGTGCCCGGACGCTGCCGGTGGGTCACGACCCCGGCCACCGCGACCCGGCGGCCGGCCTCGTGCCGGAACGCCTGCTCGACCCGCAGCACCCCGGACCGGTCCAGCCCGTCACGCACGTGCTGGGTCGGGTAGGAGTCGACGCTCACCCCGGTGGCCCACACGTCCGCGACCGCCAGCTCGACCGTGCTCATGCCGGGCAGCGTGGGCGCCTGCACCCCCACCGACACCCCGGGCAGCGTGTCGGGCCCCTCCTGCGCGAGGGCCCCCGCCGCCCACAGCGCCTCCCGGCGGGTGACGCCGAGCGGCTCCAGCGCACCACCGGTGGCCAGCGCCTCCAGCTGGGCGGTGGACAGCGCGACCCGGCGGACCAGGTCGCGCAGGTCGGCGAACGGACCACCGGCCTCGCGCGCAGCGACGATCCGCTCGGCGACCTTCTCCCCCACCGACCGCACCGACGCCAGGCCGACCCGGACGGCCAGCGAACGCGCGGGCGCCGCCGGCGCAGCGGACGGATCGGGGACGGGCGCGGTGCCGGAGGGCCGCGGGTGCAGCCGGGGCTCGCCGCCGGCCGGCTCGGGCCCGACCCGTTCGACCACCGCCTGCACCGCCGAGCGCTGCACGTCGGGCCGCAGCACGCTCAGGCCGTGCCGTCGGGCGTCGGCGACCAGGGACTGCGGGGAGTAGAAGCCCATCGGCTGGGCAGCGAGCAGCCCGGCGTAGAAGGCGGCGGGGTGGTGCACCTTGAGCCAGGCGCTGGCGTAGACCAGGAACGCGAAGGAGAAGGCGTGCGACTCCGGGAAGCCGAAGTCGGCGAACGCCTTGAGCTTCTCGAACACCTCCTCGCGGGACCTCGCGTCCAGCCCGTTGCGGGCCATCCCCGTCATCAGCCGCTCGCGCAGCGCCTCCATCCGCTCCAGCGACCGCTTGGACCCCATGGCGCGGCGGAGCTGGTCGGCCTCCGCAGGGGTGAAGTCGGCGACGTCGATCGCCATCTGCATCAGCTGCTCCTGGAACAGCGGCACGCCGAGGGTGCGTTCGAGCGACTTCTTCAGCTTCGGGTGCAGATAGGTGACGGGCTCGCGCCCCTGGTAGCGCTCGATGTACGGGTGCACCGAGCCGCCCTGGATCGGCCCCGGCCGGATCAGCGCCACCTCCACGACGATGCCGTAGAAGTCCCTCGGCTGCAGGCGCGGCAGGGTGCCCATCTGGGCGCGGGACTCCACCTGGAACACCCCGACGGTGTCGGCGGCGCACAGCAGGTCGTAGACCAGCGGGTCCTCGTCGGGCAGGCCGTGCAGGTCCAGCCGCGGGCCCCCGTGCCGCGCCACCTGGTCGAAGGAGAGCCGCAGCGCGGTGAGCATGCCGAGGCCGAGCAGGTCGAACTTCACCAGGCCCGCGTCGGCGCAGTCCTCCTTGTCCCACTGCAGCACGGTCCGGCCAGGCATCCGCGCCCACTCCACCGGGCAGACCTCGATGACGGGGCGGTCGCACATCACCATGCCGCCGGAGTGGATGCCCAGGTGCCGGGGCAGCCGCAGGAAGCGGTCCGCCAGGTCGATCACCTGGTCGGGGATCTCGTCCAGGTCGCTGGCCGGCGGGGGCCGGAGCGCGGGGACGGCGTCGTGCCGGTCGGCGCCGCCCCGGACGTCCGGTCGCCGGGGCACGGGGTCCGGCTCGTGGTTCCACCCCCACACCACTCCCTCGGGGTCACGCCGCTGGGCGGCGAAGGCGGTGGCCCGTGCCCCGTCCTGCCAGGTCTGCCGTCCGAGGCGCGCCGGGCCCTCCGGCGGGTCGAGCCGGGCGGCGCCGGACCACCAGGGGTGCCGGGGCTGCGGGCCGCGCAGGCTCCCCCACCGCTCGATCGACGTGCTCCACGCGTCCTGCTGACCGACGTCGTGACCGAGCGCACGGGCGGCATCGCGCACGGCGGAGCGCGCCCGGTAGGTGATGACGTTCGCGACCTGGGCGGCGTGGGTGCGACCGTGCTTGCGGTAGACGTGCTGGATGACCTCCTCGCGCCGGCCGGACTCGATGTCGACGTCGATGTCGGGCGGCCCGTCCCGCTCGGGCGCGAGGAACCGTTCGAACAGCAGACCGTGCTTGACCGGGTCGACGGCGGTGATCTTGAGCGCGTAGCAGACCGCCGAGTTCGCGGCGGACCCGCGGCCCTGCGCCAGGATGCCGTTGCGGCGGCAGAAGTCGACCAGGTCGTAGACCACCAGGAAGTAGCCGGGGAAGCCGAGCTGCTCGATGATCCGCAGCTCGTGCTCGATCTGGGCGTAGGCGCCGGGGACCCGCTCCGCGCCGGGCTCGCCGTAGGGGCTACGGGCCCCACGCATGACCAGGGTGCGCAGCCAGCCGGCCTCGGTGTAGCCCGGCGGCACCGGGTAGGGCGGCAGCCGGGGCGCGACGAGGTGCAGGTCGAAGGCGCACTCGTCGCCGAGCGCCGCAGCGGTGGCGACCGCCTGCGGGTGCCGCCGGTGACGTCGCAGCATCTCGGCGGCCGTGGACAGGTGACCGACCGGTGCACCGGGCAGCCAGCCGTCCAGCTCCTCCATCGACGATCGTGCCCGCACCGCGGCGAGGGCCGCGGCCAGGTCGGCGTCCCGCGGGGTGGCGTAGTGCACGTTGCCGGTGGCGACGAGCGGCAGCCCCGTCTCGGCGGCGAGACGGGCGAGGGCGTCCGCGATCTCCGAGTCGAACGGCCCGCCGCCGTGGGTGACCTCGACCGCGACGTTCTCCCGGCCGAACAGCGCGGTGAGCCGGTCCAGCTCGCCGCGCGCCCGCCGCATCCCGTCGGCGGTCACCCCTTGCTCCTGGGCGAGGTGCCCGGCCCCCACGGACCCGTCGCCCGCGAGCGCCCGACGGACGGCGCCCTTCCGGCAGCCGGTGAGCACGAGCCACTGCCCGGCGGCCCGCTCGGCGAGCTCCTCGAGCCGGTACCGCGCGGCACCCTTCTGCCCGGTGGCGAGGTGCGCCTCGGCGATGGCCCGGGACAGCGCCCGGTAGCCGCCGGCGCCACGAGCCAGGACGGGCAGGTGCACGGCCCGCGGGTCGGGCAGCCCGGTCGGCGGGTCCAGCACGTCCGGGCCGCCGACCCCGGGGACGGGCAGGTGCAGCTCGGCCCCGAAGACGGTGGGCAGCCCCACCGTGCGGGCCGTCTCGGCGAACCGGACGACGCCGTACAGCCCGTCGTGATCGGTGAGCGCCAGCGCGCTCAGCCCGAGCCGGTGCGCCTCGGCGGCGAGCTCCTCGGGCTGGCTGGCGCCGTCCAGGAAGCTGAACGCCGAGTGGGCGTGCAGCTCGGCGTAGCGCGGGGCGTCAGTCATAGACGGCCTCGCAGGTCCAGCCGTCGGGACGGCAGGCGAGCAGCAGGGCGCGGCCGTCGGCCAGCGTGACCTGGAGGTGCACCACCAGCCGGGCCCCCTCTGCGGCCCACCAGCGCTCGGCCAGCGGCCACGGCCCCGCCCACCCGGCGACGACGTGCTCGGTGGCCCGCTGCCGGGCGGTCCCGCGGGTGCGCACCCGCACCGGGTCGCCGCTCATGGTCAACCGTTCGTCGAAACCGATCGGCGCCCCGTCGCCGTCGAGCACGTCCACCGGGGCAGGGCGGGGCGGGACGGTGGCCGGTGCGGGGGCGGGCAGCCGTCCGGGCCAGGGCCGGTCGACGGGCCGAGGCGCGGTGGCCTGCGCGCCCCAGGGCTGCAGGTGCACCTGGTCGCGGACGTCCCGGCCGCCCTGCAGCACGGCGGTGAGCACCCCGTCGCCGCCGAGCAGCCCCTGCACCCGGTCGAGGGCGCGGTGCGCCCGCAGGTCGCCGCCGGAGGGCCCGCCCCACAGCCGCCCCTGCTCGGCTCCCGCCGGGGCGACGTCCTCGGCGGTGATCGACAGCGCCACCAGGCCGACCGGTTCTCCGAGGTCGTCGTCGAGGGCCTCGGCGCCCGCACCAGCCAGCCTCGCACCAGCCGGCCTCGCAGCGAGCGACCCGGCGGCGGACGACCCTGTGGTGCGCGACCCCGTGGTGAGCCAGCCCGTGGTGAGCCAGCCCTCGAGCTGCCAGCGGATCCGGTCGGTGATCCGGGCCGCGGACAGCCCGCCGAGCCCGCCCAGGTCGGTGCGCCAGGTCCGGGTCAGGTCGACCCCTTCGTCGGTGCGCGCGGCGATCCGCAGCCGCCCGCAGGTGACCGATCGCGCGAGGAGCAGGTCGTGCAGCTCCTCAGCCAGCCGGCGACCGGCGAACGTGGCGACGTCGACCCGGTGCGCGGGCGGGTCGAGGACGGTGCTGACCTCCAGATCGGTCTCGGGGCGGCGGCGGGCCGGCGGACGAAGGTCGTCGCCCCGCGCGAGGGTCCGGGCCCAGGTCCCCGCGGCGCCGAACCGCGCGTGCACGTCCCCCGCGGTCAGCGCGGTCAGGTCGCCGAGGGTGCGCAGGCCGAGCCGTCGCAGCAGGTCCACCAGGTCCGCGACCATCCTGGCCGTGTCGTCCTGGACCGCCGCGGGGGCGACGTCGCCGATGTCGCGCGGGGCGAGGAAGACGGCCGATCCCCCGGGCGGGACCACCTCGCCGGCCCGGGCCGCGAGGATCGCGGCGAGCAGCCCGTCGGCGGTGCCGACCAGGCACTCGTGGCCGGTGCGCTCGGCGACCGCGGAGACGAGCCGTTCCGCGAGCGCCTCCTCGGTGCCGTGGTAGCGGGCGGCTCCCCCGGCAGGCAGCAGGAGCAGCCCGGGGCGTACCACCTCGATGCCCGCGACGACGGTCTCGACCGCGGTGGCCACCGGCTCGAACAGTCGGACGTCGCGGGCGTCGTCGGCCGGTAGCAGCACGACCTCGGGGCAGACCCCCTGCGCCTGCCGTCGTCGCATCCCCCGACGCACGCCCTGGCTGCGGGCGATAGCCGAGACGGCGACGACCCGGGCGCCGTCCAGCACGACGGCAGGCAGGTGCACGGGCGCCTCCGCCTCGCGCACCGCCGCGACGACCGGCCAGTCGGGCACCCAGACGACGGTGGTCCGGGTGCTCATCCGACCAGCCGCAACGGAACCTGCGGCGCGACGGAACCCGGCGATGCGGCGGAGACCGCCGGCACCTCCACGACCGGCAACGCTTCAGGAACCAGCGGGGCCACCGGGACCAGCGGGACCTCAGCGCCCGCCGGGACCCCGGAGAGCACCGAAGCCTCGGCGACGGTGGCACCAGTGACCGGGGCAGCGGTGGCCAGGACGCCAGCGCGAGGGCCACCGGTGACAGGCGGCCCGTAGGGGTCGGTGGTGCCGTCCAGCGGCAGCACCACCCGCAGGTCCTGAGGTCGCCCTGCGCTGCCGCGACCGGTGCGGGTCAACCGCAGCTCGTGCGCCCGCAGCCGCCCACCGCCCTCGCCGACGCCGGACCATCGGCCACCCTCGACGGTCAGGACGCACCCGGCCCCGGCCCAGGGCGCGGTGGACAGCAGCACCGAGCCCCGGTCCCGAGCCCTGGCCGTCAGCCGGCGCCGGTCGGCGTCGGTCAACGCGCACCCAGGGCCGACCACCACGACGTCGATCCCGTCGAGCAGGGCAGCGACGACGGTCGGTCCCTCGGCACCCGGGCTGGGGACGACCGCCAGCCGGTCCAGCGCGACACCGGCCTGCGCGGCAGCGAGCAGCCCGAGGCTGGGCTGCCCGACGACCGCAGCCCACGCCTCCCGGGCCGTGCAGGCCGCCGCGACCATCGCGAGCACGAGGGACGTCGATCCGAGCAGCACGGTGGTGCTGCCCCGGCGCAACCCGTCGGGGAGCAGCGGCACGATGGCGGACGGGACGGGCAGCGGAGGACGATCCGTGAGCAGCACCGAGCCCCGTGACCTGCTCCTGGCGGACGACGGCGCGGCACCCGTCGGCGACGTCGCCCCCACCCACCCGGTCGGCCGATGGGCACGGAGGTGCTCCGGCAGATCGGGAACCGCAACCGGCCGATCACCGGGACCACCACCGAAGCCACCGTCACCGATGTTCCTGGTCAGACCACTGCTCCCGCTCCTGCCGCTGCCGCGTATGCCCCTCGACACCTGCTGAACAGCATCCGATCGCTCCACAGGCTGCGACGACCGCTCCGCTGCGGCGGCGAGCACGGCGGAGACCGCGGTCGCACCGGAGACCGCGGTCGTCGCAGAGGCCCCCGCCGCGGCAGACCGGGCGGACACGCCGGGGACCGCGAGCGCGGCCGGAGCCGCAGACGTGGCAGAGCCCGCGGCGACAGCCGCCGGTCGCTCGATGCTGCGGGCCCCCGTGCGCTGCTCGGCACGGGCCAGCACCGCGCGAGCCCGAGCGATCCGGTCCGCACCGTCCGCACCCGTCGCGACCGCACCTGCTGCTGCCGTCGCCGTCGTCACCGTCTCGGCCGTCACCACCGTCTCGGCCGTCACCACCGTTGCCGTCGTCGCCATCCTCGTCACCTCCCTCCGTCCATCAGCGCCGCCCACCCTGAGCCCTCGTTCGAACACGTGTTCGATCATGCCAGTAGACGCCGACACGCGAGAGGGTGTCAATCGGGCTGCAGCCGGCCTGTGGACGACGCCCTCTCGCGGCCGACCACGCCCCTGGGACCGGCGGATCAGGCGACGCTCGGCCCGACCAGAACCGTGCGCCCGAGGGTCCTCGACCACCCGGCCGGGAGGTCGTCCGACGGACGCTCCAGGCGCGCGCCTATACGCGGGCGCGCGCCTGGAGCGTCGACGAAGAGCTCCCCGACCTGCGCCGACAACCCCCTCGCCCGGCGTCGTGTCACAGGCCGGGGGCATGATGGTGCCAGCCCGGTCCACCAGCCGGCCGCACACCAGCAGCAGCGTCCGCAAGCACCGCCGAACACCCGCAGGCACGACGACGATCGCGCAGCACCAGGAGGAGAGAACCATGGCCGTCTCGCTGGATCGCCCCGTCGCACCCGAGCCCTATGCGCTGCTGCCCGTCGTCGCCACCTTCGAGGTCGTGAGCGCCGACGTCACCCACGGCGAGCCGCTGCCCGCGGCGTTCACGGCCGACGGCGGCAGCACCTCCCCCGCGCTGTCCTGGTCCGGCCAGCCCGAGGAGACACGATCGTTCGTGGTGAGCTGCTTCGACCCGGACGCGCCCACGCCGGCGGGCTTCTGGCACTGGACCGTCGTGGACATCCCGGCGGGCACCACCTCGCTCCCGACCGGCGCCGGATCGACCGACGGTGCGCTGCTGCCGAGCGGCGCGTTCCAGGTGCGCAACGACGGCGGCAGCATCGGCTACCTCGGTGCCGCCCCGCCGCCCGGAGACCGACCGCACCGCTACGTGCTCGCCGTGCACGCCCTGGACGTGGCGCACCTCGAGGTCGACCCGAGCACGACGCCCACCGCCGTGGCGTTCACGTCGCTGTTCCACACCGTGGCCAGAGCGACCCTCGCACCGACCTTCGCCCGCTGAACCATGGAGCCGGCCAGCACGCGGAACGTCCCTGACACCTCGCGGCGGCATGGGTAGCCTGCGAGCATGCCGCTGACGCTCGGATCACTGACCTGGCTGCGTGCCGTCGACCACCCCGGTCTGCTGGCCGGGCCCACTGCCGCCGCGCTGGCCGCCTGGGTCGCCGCAGACCCCTCGGTGGCCGAGCAGGTGCGGGTGGCCGAGATCGACCCCGGACTGGCCGACACCGCTGCGATGACGGAGGCGTACGCGTTGCCGCTCGCCGCATCGGGCAACTGCGTGCTGGTCGCGGGTCGACGAGCCGGTGCGGAGAAGGTGGCTGCCGCGGTGGTGCGAGCGACCACCCGCGCCGACGTGAACAACGCCGTCAAGCATCTGCTGGACGTGCGCAAGGCGTCGTTCCTGCCGATGGATCGTGCCGTCGAGGAGTCCGGGATGGAGTACGGCGGCATCACCCCGCTCGGCCTTCCCGCCGGCTACCGGGTGCTGGTGGACGCACGCATCGTCGCGGACGACCCGGAGGCCGGCGGCGTCATGATCATCGGTTCCGGGCTGCGCCGGTCCAAGATCGCGCTGCCGGGCAGCCTGCTCGGGCGCGCGCCGGGCGTCGAGGTCGTGGACGGGCTGGCACTGCCCTGACCTGACCTGACGCCTTAGCCCCTGACGACGACCCCGGCCGCCTCCGCGGTGCGCAGGGCCACCGCATCCAGGTGCTCCCCGCGGGCGTCGATCACGTGCCGGTAGTGCCCGAACAGCTCGAAGCTGATGCTGCCGAACAGCTCGGTCCAGGCATCCAGCACGGCCAGCACCCGATCCGGGCGGAGGGTTGCGAGGTCAGAGCGGCGGCCCTCCGGCACGGCGGACAGCACCTGGTCGAGCAGCCCGCGCAGATCGGCCAGCAGATCGCTGCCCAGCGACGTCTGGTCCGGTCGGGTCTCGCTCGAGAGCGCCTCAGCGGACCGGTCCGCGCTCCGCCCCTCGGCACCGCGGTCCGGAGCGGTCCACGCCTCGACGGCGATCGCGGCGAGCAGCAGCGCGACCTCGGCGGCCGGGCCGACCGTGTCCTCGGGTGCCGCGTATCCGGGCACCGGTGATCCGTAGATCAGCGCGTACTCGTGCGGGTGCTCCAGCGCCCAGCCGCGAACGCCCCTGTGCACGGCGATCCAGCGTCCGAGCAGGTCGGCGCGGTCCAGCAGAGACTCCGCGCCGACGGCGGCCGCGGCGACCCCGCGATAGGCGTCCAGGATCAGCGCGGTCAGCAGCGCGTCCCGGTTCGGGAAGTAGCGGTAGACCGAGGACGCGGCCATGCCGAGCTCACGGGTGACGGCTCGCACGGAGAGCGCGGGGGCGCCGACCTCGCCGAGCTGGGTGCGGGCCGCATCGGTGATGGCCTGGACGGTCTCCCGCCGCGCGCGAGCGCGGGCGCCCTCGGCTCTGGTGCTGGTCACCCCACCACCTTGCCACGTCCTCCGGTCGGGCCCGCGCCGCGGCCGCACCGGGCGCCCTCCCCACGATCCACCGCCCCGACTTGCTTCACGCCGAACCATGGTGAACAGTGCTCATCATTGCGAACAGTGATCGCACTCTGTGCACCGGACGACGGCCGGTGCTCCGCCCGGTGAAAGAGGACACGCATGTCCCAGCACACGATCGTCGGCGCCGGAGCGATCGGCGGTGCCCTCGCCCTGCTGCTGGCCGACCGCGGCGAGCGCGTGACCGTGGTGACCCGCTCGGGAGGAGGGCCCGAGCACCCCGGGGTCGACCGCGTGCGAGCCGATGCCGCAGACCCGGACGCACTGGTCCCGCACGTCGAGGGCGCGGTGGCGCTGTACAGCTGCGCGAACCCCGGCACGTACCAGCAGTGGGAGCGGGAGTGGCCGCCGCTGGCTGCCGCACTGCTCCGAGCGGCCGAGCGGACCGGCGCGGTGCTCGTCACCCTGAGCAACCTGTACGGCTACGGGCCCGTGCTCGGGCCGATCGGCACCGACCTCCCGCTGGCGGCGACGGGGCACAAGGGTCGGCTGCGAGCGCGGATGTGGTCCGACGCGCTCGCGGCGCACGAGGCGGGACGGCTGCGGGCCACCGAGGTGCGGGCCGCCGACTACATCGGGCCGACCGTGGGACCCGCGGCCGGGCTGCTGCGCCGGTACGCGAACGCCGCCTACGCCGGGAAGACCGTCTGGAGCCTCGGCGACCCGGACGTCGCGCACTCGTTCAGCTACGTGCCGGACGTGGCGGCCCTGCTCGCGACCGTCGCCTCCGACGAGCGGGCCTGGGGGCGGGCATGGCACGTGCCCGGCGCCGACCCCCGGTCGGTGCGGCAGGTCCTGACCGATCTGCTGGCCGTGGACCTGCCCGCGGAGACCGGCCCGGATGCCACGCCTGCGCCGTCCGGCGCCGGCCCCGCGCCCCGGATACGGCGGGTGCCGCGCGCGCTGCTGACCGCGGCGGCACCGGTGGTCCCGATCGTGCGGGAGCTCGGCGAGGTGCTGTGGCAGCTCGAACGACCGTTCGTGATCGACGCCGGGCCCACCACGGCAGCCTTCGGGCTCACGGGCACCCCGTGGCCCGAGGTCCGCACGGCGACCGCACGAGGATGGGCCCGACCGGCCTGACCGCCCCGCAGACGACGAGACGGGCGCAGAGCAGAGCAGGTCAGAGCAGGGCGGGCAGCCTCGGGGCGAGGCAGCCCGGGCCGGGTCAGGTCGCATCAGATCCCGTCGAGCCGGCGCCGCGTGACGCCGCTCACCGCAGGTAGGCCGCCGCAGCGGCACGGACCGCGGACCGGGTGCGTTCGAGGGCGTCGGTGCGCAGCGTCCACTGCTGCCAGAACAGCGTGACGTCCTCGTGCCGGCCCGGATCGATGTCCACCAGCGTGCCGTCCCGCTCGCCGGCGGTGGCGTCCGGATCGGGCAGCATCCCCCAGCCGAGCCCGAGCCGGACCGCCGCGACGAAGTCGGCCGAGGAGGGGATGTGGTGCCGCGCCGGGGCGGACGGGTCGACCCCGCGTGCCCGCAGGTAGCGGTCCTGGAGATCGTCCTTGCGGTCGAAGACCACCACCGGCGCGGCGGCGAGGGCCGCAGGCGTCGCACCGTCGGGGAGCGACCGGCACGCACGGTCGGCGGCCATCATCGGCCGGTAGCGCAGCACGCCGAGCCGGTGCACGGTGCAGCCCTGCACCGACCGCTCGGCGGTGGTGATCGCGGCCACCACCGAGCCGTCGCGCAGCAGGTCCGCGGAGTGGTCCTGGTCCTCACGATGGATGTCGAAGGCGATCCGGTCGGACAGCGGCGCCAGCGCCGGCAGCACCCAGCTGCCGAGAGAGTCGCTGTTGACCGCGAGCGGCACGACCACCCGCTCCCCCGGCCCCGGCCTGTCGACGGTCCCGCCGACCTCGGCTCGCGCGGCGTCGGCGAGCCCGGCGACCTGACGGGCGAGCCGCAGGTAGACCCGACCCGCCTCGGTGGCACCGGCGGGGCGGGTGCGCCGGACCAGCACCTGACCGACCGCGGCCTCCAGCGCGCGGATCCGCTGGCTGACGGCCGACTGGCTGAGGTGCAGCACGACGGCCGCCCCCTCGAACGATCCCTCGTCCACGACGGCGAGCAGCGCACGGAGCTGCGGCAGGTCCACGTCGGTCACGCCCGGAGCGTACCGATCGGCACGATCGGCACGATCGGCACGATCGGCACGATCCTTGATCAGGATCTCTGATGGATGATCCAGAACAGTCATTGGACTGATGCAGAAGCTGGTTCGTACCGTCGCCGCGTGACACCGCCGCTCGCCGCCCTCGCCACCCTCTCCGGGCTCGCCTCCGGACTGTCGCTGATCGTCGCGATCGGCGCGCAGAACGCCTACGTCCTGCGCGTCGGGCTGCGCCGCGCGCAGGTGCTGCCGGTGGTGGTCGTCTGCACGACCTCCGACGCGGTGCTGATCACCGCCGGGGTGGCCGGGCTGGGCACGATCATCGACCGGGTTCCCGCCGTGCTGGCCGTGGCCAGGGTCGGGGGCGCGGCGTTCCTGCTCGGCTACGCGGCTGTCGCGGCGCGGCGGGCCTGGCGACCGGGCGCGCCCCTCACGGCGCCGGACTCCGACGGACCGGTGGGCGGGGGCTCCGCCGGCCCACCCGCCACGCCCGCATGGCCGGCGGTCGCGACCGCTCTCGCGCTGACCTGGCTCAACCCGCACGTGCACCTGGACACGGTGCTGCTGCTCGGCTCGCTGGCCGGGACGCACGGCGAGCAGCGCTGGTGGTTCGCCGCCGGTGCGGTGCTCGCCAGCGCGCTGTGGTTCACCGCGCTCGGCTACGGCGCCCGGCTGCTGCGTCCGGTGTTCGCCCGACCCGGCGCGTGGCGGGTGCTGGACGCCGGGATCGCGGTCGTGATGGCGGTGATCGCGGTGAACCTGCTGCGCGGCTGGTGACCGGCGGCGCGACGACGGGGGCGCAGGGCCGGGGTGCAGGGCCAGACCTGCGCGATCAGCGCACCCGGGTCGCCCAGAACGCCACCGCCGCCGCCGCGGCCACGTTCAGCGAGTCCACTCCGCCGGCCATCGGGATCCGCACCGTGCGGTCGGCCGCCGCGACCGTCGCGGGCTTGAGGCCGTCGCCCTCCGCCCCGAGCACCAGCGCCAACCGTTCCGGCGCCTCGGCCTCCAGCACGTCCAGGGCGATCGAGTCGTCCGACAGCGCGAGCGCGGCGGTGACGAAGCCGGCCGCGCGCAGCACGTCGATGCCGGCCGGCCACGGGTCGATCCGGGTCCACGGCACCTGGAACACCGTGCCCATCGACACCCGCACCGAGCGCCGGTACAGCGGGTCGGCGCAGCGCGGCGTCACCAGGACCGCGTCCACGCCGAGCGCGGCCGCGCTGCGGAACGCCGCACCGACGTTCGTGTGATCGACCACGTCCTCCAGCACGGCGACCCGGCGAGCGCCCTGCCCCGCACCCCGCACACCGCCCTGCCCCGCACCCCGCCCGGCCAGCACCTCGGCCACCGTGGGCAGCGGCGGGCGGTGCATCGACGCCAGCGCGCCGCGGTGCACGTGGAAGCCGGTGATCGCCTCCAGCACCGCGGGCTCCGCGACGTACACCGGCAGCGGCTCGTCGGCGGTCGGCTCCTCGGTGCCCGGCTCCGCTGCGCCGGCAGGCGTACCGGGCAGCGCGGTCAGCATCGCCGTCAGGTCCGGCAGCCAGCGCGGCGAGACCAGCACCGAGCGCGG
This sequence comes from Cellulomonas sp., assembly GCA_036404115.1. Classification (GTDB taxonomy): domain Bacteria; phylum Actinomycetota; class Actinomycetes; order Actinomycetales; family Cellulomonadaceae; genus Cellulomonas. The sequence continues at coordinate 86,341 of DASWPG010000064.1, forward strand.
GTGGTGGCCGGCGGCGAGCGCCCGGGCGAGCACCGTGGAGCTCTCCGCGATGTACAGCCCCTTGGCCGGCTCGTGCCGGGAGCGCAGCGCGACGTCGGTCAGCGAGACGTAGTCGGCCAGCCGCTCGTCGTCGGGGTCGGTCAGGTGGACGATGTCGAGCAGGGGCACGTCGACAAGTGTCGCGCGTCCCGGGTGCCGCGCCGAACCCGGTGCGGCACCACCCGGCAGTCTCACGCGCCCGGCAGCACCAGGACCTTGCGGGTCTCCCCCCGGGCGAACGCCTCCAAGCCCTCGGCGTAGCGGTCCAGCGGCAGACGGTGGGTGATGTAGACCTCGGGGTCGAGCGCTCCGGCGACCAGCAGGTCGACCGCACGGGCGAACGAGTCCAGCACCGCCATCGACCCGGTGACAGTGATCTCTCGCTGGTAGATCCGATGCGGGTCGAGCTGCACGCGGGCAGCCGTGGGTGCGACGCCGAACTGCAGGAACGTGCCGCCGCGGGCCACTCGGCCGAGCCCGTCCTCGATAGCGGCGGGCACACCGGTGCAGTCGACCACCACGTCCCACTCCCGGTCCGGGGGTGCCGGGTCCAGCGCGTCCGGGTCCGGCGCGGTGGCCACGGCGCCGACACGGTGGGCGACCTGCACCTTGGACGGGTTGGGGTCGACCACGGCGACCGAGGCGGCTCCGGCGCGCCGAAGCAGATCGGCGATCATCAGACCCATCGTGCCGGCCCCGTACACCAGCGCAGAGGCGGCCAGCGGCAGACGCAGCACGTCGATCCCGCGCACGGCGCAGGAGAGCGGCTCGACCAGGGCCGCGTCCTGCACCGCGCGCGGGTCGTCCCGCCAGGCGGTCGGCAGCACCACGCAGCCGGCAGCAGGGCAGACCACGTACTCGGCGGCGGCTCCCGCACGGGTCACGCCCACCGCCTGGTAGCGCTCGCACAGGTTGGACCGACCGCGCTGGCACTGCCGGCAGGACCGGCAGGGCACGTTGGGGTCCGCGACGACGAGGTCGCCCGGGCGGAGCCCGACCACCTGGTCACCGACCTCGACGACCTCACCGGACAGCTCGTGGCCGGGCACGAGATCGCCGTCGTGGACCACGTGGTCACCACGCCGCAGGTGCAGGTCGGTTCCGCAGATCCCGACCGCCGCCACCCGGATCAGCGCCTCGACCGGCCCGGGCACCGGGACGGGCAGCTCGCGCAGCTCGATCGCGGCCGGCTCACCAGCACCGGCCATCGACCCGGCAGGGCCCGGTCGGGTCAGCACCACTGCTCGCATGGTGCGGCCCACGCCCGCACCGCGACCGGCCGCGCTCATCGGAACGCTCCCGGCTCCGGGGTGGCCTCGGCCTCCGCCGCCATCAGCAGCACGGATGCCTCAGCGGGTGCGCCGTCTGCCAGGAAGACCGGGATCGCCTCGGCCGGTGCAGCGGCCTCCACCCAGATCCCACCGGGATGCCGCACACCCGTGAGGACCTCGGTCCAGCCGGGGCCTGCCGGCAGGTACACCCGCCGGGTGACGACGCCGGGCTCGGTCACCGGGGCGACCAGCACGTGCGCGCCGAGCAGCAGCTGATCCTCCACCTGCCAGGCGACCGGGTCCTGGGGGTGGCCGAGGAACAACGGGCGCATCGGCGGCACCCCGGTGCGCGCGGTCTCGTCCATCAACGCGTCGAGGTACGGGCGCAGCCGTTCGCGCTGGACGAGGCAGCGCCGGATCCGTCGGTAGGACCGCTCACCGTAGGACCACACCTCGTTCGGGCCACCGGTCTGGGCGGCCCCGAGCGCGGTGCGCGGCTCGCGGAACCCGTGCAGGCGCAGCAGGGGCAGAAAGGTCGCGTACTGGAACCAGCGCTCCACCAGCTCCTGGTAGGCGGGATCGTCGGGCGAGCCGCCGTGGAAGCCGCCGATGTCGGTGGTCCACCACGGGATGCCAGAGATCGCCATGCTCAGGCCCGCCCGGACCTGGTCGGCCAGCGACTGCCAGGTCACCCCGATGTCCCCGGACCACACCGCGGCCCCGTACCGCTGAGAGCCTGCCCACGCAGACCGGCAGAGCAGCACGACCTCGTCGCGCCCTTCGGCGCGCATCCCCTCGTAGAAGGCACGGGCGTGCTCACGTGGATAGACGTTCGCCACCTCACCTCCCGGACCGGCCCAGAACGCGAGCGTCCGGTGGTCCCCGGGTCGGATCTCCGGCTCGCAGGCGTCCAGCCACCATGCGTCGGCGCCATCGGCGAGGTAGTGGTCACGCACCTGGCCCCAGATGTACGCCCTGGCCCGAGGATTGGTCGGGTCGTAGAAGGCCACCGGCTCGGCGTGGTCGGCGCCCTTGTCGGTCCAGGTCGCGGTGAAAGGCAGACCGGAGGCGCGCCCGAGCAGCAGGTCCCGGTCACGCAGCTCGAGGTAGTTCTCGCTCGACGGGTTCACCGAGGGCCAGACCGAGACCATCAGCCGCACGCCCATCGCCGTGAGCTCGGCGATCGCCGCGGCGGGGTCTGGCCACTCGGCCGGGTCGAAGCGCCAGTCGCCGAGCCGGGTCCAGGCGAAGTAGTCGATCACGATCACCGACAGCGGCAGACCTCGCCGACGGTGCTCGCGCGCGACCTCCAGCAGCTCTTCCTGCGAGCGGTAGCGCAGCTTGGACTGCCAGAACCCGGTTGCCCAGCGAGGCATCGACGGGGCGTGCCCGGTCGCGTCGGCGTACCGGGCGACCACCTGGGCCGGTTCGTCCCCGACCGTCAACCAGTAGTCGATGCCGCGCGCGCTGTCGGCGACCCACCGGGTGCCGTTCTCGGCCAGCTCCACCCGCCCGATCGCCGGGTTGTTCCACAGCAGCCCGTACCCCCGGCTGGAGAGCAGGAAGGGGATCGACACCTCGGCGTTCCGCTGCACCAGGTCGATCACGAGGCCCTTGTGGTCCAGCCGGCCGTGGGTGTGCTGACCCAGGCCGTACAGCCGCTCGTCCGGGTAGGCCGCGAACCGCTGCTCCACCCGGCCCGCCCCGCTGCCGTCGTCGGACAGCACCCGGGCACCCGGGTACCAGAAGTGTGCGCGCTGCTCCGCAAGCACCTCCTCGCCGGTGGCGGTGCGCAGGAAGCGCAGGTCGACCGAGGACTCCTCGCCACGGCCGTCGACCGTCACCACGACGGTCACCCGGCCGTTGACCAGCCGCGCGCCGTCGGCCCCCTGCTCGACCACGGGGCTGCTCGGTGCGCAGGGCAGCAGCGCCTGCACCTCGTCGTGGGCCGGCGGGTGCTGATCCACCGGTCGGCGAGCGGCGCGCACGCGGACGCCGTCCGGCCCCCACGCCTCGACGCGCAGGTACTCGTGCTCGCTCACGACCTCGATGGCCGTCGTGGTGGTGCTCAGGTGTGGCATGGGCGTGGTCCTCTCTGTACGGCGGACGTCTCGGCGGCGGGGCCGGTCACTCCTTGACGGCGCCGCCGGTGACACCGGCGGCGATGTACTTCTGGGCGAGCACGAGCAGCGCCGTGGCGGGGATCGAGGCGAGGACGGCGGTCGCGAGGATCGCGTTCCAGTCGGAGGTCTGGGCTCCGATGAACTGGTAGATGCCCACGGTGACCGGCACGAAGGTCTGCCCGGTGGTCAGCGTGACGCCGAACAGGAAGTCGCCCCAGGCGAACAGGAAGGCGAACAGCCCGGCGGTGATGATCGCGTTCCGACTGATCGGCATCACGATCGAGGTCAGCGTGCGCAGATAGCCTGCGCCGTCCATCTGAGCGCTCTCGACCACCTCGTGCGGGATCGAGGACATGAAGGCGCGGAGCACGATGACGGCGAACGGCACCGCCACCGTGGTGTCCGCCAGGATCACCGCGACGTAGCTGTCCAGCAGGTCGAGCCCGGAGAAGATGTCGAACAGGGCGTTCGCCATCACGATGCTCGGGATCATCTGCACGACCATCAGCACGAACAGCACCCCGGTGCCGCCGGGGACCCGGAACCGGGTCAGCGCGTAGCCGGCCGGCACCGAGACCAGCAGGGTGAGCAGCACCGCTCCGGTGGCGATCAGGATGCTGGACACCAGGTGCCCGCCCTGGCTGTCCAGCGCTCGTCGATAGCCGTCCAGGGTGCCGCTGAACGGAAGCAGCGGCGGGTCCACCGACAGCACCTGGGCGCTGGTGAAGAACGAGGCGTTCAGCATCCAGTACACCGGGAACAGCAGCACCGCGAGCAGGACCAGCGCCATCAGGGTGCGCAGCAGACCACGACGTCTCAGGGTCGTCATGCCGCACCTCGCAGCTCGGCACGGGCAGACCGCACGTACAGCAGCCCGAGGGCCACCGCGAGCACGATCAGCAGGTTCCCCACCGCCGCGCCCTGCCCGAAGGCGAAGTCGGTGAAGGAGAGCTTGTACGACCACAGCGTCAGCGTCTGGCTGGAGCTGGCCGGGCCGCCGCTCGTGAGCACAGCGATCACGTCGAAGACCTTGAGCGTGTAGACCAGCCCCAGCGTGAGCGTGACCTGGGTGACCGGACGCAGCAGCGGCCAGGAGACGTGCCAGAACCGGCGCCAGGGTCCGGCCCCGTCCAGCGCCGCGGCCTCCAGCAGCGATGTGGGCACTGCCTGCAGACCACCGTGCAGCAGGACCAGGTTGAACGGGATGCCGATCCAGATGTTCGTGATGATGACGGCCGTCAGGGACCACTGCGTGCTGGTCAGCCAACCGATCGGGGACCCGATCAGACCGGTCGTGCGCAGGAACAGGTTCAGCACGCCGTTGTCCTGGTCGAAGATCCACCGCCACACGGAGGCCGAGACCACGAGCGGCAGCAGCCACGGCAGCAGCATCAGCGACCGGATCAACGACCCGAGCGGGAACTCCCGGACGAAGAACACCGCGAGGGCGAGCCCGATGCCGAACTGGAAGACCAGCGAGGCCAGCACGAACACCGCCGTCCGTCCGACGGTCGGCCAGAACTGCGGGTCGGCCAGCACCGCGCGGTAGTTGGCCAGACCGACGAACGGCGCCTCGCCGGTCCAGAACGAGCTGACCGTGTAGTCCTGGAAGCCCATCACGACGTTCTTGACCAACGGGTATCCGAAGAACAGCAGCACGTAGGCCAGCGCCGGTGCCAGGAACGCGAGACCCGCCAGCCGCTGACGCCGTGCGGCAGCGGTCACTGCCCCGCCACCGAGGTCGCGGCGGTGCTCAACGCGTCCGCAGCGCTCTGCGATCCGGTCAGCACCTGCTGCACGGCCTCGATCAGTGCGGTCGAGGTGGTCGGGTAGGCCGCACCGAGGTCGTCGGTGCGCGGCCTGGCGGTCTCCACGGCATCCACGAACGCCTGCATCTGCGGGTTCTCCTCGCCGAACTGCTCGGCGACCTCGGTGAGCCCGGGGATGTAGGCGTGCTGCTCGGCCCAGTACAGCTGGTGCTCCGGGGAGAGGATGCACTCGAGCACCTGGGCGGAGGCGGCCTCGGTGGCGTCGTCGGACTGCGGGATCATGCCGACCTCGCCGCCGAGCGCGACCGGCGCGGAGCCGCCGTCCTCGCCCGGCAGCGCGACCACATCCCAGTTCACGGTGTCCGCGGCCGTGAAGTTCGCCACGCTCCACGACCCGGAGACCGTCATCGCCGCCTGCCCGGCGGTGAACTGGTCTCCGGCCTCGGCCTGGGTCCAGTTGAGCACCGAGGCGGACATCGAGCCGTCGTCGAGCAGCCCCTGCACGAACTCCGCTGCGGTGACGGCCTCGTCGCTGCCGATGTCGGTGAGCTCTGCGCCCGCGCCCCAGAAGAAGGGCAGGAACTGCCAGGTGCCCTCCTCCGTGTCCAGCAGCGCCATCGACAGCCCGTAGGTGCTGCCGGAGGTGAGGGTCGCGGCGGCGGCGCTCAGCTCGGCCCACGTGGTCGGCGGCTCCACGCCCGCGGCGGCCAGCAGATCGGTGTTGTAGAACAGCGCCAGCGCGTTCACGCCCGGGGCGAGCCCGTACAGGCTGCCGTCATAGGTTCCGGCGTCGATGATGCCTTGCGGGTAGCCGTCGGAAGAGAGGCCGAGGTCGTCCAGCGGCACCAGCGCCCCAGTGGCGGCGATCTGCTGCACGTTGGGGTTGTCCACGAAGATCAGGTTCGACATCTCCCCCGATGACGCCTGGCGCAAGATCGTGGTGAGCATCTGGCTCGTGGGCAGCGACTGGCGGTTGATCGTGATGCCGGTCGACTCGGAGCACTCGTCCAGGATCTGCTGCCAGGCAGCGCTGGACGTGTCGTCGGTGTAGCCGTCCAGCTGGGTGATCTCGGTGGCAGCGGTCGTGCCGCTGCCGCTGCTCCCGTCGCCGGACGCGCAGGCGGCGAGCCCGGAGGCGAGCAGGGCGGGCAGCGCGAGCAGGGCGGTGGTTCGGGTACGACGGGTGACGGACATGGTTCCTCCTCGTTGAGCGATCCAGTTGTCGATGCGTATCGATGATGGTCGTGCAGAACCAGCGGCCGCGCCGGCAGGCGGTTCGACCGGGACTGCGGTGCGTCAGCCTCCCGAGCGGGGGACGAAGGGAGCGGGCACCAGGTGCACCTGGCCGCCCGAGGACTCGGCGCCGGTCTGCTCCAGCAGCTCGAAGAGGACCGACATCGCACGGCGGGAGACCTGCTCGGGCTGCAGCAGCACCGCGTCGACCTGCGTGGCGAGGTGCTCGGCCACCGTCGGCGAGCACACGCCCACCAGGTCGAGGGCGGCACCGGGAACCAGACCGGCGCTCCGCAGCACCTGCACCATCGGCTCGACCGCCGCCGAGTGGTGCACCACCAGCGCACGACAGCCCGGCAGCGCGGTGCGCACCCGGCCGACAGCGCTGCGCAGATCGTCGTACGAGGCCCGGGACTCCACGCAGCACAGCTCGATGTCACCGGCAGCGGTCCGCGCCCCGGCCAGGAACCGGTCGGCGAAGCTCATGTCCGGCCGCCCCGGCCCGCTGGCAGGCGAGATCACCCCGACCTCCCGGTGCCCTCGCTCCACCAGGGCTCGCACCGCGGCGCGCCCGGCAGACTCGAAGTCCAGGTCCACGCAGGTGACGCCGGCATGGTCGCGCGGCAGGCCGATCACGACCACGGGCACGCCGAGATCGCGCGCCGCCGCGACCCGCGGGTCCTCGCGCTCGACGTCCATCAGGATGATCGCGTCGCACAGCCGGGTGTCCCGCAACCGGTGCAGCGCCGCCGGCCCCTCGTCCGCGGTCACCAGCAGCACGTCGTGGTCCCGGGACCGGGCACCCTCGGCGATCGCCCCGACGAACGCCATGTTCACCGACATGTCCAGCTCCGCGTGGAACGGCACCATCAGGCCGATCACCTGCGACCGCTTGCCGGCCAGGGCTCTCGCGCCGGAGTTCGGCACAAAGCCGAGACGGTCGATCGCGTCCTCGACCCGACGCCGGGTCGCCGACGAGATCGGCCGGCGCCCGGTGAGCACGTACGACACGGTGGACTGCGACACCCCGGCCGCACGGGCGACGTCCACGCTGGTGGGCTTGCGGCCGCTCACGGCGCCTCCTGTCGACGTCCTCGTCGGTGCGCGGCCGGCGCAGAGCCGGTCCTGATCGCGTTCCGCACCACTGTCGATGCGTATCGATGCAGATGCTAGCCCACGATGCCGGGCGAGCACAAGACCCCGAGCTCTCGCCAGAAATCGTTCTCGATAACGTTTTATGCGCGCTAGGCTGTCCCCATGGGGCAACGAGTCACGATCTCGGACGTCGCGCGGACGGCCGGCGTCTCGGTCGCGACCGTGTCGAAGGTGCTCAACTCACGGTACGGCGTCGCGCAGGCGACCACCGCACGTGTGCTGGAGGTGATCGACGAGCTCGGCTACGAGTCGAGCCTGGTCGCCCGCAGCCTGCGCTCGCACCGCACGCACGTGATCGGCATCCTGGTCGCCGAGTTCGAACCGTTCAGCGCGGAGATCCTCAAGGGTGCGGCCGCCGCGGTCAGCGACGCGGGCTACGAGCTGCTGGCCTACACCGGCGGGCGGCAGAGCGGCGGCACCGGCTGGGAGCGTCGCTACCTGTCCCGGCTCAGCGGCACCCTGATCGACGGCGCCGTGCTGGTGACGCCGACGGTGCTGGACGCCGACGCCGGCGTGCCCGTGGTCGCGGTCGACCCGCACACCGGCCCGACCGGCCCGCCGACCGTGGACTCGGACAACCTCGCCGGCGCGGTGCTCGCCACCCAGCACCTGCTGGACCTCGGGCACCGTCGGATCGGCTTCGTCGCGGGGCGCCCGGACCTGGAGTCCTCCCGGCTGCGCGAGGCCGGCTACCGGCAGGCGCTGGTCGAGGCCGGTATCGCGGTGGACGAGGAGCTGATCCGGGTCGGCGACTACCGGATGGAGTCCGCCCGCGGACCGGTCGCGGAGCTGCTGGCGCTGCCGGACCGGCCGACCGCCGTGTTCGCCGCGAACGACCTCACCGCCATCGCCGCGCTGGACGTCGCCCACGAGGCCGGGATCGCCGTGCCGGAGGCGCTCTCGGTGATCGGCTTCGACAACGTGCCCGAGGCGGCCGGTGCGACTCCCCCGCTGACCACCGTGCGCCAGCCGATCCAGCAGATGGGCGCCGCCGCCGTGACGATGCTGGTCGCCCTGCTCGACGGCCAGACCCCGGAGTCCACGCACGTGCGGCTGCCCACCACGCTGGTGCGGCGCGCGTCGACCGCCCCCGCTCCGAGCGCCCCGGCCTCGACCGCCTGAGCCGGGGCGGCCCGCACCGCCCCGGCCAGCAGCCGTCAGCGCCGACGCGCCCCCGCGCCGTCCCGCACCAGCAGCGAGGCCGCCGCCCGGTCCGCGACCACCAGCAGCTCGGGGTGCAGCCGCAGGACCGTCGCCGGACGGTCCTCGCCGATCGGCCCGGTCAGGGTCTCGGCCAGCGCCTCCGCCTTCGCCTCGCCGGTGACGATCAGCACCGCCTGGCGGGCCCGCAGCACCATCGGTGCCCCCATGGTGACCACACGCTCCGGCACCGGACCCTGGGCGGCGGCCCACTCGTACCAGGGCAGGCCGGGGTGCACGTCGTAGCCGTACAGGTCGGCGTCGAACCGGGTGACGCCGGGCATGTTGCCGCAGAAGTGGCAGTCCGCGCCCAGCCCCATCAGCATCAGGTCCAGGCCGCCGTGCTCGCGCAGGTCGGCCCGGATCGCGTCCGGGTTCTCCGGCGTCAGCGCGTGGATGTTCGCCTCGGCCACCCCGGCCGGCCCGTACAGCTCCCGGCGCAGGGCAGTCATGGTCTGGCCCTCGGGCTGCCCGGCGACCGGCACCTCGTCGAAGTTGTAGAAGTGCACGTCCGCATAGCTCTCCGGCCGCGCGGCCATCAGCGGGGTGAGCAGCGCGTACGTCCCGGCGGGAGTGGCGCCCGCGGTGCAGGACAGGTTCACCCGGCGGTCCCGGAGCATCGCCCCGGTCAGCACGGCAGCGGTGGTGCGGCTCAGGGCCGCGGCGTCGTCCTCGATGACGAGTCGCATGGTGGTGGTTCTCCCTCGACGGGGCGCCCGTGACGGACGGTCCCGTGCGGGCGTGGTCGCCAGTACGGGGTCCGGGGCGGGCACCGACTGCCACGGTCGCCGTGGCGGCGGTCCTCGGGCGGACCGCGCGGCGTCGCGGTCCTCACCCGGACCCGGCCACGCTAGCAGCCGGCGGCGACCGCCCGATGCCAGGCGTGCGCACCGCGCAGCGTGGCCAGCCCGCCGACCACGGCGAGCACCGGGACGAGCAGGAACGCGGTGTGCGACCCGACCGAGTCGGCCAGGGCGCCGAGCAGGAACGGGGCCACCCCGACCGCCGCACCGCCCGCGACGGTGGCCCGGGCCTGCGCCCGGTCGGTCGCGCCGTCCGCGGTCCCCAGCAGCAGCGCGGTGCCGATCGGGTAGTGCACGCCGTAGCCGATCCCCGCGACGAACAGCCCGACCAGAGCGGCCCAGGGCACCGTGGCGGTCCACAGCACCGCCCAGCCGACCACCGCCACCCCGTACGCGGCGGCGAGCAGCCGGGCGGGCGCCATCCGCAGCGAGAGCGGCCCAACCACCAGCCGGGCGACGGTCATGCCGGTCACCAGGCCCGCGGTGGTCGCGGTGGCGATGTCGGCACCGGCCCCGGTCCGGTCGATCACCAGGTCGGTGGCCCAGTAGGTGGTCGCGTTCTCCAGCGAGACGGCCGTGACGATCGTGACCAGGAACCACCGGGCTGCGCGCCCGGCAGCCTCATGGCCGGCAGCGCCCGGGTCCGCCGGGTCGAGGCGCCCGGCGGACCGGCCTGCCGCGGGTGCCGGCAGCGACCGCGCGAGCGCACCCTCCATCGGCAGCCGTCGGGTTGCGACCACCGCGAGCAGCATCAGCACCGCGGACACCGCGACCGCGGGACGCCAGCCCCAGCCGAGCCCGACGCAGGCGCCCACGGCGAGCGGGCCGAGCAGCCCGATGCCCGAGCCGGCGGCATTGCCCTCGGTCACCGCCGCGGACGCGGTCCGGCCGTGGTGCAGGGCGAGCCCGGCCTGGGCGGCGCTGATCGCGGTCGAGCCGCCGACGGAGAGCAGCACCACGGCCGTCAGCGTGACCGGCAGCGTCCGGCCGGTCAGCAGCACCGCGAGACCGGTGACCACCAGCACCCCGGCGCACTCGAACGCGGTCCGACGGCTGAAGCGCAGCACGAGGCGGGGGCCGAGCACCGCCGCGCCGATCGTGCCGACGGCCATCGCCGTGCCGTGCAGCCCGGCGGCGGCGTTCGAGATGCCCAGGTCCTCCGCGAGCAGCGAGACGCTGGGGTTGAACGAGTAGAGGAACCAGCCCCATGCGACGAAGTAGCCGTACAGGGAGACCGTGAACCGGTCCCGGTGCAGGCGCGGACGATCCCCCCGCCCGACGATGCGCGTCGTCACAGCGCGAACACTAGTGGCCCGGGACCCGACGGTGCGGGTCCCGGGCCACCCGTGCGGACGGGCTCGTGCGGACGTGCTCGCGCGCTCCGGCCGGTTCAGTCGTCCAGGGGCGCGGCCGCCGCGGCGAACTGGCTCTGGTACAGCCGGGCGTAGGCGCCGCCCGCCGCGAGCAGATCGTCGTGCGAGCCCTGCTCCACGATCGCGCCGTGCTCCATCACCAGGATCACGTCCGCGTCCCGGATGGTGGAGAGCCGGTGCGCGATCACGAAGGACGTCCGCCCGGTGCGCAGCGTGTTCATCGCCTGCTGCACCAGCACCTCGGTGCGGGTGTCCACCGAGGACGTCGCCTCGTCCAGCACCAGGATCGCCGGGTCGGCCAGGAACGCCCGCGCGATGGTGAGCAGCTGCTTCTCCCCTGCGGAGAGGTTCGCGGCCTCGTCGTCGATCACGGTGTCGTAGCCGTCGGGCAGCGCCCGGACGAACTGGTCCACGTGCGTGGCGACGGCGGCCTCGACCAGGTCGGCCTCCGCGACGTCCTCGGCGCCGTAGGCGATGTTCTCCCGCAGCGTGCCGCCGAACAGCCAGGTGTCCTGCAGCACCATGCCGACCTGCGAGCGCAGGTCGTCGCGGGTCAGCTCGGCGGTGTCCACCCCGTCCAGGGTGATCCGCCCGCCGTCGAGCTCGTAGAACCGCATCAGCAGGTTGACCAGGGTGGTCTTGCCCGCACCGGTGGGTCCGACGATCGCGACGGTCTGCCCGGGCTCGGCGACCAGCGACAGGTCGTCGATCAGCGGGGACTCTGCGACGTACCGGAACGACACGTCGTCGAACGTCACCCGGCCGCGCACCGGCACCGCCAGCGCAGCGGGCTCGACCGGGTCGGGCTCCTGCTCCTCGGCGTCCAGCAGCTCGAACACCCGCTCGGCGGACGCGACACCGGACTGCAGCAGGTTCATCATCGAGGCGATCTGGGTGATCGGCTGGGTGAACTGGCGCGAGTACTGGATGAACGCCTGCACATCGCCGAGGGACAGCGACCCGGAGGCGACCCGCAGCCCGCCGACCACGGCGACGATCACGTAGTTCAGGTTCGCGATGAAGCCCATCGCGGGCTGGATGACGCCCGAGATGAACTGCGCCTTGAACGAGGCCCGGTAGAGCTTGTCGTTCTGGTCGTGGAACTCCTGGATCGCGTGGTGCTGGCGACCGAACACCTTCACCAGCGAGTGCCCGGTGTACATCTCCTCGATGTGCGCGTTCAGCGTGCCGGTCCACCGCCACTGCGCGACGAACTGCGGCTGGGAGCGCTTGGCGATCGCGCCCGTCACGATGATGGACAGCGGGATCGTCACCAGCGCGACCAGGGCGAGCAGCGGCGAGATCCAGAACATCATCACCAGCACGCCGATCACGGTGAGCACCGAGGTGATCAGCTGGGACATGGTCTGCTGCAGCGTCTGGGACACGTTGTCGATGTCGTTGGTGACCCGGCTGAGCACCTCACCGCGCGGCTGGCGGTCGAAGTAGCTCAGCGGCAGCCGACCGAGCTTGGACTCGACGTCCTGGCGCAGCCCGCGCACCACCCGCTGCACGATGCCGGTGGTGATCAGGCCCTGCACCCAGGAGAACAGCGCGGACGTGACGTAGATCGCCACCACCCACAGCAGGATGGTGTGCAGGTGGGCGAAGTCGACCCCCTGGCCAGGGATGACGTCCATCCCGGACAGCATGTCGGCGAGGGTGTCCTTGCCCTCGGCGCGCAGCCCCGCGACCGCCTGCTCCTGGGTGATGCCGGCAGGCAGCATCTTGCCGATCACGCCGCCGAAGATGGCGTTGGTCGCGTTGCCGAGCACCTTGGGCCCGCTGACCGACAGCGCCACCGAGATGATGCCGAGCAGCACCACGACGGCGATCCGCCAGCGCTCGGGGCGCAGCACGCCGAGCAGCCGCTTGCCGGACGCGGCGAAGTCCAGCGACTTCTCGCCCGGCATCCCCATGCCCTGACCCGGCCCGCCGCCCATCGGGCCGCGGGGCACCGGTCCGCGCCGGGCCGGCGCGGCCTGCGGGGTGATCTCGGCGGACGGCGTCGCGGCCCGCTCGTTCGAGGTGCTGCGCTCGGCGCTCATGCCGCCTCCTCCGCACTGATCTGGGAGAGCACGATCTCCTGGTAGGTCTCGCAGCCGGCCATCAGCTCGGCGTGCGTGCCGGTGCCGACGACGGCGCCCTGGTCGAGCACCACGATCCGGTCCGCGTCGCGGATGGTCGCGACCCGCTGGGCGACCACGACCACCGACGAGTGCCGGGTCTCGGGCACCAGGGCGGCACGCAGCGCGGCGTCGGTGGCGAAGTCCAGCGCGGAGAACGAGTCGTCGAACAGGTAGATCGCCGGTCGGCGGACCAGGGCCCGCGCGATGGCGATCCGCTGGCGCTGCCCGCCGGAGACGTTGGTGCCGCCCTGGGCGATCGGCGAGTCCAGCCCGTCCGGCATCGCCTCGACGAAGGACCGGGCCTGTGCCACCTCGAGCGCGTGCCACAGCTCGTCGTCGGTGGCGTCGTCCTTGCCGTAGCGCAGGTTGGAGGCCACCGTGCCGCTGAACAGGTACGGCTTCTGCGGCACCAGGCCGATCAGCCCCCACAGCACGTCAGGCTCCAGGTCGCGCACGTCCACGCCGTCCACGGTGACGGTGCCGCCGGTCGCGTCGAACAGCCTCGGCACCAGGTTGAGCAGCGTGGTCTTGCCGGCTCCGGTGGAACCGATGATCGCCGTGGTCCGGCCGGGCTCGGCCACCAGGTCGACGCCGTGCAGCACCGGGCGCTCGGCGCCGGGGTACCGGAACTCGACGTCGCGCAGCTCGAGCCGGCCGGCCGGGTGCGGCAGCGGGATCGGCGTGACGGGCGGGACGACCGAGCTCTCGGTGTCCAGCACCGCGGTGATCCGCTCGGCGGAGACCACCGCACGAGGCACCATCACGAACATCATCGAGGACATCATGACCGCCATCAGGATGTACATGATGTAGCTCAGGAACGCGGTCAGCGCACCGATCTGCATGTCGCCGCCGTCGATCCGGTCGGCGCCGAACCAGAGCACGCCGACGCTGGTCACGTTCATGATCAGCATCACGGTCGGGAACATCAGCGACATCAGCCGCCCGGCGCGCAGGGAGGTGTCGTACAGCGCGTCGTTGGCCTCGCCGAACCGCTCGGCCTCTCGGCGCTCGCGCACGAACGCCCGGATCACGCGCAGGCCGGTGATCTGCTCGCGCATCACCCGGTTGATCCCGTCGATCCGGGTCTGCATCAGGCGGAAGTACGGCACCATCCGCGAGACGATCAGGCCGACGACCACGCCGAGCACCGGCACGACGACCAGCAGCAGGCCGGACAGCACGATGTCCTCCTGCAGCGCGAGGATCACCCCGCCGACCAGCATGATCGGTGCCATCACCATCAGGGTGAAGGTCATCAGCACGACCATCTGGACCTGCTGGATGTCATTCGTGGTGCGGGTGATCAGCGAGGGCGCACCGAACTGGCCGACCTCGCGGGCGGAGAAGCCCTGCACCCGGGTGAACAGCCCCTCGCGCAGGTCGCGGCCGAAGGACATCGCCATCTGGGCGCCGAAGTACACCGCGGAGATCGAGCAGACGACCTGGAGCAGGCTGATGGCGAGCATCAGCGCGCCGATCCGCAGGATGTAGCCGGTGTCGCCGACGGCGACACCCTTGTCGATGATGTCGGCGTTCAGGCTGGGCAGGTAGAGGGTGGCGACGGTCTGGGCGAGCTGGAGCACCATCACCGCGACGACCTGCGCCCGGTAGGGCCTCAGGTACTCACGGAGCAGACGGATGAACATGGATCTCCCGGGGGCGAGTGGGGGGCTTGCGAGTGGGGGGCTTGCGGGGTGGGGGCTTGCTGGGGGGACTGCGGCTGGGGAGCGAGGGGCGCTAGCGAGCGATGCCGTGCAGCAGCACGTCGACGAGGGTGCGCGGGTCGACCTCGTCCTGCGCCGCCGGACCGGGCGGCCCCTGGCCGAGGATCATCGCGGACAGCAGCTGGACGGCGATCTCGGGATCGACCCGCAGGTCGCCCGCGTAGGGCGCGATCCGGGCGGCGATCGCGTCCCGGATCACGGCCATCGCGCGCAGCTGGTCCCCGCGGCCGTGCCGGAACCGGCCGTGGCCGTGCTCCTCCGGTCCGGTCCCGCGGGCCCGGCGGGCCGCGGCGACGTGCCGGCCCTCCTCAGACGCGAGGATGCCGTGCACCGCGACCATCACCCGGCGGAACCGGCGGGCGGTGCCGCCCAGCTGCTCGGCGACCTGGGCGATCTCGCCCTCCAGCGACCCGGCGTCCGGCAGCGCCGCGATGGCGGCGACGGTGCTGGTGGGTTCGACCACCCGCCGCGCGGCGGTGAGCAGCAGCTCGAACTTGTCGTCGAACGCCCGGAACAGGGTGCCCTCCGCGACCCCCGCGGCCTGCGCGATCTGCCGGGTGGTCACCTGCGCACCGTGCCGCTCCAGCAGCGGGATCGTGGCCAGCGCGATCGCCTCGCGGCGGTCCTCGCGGCTCAGCGGTCGCGCCCGTGCCGGGCGTCGTTCGGCCCGGGGCGGTCCGGTCTGCTCCTCGTCCTGCTGCACCCGCACAGGGTAAGTGAGTGAGCACTCACTCGTCCAGTCGGCGCTGCTCGCGCCCACGGCGTCCCCCGCCGACGCCACGAGCAGTCCCGCACGCACCGCCCCCGATCCTCGCCCCCGTACCCGCGGTCGTCCCCAGGACCGAGGTCCCCCCGCACCGGCCCCGGACGCGACGACGCCCGCCACGCAGGTGCGTGGCGGGCGTCGTCGCGGAGCACTCGCTGCTCAGGCCTCGGGGCCCGGCGGCACCGGCGGCACGGGTGCACCGGTGTGCCGGGCGGCACCGGGCTCGGGACGCTGGCCCGCCTCGGCGACCGGGTCGAACGGCCGACCGCTGAAGGTCCCCGCGCTGGTGGCGTCCGCGGTCGCCGCCTGCGACTCGCGACGCGCCTCGGCCAGCGCCTCCGCGGGGTCGACCAGCACCGTCGGCGGCAGGTCGTCCTTGGTCAGCGGCGAGTCGCCGGGTGCCCGGACGGTCGAGGCCGCACCGGGGGTCGCCCCGCCGAACGCCCCGGCGAAGCCCTGCGTGAGCTGGCCGAGCGCGCCGGTCAGCTCCGACGGCACGATCCACACCTTGTTCGCCGGCGAGGACGCCAGCTTCGGCAGGGTCTGCAGGTACTGGTAGGCGAGCAGCTTGGGGTCGGCGTCGCCACGGTGCACGGCGTCGAACACCTGCAGGATCGCCCGCGACTCGCCCTCGGCGGTGAGGATCGCCGACTGCGCGGCGCCCTCGGCCCGCAGGATCGCGGCCTGCTTCTCGCCCTCGGCGGTCAGGATCTGCGACTGCTTGACGCCCTCGGCGGTGAGGATCGCCGCGCGGCGGTCCCGCTCGGCGCGCATCTGCTGCTCCATCGCGCCCTGCACGGACTGGGGCGGGTCGATGCTCTTCAGCTCGACACGGTTCACCCGGATGCCCCACTTGCCGGTCGCCTCGTCCAGCACGCCGCGCAGCTGGCCGTTGATCTGGTCCCGGCTGGTCAGCGTCTGCTCCAGGTCCATCGAGCCGATCACGTTGCGCAGCGTGGTGACCGTGAGCTGCTCGATGCCGGTGATGTAGTTCGCGATCTCGTAGACCGCCGACTTCGGCTCGGTGACCTGGAAGTAGATCACCGTGTCGATGCTGACCACCAGGTTGTCCGAGGTGATCACCGGCTGCGGCGGGAAGGACACCACCTGCTCGCGCAGGTCGACCCCCGCCCGCACCCGGTCGACGAACGGGATGATGATGTGCAGCCCGGCGTCCAGCGTCCGGTTGTAGCGACCGAGCCGCTCCACGAGCAGCGCCACCGTCTGCGGCACGACGCGCACCGCCCGGGCCAGCGTCACCACCACGAAGATCACCAGGATCGCCAGGAATGCGTACCCCACGATCGTCCCCACGTTCGGGTCGTCCACGTCGCCTCCTCCCGGCCCGCCGCGAGGCCGGCCGTCCATCATCGGTGCCGCAGCAGGTCAGCCGCAGCGGTCGTGCAGGTCAGCGACCGGCGAGGCCGGCCGTCAGGTCATCCGGCGAGCGGCTCCACCACCGCGGTGGCACCGTCGATCCGGGCCACCCGCACCTCCGCGCCGTTCGCGAACGTCTGGGCGTCCGCGACTGTCCGCGCGGACCACACCTCGCCGGCGATCTTCACCCGGCCGCCCGCGCGGTCCGTCGGCGCGACCACCACGGCGGACCGGCCGACCAGCGCGGCGGAGTTGGTCTCCACCAGGTCGGTGCGCTGCCGCAGCCGGCGCAGCAGCCAGGGCCGCAGCGCGAACAGCAGCAGCAGCGAGGTCGCCGCCGCGATCACGATCTGCCAGGCCACCGCCAGCCCCAGCGCGTGGCCCAGCGCCCCGCCCAGCGCTCCGCCGGCGAGCATCAGGAAGACCAGGTCCAACGAGAACATCTCGGCGACGCCCAGGAGCATCGCGCCCCCGAGCCACCACAGCCAGCCCATCCCGGACATCGTCGGCTCCCTCCCCCGTCGCGGTCCGACGAGCGGGGCCGGCCACAGGTCCCGGCCGGCGGCACCTCCGGCGCCCTCGTCGTCGCGGCACCCAGGCCGCACCCCCGATCCTAGGGGGTCGCCCCGCCGGCCGGAGCGGTGTCAGGGGGTGGGGGTCGCGGACCGCGCCGTCCACCGGTCGCCGGCCCGCTCGACCCGCAGCGGGGTGCCGAAGGCCCCGGTCAGGTTCTCGGCGGTCAGCACCTCGTCGACCGGACCGGCCGCGTGCACCCGCCCGCCGGCGAGCAGCAGCAGGTGCGTGAAGCCCGGCGGGATCTCCTCGACGTGGTGCGTGACCAGCACCAGCGCGGGCGAGCGCCGGTCGGCGGCCAGCTCGGCCAGGGCACCGACCAGCTCCTCGCGCCCGCCCAGGTCCAGCCCGGCCGCGGGCTCGTCCAGCAGCAGCAGCTCCGGGTCGCTCATCAGGGCGCGGGCGATCTGCACGCGCTTGCGCTCGCCCTCGCTGAGCGTGCCGTAGCGCCGCTCGGCCAGCCCGTGCACGCCGAACGCCGCCATCAGGTCGTCCGCCCGCGAGGTGTCCACCGCCTCGTAGGTCTCGCGCCAGCGCCCGGTCAGGCCGTACGCCGCGGTCAGCACCACGTCGCGCACCGTCTCCGACGCCGGCAGCCGCTCGGCCAGCGCGGCGCTGGCCAGGCCGATCCGGGGCCGCAGCTCGAACACGTCCACCCGGCCGAGCCGCGACCCGAGCAGGTCCGCGGTGCCGCTGGTCGGGTGCATCCGGCCGGCGGCGACCTGGAGCAGCGTGGTCTTGCCGGCGCCGTTGCGGCCCAGCACCACCCAGCGCTCGCCCTCCTGCACCGTCCAGCTCAGGTGGTCGAGGATCGTCGTCGTTCCACGGCGGATGGTCACGTCCTGCAGGTCGAGCACCTCGGTCATGGTCACCGACCCTAGCCGGGCCGGCCCTGCGCCGGGGGTGCGCCGCGCGCCACGTAGGTTGGTGGCGTGGACCACTCCGCCCTGCGCCTGCCCCGCTCCGTGCTGCTCGCCCTGTGGCTGGACGCCGCCGGGTCGGGCCCGGTGCAGCGGGTGCTGGACGCCGTGCAGGGCGACGACGAGCCGCACCGGGTGGCCGTCGGCGCCGGTACCAGGACCGGTGCCGGCCTCACCGCCGCGACGCCCACGCTCGCGGACCTGGTCGCCGCCTGGGCGAGCGGCCCGCGCACCGTCGCGGCCGTGCTGCCGGCACCGGGCGACCCCGCCGGTACGCCGGCCGCCGTCGCCGGGCTCGCGCAGTCCGCGGGCGAGGCGGTGCTGGTGACCACCCCCGACGGCAGCCACGTCGCGGTCCCCGAGGTCACCGAGTTCGGCTCGGTGCACGAGCGTGGCCACCTGGTCACATGGCACGTGCACGCCGTGCCGGGCTGGCAGCACGCCCTGGTCGGCCAGGTCGGCGGGCTGGCGGAGGCGGAGCACGACCTGACCCGGGCGCTGGCCCGCGCGACCGAGGCGCTGGTCTCGCTGGACGTCGCCCGGTGGCGACCCGAGGCGGCCGAGCGGATCGTCGCGCTCCGCTCGGGGGCCGACCCCGGCTGGCCGCTGCCGCCCGGGACCGACCCGCGCCGGGTCCGGGTGCTGACCACCGCCGCCCGGCTGCGCGCGATCGTGGCGCTGGCGGCCGCGGACGACGGGGGCGCGGTGAACCTGTGGCAGTCCGACCAGCGCAGCAGCGCGCTGCGCGACGTCGACCACGCGGCCCGCCGGGCGATGGCCGTCGCGACGCACCCGGGCCCGCCGCCGGTCTGAGCAGGGCCGGTCCGAGCGGGGCCGCCCCGAGCAGAGCCGGTCAGGCCCGCGGGCCGTCCAGCACGCCGCGGTACACCTGCACGGTCCGCTCGCCGATCGCGTCCCAGGAGAAGTGCTCCTCGACCCGTCGCCGGGCCGCCCGCCCCCGTGCGGCAGCGCGCGCCGGGTCGGCGACCGCCTCGGCCAGCGCGGCACCCAGGTCGGCGACGAACCGGTCCGGGTCCACCGGGGTGCCGGTGCCGTCCTGCACCTGCTCGATCGGCACCAGCCAGCCGGTCACGCCGTCGTCCACCACCTCGGGGATGCCGCCGGTCGCGGTGCCCACCACCGGCAGGCCGACCGCCATCGCCTCCAGGTTCACGATGCCCAGCGGCTCGTACACCGACGGGCAGGCGAACACGGTGCAGGCGGACAGCACCGCGACGAGCTCGGCGCGCGGCAGCATCCGGTCGATCCACACCACGCCGTCCCGGCGCTCGCGCAGCCGGTGCACCAGGTCGGTGACCTCGGCCATGATCTCGGGGGTGTCCGGCGCGCCCGCGCACAGCACCAGCTGCACCTGCGGCGGCAGCGCCTCGGCGGCGCGCAGCAGGTAGGGCAGCCCCTTCTGCCGGGTGATCCGGCCGACGAACACCACGGCCGGCCGGTCCGGGTCGACCCCGTTCGCCACCGCGAGCGCCCGGGCGGCGTCCTGCTCGTCCGGGCCGGTCGGCCGGCGCCAGCCGGTCAGATCGATGCCGTTGTGCACCACGTGCACCCGCGCCGGGTCGATCGCCGGGTAGCAGCGCAGGATGTCCGCACGCATCCCGGCGCTGACCGCGATCACGGCGTCGGCGGCCTCGAAGGCGGTCTTCTCCGCCCAGGAGGACAGCGCGTAGCCGCCGCCGAGCTGCTCGGCCTTCCACGGGCGCAGCGGTTCCAGGCTGTGCGCGGACACCACGTGCGGCACCCCGTGCAGCAGCGCGGCGAGGTGGCCGGCCAGGTTGGCGTACCAGGTGTGCGAGTGCACCAGGTCGGTGCGCAGCCCGGTGCGCGGCCCCGCGTCGCCGCCGGCGACGTCGTCGACCGACTGCCGGCCGATCCCGTCCACCATGGCGAGGTCCACCCCGAAGGTCGCCAGCGCGGGGTTCGCACCGGCGAGGTCGGCCGGCACGTCGTAGCCCGCCACCCCCGGCTCGGTGCGCGGTCCGTCGAAGCAGTGCACCCGCACGTCGAGCGTGCGCCGGAGCACCGCGGCGAGCTCGGCGACGTGCACGCCGGCACCCCCGTAGACGTGCGGCGGGTACTCCCGGGTCAGCAGATCCACTCTCACGCGCGACACGCTAGCGCGAAACCTGCGGTACACCTCGCCCGCGACCCCGGCGTGGGCCTAGGGTGCGGGACATGGCAGCGCCGCGCATCCTGGCAATCGTCCTCGCAGGTGGAGAGGGCAAGCGACTGATGCCGCTCACCGCGGCCCGCGCCAAGCCGGCGGTCCCGTTCGGCGGGATCTACCGGCTGGTCGACTTCGCCCTGTCGAACCTGGTGAACTCGCACTACCTGCACATCGTCGTGCTGACGCAGTACAAGTCGCACAGCCTGGACCGGCACGTGTCGAAGACCTGGCGGATGTCCACCCTGCTGGGCAACTACGTGTCCCCGGTGCCCGCGCAGCAGCGGGTCGGCAAGCACTGGTACCTGGGCAGCGCGGACGCGATCTACCAGTGCCTGAACATCCTGGAGGACGAGCGGCCGGACATCGTGGTGGTGGTCGGCGCCGACCACGTGTACCGGATGGACTTCTCCCAGATGGTCGACCAGCACGTCGCGACCGGTGCGGAGATCACGGTGGCGGGCATCCGGCAGCCGATCGGGATGGCCGACCAGTTCGGCGTGATCGAGACCGACCCGACCGACCAGCGCCGGATCGCCGCATTCCGGGAGAAGCCGACCGACCCGGTGGGGCTGGCGGACTCCCCCGGCGAGATCCTGGCCTCGATGGGCAACTACGTGGCGAACACCGACGCCCTGATCCGCGCGGTCACCGAGGACGCGGAGAGCCCCACCTCCCGGCACGACATGGGTGGCGACCTGGTGCCGGCGTTCGTGGCCCGGGGCACGGCGGGCGTGTACGACTTCAAGGACAACGAGGTGCCCGGGTCCACCCCGCGGGACCGCGCCTACTGGCGGGACGTCGGGACGCTCGACTCGTACTACGAGGCGAACCAGGACCTGATCTCGATCGAGCCGGTGTTCAACCTCTACAACGACGAGTGGCCGCTGTTCACCGGCTACACCGGGCTGCCGCCGGCCAAGTTCGTGCACGCGGGTGCCGGCCGGCTCGGCCACGCCGCGGACTCGATCGTGTCCCCCGGCGTGATCGTGTCCGGGGCGACGGTCTCCGGCTCGGTGCTCTCGCCGGGCGTCTACCTGCACTCCTGGGCGCAGGTGACCGACTCGGTGCTGCTGGACGGCGTGGTGGTGAACCGGTACGCGCAGGTGCACCGCGCGATCCTGGACAAGAACGTCGTGGTGACCGAGCGGGCCCGGGTGGGCCTGGACCGGGAGCGTGACCTGGAGCGCGGCTTCACCGTCACCGAGTCCGGGATCACGGTGGTGCCGAAGGGGACCGTGGTCGACCTCTGACCGCCGCTCTCTGACCACCGAGCGCTGACCACCGAGCGTGCGGCACAGGCGCCGCGGGCTTCCCTCCGACCAGGACCCCGAGTTACTTTAGAGCGCCAATCAACTGCGCCCGACAACGAGGTCCGCCATGCCCGTCGATCGCCACGCCCCGGAGCTGCTGCAGGGCGAGCACTACCGGATCACGCCGCTCACCCCGCGCCTGGTGCGGCTCGAGTGGGCACCAGACGGCGCCTTCGAGGACCGGCCGACCATGTTCGCGATCGACCGCGGGCTGCGGGACGGCTCGGCCCGGGTGCACCGGGACGGCGACCGGGTGGTGGTCACGACCGAGCGGTACGAGCTGCGCTACGACGGCGAGCGGCCCTCTCCGCACGGGCTGAGCGTGCGGGTCGGGTCCAGCATCTGGCGTCCCGGCGCGGACGACCCGTCCCCCGCCCAGCAGCGTGCCCGGGACGAGGGCCGGCCGTACGGCACCCGGACCGCGAACCTCGGCGGCGCGGCGCGCACCCTGGACGGTGCGGACGGCGCGGTGCCGCTCGAGGACGGGGTCAGCTCCGTCGACGGCATCGCCGTGCTGGACGACTCGCGCACGATGGTGCTGACCGGCGACGGCCCGGTGGCCGACCGGGTGCCCCGGCCCCGGCGGGCGACGCCCGGCTACCGCGACCTGTACGTCTTCGCCGCCGGCAGCGACCACGTCGCCGCGGTCGGCGACCTGTTCCGGATCAGCGGGCCGCAGCCGCTGCTGCCGCGCTGGGCGCTGGGCAGCTGGTGGTCCCGCTACCACCGCTACACCCAGGACTCCTACCTGGAGCTGATCGAGCGGTTCCGGGCGCTGGACCTGCCGCTGTCGGTCGCGGTGCTCGACATGGACTGGCACCTGGTGGACGTCGACCCCGCCTTCGGGACGGGCTGGACCGGCTACACCTGGAACCGTGAGCTGTTCCCCGACCCGGAGCAGCTGCAGCGCACCCTGCACGAGCACGGCCTCGCGGTCGCGCTGAACGTGCACCCGGCCGACGGCGTGCGGGCGTTCGAGGACGCGTACGAGCCGATGTGCCGTGCGCTGGGCCGCCCGGCGGACGGCACGCCGATCCGGTTCGACCCGTCCGACCCCGCGTTCATGCGCGCGTACATCGACGTGCTGCACCGCGACCTGGAGACCCAGGGCACCGACCTGTGGTGGGTGGACTGGCAGCAGGGGTCGTTCTCCGACGCCGACGGCATGGACCCGCTGTGGGTGCTGAACCACACCCACTACGCGGGCTCGACCCGGACGATCCCCGAGGGGCTGACCTTCTCGCGCTACGCCGGCCCGGGGTCGCACCGCTACCCGGTGGGCTTCAGCGGCGACACCATCATCAGCTGGGCGTCCCTGGCGTTCCAGCCCCGGTTCACCGCGGCGGGCGCGAACATCGGCTACGGCTGGTGGAGCCACGACATCGGCGGGCACGCGGACGGCCGGTTCGACCCCGAGCTGTTCACCCGCTGGGTGCAGCTCGGCGTGTTCTCCCCGATCCTGCGGCTGCACTCGTCCAGCTCGGAGTTCAGCGGCAAGGAGCCGTGGCGGTTCGACGAGCCGCACGCCGCGATCCAGGGCGCGCACCTGCGGCTGCGGCACCGGCTGCTGCCCTACCTGCACACGATGAACCGGCGCGCGCACCTGGACGGGCGCTCGCTGGTGGAGCCGCTCTATTTCGAGGAGCCGAACGCCCAGACCTACCGTTACCTGGACGCCTACCTGTTCGGCTCCGAGCTGCTGGTGGCACCGATCACCCGCCCGAGCAGCCCCGACACCGCGCGCGGTGCGACGGAGGTGTACCTGCCGGCGGGCGGCTGGATCGACGTCTTCACCGCGCAGACCTATGCCGGCGGCCGCACCCACCGCCTGCACCGGGACCTGCACAGCGCACCGGTGCTGCTGCGCGCCGGCGGGTTCCTGCCGCTCGCGGGCCTGGACGAGCGGCCCTCGGCGCGGGAGAACCCGGCGCAGCTCGAGGTGCTGGTGGGCGCCGGCGCACCGGGCCGGTTCGACCTGTGGGAGGAGCCGGCCGCACCGTCCGGCTCCGCTGCACGCACCACGGACCCGCGCCGATGGCCGCGCACCGGCTTCGCGATCGACCCCGAGGCCCGCACCCTGCGGATCGACCTGCCGGGCACCGCCCCGGTCGCGGACGGCCAGGTCCGCTCGTTCGTGCTCACGATGCTCGGCTTCGACCCGGACGCGTTCGAGGAGGTCCGGGCCGACGGCGCGCGCGTCCGGGTGCTGCCCGCACCCCCGGTGGACCCGACCGGGCCCGTGGTCGTGGCGGACCGGCCCGGGCAGCACGCGGTGCGGCTGCTGGTCGAGCCCGAGGCGGGTGCCGGCACGGTCGTGCTCCGCTCACCCGGGTTCGCCGGCACCCCTGCGCCACGGCGCGACGACGCGCGGCTGGCCCGCCTGGTGCACCTGCTGCAGCACGCCCGGATCGGCTTCCCGCTCAAGGACGAGATCCTGCGGGCCGCCCGGCTGGACCTCGCGTCCGTGCCGGTGGCGGCCCGGGCCTTCGCCGGCGCGCGGCACGACTCCGGGCAGCTGGACCACACCGCCGACCGCCCGACGCCGGAGCTGCTGGCGGCGATCGACGAGGTGCTCGGCGGCTGAGACCAGCCAGCCGTCCGGGCCGGCGCAGGCCCGGTCGAGCCGCTCGAGCCCGGTCAGGCCCGCTCGGCGAGCGGGAGACGCAGGGACGGCAGCTCGCGGATCCGCCGGGTCGCGTCCTGCACCGCGCCCCGCACCACGACGTCGTCCCCGAGGCCGCTCGGCACCAGCTCGGGGAACGGGGGCTCGAACTCCTGGTGCAGCACGGTGCGCGCCCGGTCCAGCACGGGGCCGATGATCCCCGCGACGTCCCCCGCGACCACGACCTGCTCGACGTCGAGCAGGCTCTCCAGCACCACGGCGATCCGGGCGAGGCGGTCCCCGAGCCGGTCGACCACCCGACCCGCGAGCGGGTCGCCGTCCCGCGCGGCCTGCAGGACGGCGGCGGCCTCGACCTGGTCGAGCGGCGCCTCGCGCAGCCGGCTGGGCTCGTCGGTGCCGGTCAGCCAGGCGCGGGCCAGGTCGCGCGCGAGCATGCCGAACCCGCCGGTGGAGGGCAGGCCGAGCCCGAGGTCGGCGTCGATCACGACGTCCATCAGACGCAGCTCGCCGGCGCCGCCGCGACGTCCGCGCAGCAGCTCGCCGTCGACGATCAGCCCGGCTCCCACGCGCTCCCCCATCAGCAGGACGGCCAGGTTGCCGATGTCGTGGTGCGCGTGCTCCGCGAGCGCGGCCAGGTTCGCGTCGTTCTCGACCACCACCTCACCGGCGAGATGGTCCACGTAGCCCGGGTTCATCACGGGCCAGTAGGTCCCCCGGCCGACGGGCGAGCGTCCGTGCTTGTCCACCGGGGCCGGCACCCCGACCACGGTCAGCAGCACCTGCTCCCGCGTGCAGCCGGCGTCCGCGAGCGCCGCGGCGACCAGCAGGTCGACCTGCTCCAGCCGGCCCGGGCCGTCCACCACGGCCGGGTCGACCGCCACCGTGCGGGACGCCAGCTCGTGCCCCCGCAGGTCGGCGACCAGCACCCGGATCGCCCGCTCGGCGGCGTCGACGCCCACCACCAGGCCCGCCGTGGCGTTCAGCTGGTACCGCCGCGCGGGACGGCCGAGACTGGTCAGCCCGGCGACCCGGCTGTCGTCCAGCTCGGTCAGCCAGCCGGCGGCCGTCAGCTCGGCGCAGACAGCCAGCACGGTCGCCCTGGTCAGACCGGTCGCGCGCATCGCCTCGGTGGCGGTGAACTCGCCGGTGCCGAACGCGAACCGCAGCGCTGCGTCCCGGTTCAGATCGCGCAGCACGCGAGGCGAGCGTGCTGTCGGCGTGGTCACCCGTTGACTCTACCCGCAGGATGTGGAACGGTTGCTGCGCGTCCTAAATATAGACTCTGGATAAACGGGTGCCGACACGGTCGCCGGCCCCCGCTCCCCGTTGCACGTGATCCACCTAGGAGACGACGTTGTCACCTCTCGTGCCGTTCGACAGATCCATCTCCCGACGCGGGTTCCTCGCTGCCGCAGGCGCTGTGGGTGCCGCCATCGGGCTCTCGGCGTGCAGCACGTCGCGCGTGCCCACCGTGACGCTCTACGAGACGAAGTCGGAGGTGGTCCAGCAGTTCCGGCAGTTCGTCGCCGACCTCAACGGCCAGCAGTCGACCTATCACTTCGTGCACGACCTGGCCACGAACCTGTCCGCCAGCTTCGTCCGCAACAGCCCGCCGGACCTGGGCTGCCTGAACTACAACCTGGAGATGTCGCGCTTCATGGAGCGCGGTGCCCTCTCCGACCTGTCCGACATGCCGGAGGCCGGCCGCATCCGGTCGGACGTGCTCGACCTGGTCGACTGGTACCCCGGGTACGAGAGCCGCACCAGCGTGATCCCGTTCTCCGCGATGGCGGCCGCGGTGATCTACAACAAGCGGATCTTCGCCGACAACGGCCTGGAGGTGCCGACCACCTGGGACGAGCTGATCGACGTGTGCGAGCGGCTGCAGGCCGCCGGCATCACCCCGATCTACGCGACCTTCGCCGACTCCTGGACCATCGCCCAGGGCTGGTTCGACTACGCCGTGGGCGGCATGGTCGACGTCCGCGACTTCTACACCCGGATGAACGAGCTCGGTGAGCAGGTCGGCCCGGACTCCGAGGTCTCGTACCAGAGCACCCTGCTGGAACCGGTGCAGCGCATGATGGAGCTGGTGCCGTACACCAACGACGACCGGGCGTCGCGCGCCTACGGCGACGGCAACACCGCGATGTCCGCCGGCGGTGCCGCGATGTACCTGCAGGGGCCGTGGGCGCTGCTGGAGATCAGCAAGGCCGAGACCGACGTCGACCTCGGCACCTTCCCGCTGCCGATGACGGACGACCCCGCCGACCTCAAGGCCCGGATCAACATCGACCTGTCGCTGTGGATCCCCGAGGCCGCCGGCCACCCCGACGGCGCCCGGGAGATGCTGCAGTACCTGATGCAGCCCGAGATCCAGCACCCGTACAACGAGCTGGCCCTCGGGTTCTCCACCACGACGGACGCCCCCGCGGTCACCGACCCGTGGATCTCCGGCCTGCAGGAGTACTACGACTCCGGCCGCTTCTACATGGGCGCGTCGCAGTTCGTCCCGAAGACGATCCCCTACGAGGGATATCTGCAGTCGATCGCGCTCGGCAGCGACCCCCGGACGGTCCTGGCCCAGCTCGACTCCGACTGGTCCCGTCTCGCGTACCGGGCATGAGCGCCGCCATGGCCGGCATGACCTCAGGAGAAAGAGCTCCGATGTCCACCACCACCGCACGCACGGGCGCGTCCGCGACCCGGAAGGTCCGCGGACCGGTCCACCACCACCGACGCGTCGACCCCGTCTACTACGTCTTCCTGTTCCCCGCACTGGTCGTGTTCACCCTGGCGATCACGGTCCCGACGCTGATGGGCTTCGGCTACAGCCTGACCAACTCGGTGGGCTTCGGCGACTCCGACTTCATCGGGCTGCGCAACTACGTCGCGATGTTCCGCGACTCGAGCATCCTGAGCGCCTACGGCTTCACCCTGCTGTTCGCGTTCACCACGGTGATCGTGGTGAACCTGACCGCGTTCCTGCTCGCGCTCGCCCTGACCTCCCGGATCCGGTTCCGGACGGTGCTGCGCACGATCTACGTGCTGCCGATGGTGATCTCGGGCATCATCATCGCCTTCGTCTTCCAGTTCCTGTTCACCAACACGTTGCCCGCCGTCGGGCAGGCGATCGGCAGCAGCACGCTGGGCAGCAGCCTCCTGGCCAACGAGCACCTGGCCTGGCTGACGATCGTGTTCGTCACCGCGTGGTCCACGATCCCCGCGACCATGCTGATCTACATCGCCGGGCTGGTGACGGTGCCGGACGAGATCTACGAGGCGGCGGCCATCGACGGCGCCTCCGCCTTCCAACGGCTGTCCCGGATCACCCTGCCGCTGCTGTCCGGGTACGTCGTGATCAACACGATCCTGGGCTTCAAGAACTACCTGAACGCCTACGACATCATCGTCGGCCTGACCAACGGCGGGCCCGGCACCGCGACCCGCAGCGTCGCGATGGCCATCTTCGAGGGGTTCACCGGCGGCGACTACGGCTACCAGATGGCCAACGCCGCGGTCTTCTTCGTGATCAGCCTCGTGATCGCCGCAGTCCAACTACGCCTGACCGGCGGGAGAGCGAGCCTCGTGCGATGAGCATCGTCCACACCAGCACCCCTACTCCGCACCGGCGGGGCGACCACCGCCTCGGCCGCACGAACTGGCCGGCGACGATCATCCTGCTCGTCTGCTCGCTGACCGTCCTGGTCCCGCTGCTCGTCACGATCAACATCGCGCTGAAGACGACCTCCCAGGCGGTCGACGGCCAGGCGTTCTCGTGGCCGACCCCGTTCACGCTGTCGAGCTTCGCCGAGGCGTGGAACCTGGTGAACTTCCCCCGCGGGTTCATGGTCTCGATCCTCATCACGACGATCGCGGTCGTCGGCGAGATCCTGGTCTCCTCGCTGGCCGCGTACGCGGTCGTGCGCAACTGGGACCGCCGGGTGTTCCGCTGGTCGTTCTTCTACCTGCTGACGGCGATGTTCGTGCCGTTCCCGGTGGTCGCGCTGCCGCAGGTGCGCCTGACCGGCCTGGCGCACCTGGACAACCCGTTCGGGGTGGCGCTGCTGCACATCGTGTTCGCGCTCGCGTTCAACACGCTGCTGTTCACCGCGTTCCTGCGCTCGGTGCCGATCGAGCTCGAGGAGTCGATGCGGGTGGACGGTGCGAGCACCTGGCGGGTGTACTGGCGGCTGATGTTCCCGCTGCTGGCACCGATGTCGGCGACCGTCGGGATCTTCGCGTTCCTCAGCTCCTGGAACGACTTCATGATGCCGAGCCTGATCATCTCCGACCCGGAGCTCGCGACGATCCCGGTGCTGCAGAACCTGTTCCAGGGCCAGTTCTCCACCAACTACAACATCGCCTTCGCGTCCTACCTGATGGCGATGGCGCCGGCGATCATCGTCTACCTGTTCGCCCAGCGCTGGGTCATCTCCGGCCTGACCCAGGGCGCGGTCAAGTAGTCCGCGGGGCGCACCCGGCGCCCCGCACCTCGACACCAGAAGGGCCCCTCCTGTTGAGCACCCCCGCAGTGACCACCGTCCCCGACCTCCGTACCGACAGCCACCTGCTCCGGGGCGACCCGCAGTGGTGGCGCCAGGCCGTCGTCTACCAGATCTACCCGCGCTCGTTCGCCGACGCGAACGGCGACGGCATCGGTGACCTGGCCGGCATCATCTCGCGCATCCCGTACCTGGCCGGGCTCGGGATTGACGCCGTCTGGCTGTCGCCGTTCTACCCCTCGGCTCTGGCGGACGGCGGGTACGACGTCGACGACTACCGGGACGTCGACCCGCGGATCGGCACGCTGGCGGAGTTCGACCGGCTGGCTCACCAGCTGCACGCGGCCGGCATCCGCCTGATCATCGACATCGTGCCGAACCACTCCTCGAACCGGCACCGCTGGTTCCAGGACGCGCTCGCCGCCGGGCCGGGATCGGCCGAGCGGGCCCGCTACCACTTCCGGGACGGCCTCGGCGAGCACGGGGAGCTGCCGCCGGCCGACTGGCGGGCGTCGTTCGGCGGCGACGCCTGGACCCGGGTGCCGGACGGCCAGTGGTACCTGCACTCGTTCACCATCGAGCAGCCGGACTGGAACTGGGACAGCCCGGAGGTGCGCGAGGACTTCCTGACCACCCTGCGGTTCTGGGCCGACCGGGGCGTGGACGGCTTCCGGGTCGACGTGGCGAACCTGCTGGCCAAGGACCTCGGCCCGGACCCGCTGCCGACCCAGGCAGAGCTGGAGGCGTACCCGCACGACGGCACGCACCCGACCCAGGACCGCGACGAGGTCCAGGAGATCTACGCCGGCTGGCGGGCGGTGTTCGACCAGTACGACCCGCCGCGCACCGCGGTCGCCGAGGCCTGGCTGAAGGACCCGGCGCGGCGGGCCCGGTACGCCAGCCCGACCAGCCTCGGGCAGGCGTTCAACTTCGACCTGCTGAACGCCTCGTTCGACGCCGCGAGCTTCCGCCGGGTGGTCACGGAGAACCTGGCGCAGGTCGCGCTGTCCGGCTCGTCGTCCACCTGGGTGCTGTCCAACCACGACGTCACCCGGCACCCGACCCGGTACGGCCTGAGCCCCGCTCGCACCACGGCACGCAAGCAGGGCGCCGACTGGGTGATGGCCGGCGCGCCCGAGGACGAGCTGGACCGCGACCTCGGGCTGCGTCGCGCCCGGGCCGCCACCCTGCTCGTGCTCGCGCTGCCGGGCAGCGCCTACCTGTACCAGGGCGAGGAGCTCGGCCTGCACGAGGTCACCGAGATCCCGGACGCCCAGCGCCAGGACCCGGCGTTCTGGCGCTCGACGCCGGAGAGCCGCACCTCCGACGGGTTCGGCCGGGACGGCTGCCGGGTGCCGCTGCCGTGGACCCGCCAGGGCAGCTCGTTCGGCTTCGGCCCCGACGGCGCGCACCTGCCCCAGCCGGCCTGGTTCGGCGAGCGCTCGGTGCAGGCGCAGGACGACGACCCGACCTCGACCCTCGCGCTGTACCGCACGGCCCTGCACCTGCGCCGCACGGTGCAGGGACCGGAGACCCTGGTGTGGGACGACGAGCTCTCGGGCGGCGACGTGCTGGCCTTCGCCCGGCCCGGCGGCTGGCTCACGGTGACCAGCTTCGGCGGCGCCGAGGTGGTGCTGCCCCCGGGCGAGGTGCTGGTCGCGAGCGCGCCGCTCGGCACCGACCCGACCGGCGCCGCGACGCTGCCGGGCGCGAGCACGGTCTGGTTGCGCCGCTGACAGCCGGTACCCTGCCCGCGTGAGCATCGCCCCCGCCCCCGCAGAGCACGAGGCGCCCGGTGCGCCCGCACGCCTGGTCGTGATGGACGTCGACTCCACCCTGATCACCGCCGAGGTGATCGAGCTGCTGGCGGCGCACGCCGGCTCGCGGGCCGAGGTGGCGGCGATCACCGAGAGCGCGATGCGCGGCGAGCTGGACTTCGCGGCCTCGCTGCGGGCCCGGGTCGCCACGCTGGCCGGGCTGCCGGACACGGTGTTCGCCCAGGTGCTCGCGGAGGTCGAGCTCTCCCCCGGCGCCCGCGAGCTGGTCGCCGAGCTGGACCGGCGCGGCTGGCCGCTGGCGCTGGTCTCCGGCGGGTTCGTCGAGGTGGTGGGCCCGCTCGCCGCGAGCCTGGGCGTCACCCGCTACCGGGCGAACGCCCTGGAGGTCTCCGACGGCGTGCTCACCGGCCGGGTGACCGGCGAGATCGTGGACCGCGCGGTCAAGGCCCGCACCCTGCGCGAGCTCGCCACCGAGCTCGGTGTGCCGCTGGACCGGACCCTGGCGATCGGCGACGGCGCGAACGACCTGGACATGCTGGCCACCGCCGGGTTCGGGGTGGCGTACAACGCCAAGCCGGTGGTCCGCGCCCAGGCCGACGCCGAGGTCAGCGGCCGGCTGGACGCCGTGCTGGACCTGCCCGCGTTCGCGGCCTGACCGCGCTGCCCGAGCGTGCCTCAGGCCGGCGGGACCACCCGCAGCAGCCGCGCCGCGTCCGGCTCCAGCGTGTCCCAGCCGCCCGGCACGTCCAGCACCGAGTAGGTGCCGGTGGGCACCCCGACCCGCACCCGCGCGACGGCGGCCTCGTCCGACCCGGGCCCGGCGAGCGCGACGGCGGTCTGCGAGACGGTCGGCTCGTGCCCGACCACCAGCAGGGTCCGCACCTCCGGGCCCACCGCGTGCAGCAGGCCGATCAGCGTGCGCACCCCGGCGGAGTAGAGCTCGTCACCGAACTCGGCCACCTCCGGGCCTACCCCCAGGCCGACGCGCACCAGGTCCCAGGTCTGCCGGGTGCGGACGGCCGAGGACACCAGCACCCGGTCCGGCAGCACGCCGGCCGCGCGCAACGAGGTGCCGACCTCGGCGGCCTGCCGGCGCCCGTCCAGCGCCAGCGGTCGCATCCGGTCGTCCAAGGAGCTCGCGTGCTCGGCCTTCGCGTGGCGGAGCAGGACGAGCTGGCGGGTCACGGCGTCGGTCACGCGCCTAGGGTCGCACGTCTGCCGGGGTGCGCGGACCCGGACGACCGCGGCTACTGCCCCATCGCGTGCACGCCGCCGTCGACGTGCACCATCTCCCCGGTGGTCTTCGGGAACCAGTCGGACAGCAGCGCGGCGACGGCGCGGGCGGTCGGCTCCGGGTCGTGCACGTCCCAGCCGAGCGGGGCGCGGCCGTCCCAGCCGCCCTCCATCGTCTCGAAGCCCGGGATGGACTTCGCGGCGGTGGTGCGGATCGGCCCGGCCGAGACCAGGTTCACCCGGATGCCGTCCGGACCGAGGTCGCGCGCCAGGTAGCGCGAGGTGTTCTCCAGCGCCGCCTTGGCCACCCCCATCCAGTCGTACACCGGCCAGGCGTACCGCGCGTCGAAGGTCAGGCCGACGATCGAGCCGCCACCGGTCAGCAGCGGCCGGGTCGCGGTGGCCAGCGACTTCAGCGAGAACGCCGAGACCTCCAGCGCGGTGGCGACGTCCGCCCACTCGGCGGCCAGGAAGTTGCCGCCCATCACGGACTGCGGCGCGAAGCCGATCGAGTGCACCACGCCGTCCAGGTGGTCGACGTGCTCGCGTAGCCGGTCCGGCAGCGCGGCCAGGTCCTCGGCGTCGGTGACGTCGAGCTGCACCACCGGCGCCGGCGCCGGCAGCCGACGGGAGATCGCCTGGGTCAGGCGAGCCTGCCGGCCGAAGGAGCTCAGCACGACCTCGGCGCCCTCCTGCTGCGCGAGGCGGGCCACGTGGAACGCGATCGAGCCATCGGTGAGCACACCGGTGACCAGGAGCTTCTTGCCGTCGAGCAGTGCCATGGGGTGATCCGTTCTGTGCGTACGAGCAGGTGTGAGGTGTCAGTGCCCCATGCCGAGGCCGCCGTCCACCGGGACGACCGCCCCGGAGATGTAGCCGGCGCCCGGTGAGGCCAGGAACTCGACGGCGGCCGCGACCTCGTCGGTGCCGCCGAACCGGTGCGCCGGGATGGAGGACAGGTAGGCGTCCTGCCGGTCGGCGGGCAGCGCGGCGGTCATCGCCGTCTCGATGAAGCCCGGGGCGACCACGTTCGCCGTGATCCCCCGTGCGCCGAGCTCGCGGGTGATCGAGCGGGCCATGCCGATCAGCCCGGCCTTGGACGCGGTGTAGTTGACCTGGCCGGCATTGCCGTGCAGACCGACCACCGAGCCGATCAGGACGATCCGCCCACGGCGCAGCCGGATCATGCCCGTGGACGCGCGCCGCACGCACCGGAACACCCCGGTCAGGTTCACGTCGAGCACCTGCTCGAAGTCCTCGTCGGTCATCCGCATCAGCAGCTGGTCCCGGGTGACGCCCGCGTTGGCGACCAGCACCTCGACCGGGCCGTGCGCCGCCTCCACCTCCGCGAACGCGGCCTGGACCGACGCGGTGTCGGTCACGTCGCCGCGCACCCCGAGCACGCCCGCGGGCGCCGCCCCGCTGCGGGTGAGGGTGGCGACCCGGTCCCCCGCCGCGGCGAACCGCTCGGCGATGGCCTGGCCGATGCCGCGGTTCGCACCGGTCACGAGCACGCTGCGCGGCTCCGACGTCGCGGCGCTGGGGGCGAGGGGGCTGGTCGTCTCGGGCACGGAAGTCGACGCTAGCCGACCGCCCGGCGGCGACGGTGCACCGGCGCGACACATGTTGCGGGTCGGCAGTTGTCCGGATCGCACAACACCGCGCGCGCGGCTCGCACCGGTGCCGGTGCTTGCCCGCACGCCTACCATCCAGGGGTGAGCAGGCGAACTCCCGTGCAGCGCGTCACCGACGCCCCCGAGCCGCTCGCCGTCGACCAGGCGCGACGGGCCCGGCGGTACCTGGCGCAGATGGGCGTGCGGCTGCTGTGCTTCCTGCTGGCGGTGCTGCTCTGGCAGCGCGTACCGCTGTGGGCCGGCCTGCTGCTGCTGGTCGGGGCCGTGGTGCTGCCGTACGTCGCGGTGCTGTTCGCCAACGCCGGGCGGGAGCGCCGCGACCCGGCGCCGCCCGCCGTGCTGGCCCGGCTGCTGGACGCGCAGCCGAGCGCGCCGCCGGCCGGCGACGGTCACGATCCGGCGGGCGGCCCGCGATGAGCCTGCCCGCCCCCGACGCCGTGGACGAGCTGGTCTGCTCCGCCCGAGGCTGCCGGCGCGAGGCCACCTGGGGCGTGCTGTGGAACAACCCCCGCCTGCACACCCCCGTGCGGCGCAAGGTGTGGCTCGCCTGCGACGACCACCGCACCCACCTGGAGGAGTACCTGCAGGTGCGGGACTTCTGGAAGGACACGGTGCCGGTCGCCGACCTGCCCCGGATCGACCCCGCGGCCCTCGGCGACGGCGGCCTGCCGTTCGGGATGCCCAGGTCGTCGGGGACGCTCGGCCCGTCCGGCCTGCTCGGGATGCTCGGGCAGGGCGATCCGCCGTCCGGACCGCGGACCGGCGCGCCGTGAGGCTGCCCCCGCACGTCCGCCGGGCCGCCGGACTGGTGCTGCTGGCCGTCACGCTGGCCACCGCCTGCACGTTCCTGGGCCGCTGGCAGTGGAACCGCCACGTGAACCGGGACGCGCAGATCCGCCTGGTGCAGCAGAACTACGACTCCGACCCCGTGGCGCTGAGCACCCTGCTGCCCGGCACCGACGCGACCCTCGACCCGGACGACGTCTGGCGCCAGGTCACCGTCACCGGGACGTACGACACCGACGCCACCGTGCTGCTGCGCAACCGGCCGGTGAACAGCGAACCGGGCTTCCACGTGCTGGTCCCGCTGGTGCTGGACGCGGCCTCGTCCGCCGCCGTCGACGGGCAGCCGGTGGTGCTGGTGGTGGACCGCGGCTGGGTCGCCTGGGACGAGGACGCCTCCGGCGAGATCACGGTGCCCGACCCGCCCTCGGGCACCGTCACCGTCACGGTGCGGCTGCGGCAGGACGAGCCCGCCAGCGACCGGGACGCCCCGGACGGCCAGGTGCAGGCGATCAACGTGGCGCAGGTGCTCGCCGCAGGCGGTCTGACGGCCGGCACCGACGAGGTCGTCTCGTACGAGGCCTACGGCGCGCTGGCCGAGGAGTCCCCCGCGCCCGCCACGGCGCTCGGTGCGCTGCCCGAGCCCAGCACCGACCCCGGCTCCCACCTGTCGTACGCGTTCCAGTGGTGGGTGTTCGCGCTGGGCTCGCTGATCGGCTTCACCTGGATGGCCCGCCGTGAGCTGCAGGAGGGCCGGACGCAGCCGGAGCCGTCGACGACCGGTCCCCCGCCCGCCGCGTCGTCGGCGAGCGGCCCTCCGCCCGCCGCGTCGGCACCGGCCCGGCCCGGCCCCGCCCCGCGCCGCCGCCGGCCCACCGACGAGGAGACCGAGGACGCGCTGATCGACGCCCAGCAGCCCTGACTAGCCGGCGACCAGCCGCAGCCGGCAGGCCAGCTCCAGCGCGAACCGGGTGTCCGGGTCGTCCAGGTCCAGCGCGAGGGTCTTCTCGATCCGGCGGACCCGGTAGTTCACCGCGTTCGGGTGCAGGGTGAGCAGCTCACCGGCCCGGGCGAGCGAGTTGCGCGTGCTCAGGTAGGCCA
Organism: Cellulomonas sp.; assembly: GCA_036404115.1. Taxonomy (GTDB): domain Bacteria; phylum Actinomycetota; class Actinomycetes; order Actinomycetales; family Cellulomonadaceae; genus Cellulomonas. The sequence goes on from DASWPG010000064.1 coordinate 121,954, forward strand.
GCAGCGTCCGCACCGCGGTCGCGGCGTGCGCGGCGCCGAGAGCGTCCAGCGGGGCGAGCAGGTCGTCCAGCAGCGTGCGGCTGAGCGGGGACGCGTGGAAGTCCAGCAGCACGCGGCGCAGACCGGTGACGTCGGTGACCTCCACCGCGCCGAACCGGCCGCCCGCGACAGCGGACTCCGCGGCGATCCGGGCCTCGCTGGCGGACTGCCGCAGGCCGGCGGCGCCGCTGCGCGGGGTGCCGAGACCGACGGTGAAGGTCCACTCGTCGCCGACCAGCGACCGGCCGTCCGACACCAGCTGCTCGACCACCGCGCGCAGCCGGCGCTGGTGGTCCGGGGCGCCCAGCTCCTCGGAGGCCACCACCACCAGGTCGTCGTGGAAGGTCGCCACGTGCCAGGTCTCGGCCCGGGCGTCCACCATCTGCAGCGCGCGCAGCTCCAGGGTGGCGCCGAGCGACGCCGGCGGCCGGCGGGACGGGTCGGCGCGCCCACGAGGCACCAGCCAGGCGACGGTGTGCGCGAGCTGCACCGGCAGGCCGGCCCGGGCCGCCTCGACGCCGATCGAGTCGATCCGGGCCGAGTCGGCCAGCAGCAGCTCCACCACGATGTCGGCGCGGGACCGGACCGGGCCGTACCGGTCCTGGGTCTCGCGCGCGACCGCCCGGGAGAGCATCGCGGCCACCACCGGCACCGCGAGCGCGACGGCCGGGTCGGCGACCGCGTGCTCGGCGCGGTCCGCGACCAGCCGGCCGAGCGGCACCTCGCCGATGCAGACCGCGTCGGGATCGGTCCACCGCACGCCCGGGTCCTCCTCGATCCGGAGCCGCACGCCGAGGGCGGCGCCGGCGACGTCCAGCACGGCGGGCCGCACGTCGGCCGGCTCGCCGGCGAGCACCCGCGCGACCGCGTCGATCGCGTGCTCGGCGCGGGACAGCGATCCGGCCGCGCCCCGGCCGACCAGCCGGTCGACGAACAGAGCCAGCTCGGCCGGGTCGGCGGGGGCGGCGTCGGCCCGCAGCACCGGCAGCGCGCCGCGGACGGCCAGCGACCGGGCGGTCTCCGGCAGCGCGTCCACGCCGGGCAGCACCAGCGCGGCCACCTCGCAGGCCAGCGCGCGCCGGACCGCGATGTCGATCTGGTACGCGCGGACCGGTGCACCGCCGTCGGTGCCGGCGATCACCAGGTGCCCGGCGGTGCACCGGTCGAGGTCGTCCAGCCGCCGGGTCTCGACCCCGACCACGGGGACGCCGACCGGGTCGCCGGCCAGCACCCGCATCCCGAACCGGTCGGACTGCGCGATCACCTCGTCCAGCGCAACACGCTCGACACGCACTCGTGCTGTTGGCACAGTGCCTCCCCGTTCTCTGGTCTGCTGGCACATTGTGGCACGTCAGGCCCGGTTCCTACTGTCGAGCCATGCCCACTCGCCCCGCTCGCAGCGCCGGTCCGGCCGGTACCGCCGGAACCGAGCCACCGCGGCTCGTCACCGCTGAGGACGTCGACCCGCTCGCCTCCGGCGCCGCCGTGTTCGGCACCGGCGGCGGTGGCGCCGTGCACACCGTCCGGCTGTCGGCGCGCACCGCCGTCGCCGAGCACGGCCCGGTGCCGCTGGTCCGGGTGGACCAGCTGACCGAGGACGACGTCGTGATCAACATGTCCGCGATGGGCGCCCCCTCGGTCGGCATCGAGATGCTCGGCGCCGCGGCGCAGGCCCGCACGCTGGTCCGCGAGGTCGAGCAGCTCGTCGGCCGGCCCGTCACCACGCTGATGGCCGCGGAGATCGGCGGCAGCAACGGCGTCGCACCGGTCGGCTGGGCGGCAGCGCTCGGCCTGCAGGTGCTGGACGCCGACGGGATGGGCCGGGCGTTCCCGCAGGCCACCATGATCGCGATGAACGTGGCCGGGCTGGCCAGCGAGTTCGCCGTGATGGCCGACGTGGTCGGCAACGTGACCGTGCTGCGCACCCGGGACATCGCCTGGCTGGAGCGGCACGCCCGCGCGTTCACCGTCGCCGCCGGCGGCATCGCGATCGGCGCGCACTACCTGCTGACGCACCGCACCGCACCGGGCGCCGTGATCGAGGGCACCGTCAGCCGGGCGATCGAGGTGGGCCGACGCCTGCTCGCCGCCGCCGAGCCGGTGGCGGAGGTCGCGGACGAGCTCGGTGCCGACGTGCTGGTCGCCGGCAAGGTGGTCGACATCGACCGGCTGACCGAGGGCGGCTTCACCCGCGGCTCGGTCACGGTGCAGGGCGTCGGCGCGGACCGGGGCCGGCTGCTGCGGATCGAGATCCAGAACGAGAACCTGGTCGTGGTCGAGGACGGCCTGGTGCTGGCCAGCGTGCCCGACCTGATCTCCGTGCTGGACTCCGAGACCGGCGAGGCGATCTCCACCGAGCTGCTCCGGTTCGGCCAACGGGTCAGCGTGCTGGCCTGGCCGTGCGACCCGCTCTGGCGCACCCCGCGCGGCCTGGAGCTCGCGGGCCCGCGGGCGTTCGGCTACGACCTGGACTACCAGCCGTTCACCTCCGGTCGGGCGGTGACCGCATGACCGCCCGCGAGCTGTCCGTCGGGATCGACGTCGGCGGCACCAACACCGACGCGGTGGTGCTGGACGGTGCGGGCGGTGTGCTCGCCCGGACCAAGCAGTCCACCACCGACGACGTCACCGGCGGGGTGCGGGCCGCGCTCGGCGCCGTGCTGCGCGACCTGGGCCCCCGGCGCGCGGAGGTCTCCCGGGTGATGCTCGGCACCACGCACGCCACCAACGCGATCGTGCGGCGCCGCGACCTCGGCCGGGTCGCCGTCGTCCGGCTCGGCGCCCCGGCCTCGACCGACTTCCCGTCCCTGGTGGGCTGGCCGGACGACCTGCGCAGCACCGTGCTGGCCGGGTCGCTGCTGGCCGGCGGCGGGCACCTGGCGGACGGCTACCCGCTGTCCCCGCTCGACCTGGACGGCGTGCGGCGGTTCCTGGACGCGCTCGCCGGCGGGTGCGACGCGGTCGCGGTCTGCGGGATCTTCAGCCCGTCGTTCCCGGAGCAGGAGCTCGAGGTAGCCGCGATGGTCGCCGAGCACGTCGGCACCGACGTGCCGGTCTCGCTCAGCCACGAGGTCGGCGAGCTCGGCCTGCTGGAGCGGGAGAACGCCACCGTGCTGAACGCGGCGCTGCACCGGGTGGCCGGGGACGTCACGCAGGCGCTGCTGGTGGCGGTCGCGGACGAGCAGCTGGACGCCGCGACCTTCTTCGCCCAGAACGACGGCACGCTGATGGCCGTCGAGTACGCCGCCCGCTACCCGGTGCTGACCATCGGGTCCGGCCCGGCCAACTCGATCCGCGGCGCGGCCCGGCTGTCCGGCGCGGACGACGCGATCGTGATCGACGTGGGCGGCACCACCAGCGACCTCGGCGTCCTGGTGGACCGGTTCCCGCGCGAGTCCACCCTGCCCCGGGACATCGGCGGGGTACGGACGAACTTCCGGATGCCGGACGTGCTCAGCCTGGCCCTCGGCGGGGGGACCGTGGTCGACCCCGTCCGCGGCCTGCCGCTGACCGACTCGGTCGGGCACCGGATCCGCACCGAGAGCCTGCTGTTCGGCGGCCGGACCCCGACGCTGACCGACGCGGCCTCCGCGGTCCGGCCCGGCACCGTGGACGGCCGGACGCTGCCGGCCCTGGACCGGTCGGTCCGGGACGGGCTGCTGGCCGCGCTCGGCGCCGCGCACGGCCAGGTCGAGTCCGCGGTGGAGCGGATGTCGCTGGGCCGCACCGACCTGCCGCTGGTCGTGGTCGGCGGCGGCGCGTTCCTGGTGCCCGCGGTGGTCGCCGGCGCCGGCGAGGTGCTGCGGCCCGAGCACGGCGACGTCGCGAACGCCGTCGGCGCGGCGATCGCGCTCGCGGGCGGGCGGGCCGACCAGATGTGCGACCACGCGGACCGCGCCGAGGCGATCGCCGCAGCCGGTCGCCAGGCCGTCGAACGCGCGATCCAGGCCGGCGCCGACCCCCGCACCGTCGAGATCGTCGACGTGCTGGAGACCCCCGTCTCCTACGCCACGCGGCCGACCCTCAAGGTCTCGGTCAAGGCCGCCGGCCCGCTCGCCCGCCTCACCGGCACCGCCGCGCACCCCAGCCCCCTCCCCTCCTCCTCGAAGGGCACGCCATGACACGCAGATCCAGGGGCGTCCTCGCCCCGGCCGCCGCGCTCGCCACCGTCCTCGCACTGGCCGCCTGCGGCTCGGGCGGCACCGACGGCGCGGCCTCCTCGGCCTCGGCCGCACCGGTCTCGGGCGGCACGTTCACCCTCGCCGTGAACGACGACCCGGGCAACCTCTCCCCGCTGACCGGCGTCTCCCTGGTGCAGCGCGCACTGGTGCCGTTCGGCTACGAGTCGCTGGTCTACACCACCGAGGACGGCGACACGATCCCCTGGCTCGCCGAGAGCTGGCAGGAGACCAGCACCTCGATCACCTACACGCTGAAGGACGGCGTGACCTGTGCCGACGGCACGGAGTTCACCGCCGAGACCGCCGCCGCGAACTTCGCCTACCAGGCGGACGCCGACAACGGCACCTTCTGGTACGGCTCCAACGTCACCGCGGACATGACGGCGACCGCCGACGGCAGCACGCTGACCATCTCGACCACCGCCACCAACCCGTTCCTGCTGCAGAGCACCGGGGCCGTGGAGATGGTCTGCCAGGCCGGCCTGGACGACCCGAGCACGCTCGCCGACGCGACGAACGGCACCGCGCTCTACGAGCTGACCGATGCCACCGCCGGGTCGCAGTACACCTACACCAGGCGCGACGGCTACACCTGGGGTCCCGAGGGCGTGACCAGCGAGACGGTCGGCCTGCCGGACGAGATCGTCGCCCGGGTGATCACCGACGAGGCCACCGCCGCCAACCTGCTGATCTCCGGGGAGCTGACCGCCGCCTCCGTGACCGGCTCCGACCGCACCCGGATCGAGGCGGCCGGCCTCACCTCGGTCGGCGCCCTGAACCCGATCGGCCAGATGCTGTTCAACGAGCGGTCCGACCGGCCGACGTCCGACGAACGGGTCCGCCAGGCGCTCACCCTGGCGCTGGACCGCGAGGCCGTCGGCGAGCTGGTCACGGACGGCCACTACCAGGACTCGGTGTCGCTGGTGAACAAGACACCGCTCACCTGCGTCGCCGACGGGCCGCTCTGGACGCTGCCGGACACCGACCTGGAGCAGGCCGCAGCCCTGCTGGACGAGGCCGGCTACCCCGCGGACGCCGACGGCGCTCGCGACCTGACCATCCGGTTCATCTACGACAGCGGCACACCGTCGCAGGCCGCCGCGGCCGAGGAGGTCCAGGCCGAGTGGGATGCGATCGGCGTCAGCACCGAGCTGGTGGCCGAGGACTCGACCGGCTGGGCCACCGACCTGTACCAGACCTACGACTGGGACACCGGCTTCATCCAGCTCGCACCGGGCAGCCCGGTGGTGCTCAGCCTGTTCTTCCTCGGCGCGACCAGCGAGGACGGCGGCTACAACTTCATGGCCGTGGACAACCCGGAGTACGACACGCTGGCGGAGCAGGCCCTGGTCGCGTCCGACGCCGACACCGCGTGCGGGCTGTGGCTGGAGGCCGAGAAGGAGCTGATCGACCGGGTGGACACCTACCCGCTCGCCGACACCGTGACGCCGACCTACCTGAACGGCGCCACCCTGGAGATGCCGGGCAGCATCATGCCGACCTCGATCCGGATGCTGGGCTGAACCCGTGACGACTCCCCCGGCCGCGGCCCTCCTGGCCGGATCCTCCCGCCCAGCGGACGGCCCGGGCGCCCCCGTGGCCGGGGGTCGTCGCCACCGCCTCGCCGACCACCCACGGCTCACCTTCGTGCTGGCCCGGCTGGCCCGCGCGCTGGTCTCGCTGGTGATCGTGCTGCTCGCCTCGTTCTTCCTGGTGCACCTGGTGCCGGGCGACCCGGTCCGGGCGGCGCTCGGGCCGACCGTCTCCCCCGAGACGGTCGAGGCCCTGCGGGTGCAGCTCGGCCTGGACCGGCCGCTCGGCGAGCAGCTGGTGCACTACGTCGGCGGGATGCTCACCGGCGACCTCGGCACCTCGGTCACCACGCAGCGGCCGGTCACGGCGATCCTCGGCGAGCGGCTGCCCGCCACGCTGACCCTGGCCGGGCTGTCCTTCCTGGTCGCGGCGATCGGTGCCTTCCCGGTCGGCGTCGCGACGGCGGTCTCGGCGCGCGGCGGCCGGCACCGGTCGCTCGACCTGGTCGTCTCGACGCTGCTCGGCGTCCTGGTCGCGATCCCCGGGTTCCTGCTCGCGGTGCTGCTGGTCTCGGTGCTCGGCGTGTCGCTCGGCTGGTTGCCGCCGGCCGGCTGGGGCAGCCCGCAGCACGTGGTCCTGCCGGTGGTCGCGCTGGCCGCCGGGCCGCTGGCCTACCTGGCCCGGACCGTGCACGTGGAGATGCTGCGGGTGCTGGACGAGCCGTACCTGACCACCGCCCGCAGCAAGCGGCTGCCCGCCCGGGTGCTCTACCTGCGCCACGCGCTGCCGAACATCGTCGGTGCCGCGCTGACCGCCGGCGGCGTGGTGCTGGTCGGGATGGTCGCCGGCACCGTGCTGGTCGAGACCGTGTTCGTGATCCCCGGCATCGGCGCGAGCATCGTGTCCTCGATCAGCGCGAAGGACTACCCGCTGATCCAGGGCGTGGTGCTGGTCTACGCGGTGCTGGTGCTGCTGGCCAACCTGCTGGTCGATCTGGCGCTGGCTGCCATCGACCCGCGCTCGACGATCGCGGAGGCGTGACGTGCACCGCGTCCGACGTGCGCTGCCCACCCCGCGCGGCCTGGCCGTCGCGGTCGGCCTGGTGCTGCTGGTGCTCGCCGTGCTGCTCGGCCCCGCCCTGCTCGGCGCCGCCGCGGACGGGCGCGACCTGGCGATCCGCCAGCAGGGCGCCTCCCTCGCGCACCCGTTCGGCACCGACGACCTCGGTCGGGACCTGTTCGCCCGGGTGGTCGTCGCGACCCGGCTGTCCGTGCTGCTCGCCCTCGGCGCCACCGCGATCTCGGTGGTCGGCGGGGCGGTGGTCGGCCTCGTCGCCGCGGTGCTGCCGCCGACCGCCCGGCGCGCGGTGGGCGCGCTGATCGACATCCTGCTGTCCTTCCCCTGGTTGCTGCTCGCGCTGTTCTTCTCGGTGATCTGGGGCACCACCGCGACCGGGGCGATGCTGGCCGTCGGCTTCGCCGGGGTGCCCGTGTTCGCCCGGCTGGTCAGCACCCTGGCCGCGTCCGTGGCCGGGCAGGACTACGTGCACGCCGCCCGGATGCTCGGCAGCGGGCCGCTGCGTACCGCCGGCCGGCACGTGCTGCCGAACGTGCTGCCGCCGCTGCTGGTCAACACCGCGGCGCAGGCCTCGGTCTCGCTGCTGTCCTTCGCCGCGCTGTCGTTCCTCGGCCTCGGCGTGCAGGCGCCCGCCTACGACTGGGGCCGGCTGCTGAACGAGGGCGCCCAGCGGATCTACGTCGACCCGATGGCCGCGGTCGGCCCCGGGCTGGCCATCGTGCTGACCGGGGTGCTGCTCACGCTGCTCGGAGAGGTGCTGAGCGAGCAGGGCGGACCAGTCAGACGAGCAGGCCGGCTCCGCGCGACCCGGCTGCCGAGGCTCGCGTCCGGTCCGTCCGCTCCGGCGCCGGTCGCCGACGACGCGCGCGTCGTGGACGTCGTCGGCCTCCGGGTGTCGTTCGTCGCCGACGACGGTGCCACGATCGAGCGGGTGCACGGGATCGACCTGCACATCGCACCCGGCGAGGTGGTCGGCGTGGTCGGCGAGTCGGGATCCGGCAAGTCCGTCACCGCGATGGCCGTCGCCGGGCTGCTCGGCCGGGACGCCCGGGTGCAGGCCGACCGGTTGACGTTCCGCGGCATCGACATGACCCGCCCGCCGTCGCCGGCCGAGCGAACCCGGCTCGGCCTGGAGCAGACCATGGTCTTCCAGGACCCGCTGAGCTCGCTGAACCCCGCGCTCACGGTCGGCCGCCAGCTCCGCGAGGTCACCGAGATCCACGCCCGCACCCCGCGGGGGCAGGCCGAGCGCCGGGCGGCGGAGGCCCTGGAGCTGGTGCGGGTGCCGGACCCCGAGCGCCGGCTGCGACAGCTCCCGCACGAGCTGTCCGGCGGGATGCGGCAACGGGTGATGATCGCCACCGGCCTGATGATCGCGCCACGGCTGATCATCGCCGACGAGCCGACCACCGCCCTGGACGTCACCGTGCAGCGCCAGGTGCTGCACGCGCTGCGCGACGCCCGGCGCCGCACCGGTGCGGCGATCCTGCTGATCTCGCACGACATCGCCCTGGTCAGCGGGTTCTGCGACCGGGTGGTGGTGATGCGCTCCGGCCGGGTGGTCGAGGAGCTGGACCCGGCGCACTGGGAGCAGGCCCGGCACCCGTACACCCGGGGACTGATCGCGTGCGTCCCGGACATGACCACCGACCGGAGCCGCCCGCTGCCGGTGGTCCAGCCCGAGGAGACGGAGGTGCCGGTGTGAACGAGCTCGAGCTCCGCGAGGTCACGGTCTGCTACGGCCGCGGCAGCGCCGCGCAGGTCGCGGTGGACCGGGTGGACCTGACCGTGCGCGCCGGGACCACGCACGGCCTGGTCGGCGAATCCGGCTCCGGCAAGTCCACCCTGGCCCGGGCCGCCGTCGGGCTGGCCCCGACCTCCGGCGGGCAGGTCTTCCTCGGCGACGTCGACGTCACCGGGCCGTCCCGGTACGCGCGCCGCACCCGGCGTCGGCTGCAGCTGGTGTTCCAGGACCCGATGAGCGCCCTGGACCCCCGGCTGCCGGTCGGCGCCTCGGTCGCCGAGGGGCTGCTCGCGACCGGACGCCGCATCAACCGGGTGGACCGGGAGGCCCGGGTGCGCGACCTGCTCGCCCGGGTGCACATCGACCCGGCGCGCGCCGGCGAGCTGCCCACGGCGTTCTCCGGCGGGCAGCGGCAACGGATCACGATCGCCCGCGCGCTGGCCGCCGAGCCCGCCGTGCTGATCGCCGACGAGATCACCTCGGCCCTGGACGTCTCGGTGCAGGGTGTGGTGCTCAACCTGCTGCGTGAGCTGCAGCAGGACCTCGCGCTGACCGTGCTGTTCATCTCGCACAACCTCGCGGTGGTGCGGTACGTCAGCGACGAGGTCACCGTGATGCGCGGCGGCCGGGTGGTCGAGCACGGCGCGACCGAGACCGTGCTGGCCGACCCTGCCGACCCGTACACCCGCGAGCTGCTGCGCTCGATCCCCGTGATGGGCGAGCCCCTGGTGCTGGAGGACGCGTGAGCGGGCCCCGCGCCACGCTGCTCCGCCACGCCCGGCCGGCCGGGGGCCGCGGCACCCAGGACCTGCTGCTCGTGGCCGGCCGGGTCGCCCGGGTCGCACCGGGTGGCACGCTCGGCACGGACGCGGGGCCCGCGGGCGCCACCACGGTGCTGGACCTGGCCGGCCGCACCGTGCTGCCCGGCCTGCGGGACGCGCACGTGCACCTCACGCAGTGGGTGGTGCGCCGCGAGCGCCTGGACCTGTCCGGTGCCACCAGCGCCGCCGAGACGCTCGCCCTGGTGCGCGCGGCGCTGCCGACCTGGCCGGCGGACCTGCTGGTCGGGCACGGCTTCCGGGACGCGCTCTGGCCGGACGCCCCGACGCTCGCCGCCCTGGACGCTGCGGTGGGCGCGCGGCCTGTGGTGCTGGTCAGCCAGGACCTGCACTGCGGCTGGCTGAGCTCGGCCGCCGCCGATCGGCTCGGGGTGCGCCCGGGCACCGACGGGATGCTGCGCGAGGGACCGTGGATCCACGGCCTGGACCTGCTGGACCGGGACGCCCGTCCGCCGGTCGGCGCCTACCGGGAGGCCGGCCTGGCCGCCGCCCGCCGCGGCGTGGTGGAGGTGGTCGACCTGGAGAACGCCGACAACGCCACCGACTGGCCGGCCCGGGTGGCGGCCGGGGCGGACGCGCTCCGGGTGCAGGCCTCGGTGTGGCCGGACCGGCTCGACGACGCCATCGCGCGCGGCCTGCGCACCGGGGACGTGCTCGACCTCACCGGACTGGTCACCATGGGCCCGCTCAAGGTGGTCGCGGACGGCTCGCTGAACACCCGCACCGCCTGGTGCTGGGACCCCTACCCCGGCCTCGCCGCCGACCATCCGCACCCGTGCGGGCTGCCCGCGGTCACGCCGGACGAGCTGGACGACCTGCTGGACCGGGCGCACCGGCACGGCCTGCACGTGACCGTGCACGCGATCGGCGACCGGACCCTGTCCGCGGTGCTGGACGCCTTCGAACGGCACGGCTCCGTCGACCGGCACGGCTCCTTCGACGGGCGCAGCCCCGGCACCCGAGCGTCCGCGCCCGGCACGATCGAGCACGCCCAGCTGCTGCGGCCCGCGGACCTGCCCCGCCTCGCCCGCCTCGGGCTGGTCGCGTCCGTGCAGCCCGAGCACGCGCTGGACGACCGCGCGGTCGCGGACCGGTACTGGGCCGGCCGCACCGACCGGGCGTTCGCCTACCGTGCGCTGCACGAGGCCGGGGTGCCGCTGCGGCTCGGCTCGGACGCCCCGGTCGCGCCGCTGGACCCGTGGCAGGCGATCGCCGCCGCCGTCACCCGCACCCGGGACGACCTGCCGCCGTGGCACCCCGAGCAGCGGCTGCCCCGCGAGGTCGCGATCGCCGCCTCCACCGCCGTCGGCCGGCTCGACCTGCGGCCCGGGGATGTCGCCGACCTCGTGGTGCTGGACGCCGACCCGCTCACCGCGCCGCCCGAGACGCTGCGCACCCTGCCGGTCGCCGCGACCGCCGTGGCCGGCCGGTGGACCTGGACCTGCCTGGAGGGAACCGCCTGATGCCCCTGACCACCGTGGACGACGTCCGGATCTGCTTCGAGACCGTCGGGCCGGCCGACGCCGACCCCCTGGTGCTGATCGGGGGCAGCGCCACCCAGCTGATCGACTGGCGGGACGGCCTGTGCGACCTGCTGGTCACCGAGGGGTTCCGCGTGATCCGGTTCGACCACCGGGACACCGGGCGCTCCCAGCGGTTCGGCGGCCGGCGGGACGTCGACGGCGGCTACTCGGTGCAGGAGATGTCGCTGGACGTGCTGCGCGTCCTGGACACCCTCGACCTGCCCGCGGCCCATCTGGTCGGGCACTCGATGGGCGGGATCATGGCCCAGTACCTCGCGCTGGACCATCCGGACCGGGTGCGCAGCCTCGCCCTGATCGGCACCATCCCCGGGCGGGACCCGTCCTACCTGCTCGGGCCGACGCCGACCGCCGACCAGCTGCACCCGGTGCGTCGGCTGCCCCGGTTCCTCGCGGTGCGCCAGTTCGTCGCCACCCAGCGCGCGATGCACGCGGACGCCTTCGACTTCGACGAGGCCGACGAGCGCGCGCACGCCCGCCGTCAGCTGGACCGCGGCTACGTGCCCAACGGGTTCTGGCGGCACTGGTCCGCGCTGCTGCGCGCCGACGACCGGCTGGACCGCCTGCCGACGGTGCGCGTACCGACCGTCGTGCTGCACGGCCGCGAGGACGCCACCCTGCACCCGCGGGCCGCCGAGCTGCTGGCCGACGCCGTGCCCGGCGCGGAGCTGCACGTGATCGACCAGATGGGCCACCGGCTGGAGCGCGACCTCTGGCCGGTGTACGTGCACCTGGTCGCGCGCAACGCCCGCCGCGCCGGCCACCCGGACCGCACCGCAGGAGGAACCCGTGCGTGAGAACCCCGGCTATGCCCTGACCGACCCCGAGGCCGTGCGCGAGCTGGTCCGCGCCCACCCGTGGGCCACCATGGTCAGCGCCACGGCGGCCGGCACGGTCGCCTCGCACTACCCGTTCCTGGTGGACGAGGACGCCGACGACCTCACCCTGCTGTCGCACGTCGGCCGCCCCGACGAACGGGGGCACGAGCTCGGCGCGCACGAGCTGCTGGTGATCGTCGCCGGACCGCACGGCTACGTCTCGCCGTCCTGGTACCGGCTGCCCACCGGGGTCCCGACCTGGAACTTCGTCACGGTGCACGCCTACGGGGTGCCGGAGATCCTGCCCGACGCCGAGAACCTCGCCGTGCTGGAGCGCCTGGTGGACCGGTTCGAGGATGCGCTGCCCGAGCCGTTCCGGATCCGCAGCACCCTGGAGAACGCCGCCTACGCCGAACGGATCGTGCACGGCACGGTGGGCTTCCGGGTGCGGGTCACCCGGTTCGTCGGCAAGGAGAAGATGAGCCAGGACAAGCCGCCCGAGGTCCTCGACCGGGTGCTCGCCGCCCTCGAGGCCCCCGGTCCGTACCGCAACCCCGCCCTCGCGCGCCGGATGCGCACGGTGCGGGACCGGGCCGACGGGGGCGGGACCGGGTCCCGGTAGGTCGGGCGGCTGCTGTGCCCGCTCGCGACCAGCGACCAGCATGGACCGCTCGCCGGGGTCCGGCACGGGGTCCGCGCCGGTCGCGATCAGTACGGCGGGTCCTCGGTGCGGCTGCCTGCGCAGTCCCGCGTACCGCCGGGGGTCGTCCGGGGCCCGGACGGGCCAGCCGTGCCGGACGAGCTGAACGGGCCGGACGAGCTGAACGGGCCGGACGTGCTGAACGGGCCAGCCGTGCCGGGCGGGCCGGACAGGGCCGGATCGCCGGCCGGTGCGAGCCTGCGGTAGCCGTGGTCGACGCCGGGACGCACCCGGTACCGGAGCCCGGCACGAGTGGTCCACTCGAACACCCCGGGCTGCGGCTGACGCAGCACGAATCCGCCGTCGGTCTTCAGCCGGTGGTCCCGCCGGCACAGCGGGCCCAGGTTCGCCGCGCTGGTCGTGCCTCGGCCTGCCGTCCGGCTCGTCGACGCCGCACCGGCCGGGCGCACGTCGGCCCGGTCGACACCTGCCGGTTCCCCTGCTGGTGACCGGCCCGATGCTCCCGTCCCCGCGCCCGCCGGCGCTGTCGTCAGCGGGCCGTGCCGCACGGCCGAGGGCCCGTGGAACTCCACCGTGTGGTCGAGGTCAGCGCGTGCGGCGTCGACCTCGCACTCGGGTCTGCTGCACCGTCTGTCCCGCGCCTGCACGTGCTCGGCCAGCCCCGCGGGCGGTCGGTACCGGCTTCGGCCGACGTCGAGCACGGTGCCGCTGAGCGGATCGGTCACCAGTCGCCGCCACACCCCGCCGGCGGCGAGCGCCCGAGCCTGCAGCGCGTCGACCGGGCCCAGACCGGCGATCTCGCCGGGACCCTCGTCGGTGCCGAGCAGCGTGGACATCGGCACGGTGACCCGCACCTGCACGGCCGTGCTCGGTGCCGGTCCGCCGAGCGCGAGGTCGCACAGGCCGTCGGCCCGCAGCTGGTCCAGGGGCCGCGGGTCGCCGCAGGCCCGCGCGGTCCGGGCGGCCGCGTCGAGCACACCGTCCAGGCGGGCGGCACCGGCAGCGGGCAGCACGCACCACAGACCAGCCATCCCGTCCGGCAGCAGCCGCGGGTGGTCCACCCGACGCTCCCGACGTGCCCGTGCGTTCCGGTCGGTGGCCTCCGCCTCGTCGACCTCGACCAGCGCGCGCTCGACGTCTCGGCGCACCTGCGCCGCCGTGCGCTGCTCGGCGTCCGGCAGGACCCGGTCCTCGACCGCCAGCGCCACCTGCACCGGCAGCGGGCCGAGCCGCCCGACCAGCACCCGGGCCCGCGCCGGATCGATCCGGCCCTCGGCCAGCGCCCCGCCGGTCGCCTGCAACGCGCCCGCGTAGGCGAGCCCCTCGGTGACCAGGCCCACCGCCGAGCGTCGAGCCACCGCCAGCCGCATCGCCAGCTCGTCGCCCGCCACCGAGGACTGCGCGGGCGCGCCGCCCGCCAGCTCAGACCACACCGGGTTCATCGACGGACGGTGCGCCAGCACGGCCGCCCATCGCGCAGCCGCCGCGTGCGCCCACGCCTCCATCCGGGCGGCGGCCGCGACCGCCTCGACCACCTCCGCGTCCCCCGCGCTCTCCGGGTCGAGCGCGTCCAGCATCCGCACCAGGTGCGCACCCGGAGCCACGCCGGCCAGGGCCTCGGCGCGATCGTCGGCAGCACGATCGAACGCGCCGCCGGCAGCACGGCCGAGCACGCCGTCGGCAGAGTGATCGAACGCGCCATCGGCGGCGCGACCGGTCCCGTGACCGGATGCTCCATCGGTGTCACCGGAGTGCGCACCAGATCGCGCACCCTGCGACCCGCCACCGTCGGCGTCATGCTCCGGAGACAGCAGCCGGCGCACCCAGTCCGGCACGTGACCGCCGTCGTCCGGCCCGAGCTGCGCCGCCTGACGATCGCGTTCCAGCACGGCCCACGGCACGTCGCCGCGCAGGTCGACCGACATCAGGTCGACCGGCTGCCCGAGCACACCCGCCCGCACGCGCCGCGACGACTCGCCGCGGTGTCCGTGCTGGTCAGGTGCCATGGATCCACACGACGACCGACCACTGACATGCCGATGACCCGGGGCCGAGAACCCCGCCGGGGCCGCCCCGCACGCACCCTCGACCTGCCCTGCCCTCCCCGTTGCCCTGCCCAGCCCGGACCCCGATCCGGGCCTGCCCCACCCGAACCCGCCCCGCACGCACCTGCGCAGCCGCCGCCCCGCACCGGCAGGCACAGCACCGCTGCGCCGTCGGTGCCCCACGCCGCAACCCTCAGGCCAGCGTCACCAGCTCCAGGTAGGCCGGGCTCCACAGGTCCTCGTCGCCGTCCGGCAGCAGGACCACCCGCTCCGGCTGCAACGCCTCCACCGCGCCCTCGTCGTGGCTGACCAGCACCACGGCGCCGGTGTAGCTGCGCAGCGCGGCGAGGATCTCCTCGCGGCTGGCCGGGTCCAGGTTGTTGGTGGGCTCGTCCAGCAGCAGCACGTTCGCCGAGGAGACCACCAGGGCCGCGAGCGCGAGCCGGGTCTTCTCCCCGCCGGAGAGCACGCCGGCGAGCTTGTCGGCGTCGTCCCCGGAGAACAGGAACGAGCCGAGCACCGAGCGCACCTGGGTGTCGGTCAGGTCGGGGGCCGCGCTGCGCAGGTTCTCCACCACGGTGCGGGTCAGGTCGAGGGTCTCGTGCTCCTGGGCGTAGTAGCCCAGCTTGAGGCCGTGCCCGGCCAGCACCTCGCCGGTGTCCGGCTCCTGCAGCCCGGCGAGCATCCGCAGCAGGGTGGTCTTGCCGGCGCCGTTCAGCCCCAGCACGACCACCCGGGAGCCGCGGTCGATCGCCAGGTCCACCCCGGCGAACACCTCCTGCGAGCCGTACGACTTCGACAGGTCGGCGGCGGTCAGCGGGGTCTTGCCGCACGGGGCGGGCTCGGGGAACCGCAGCTTGGCCACCTTGTCGCCGGCCCGCACCTCGTCCAGGCCGGACAGCATCCGCTCGGCGCGGCGGGCCATGTTCTGCGCGGCGACGGCCTTGGTGGCCTTGGCGCGCATCTTGTCGGCCTGGGCCAGCAGCACGGACGCCTTCTTCTCGACGTTGGCCCGTTCGCGGCGGCGGCGCTTCTCGTCGGTCTCGCGCTGCAGGACGTACGCGTCCCAGCCGAGGTTGTACTGGTCCAGCTCGCCACGGTTGGCGTCCAGGTGGAACACCTTGTTCACGGTGGCGCGCAGCAGATCGACGTCGTGGCTGATCACCACGAACCCGCCCGGGTACACCTTGAGGTAGTCGCGCAGCCAGCCGATCGAGTCCGCGTCCAGGTGGTTCGTCGGCTCGTCCAGCAGCAGCGTCTGGGCGCCGGAGAACAGGATCCGCGCGAGCTCGACCCGGCGGCGCTGCCCGCCGGACAGCGTGCCGATCGTCTGGGACAGCACCCGGTCGTCCAGCCCGAGGTTCGAGGTGATCCGGTGCGCCTCGCTCTCGGCGGCGTACCCGCCGGCGGCGGTGAACCGGGCCTCCAGCCGGGCGTACCGCTCCATCGCGGCCTCCCGGGTCTCGTCGTCCAGGCTGGCCATCGCGCCCTCGGTCTCGCGCATGGCCGCGACGATCTCGTCCAGCCCGCGCGCCGAGAGCACCCGGTGCATCGCGAGGGTGGACAGGTCGCCGGACCGCGGGTCCTGCGGCAGGTAGCCGACGTCGCCGCTGCTGCTCACCTGGCCGCCGGTCGGCTGCCCCTCGCCCGCGAGCGTCTTGGTCAGCGTGGTCTTGCCCGCGCCGTTGCGCCCCACCAGCCCGATCCGGTCCCCCGGCGCGATCCGGAAGCTCGCCGCGGAGAGCAGCACGCGCGCCCCCACGCGCAGCTCGACGCCCTGGGCTGTGATCACTGGTTCCCTCGTCCCTCGCCGTCCGAGCGGATGCCCGGACACTGTGCGATGCCGCGGGCTCCGTCGCCGACCCGGCACAAACGCCCTTAGTTTACGAGGCGCCCCGACCCCGGCGCGCACAGCCGCACGCGCACCCGTCCGCACGGCAGCACGCTCCCCGGTCACTGGCGCCCCGTCCCCGGGAGCGTTCGTCGGAACCTCCAGGTCGGAGGCCCTCCCCTTGGCCACCCCGACGGGCGACGCGCACCGCCGGCGCGACTAGCGTGACGCGTGCACCGCCGTCGCCGACCTCCGGGTCCCGCGCGACCGCGTGCACCGAGCCCGCGACCGCCGCACCCGAACCTGAGGCACTGATGACCGACCCCACCCGTCCCGCCGAGGGCGCCGCCGCCGACCACCCCGTGCCCGCCGTGCGGACCTCCGCCGCCACCGACGTGGCCCTGATCGCCAGCTTCGCCGCGTTCGTCGCGGTCTGCGCCGTGCTGCCGGCCATCCCGACCGGCACCGCGGTGCCGATCACGCTGCAGACCTTCGGTGTGGTCCTGACCGGTCTGGTGCTCGGTCCGCGCCGGGGGGCGCTCGCGCTGCTGCTGTACCTGGCGGTCGGTCTGGCCGGGGTGCCGGTCTTCTCCGGCGCCGTCGGCGGCCTGAGCGTGCTGGCCGGGGCGTCGGCGGGCTACCTGGTCGCGTTCCCCGCCGCCGCCGCGCTGGCCGGGGGGCTCGGGCTGCTGGCCCGCCGGGTGCGGCCCCGGCTGCGGGTGCTCGCACTGTTCGGCGCGGCCGTCGTCTCGACCCTGCTGACCGTGCACCCGCTCGGCATCGCGGTGCTCGGCTGGCGGCTCGGGCTGTCGGCGTCGGAGGCGATCGCGACCGGCGCGGTGTTCCTGCCCGGCGACCTGATCAAGAACGCGCTCGCCGCCGTGGTGGCCGCCGCCGCGCTGCGCGCCTTCCCGGATCTGCTGCGCACCAGGTGATCGAGCTCGACAGGGCCCTGGTCACCGTGTACTCCCCGGCCGAGGGCCCGCCGGCCCGCCGGGGACGCTCGGGCGAGCGGGTGCTGCCGATCCTCGGGCCGGTCACCGCGACCCTGACCGAGCGCCGGATCGCGGTGGTCGGCGCCAACGGCTCCGGCAAGTCCACCCTGGCCCGGCTGCTGAACGGGTTGACCCTGCCCGCTGCCGGATCGGTCCGGGTGGACGGGCTGGACACCGCCCGGGACGGTGCCGCGGTGCGCCGCCGGGTGGGCTTCCTGTTCACCGACCCGGACGCCCAGGTGGTGATGCCGACGCCGGTGGAGGACGTCGCGCTCTCGCTGCGCCGGCTCGGCGTGCGGTCGCGCGAGCGGGACGCCCGGGCCCGCGAGGCCCTGGACCGGGTGGGGCTGGCCGACCGCGCCGACCTGCCCGTGCGGGCCCTGTCCGGCGGGCAGCGCCAGCTGCTCGCCCTCGCGGCGGTGCTCGCCACCGAACCGGCCGTGCTGGTCTGCGACGAGCCGACCACCCTGCTCGACCTGCGCTGGCGCCGTGCCGTGGACGCGCTGCTCGCCGGGCTCCCCCAGCAGGTCGTCCAGGTCACGCACGACCTGGAGGCGGCCGCACGCGCCGACCGGGTGCTGGTGGTCGACGCCGGGCGGGTGGTGCAGGACGGCGCACCCGGTCCCGCGATCGACGCCTACCGCGCGCTGATGGCCGACCCGGCATGACGCTGCTCGGCGCGCACCGCACCGCGCGCACCCCGCTGGACCGCGCCCCGGCGGGCACCAAGCTGATCGCCCTGGCGGTGCTCGGCGTCGCGGTGGTCGCGACCCGCGGGGTGCCGGCGTCGCTCACGCTGCTGGCCGTGGCCCTGCTCGCCGCGGTGCTGGCCGCCCTGCCGCCGCGCGCCACCCTGCGCGGCCTGCTCCCGGTGCTGGTCACCGCCGTGCTGGCCGGCGCCTACCAGGCGTGGGCCCGCGGCTGGGGCCCCGCGGTCGAGGTGGTGGCCGACCTGCTCACGCTGGTGCTCGCCGCCGCGGTGGTCACCGCGACCACCCCGACGGACCGGCTGCTCGACGTGCTGGCCCGCGCCGCCCGCCCGCTCCGGCACCTCGGAGTCGCCCCGGACACCGTCGCCCTCGCGATCGCGCTGGTGCTGCGCACGGTCCCTGAGATCGCCCGCACCGTGCACGAGGTCCGGGACGCGGCCCGGGCCCGCGGCGTCGAGCGCGACCCCCGGGTCTGGCTCACCCCCGCCGTGCTGCGGGTGGTCGGCCGGGCCCGCGACCTCGGCGAGGCGCTGGCGGCGCGCGGCATCGTGGAGTGAGCGCACCGCCTCAGCGGGGCCGGCTCAGATGTTGAACCCGAGCGCCCGCATCTGCGACCGCCCGTCGTCGGTGATCCGCTCCGGGCCCCACGGCGGCATCCAGACCCAGTTGATCCGGAAGCTGTCCACCAGCCCCTCCAGCGATGCGCCGGCCTGGTCCTCGATCACGTCGGTCAGCGGGCAGGCCGCCGAGGTCAGCGTCATGTCGATCGTCACGTGCCGGCTCGGCTCCAGGGCGATGCCGTACACCAGCCCGAGGTCCACCACGTTGATGCCGAGCTCGGGGTCGATGACGTCGCGCAGGGCCTCCTCGATGTCGGCGGCGTTCGCGGGGGCCGCCGTGGGCCCCGGGGTCGCGCTGGGCTCGCTCATCGTCACTCCTCGTCCGTCGTGGTCCGTGCCGCTGCGGCCTGCGCCACGGCGTCCTTCATCGCGGCCCAGCCGAGCAGCGCGCACTTGATCCGGGCCGGGTACCGCGCGACGCCGACGAACGCCACGGCGTCCTCCAGCTCCTCGTCCGGCTCGTAGCCGTCCGGCAGCACCCCGCGGGTGTCCATCAGCTCGCGGAACTCCGCGGACAGCGCGAGCGCCCGGTCCAGCGGCTTCCCGGTGACGGCCTGGGCCATCACCGAGGCCGACGCCTGGGAGATCGAGCAGCCCTGGCCCGTCCAGGTCAGCTCGCCGAGCACCGGCTCGCCGCCGTCGAGCCGGACCCGCAGCGTCACCTCGTCGCCGCAGGTCGGGTTCACGTGGTGCACCTCGACGTCGTACCGCTCCTGCTCCCCGCGGTGCGTGGGGTGCTTGGCGTGGTCGAGGATCACCTGCTGGTACAGCTGTTCCATCGCGCTGGCGCTCATCTGCCTCAGTCCTCCAGCCCGAAGAACGTCCGGACCCCCGCCAGTGCTTCCCGCAGCGCCGCGACGTCGTCCTCGGTGGTGTAGACGGCGGCCGTCGCCCGCGCGGTGGCGGCCACCCCGAACCGGCGGTGCAGCGGCTGGGCGCAGTGGTGCCCCACCCGCACGGCCACCCCGGCGTCGTCCAGCACCTGGCCGACGTCGTGCGCGTGCACGCCGTCCACCACGAACGAGACCGTGGCCAGCCGGTCGGCGGTGTCGGTCGGCCCGATCACCCGCACGCCGGGCACCGAGGTCACCGCGTCCAGCAGCAGCCGGGTCAGGTGCGCCTCGTGCGCAGCCACCGCGTCCATGCCGAGCTCGGACAGGTAGGTGGCGGCGGCGCCCATCCCGATCGCCTGCGAGACCATCTGGGTGCCGGCCTCGAACCGGCGCGGCGGCGGGGCGAACGTGGTGCGCTCCATGGTGACCACCTCGACCATCGACCCGCCGGTGGTCACCGGCGGCAGCGCCTCCAGCAGCTCGCGCCGCCCGTAGAGCGCGCCGACACCGGTCGGCCCGAGCATCTTGTGCCCGGAGAACGCGGCGAAGTCCACACCGAGCGCGGCCAGGTCCACCGGCAGGTGCGGCACGCTCTGGCAGGCGTCCAGCACGGTGAGCGCGCCGACCTCGCGGGCCCGGGCGACGAACGGCGCCACCGGGGTGATCGCGCCGGTGACGTTCGAGGCGTGCGTGAACGCGATCACCCGGGTGCGCTCGGTGACCACCGTCGCCAGCTCCTCGACCCGGACCCGGCCGTCGTCCGCGACCCCGATCCAGCGCAGCGTGGCGCCGGTGCGGGCCGCCAGCTCCTGCCAGGGCACCAGGTTCGCGTGGTGCTCCGCCTCGGTGACCACGATCTCGTCGCCAGGGCCGAGGGCGAACCGCCGGGCGGCCGCTCCCCCGCGCCCCGCCGTGGCGTTGGACATCGCATAGGCCACCAGGTTGATCCCGGCGGTGGCGTTCGACGTCCAGACCAGCTCGTCCTCGCCGACCCCGACGAACGAGGCGACCTGCTGCCGGGCGCTCTCGAACGCCTCGGTGGCCTCCTCGGCGAGCTGGTGCGCGCCGCGGTGCACGGCGGCGTTGCGCTGGGTGTAGAAGTCCTGCTCGGCGTCCAGCACCACCTCGGGCTTCTGCGAGGTCGCCCCCGAGTCCAGATAGACCAGCCGCCGGCCGTCGCGCAGCCTGCGCGCGAGCAGCGGGAAGTCGGCCCGCACCGCCGCGAGCTCCGCGGGTTCCAGCGTGCGCCCCACGGGTGCCGCGGCGGCGTCCAGCGTTCCGGTCATCTCGTCCTCGATCCGTGGTCCCGGCCGGCCCGTGCGAGGGCCCGGCGCCTGCGGGGGATGGCGGCGCGGCTCAGGCGGTCGCGCCGGTGGTGAGGAAACGGTCGTAGCCCTCGTTCTCCAGCCGCTCGGCCAGCTCGGGGCCGCCCTCCTCGGCCACCCGGCCGTCGACGAAGACGTGCACGAAGTCCGGCTGGATGTAGCGCAGGATGCGGGTGTAGTGCGTGATCAGCAGCACGCCGACGTCGCTGGACGCCTTGACCCGGTTCACGCCCTCGGACACGATCCGCAGCGCGTCGACGTCCAGGCCGGAGTCGGTCTCGTCCAGGATCGCGATCGACGGCTTGAGCAGCTCCATCTGCAGGATCTCGTGCCGCTTCTTCTCACCGCCGGAGAAGCCCTCGTTCACCGAGCGCTCGGCGAACTGCGGGTCCATCCGCAGCAGCTCCATCGCGGCGTCGACCTCCTTGACCCAGGCACGCAGCGGCGGGGCCTCCCCCGCGACGGCGGTCTTCGCGGTGCGCAGGAAGTTCGACACCGAGACGCCGGGCACCTCGACGGGGTACTGCATCGCCAGGAACATGCCGGCGCGGGCACGCTCGTCGACGGTCATCGCCAGCACGTCCTCGCCGTCCAGCGTGACGCTGCCGGAGGTCACCTCGTACTTCGGGTGGCCCGCCAGCGAGTACGCCAGCGTGGACTTGCCGGAGCCGTTCGGCCCCATGATCGCGTGGGTCTCGCCGCCGCCGATGATCAGGTCGACGCCGCGCAGGATGGGCTTGGGGCCCTCCTTGGTCTCGACGCTGACGTGCAGGTCGCGGATCTCCAGGGTGGACATGCTCGGTCTCCTCAGACAGCTCGGGTCAGGCGGGACCGTCGACGTCGACGAGCACGCGCTCGCCGTCGACGGTCAGGGGGTAGACGGGGACGGGGCGCACGGCCGGTGGGCCCAGCGGTGCACCGGTGCGCAGGTCGAACCGCGACCCGTGCAGCCAGCACTCCACCGTGCAGCCCTCGACCTCCCCGTCGGACAGGGACACGGCCCCGTGCGAGCAGACGTCGCTGATCGCGTGCAGCGTGCCGTCCTCGGCGCGGATGACCGCGACCTCGACGATGCCGCCGTCCGGTCCGTCCAGCTCGACGCGCAGCGCGCCGCCCTCCGGGACGTCCTCGGACATGCAGGCGAGCTGGGCGGTCATCGCGGCGTCCGCACGAGACCGGGGGCGCGGCGTGCGGTGCCGTGCGGGGCGGTCATGCAGCCCCGCCGGCGTCGGCGAACTCGCTCATCGAGCGGGCCAGCTCGGCCTCGATCGCGGAGATCAGCCGTTCCTCGACCTCCGGCACCCCGATCTGGCCGATCAGCTCCGCGAAGAACCCGCGCACCACGAGCCGGCGGGCGTCGGTCTCCGGGATGCCGCGGGCGCGCAGGTAGAACAGCTGCTCGTCGTCGAACCGACCGGTGGCGCTGGCGTGGCCGGCCCCCTCGATCAGCCCGGTCTCGATCTCCAGGTTCGGCACCGAGTCCGCGCGCGCCCCGTCGGACAGCACCAGGTTCCGGTTCAGCTCGTACGTGTCGGTGCCCTCGGCCTCCGCGCGGATCAGCACGTCCCCGACCCACACGGTGTGCGCGCCCTCGCCCTGCAGCGCGCCCTTGTAGGTCACCCGGCTCTTGCAGTTCGGCACCGCGTGGTCGACGAACAGCCGCTGCTCCTGGTGCTGGCCCGCGTCGGCGAAGTACACGCCGAGCATCTCCACCGACCCGCCCTCACCGGTGAACTCGGTGTCCGGGGTGAGGCGCACCACGTCCCCGCCCAGCGTGACGACGATGTGCTTGACCGTGGCGTCCCGGCCCAGGCGCAGCCGGTGCGCGGTGTTGTGCACCGCACCCGCGGCCCAGTCGTGCACCGTGACGACGGTCAGGTGCGCACCGTCCTCGACCACGATCTCGACGGTCTCGGTCAGCAGCGCCGAGCCGACGTGGTCGATCACCACGGTGGCCTCCGACAGCGGCCTGGCGTGCACCAGGAGGTGGCTGGCGCTCGGCTCCAGGTCGCCCTCGACGCCCTCGACCCGCACCGAGGTGACCGTCGAGGCGACGGCCTCGGCCGGCACCGTGATGATCGTGGCCCGCGGGAACGAGGCCCACGCCACCGCGGCGGCCCGGTCCCCCGGCACCCCCGCGCGGCCCAGGCGCGGGTCGTCCCGGTCGACCACCTCGACCTCGACCTCGGGCGCGTCCACCACGGTCGTCAGCACGCCGTGCCCGGTCAGCACGCCGTCGGACCCGGCGGCGAACAGCGGCGCGAGCCGGTCGACCGGCGAGAACCGCCACTCCTCCTCGCGCCCGGTCGGCACGGCGAAGTCGGTGACCTCGAACGAGGTCACCCGGGCCGCGCGCGACGTCTGCGGGACGGTGCCGACGCCGTGGCTGTGCGCCGCGTCGGCGGTGGCCCGGCTGTGGTCGGTCGACAAGGACGGCGCGCGCCCGGTGGACTCGGTCTCTGCGAGCGACATCAGCCGACCGCTCCTTCCATCTGCAGCTCGATCAGGCGGTTCAGCTCGAGGGCGTACTCCATCGGCAGCTCGCGCGCGATGGGCTCCACGAACCCGCGCACGATCATCGCCATCGCCTCGGTCTCGGTCATGCCGCGGGACCTCAGGTAGAACAGCTGGTCCTCGCTGACGCGGGACACCGTCGCCTCGTGGCCCATCGACACGTCGTCCTCGCGGACGTCCACGTACGGATAGGTGTCGGACCGCGAGATCTGGTCGACCAGCAGCGCGTCGCACAGCACGTTGGACGCGCTGTGCGAGGCGCCCTCCAGCACCTGCACCAGGCCGCGGTAGGAGGTCCGTCCGCCACCGCGCGCCACCGACTTCGACACGATCGAGGACGAGGTGTGCGGGGCGGCGTGCACCATCTTGCAGCCGGCGTCCTGGTGCTGGCCCTCCCCCGCGAAGGCGATGGACAGCGTCTCGCCGCGGGCGTGCTCGCCGAGCAGGTAGATCGCCGGGTACTTCATGGTGACCTTCGAGCCGATGTTGCCGTCGACCCACTCCATCGTCGCGCCCTCGGCCGCGGTCGCCCGCTTGGTGACCAGGTTGTACACGTTGTTCGACCAGTTCTGGATCGTCGTGTACCGGCAGCGGCCACCCTTCTTCACGATGATCTCGACGACGGCCGAGTGCAGAGAGTCGGAGCTGTAGATGGGAGCGGTGCAGCCCTCGACGTAGTGCACGTACGCGCCCTCGTCGACGATGATCAGCGTCCGCTCGAACTGACCCATGTTCTCGGTGTTGATCCAGAAGTAGGCCTGCAGCGGGATCTCGACGTGCACGCCCTTGGGGACGTAGATGAACGAGCCGCCGGACCACACCGCGGAGTTCAACGCCGAGAACTTGTTGTCGCCGGACGCGATGACCGAGCCGAAGTACTCGCGGAAGAGCTCCGGGTGCTCCTTGAGCCCCGTGTCGGTGTCCATGAAGATGACACCCTGCTTCTCGAGCTCCTCGTTGATCTGGTGGTAGACCACCTCGGACTCGTACTGCGCGGCCACGCCGGACACGAGGCGCTGCTTCTCGGCCTCGGGGATGCCGAGCTTGTCGTAGGTGTTCTTGATGTCGGCGGGCAGGTCGTCCCACGTCGCCGCCTGCTTCTCGGTCGAGCGCACGAAGTACTTGATGTTCTCGAAGTCGATGCCGGACAGGTCGGAACCCCAGTTGGGCATGGGCTTGCGGCCGAAGATGTCGAGGGCCTTGAGGCGGAACTCGAGCATCCACTCGGGCTCGTTCTTGAGCCGGGAGATGTCCGCGACGACCTCGGGGTTGATGCCACGACGAGCGGACGCACCGGCCGCGTCGGAATCCGACCAACCGAAGGCGTAGTGACCGAGCGCGTCGATCTGCTCGTCCTGGGTGAGCGCGCGCTCAGGGGCCTGGGTCATGAAGTGACTCCGTTCGTCGATGCATCGGGTGTCGCGGTGGTGGCAGGTGTCGTGGCCGAGGGCGGTGCGGAGGTTGCGGCCGCCGGGCGGTGCGGGATGTGGGTGGTGCAGACCCCGTCACCGTGGGCGATCGTGGCCAGCCTTTGCACGTACGTGCCGAGGACCCGTTCGAAGGCCCGGGTCTCCGCCTCGCACAGTTCGGGGAACTCGGCCGCGACGTGGGCGACCGGGCAGTGATGCTGGCAAAGCTGGATGCCGGACTGGGCAGTCTCCGTGGAAGAAGCGTATCCGGCGCCGGTCAGCGCCTGGGCGAGATCGGCCGGCGTCG
>DASWPG010000065.1:0-1655 GCA_036404115.1 Cellulomonas sp.
GTGCTCGCCCGCCAGCAGCAGGTACAGCACCGCCATCCGGACCGCGACGCCGTTCGCCACCTGTTCCACGATCACGGCCCGCGGGGAGTCCGCCGCGTCCGCCGAGATCTCCAGCCCGCGGTTCATCGGGCCCGGGTGCAGGACGATCGTGTGGTCCGGCAGCGACGCCAGCCGCCGCGCGTCCAGGCCGTACCCGCGGGTGTACTCCAGCGGGCTCGGGAAGAAGCCGCCGCCGGCCGTCGACATCCGCTCGCGCTGCACCCGCAGCATCATCACGGCGTCGGGCCTGCCGTCGACCAGCACCTCGTCCAGGTGGTACGACACGTCGGCCGTCCACGCCTCGACGCCGACCGGCACCAGCGTGGGCGGCGCCACCAGCGTCACCCGGGCGCCGAGGGTGTGCAGCAGCTCGACGTTCGACCGCGCGACCCGGCTGTGCAGCACGTCGCCGACGACCGCCACGTGCAGCCCGGCGAGGTCCTGGCCGAGCCCGCCGGCCGTGGCCGTCCCGGTGCCGACCAGGTGCCGGCGGATCGTGTAGGCGTCCAGCAGCGCCTGCGTGGGGTGCTGGTGGGTGCCGTCGCCCGCATTGATGACCGCGCCGTGCGTCCAGCCCGAGTGCGCCAGCGTGTGCGGGGCCCCCGACGCCTGGTGGCGGACCACCACGGCGTCCGCGCCCATCGCCTGCAGGGTCAGCGCGGTGTCCTTGAGCGACTCGCCCTTGGACACGCTCGACCCCTTGGCCGAGAAGTTGATCACGTCGGCCGACAGCCGCTTGGCCGCCGTCTCGAACGAGATCCGCGTCCGGGTGGAGTCCTCGAAGAACAGGTTGACCACCGTGCGCCCGCGCAGCGTCGGCAGCTTCTTGATCGCCCGGTCCTGGGTCGCGGCCATCTGCGCGGCCGTGTCGAGGATCCGGATCGCGTCCGCCCGGTCCAGGTCGCCCGTGGAGAGCAGGTGCTTCATCGCGCACCGCCCTCGATGAGGACCGCGTCCCGGCCGTCGGTCTCGGCCAGCAGCACCCGGACCCGCTCCGCGAGCGACGTCGGCAGGTTCTTGCCCACGTAGTCCGCGCGGATCGGCAGCTCCCGGTGCCCGCGGTCCACCAGCACGGCGAGCTGCACCGCCCGCGGGCGGCCGAGGTCGCTCAGGGCGTCGAGCGCCGCGCGGATCGTGCGGCCGGAGTACAGCACGTCGTCGACCAGCACCACGACCCGGCCGTCGATCCCGCCGGGCGGCAGCTCCGTCGCACCGATCGAGCGGACCGGGTGGTGGGACAGGTCGTCGCGGTGCATCGTGACGTCGAGGCTGCCGACGAGGTCCGCCACCGCGATGCCGGGCTCGACCTCCGCGACCCGGGCCGCGAGCCGCTGCGCGAGCGGCAGGCCACGGGTCGGGATGCCGAGCAGCACGAGATCGGCGCCGCCCTTGTTCCGCTCGAGGATCTCGTGGGCGATCCGGGTCAGCGCCCGCCCGATGTCGGGGGGTCCGAGGACCACGTTCGCGCCGCCCGTCGGGGCGGTCTGCTCGTTCGGCGCCGCGGTCGGCAGGTCGTCCGCGGGCGCACCGGTGCCAGAGCTCATCCGGCGACCTCCTTCCCCGCCTCACAGGACGGGTGTTAAAGGAATGTCTGTCCGGGTCACTGTACCGGTGCG
>DASWPG010000066.1:0-62684 GCA_036404115.1 Cellulomonas sp.
GCTGCCCAGCGCGCTGCGCCGTCCCGCGCCCCTCAGTCCGGCCGCCCCCGCGGGCGCGCGGAGCGGGGGCGGACCGGGGGGGCGCGGCACCGCCCCGACCGCCCGTCCCGTCGTCCCGGTGACCCTGGACGACGCCGCCGAGGCCGCCCACGCCGCGACCTTCGGCCGAGTCGACCCCGACGGCACCGTCTACGTCCGTGAGACCGCGGGCGAGCGGGCCGTCGGCCAGTTCCCGGGCGCGTCGCAGGAGGAGGCGCTGGCACTGTACGTCCGCCGGTTCCTCGACCTGCAGGCCACGGTGGTCCTGTTCGAGGCGCGGCTGTCCGCCACGGACCTGGCCGTCAAGGAGATCGACCAGACCCTGAACCGGCTGACGTCCGAGCTCGCCGAACCGGCCGCCGTCGGTGACCTCGACGGTCTGCGCACCCGGCTGGACGGCCTGCGCGCGGTGGCCGCCGAGCGTCGGGCCGCGGCCGAGGCCGAGCGGGCCGCCGCCAAGCAGGCTGCCGTCGTGGCCCGCACCGCGATCATCGAGCAGGCGGAGAAGATCGCCTCGACCGATCCGTCGCGGATCCAGTGGCGTCCGGCGGGCGAGCAGCTCCGTGCCCTGCTCGACCAGTGGAAGGAGGCCCAGCGCAGCGGACCCCGCCTCGACCGGGCCACCGAGGACTCGCTCTGGCAGCGGTTCAGCCATGCGCGCACCTCGTTCGACCGGGAGCGGCGGCACTTCTTCGCCGAGCTCGAGTCCCGCAACGCGGGGGCGAAGGCCGCCAAGCAGCAGCTCGTCGAGGAGGCCGAGAGCCTGATGACGAGCACCGACTGGGGCGCAACTGCCGGCGCCTACCGCGACCTCATGGCCCGCTGGAAGGCCGCCGGGCGGGCGAGCCGCGCCGACGACGACGCGCTGTGGGCCCGGTTCCGCGCCGCCCAGGACGCGTTCTTCGCCGCGCGGGACGCCGTCAACGCCGCCACCGACCGCGAGTTCTCGGCGAACCTGGAGGTCAAGGAGGCGCTGCTGGTCGAGGCCGAGCGCCTGGTGCCGGTCACCGACCTCACCGCCGCCAAGGCTGCGCTGCGTTCGCTGCAGGACCGCTGGGAGGCCGCGGGCAAGGTGCCGCGCGGCGACATCCAGCGCGTCGAGGCCCGGATGCGTGCGGTCGAGACCGCGGTGCGCGACGCCGAGCAGACCGTGTGGCGCCGCAGAAACCCCGAGACCCGCGCGCGGGCCGAGGGGGCGGCCGCCCAGCTCGAGCAGGCCATCGCGGGGCTCGAGGCCGACCTGGCCACCGCCCAGGCGAAGGGCGACAAGCGCAAGATCGCCGACGCCCAGGCCGCGCTCGACGCCCGACGCGCCTGGCTCGAGCAGGTCCAGCGCGCCGCCGAGGACGCCCGGGGCTGATCCCCCGTCCTCATCGCGTCGCCTCGGGGCCCGGCACCGATCCTGGTGCCGGGCCCCGAGGCGACGCGGGCCGTCGTCCGCACGCCCGACCGTCGTCCACACGCCCGACCGTCGTCCACAGGGCGCCGCCCGTGCGCGCCGCGCACCTCCTCCGGTGCGACAGGCTGGCAGCCATGTCGTCGTCACACTCGCCGCCGCAGCCACCGTCCCTGCCACCATCCCTGCCACCGTCGCAGCCACCGTGGCTCCCCTCCGGGTCGTCGTCGTCGCCCCGCCCGCGCGACGTCGACCCGCCGGGAACAGCCACCCTGGGCGCAGTCGGCCCGGGCGCAGTCGCCGGCCTGGGCCTGGTCGCCCTGAGCCCGGGCACGCCAGACGCAGTCACCCCAGGCCCGGTCATCCCGAGCTCCGCCACCCCCGACCTCGCCACCCCGGACCTGGTCACCCCGGACCTGGTCACCCCCGACCTCGTCGGCAGCGCTGCGTTCCAGGCGATGCTGCTCGACGGCAGCCTGCGCCGGGTGTGGCGTGACGTGGCGCTCCCCCACGGCACCAGCGAGGCCTCCGTGCACCGCGCGGCCGCCGTGTGTCCGCTGGTCCCGGCCCGGTGCGTGGTCGGCCTGCTCGGCGCCGTCTGGGTGCACACCGGGGGCGACCCTCCGGAGCGGCTCGACGTGGTGGTGCCCCCGCGCGGGCGTCGCCCGGACCCGCACCCGCACCGCCGGGTGCACGCCCTGCGGCTGGAGCCCAGGGACATCACCCTGGTGGCCGGGATCCGGGTCACCACGGCCGAGCGAACCGCCCTGGACCTCGCGTGCTGCTGCCCCGAGCCGGTCGCCGCGACGGGGTTGCGGGCGCTGGTCAGCGCCGGGCTCGACGTCGGGGCCGTGCTGGAGGGGCTGGGCTCGTTGGGCGGCCGGAGCGGCGCCCGCCGGGCACGCGCGACGCTGTACCGTCAGCTCGTGGCGGCCCCGGAACAGCCGCCTCGGCCGGACGGACACCCCGGCCCTGATGGCACAGGACCGGACGACACCCACGCCGATGACACAGGACCGGACGGCACCCGGGCCCGGATGACCCTCAGGCCCGGATGACCGGCTCCTCGGCAGCCTTGGCGCCGGTGATGCGGTAGACGTCGAACACACCCTCGACCTTGCGCACCGCGGCCAGCACCGAGGCGAGGTGCGACGGCTCGGCCATCTCGAACACGAACCGGGACATCGCCACCCGGTCCCGGGACGTGGACACCGACGCGGACAGGATGTTGACGTGGTGGTCCGACAGCACCCGGGTGACGTCGGAGAGCAGCCGGCTGCGGTCGAGCGCCTCGACCTGGATCTGGACCAGGAACAGCGCGCTGCCGCCCTGGGTCCACTCCACGTCGACCAGCCGCTCGGGCTGGGCACGCAGCGCCTCGACGTTGATGCAGTCCGCCCGGTGCACGCTCACGCCGGTGCCGCGGGTGACGAAGCCGATGATGTCGTCGCCAGGGACGGGGGTGCAGCACTTCGCGAGCTTGACCCAGATGTCGTCGACGCCCTTGACGATCACCCCGGGGTCACCGGTGCGCACCCGCCGGCCGCTGTGGCCCGGGCGGGTGGTCTCGGCCAGGTCCTCCTCGGCGCCCGGCTCGCCGCCCATCGCCTGCACGAGGCGCTGCACGACCGTCGCGGCCGAGACCTGGCCCTCGCCGATCGCCGCGTACAGCGCTGACACGTCGGCGTACCGCATCTCGTTCGCGAGGCCCACCAGCGACTCGTGGGACAGCAGCCGCTGGATCGGCAGGTTCTGCTTGCGCATCGCTTTGGCGATGGCGTCCTTGCCCTGCTCGATCGCCTCCTCGCGGCGCTCCTTGGAGAACCACTGGCGGATCTTATTGCGGGCGCGGGGGCTCTTGACGAAGCCCATCCAGTCGCGGCTGGGCCCGGCGGTCTCGGACTTCGACGTGAACACGTCGACGACGTCGCCGTTCTCCAGCGTGGAGTCCAGCGGGACCAGCCGGCCGTTGACCCGCGCACCCATCGTGCGGTGACCGACCTCGGTGTGCACGGCGTAGGCGAAGTCCACCGGGGTCGAGCCCGCCGGGAGGGCCATCACGTCGCCCTTGGGCGTGAACACGTAGACCTCGGCTCCGGCGATCTCGAAGCGCAGCGAGTCCAGGAACTCCGTCGGGTCCGCGGTCTCCTTCTGCCAGTCGACGAGCTGGCGCAGCCAGGTCATGTCGTTGCCGGCGCTGTCCGTGGTGGCCGGCGCGCCGTTCTTGGCGTTCTCCTTGTACTTCCAGTGCGCCGCCACACCGTACTCCGCCCGGCGGTGCATGTCGTGCGTGCGGATCTGGATCTCGACGGGCTTGCCGCCCGGTCCGATCACCGTGGTGTGCAGCGACTGGTACAGGTTGAACTTGGGCATCGCGATGTAGTCCTTGAACCGGCCGGGGACCGGGTTCCACCGCGCGTGCAGCGCACCGAGCGCCGCGTAGCAGTCCCGCACCGTGTCCACCAGGACCCGCACGCCCACCAGGTCGTAGATGTCCGCGAAGTCACGGCCGCGGACGATCATCTTCTGGTAGATCGAGTAGTAGTGCTTCGGCCGGCCGGTCACGGTGGCCTTGATCTTCGCCGTGCGCAGGTCGCTGCCGACCTGGTCGCGCACCACCGCCAGGTACTCCTCGCGGGCCGGTGCGCGCTCCGCGACCAGGTGCACGATCTCGTCGTAGACCTTCGGGTAGAGCGTGGAGAACGACAGGTCCTCCAGCTCCCACTTGATCGTGTTCATGCCGAGCCGGTGGGCCAGCGGCGCGTAGATCTCCAGCGTCTCGCGCGCCTTCTTCTCCGCCGAGGCCGCCGGGACGAACTTCCAGGTCCGTGCGTTGTGCAGCCGGTCCGCCAGCTTGATCACCAGCACTCGGATGTCCCGGGACATCGCGACGACCATCTTGCGGACCGTCTCGGCCTGGGCCGCATCCCCGTAGGTGACCTTGTCGAGCTTGGTCACGCCGTCGACCAGCATCGCGATCTCGGGCCCGTAGTCGCTGCGCAGCTGCTCGAGCGAGTAGTCGGTGTCCTCCACCGTGTCGTGCAGCAGCGCCGCCGCCAACGTCGGCGGGGTCATCCCGAGCTCGGCCAGGATCGTCGCGACCGCCACCGGATGGGTGATGTACGGGTCACCGCTCTTGCGCAGCTGGCCACGGTGCGCCTGCTCGGCCGTCGCGTACGCCCGCTCCAGCAGCGTCAGGTCGGCCTTGGGGTGGTTGGTCCGGACGGCCTGCAGCAGCGGCTCGATCACCGGCGACTGGCCGGGCCCTCGACCCGTGCCGAACCGGGCCAGGCGGGAGCGCACACGGCTGGTGGCACCCGTGCTGGTCGGGGCCTCCGACCTCGCCTCGGGCGAGGATGTCCGTACCGGCTCCGCCATCGACGCCTCCTGGTCGCGCTGCTGATCCGCACGAGTCTACGGCGCGCCCGGGCAGGTCACGTCCGCGGTCCGTGAACGGGCCCCCGCGCCCCCGCGGGCCGGTCGGCGCCGCGCGTCAGCCGACGTCGAGCAGCGCGTCCACCGGGTACCCGGTGAGCCGGGACCGGCCGGACAGGAACGTCAGGTCCATCAGGAACGACAGCCCGACCACCTCGGCCCCGCACTCCTCCAGCAGCGAGACCGTCGCGGCCGCCGTGCCGCCGGTAGCGAGCACGTCGTCCACCACCAGCACCCGGGCGCCCTGCGGCACGGTGAACGGATGCACCTCGACGGTCGCCGCGCCGTACTCCAGCTCGTACTCGCGCGACGCGGTCGGGCCGGGGAGCTTGCCGGCCTTGCGGATCGGCAGGAAGCCGGCGCCGAGCTCGTGCGCGACCGGCGCGGCGAAGATGAAGCCGCGCGCCTCCATGCCCGCGACCAGGTCCACCGGCCCGGGGGCGCGGGCCGCGATCGCTCGCACCGTCGCGCCGAAGGTCGGGCCGTCGGCGAGCAGCGGCGTGATGTCCTTGAACACCACGCCGGCCGTCGGGTAGTCCGGCACGTCGCGGACCAGCTCGGCGATCCGGCGCACCAGCGCCGGCCCGAGCAGGTCCGGCGACCGGTCGACGCCCGCCGACGGCTCCTGCGGAACCGCAGCGCTCATCGCCGGCCCTTCCGCTTGCGCGGCTGGGCAGCAGCACCCTGGTGCTGACCGGGCCGGAGCTGACCGGTGAACTGGGTGACGTCCAGGGCCGCCGCGTCCTCGCCCTCGGCGGCCTTCGCCTCCAGGACGATCGCACGGGCGGCCAGCACGCGGTGGTTGTGCGCGCGGATCGCGGGCTCGCCGTTGCGGAACGCGACCTCGAGCGGGGTGGCCAGGAAGATCGAGGAGAACGCACCGACGATCATGCCGACGAACAGGGACAGAGAGATGTCCCGCAGCGTCCCGGCCCCGAGCACGAACGCCCCGATGAAGAGGATCGCGCTGACCGGGAGCAGGGCCACCACGGAGGTGTTGATCGAGCGCACCAGGGTCTGGTTGACCGCGAGGTTCGCCCGCTCCGAGTAGGTGTTCCGGCTCTGGTCGAGCACGCCGACGGTGTTCTCACGCACCTTGTCGAACACCACGACGGTGTCGTAGATCGAGTACCCGAGGATGGTCAGGAAGCCGATCACCGTCGCCGGCGTGACCTCCCAGCCGACCGCCGCGTACACGCCCGCGGTGATGACCAGGTCGTGGAACAGCGCGATCAGCGCAGCGACGGCCATCCGCCAGTTGCGGAAGTACAGCGTCATCACCAGGGTGACCAGCGCCAGGAACACCACCAGGCTGGTGATCGCCTTCTCCGAGACGTCGGATCCCCAGGTCGGGCCGATGTAAGAGCTCGTCACGTCGTCCTCGGTGACGCCGTAGGCCTCCTGCAGCGCCGCGGCGACGAGCTCCACCTGGTCGTTGCTCAGCTCCGAGGTCTGCACCCGGACGCCGGAGGAGCCCACGTTGGTGACCCGCGGGACCTCGTCCGACGTCACCGAGGCGACCGCGTCGATCGCGGGCTGCTGATCGGTGGAGGTCACGTTCGACACCGTGAACTCCGAGCCGCCCCGGAACTCGATGCCCAGCTCGAAGCCGGGCTTGATCAGCAGGATCACGGACAGCAGCACCAGCACGCCGGAGATGCTGAACCAGATCCGGCGCCGTCCGACGATGTCGTACGAGCGGCGGCCGGTGTAGAGGTCGTTGCCCCACTGGGCGAAGTTGACGGCCATCAGCCCTCGCTCCCCTCGGTGCGTCGGTGCGGATCGTCGGTGGTCGGCTCGTCGGGCGAGTCGTCACCGCCGTCCGCCGTCGTGCCGGGGGCGTCGTCGGTCGCCGACCGCGGGGTCGTCGAGGCCTCGGTCGTGCTGCCCGTCGAGCTGGTGCCCGTCGAGCTCTCGCTGCCGTCGCCCGTCGAGGTGTCGCCCTCGTCGGTGCTCGGCCCCGAGGCGTCGCCCTCGGCACCGGCCGCGGTCGCGGCGGCAGCCTTCGCCGCAGCAGCCCGGCGCTCGGCGATGGTCGCGCCCTGCGGCGTCTCGACCAGCGTGGAGAGCGCGTCGGCGTCCCCGAGCGGTCCGGTGCCGTCCGCCTTGGCGGTGCGCGGCCCGGAGGCGATGCGCCCGCGCCCGACGTACCGGGTGCCGCCCGCGACGCCGAGCCGGCTCGGGTCGAGACCGGAGAACCGGTGCCCGCCGGCGAAGAACTCGGTCTTGGCCAGCAGCAGCATCACCGGGTGCGTGAAGGTGAACACGATCAGCAGGTCGAGCACCGTGGTCAGCCCGAGGGTGAACGCGAACCCGCGCACGCTCCCGACCGCCAGCAGGTACAGCACGACCGCCGCGAGGAAGTTCACCGCGTCGGACGCCAGGATGGTCCGGCGTGCGCGCTCCCAGCCGCGGTCGACGGCCGCGACCAGCGTTCGACCCTCGCGCAGCTCGTCACGGATGCGTTCGAAGTAGACGATGAACGAGTCGGCCGTGATGCCGATCGCGACGATCAGTCCGGCGACCCCGGGCAGCGAGAGGCGATAGCCCTGCAGCCAGGACAGCAGTGTGATGACGCCGTAGGTGAGCACCGCGGCGATCACCAGCGAGGCGACCGTGACCAGGCCCAGGGCCCGGTACTGGAACATCGAGTACAGCACCACCAGCAGCAGACCGATCAGGCCGGCGATCAGGCCCTTCTCCAGCTGCTCGGAGCCGAGCGTCGCGGAGATCTGCTCCTCGCTCTGCACCTCGAACGAGATCGGCAGGGCACCGAACTTCAGCTGGTTGGCCAGCGTGGTCGCGGTGTCCCGGGTGAAGCTGCCGGAGATCACCGCCTTGCCGTCGGAGATGACGGTTCCCTCGTCCAGGCTCGGTGCGGAGACGACCAGGCCGTCGAGCACGATGCCGAACTGGTTCATCGGCGAGTCCAGGCCCTGCAGGCGCTGGGTGACGACCTTGAACTCCTCGGCGCCCTCGGAGTCGAACTCCAGGTTGACGACCCACTCGTTCGTGGTCGCGCCGCTCGAGGTGGTCTGCAGGCCGGAGCTGGCGGTCTTGATCCGCGAACCCTCGACCTCGACCGGCCCGAGGATGTACTTGGCCGAGCCGTCCTGGCTGCAGGTGACCAGCGCGGCGTCCGGGTCGGACGTGCTGCCGCCGGTCAGGTTCGCCGAGTCGGTGCAGTCGAGGGCGTCGTACTCGGCCTGCACCTCGTCGGTGATGTAGTAGTCCGAGTCGCTGGCGCTCTCCGGCGTCGCCTCGTCGGTGGGCTCCGCTGTCGCCTCTGCCGTCGCGTCGGCGGTCGCCTCCGCGGTGGCCGCGGCCGTGGCGTCGTCGGTCGCGGACTCGGTCGCGTCGGTGGTGGCGGTGGCCGTCGCCGTGGCCGAGGTGTCGGTGGTCGCCTCCGGGCTGCCGTAGGTCAGCACCGGGCGGAACTCCATCTGCGCCGAGGTGCGGACCAGGTCGAGGGTCTCCTCGCTCGGCCGGCCGGGCAGCGAGACCACGATGTTCGTGCCGCCCTGGCTGGTGATCTCGGCCTCGGAGACGCCCGAGGAGTCGACCCGCTGCCGGATGACCTCGATCGCCTGGTCGATCGTGTCCGAGGTGATGCTCGACTCGTCGTCCGTGACCGGGGTCAGGATGATCTGCGTCCCGCCCTCGAGGTCCAGCGCGAGCTTCGGCGTCCACGTGGCGTCGGCGAGCTTCGTGCCGGCGAACACGGTGCCGAAGACGGCCACGCCCAGGACGCCGAGGGTGAGCAGCGTGCGCGCCGGGTGCCGGCGGCGGGGAGGAGGAGCCAACGATCTTCTTCTCTCGTGCGCATACCGCCGCGCGGTGCGCGGGCGGTACGGATGGGTCCCGGACCCCGGCCGTCAGCCGGTCGAGGTCGTCCGGTCGACTACTTGGTGCTCTGCTTCGGGCCGTCCCCGTCGTCACCGCGGGCCGGCGGCAGGGTGGACAGGTCGTCCGGGACCTCGATCGCCTCGATCGCCTCGTCCTGCTCGGTCTCGTCGTCGTCCCACTCGTCCGTGGCGTCCTCGTCGTCCGCCTCGTCCTCGACAGGCGGCTCGACCAGGCGTGCGATCGCGGCGATCACCCACCGGGTGTGCATGCCGGGTGCGGACTCCAGGGTGACGACGCCGTCCTCCACCGACACCACCGTGCCGAGCAGGCCGGAGCCCGTCTGCACCTCCTGCCCGGGCTGGAGGTTGTCACGGAAGCTGAGCGCCTCGCGCTGCTGCTTGCGGCTGCGGCTCGACATGAACCACATGGCACCGACGCCGAGCGCCAGAACGATGATCATTGTCACGGTAGAGATGCTCCCAGTCGATAAGGACGTCCGCCGCAGTCTAGGCGCCACGGCTCCGGGGTCCTAACGACCACGCTGGATGCACAGTTCCCGCGCAGGTGCACGAAATGTCGTCCGGCTGCCGGTCAGGGCCGTCCGGACGCCGCGAGCGACCCGTCAGCCGAACAGGGTGCCGGCCGACGCGGGGGCGGTCAGCCCGAGGTGCGCCCACGCCGCCGGGGTCGCGACCCGGCCGCGCGGGGTCCGGCCGATCAGCCCCTCGCGCACCAGGAACGGCTCGGCGACGGTCTCGACCGTCTCCGGCTCCTCGCCGACCACGACCGCCAGCGTGGTCAGACCCACCGGCCCGCCGCCGAACCGGGTGCACAGCGCCGAGAGCACCGCCCGGTCCAGCCGGTCCAGCCCGCGGGCGTCCACCTCGTACACCTCCAGCGCCGCACGGGCCGCCGCCAGCGAGAGCGAGCCGTCCCCGCGCACCTGCGCCCAGTCCCGCACCCGGCGCAGCAGCCGGTTGGCGATCCGCGGCGTACCACGCGACCGGGACGCGATCTCCGCGGCCGCCCGGGCGTCCAGCGGTGCGCCGAGCAGCCCGGCCGACCGCACCAGGACGCGTTCCAGCTCCTCGTCCGAGTAGAAGTCCAGGTGGCCGGTGAAGCCGAACCGGTCGCGCAGCGGTGCCGGCAGCAGCCCGGCGCGGGTCGTCGCTCCGACCACGGTGAACGGCGGCAGCGACAGCGGGATCGCGCTGGCCCCCGCGCCCTTGCCGACCACGACGTCGACCCGGAAGTCCTCCATCGCGACGTAGAGCAGCTCCTCCGCGGGCCGGGCGAGCCGGTGGATCTCGTCCAGGAACAGCACCTCGCCCTCCTCCAGCGAGGAGAGCACCGCGGCGAGGTCGCCGGCGTGCTGGATCGCCGGGCCGCTGCTGACCCGCATCGGCACGCCGAGCTCGGCGGCGATGATCATGGCCAGGGTGGTCTTGCCCAGCCCCGGCGGCCCGGACAGCAGCACGTGGTCCGGGGCGCGCCCGCGACCGACCGCCGCCTGCAGCACCAGCGACAGCTGCTCGCGCACCACGGTCTGCCCGACGAACTCCTCCAGGTGCCGGGGACGCAGCGCGGCCTCGGCGGCCCGCTCCAGGTCGTCCGCCGACGAGCGCACCAGCCCGGCCCCGCCGTCGCCCGCGGACGGCTCGTCGGTCGCGAGCTCGTCGTCGGCGTGCCCCGGCTCAGCCACGGCCGCCTCCGAGCACCCGCAGCGCGGCCCGGAGCAGCTCGGCGACGTCCTCGTCCCGCACCGGCGCGGTCGAGCCCGTCAGCACGTCCGCGACGGCGTCCTGCGCGGCCTTCTGGTTCCAGCCCAGGCCGACCAGGGCGTCCACGACCTGCTCGCGACGGTCTCCGGCCGGCACGGCGCCGGTTCCGGCCTGCCCGGTGCCCGGCAGCAGCGGCGCCCCGATCCGGCCCGCGAGCTCCAGCACGATCCGCTGCGCGCCCTTGTGCCCGATGCCCGGCACCCGCTTCAGGGCGGCCAGGTCCTCGTCGGCGACCGCGCGCCGCAGCCCGTCCGGGGTGTGCACCGCGAGCATGGCCAGCGCGAGCCGCGGACCGACGCCACCGACCGTCTGCACGGTCTCGAACACCGCGCGCTCGTCCTCCTCGGCGAAGCCGAACAGGGTCAGCGAGTCCTCCTTGACCACCAGGGTGGTCCAGAGCCGCGTCTCGCGCCCGACCCGCAGCCCGGCCAGCGTCCCGGGCGTGGCCTGCACCAGCATCCCGACCCCGCCGACCTCGACCACTGCGGCGTCCAGCCGCACCGCGAGCACCGTCCCGTGCACCGAGGCGATCACACCCGGCTCCTTCCGTCCGACGTCCCCCGCACTCTGCCACAGAGGCGAACAGGTGTACGAACGACACGCGTGCCGGCGGGCTCCCTCGCCCTGCAGGGTGCCGGTCGGCGCCGGTCACCGGGCCGGACGGCTAGGTCCGGGCGCCCCGCGCGCGCTGCTCGGCGGCCGCCCACGCCTGCTGCGCCGGGGTCAGCGAGCCGGGCGCCCGCTGCGGCGCGCCGATCGCACCGGCGGGCCGCCACAGGTGGCAGATCGCCAGCGCGAGGGCGTCGGCGGCGTCGGCCGGCCGGGGCACCTCGTCCAGGCCGAGCAGCCGGGTCACCATCGTCTGCACCTGCGCCTTGTCCGCCCGTCCGTTGCCGGTCACGGCCGCCTTCACCTCGCTGGGGGTGTGCATCGCCACCGGCACCCGGTGCCGGGCGGCGGCCAGCAGGGCGATCCCGGCCACCTGGGCGGTGCCCATCACGGTGCGCAGGTTGTGCTGGGCGAACACCCGCTCCACGGCGAGCGTGTCCGGGGCGTGCTCCTCGATCCACTCGTCCAGGCTCGCGGCGACCTGCAGCAGCCGCTGGTCGATGTCCTCGCCCGGGTCGGTCCGGGCCACACCCACCGCGACCATGCGGGCGCGGCGGCCGGGCAGCCCGTCGACCACTCCCAGACCGCACCGGGTCAGGCCCGGGTCCACTCCCAGCACGCGCACGGCCACCATCCTCTCCCAGCCGCCGGACGCAGCACGGCCCGCCCCGGCACGTCGGGCGTGTCGGGGCGGG
Source organism: Cellulomonas sp. (assembly GCA_036404115.1). Classification (GTDB taxonomy): domain Bacteria; phylum Actinomycetota; class Actinomycetes; order Actinomycetales; family Cellulomonadaceae; genus Cellulomonas. The sequence goes on from DASWPG010000066.1 coordinate 11,802, forward strand.
CCGGCGCGTCGGTGGCGCAGCGTCGGTGCCGGCCGCGCTACTCCGCGTCCAGCTCCGCCAGCACCTCGTCCGAGGCGTCGAAGTTCGCGTAGACGTTCTGCACGTCGTCCGAGTCCTCCAGCGCGTCGATCAGCCGGAGGACCTTGCGGGCCCCCTCGGCGTCCACCTCGATCTGCGTGGCCGGGTAGAACACCACGTCGGCGGAGTCGTACTCGATCCCGGCCTGCTGCAGCGCGGTCCGCACCGGCACCAGGTCGGTGGCCTCGGACAGCACCTCGAAGGCGTCGCCCGCGTCGTTGACCTCCTCGGCGCCGGCCTCCAGCACCGCCTCCATCACGGCGTCCTCGGAGGTGCCCTCCTGCGGGACCATCACGACGCCCTTCCGGGAGAACAGGTAGGCGACCGAGCCCGGGTCGGCCATCGCGCCGCCGCTGCGGGTGAAGGCCACGCGGACGTCCGCGGCCGCCCGGTTGCGGTTGTCGGTCAGGCACTCGACCAGGAACGCGACGCCGCCGGGGCCGTAGCCCTCATAGAGGATCGTCTGGTAGTCGGCGCCGCCGGCCTCCTGGCCGGAGCCACGCTTGACCGCACGATCGATGTTGTCGTTCGGGACCGAGGTCTTCTTCGCCTTCTGGATGGCGTCGAACAGCGTCGGGTTGCCCGCCGGGTCACCGCCACCGGTGCGCGCCGCGACCTCGATGTTCTTGATCAGCTTCGCGAAGAGCTTGCCGCGCTTCGCGTCGATCACGGCCTTCTTGTGCTTCGTGGTGGCCCACTTGGAGTGACCCGACATCGCTACCTCTCGTTTCCGCAGTCGACCTGCGCCTTCCCGGCGGCACCCGCGGCAGGGACGGCGCGACCCGGCACCGGGTCGCGCGCCCGTCACTCACACGGCGTCGCGGACGATCTCGACGAACAGCCGGTGCACCCGCGTGTCGCCCGTCACCTCCGGGTGGAAGGACGTCGCGAGCAACGAACCCTGGCGCACCGCGACGATCCTACCGGCGGCGGGCCCCGACTCGACCCTGGACAGCGCCGTCGCCGCCGGACCGACCTCGTCGACCCAGGGCGCGCGGATGAACACGGCGTGCACCGGGTCGGCCGCGCTGTCCGGCACGCCGTCGATGCGCAGATCGGTCTCGAAGGAGTCCACCTGGCGCCCGAAGGCGTTGCGCCGCACCGTGACGTCCAGGCCGCCGAGGGTGCGCTGCCCGTCGATCCCACCGACGATCCGGTCTGCCAGCAGGATCATCCCGGCGCACGAGCCGTAGGCCGGCATGCCCGCGCCGAGCCGCGCGCGGACCGGCCCGTCCAGCTCGAAGGCACGCAGCAGCTTGTCGATCGTGGTCGACTCGCCGCCCGGCAGCACCAGGGCGTCGACGGCGTCCAGCTCGGCGGACCGGCGCACCGGCACCGCCCGCGCACCGCTGGCAGACAGGGCGGCCAGATGCTCCCGGACGTCGCCCTGCAGGGCGAGGACTCCGACGACGGGGGTGCGGGTGCTCACCGGGACATCCTACGAACGGCCTGCCCGTGCACGGACCACCCGCCCGCGGACCGGACGAGGGTGGTCGTCAACCGACCCGGACCGCCCCCGCGCCGTGGCCGGCCCGTCCCTCCGCCTCGGCGACCGGGTCCGCGTCCCGGGCCCCGACCAGGTCCGCCAGCCGGTCCAGCCCCGCGAGCAGCCCGGCCCGCTCGCTGGCCAGCGACACCCGGACCATCCCCTCGCCTCCGCCGCCGAACGCGCTGCCGGGCGACACCGAGACGTGCCGCTCGTCCAGCAGCCGCAGCGCGAACGCCTCCGAGTCGTCTGTCGCGGCCGAGACGTCGACCATCAGGTAGAACGCGCCCTGCGGCTCGATCGAGGGCACGCCGCGCGCCGTGAGCAGAGCGCGGGCCGCGTCGCGGCGCTCCCGGTAGGAGGCGACCGCCGCGGCGACCTCGTCCTGCGGCCCGGACAGCGCGGCGAGCGCGGCACGCTGCCCCACCGACGACGGGCACGCGACGGTCGCCTCGGCCACCTGGCCCAGCAGGTCGATCACCGCCGCGTCCCGGGCCACGACGTAGCCGATCCGCCAGCCGGTCATCGCGTAGGTCTTGGAGAACGAGAAGAAGGTGACCACGCGGTCGTCGGTGTCGAAGGACGCCGGGCTGACGTGCGGCTCGCCGAAGGTGATCGCCTCGTAGCACTCGTCGGAGAACACCCACAGGTCGTACCGGCGGGCGAGCTCGACCGCACCGGCCAGCAGCTCGGCCGGGTACATCGCACCGGTCGGGTTGTTCGGCGAGCAGAGCACCAGGATCCTGGTGGCCGGGGTGATCGCCGCCTCGATGTCCGCCAGCGTCGGCACGAAGCCGTTCGCGGCCCGTGCCGGGTAGGTGCCGACCTGCACGCCGGCGGCCACCGCGGCCATCCGCCAGTTCGGGAACTCCGGGTCCGGCAGCAGCACCTGGTCGGCCGGCCCGGCCAGCGCGCTGATCGCCATCGCCAGGCCGTGCATCGCGCCGTGCGTGACCACGACGTCCCGCGCGGTGACGTCCAGCCCGTTCACCCGGCGGACCTTCTCGGCCAGCGCGGCCCGCAGCTCCGGGGTGCCGGTGCTGGAGGTGTACCCGGTGTGCCCCGCGGCGGCGTCCCGCGCGGCGGCGGCCACCACGTGCGCGGGCGTCGTGGCGTCGGGCTCGCCGATCTCGAGCCGGATCGCCTCCGGGTCGCGCATGGCGAGCTCCATCAGGGTGCGGATGCCGGAGCGGTGGATCTGGGTCGCGGGGGAGGTCGAGGTGGGCACCGGCCGACCCTAGCCGATCCGAGCGCCTGAAGTTACTCCCCAGTACGGTCTGAGACGGGGCAGCTCAGTCGTGCTGCTCGCCGAGGTGGCGCACGGTGCCGTCCCAGCCCGTCAGCAGCGACCGCACCAGCACCGCCACGTCCACCGGGTAGACCTCGATCCGCACCTGGGCCAGCTCGTCCAGCGGCCACCAGCGCATCTCGTCCAGCAGCTCGGCCTCGACCGCCGTCCAGCCGTCGCGGGCCAGCGGCAGGCCGGACGGCACCCGCGCCAGGTAGAACACCTCGTCCTGCCGGCAGGTGCGGGCCAGGAAGTCGAACACCGCCGAGCGGGTCAGCACCGGTCCGACCAGGTCGGCGGGGCCCAGCAGGATGCCGGTCTCCTCGCGCAGCTCGCGCAGCGCCGCCTGCTGGTCCGACTCCCCCGCGTCGATGCCGCCGCCGACCGTGAACCACCAGGAGCGCTCCGGCTGGTCCACGTCGTGCCCGCGCACCAGAAGCAGCCGGTCCTGGTCGTCCAGCAGCAGCACCCGGGCGGCGCGCCGGAACGGCAGGCCGTCCGGGCCCGGCACCCACTCGTCGCTGAGCGCGGACCGGGTTCCGGAGCCACCGGGCAGGCCCTCCGGCACCGGGACGGCGGACGGCCCGCCCTCCCCGGTCGGGGCGGACGGGCCGTCGGGCACGCTGGTCACCAGCCGCGGTCGGCGAGCCGGTGCGGCACCGGCAGGTCGTCCACGTTGATGCCGACCATCGCCTCGCCGAGCCCGCGGGACACCGTGGCGATCACGTCGGGGTCGTCGTAGAACGTGGTGGCCTTGACGATCGCCGCGGCGCGCTCGGCCGGGTTGCCGGACTTGAAGATGCCGGAGCCGACGAACACGCCCTCGGCACCGAGCTGCATCATCATCGCGGCGTCGGCCGGGGTGGCGATGCCGCCCGCGGTGAACAGCACCACCGGCAGCTTGCCGGCCCGGGCGACCTCGACCACCAGGTCGTACGGCGCCTGCAGCTCCTTGGCGGCGAGGAACAGCTCGTCCTCGGGCAGCGAGGTCAGCCGGCGGATCTCGTCCCGGATGGTCCGCATGTGCGTGGTGGCGTTCGACACGTCGCCCGTGCCGGCCTCGCCCTTGGAGCGGATCATCGCCGCGCCCTCGGTGATCCGGCGCAGCGCCTCGCCCAGGTTGGTCGCGCCGCACACGAACGGCACGGTGAACTGCCACTTGTCGATGTGGTGCGCATAGTCCGCCGGGGTGAGCACCTCGGACTCGTCGATGTAGTCCACACCGAGGCTCTGCAGCACCTGCGCCTCGACGAAGTGCCCGATCCGGGCCTTGGCCATCACCGGGATGGAGACCGCGGCGATGATGCCGTCGATCAGGTCGGGGTCGCTCATCCGCGCCACGCCGCCCTGGGCCCGGATGTCGGCCGGCACGCGCTCCAGCGCCATCACGGCGACCGCGCCGGCGTCCTCGGCGATCTTCGCCTGGTCGGCGGTGACGACGTCCATGATGACGCCACCCTTCAGCATCTCCGCCATGCCGCGCTTGACGCGGGCGGTGCCGACGCTGGTCGCGGGCGCGGGCTGGGTGCTGTCGCTGGTCACGGTGTCCTCGCAAGGTCTGGGGCGGGAAGGGGTCCGCCGCTCATCGTAGTCCGGGCGCCCGGGGTGGACGCCCGCGGCGGTCAGGGGGTGGACGTGCGTTCCGGATCCACGCCGGGCGGCGCGCCGGGACGGCCCAGCGCGGGCGGCCAGGCGTCGTCCAGCTCGAGGGTCTGCGGCATCGGCGCGCGCCCGGCGAGCCGCAGGGTGCGCACCGCCCAGCCGCGCCGCATCCGCTGCGCCTGCGCGACCGCCTCGTTGTGGAACCGGCGCGCGAGCTGCACCCGGTACCAGGCGTCCGCGAGGGCGTCCAGCAGCTCGTCGCCGCCCGGCTCGTCGCGCAGGCACGCGACCTCGGTCGGATCGTCCAGCGCCTCGCGCAGCGTCGAGGAGAGCTCGCTCTCCACCAGTCCACGGTCCACGGTCGCGGCCTTCTCCTCGCGGTCGGTCCGGCCGTTCGCGGTGTCCCGTCCCTCCCCCGGCCGGCCGACGACGTCGACGAGCTCGCCGACCAGCTCGGCCGGCAGCGGACCCATCCCCTGGCTGCGCGGCGAACCGAGCCGCAACGATGCCCAGGACGACTCCCCCACCAGCACGGAGCTGACCGGGTCCAGCAGGCCCGAGGCGGAGAGCGTGGCGGCGACCGAGGCCCGCCGGGCCAGCTGGGTGTCCACCACCGCGCGCGACGCCTCGACCTTGCGATGCAGCCGGTCGATCCGGGAGGCGGCCACCCAGATCCACCAGAGCACGACTGCCAGCACGACGGCGCCCACCACGAGGGTCGCGGACCAGCTCATCGGTGCCTCCAGCCGGACGGGAGCGTGCGGGTCATGCCTCGTCACCCCGCCCGCGGCGCTGCTCGCGCCGCCGGGGGCCACGCCGTGAGGTCGGGTCCTCGCCGACCGGTGCGTGACTGCCCTCGACCGCCATCTCGTACACGGTGAGGATCTCGTGCGTCACCGACGACCAGTCGTACCGGGGCACGGCGCGGGCACCCGCGAGGGCCACTGCCGCGCGGCGCTCCGGGTCTCCGAGCAGCTCGACGAGCGTGCGTGCGAGGTCCGCGCTGTCGCCGGTGCGGAACAGCACGCCCGCGCGGCCGTCCTCCAGCACCCGGCTGAACGCGCCCAGATCGCTCGCGACCACGGCGGTGCCCGCGCTCATCGCCTCGACCAGCACGATGCCGAACGACTCCCCACCGGTCTGCGGCGCCACGTACAGGTCCACCGACGCGAGCAGCGCCGCCTTGTCCCGGTCGGACAGCGGTCCGAGGAACTCGACCGCCGAGGCGTCCACGCCCAGCAGCTCCTCGGCCTCCTCCGGGCCGGTGTCGCCGCGCCCCGCGACCAGCACACGCACCCCCGGGAACGCCCGGCGGACCTCGGGCACCGCGGCGAGGAGCACCGGCAGGCCCTTGCGCGGCTCGTCCAGCCGGCCGAGGAACGCGATCGTCGGCGCCTGCGCGGTCCCGGTCCACCGCGCGTCCCGGTCCACGCCCGAGAACGCGTCGACGAACACCCCGTTCGGGATCACCACCGCGTCGCCGCCCAGGTGGTCCACCAGGGTGCGCCGGGCGTCCTCCGACACCGCGATCCGGGCGCTGATCTTCTCCAGCGACTGCCGCACCAGCGGGTAGGCCAGCTGCAACGAGCGGGACCGCACCAGCGAGGAGTGGAAGGTCGCGACCACCGGGCCGTCCGCGATCCACAGCGCGAGCATGCTCAGCGAGGGCGTGACCGGCTCGTGCAGGTGCAGCACGTCGAACCGGCCGGCCTCCAGCCAGCGACGCACCCGGGCCGCGGTGACCGGGCCGAACGCCAGCCGGGCGACCGCCCCGTTGTAGTGCACCGGGATCGCCCCGCCGGCCGAGGTCATGTAGGGCGGGATCGGGGTGTCGTCGTCCGCCGGCGCCAGCACCGAGACGCTGTGCCCGCGCCCGATCAGCGACTCCGCGAGGTCACGGACGTGGAACTGCACGCCACCGGGCACGTCGAACGAGTAGGGGCAGACGATGCCGACCCGCAGCGGACGCTCCCGGTCCGCGGAGACCCCGGGGATCACGAGCCGGCCGACCCGTCGGCCTCGGCGGCCAGGGTGCGGGCGTACCGCTCCGGGTCGAGGTCGGCGACGAACACCTTCTGCAGCATGTGCCAGTCCTGCGGGTGCCGGTCGATCCCGGCCGCCAGCGCGTCCACCCACTGCTGGGTGAGCACCGGGACCCGCTCGGGCTTCGGCAGGTCCGCCGGCACGGTCAGCAGCGGGCCGAACTCGATCACCTGGCCCCAGGGCGTCCCCGCGGCCCGCCGGCGGGCACCGGTCAGCCGCTCGTAGGACAGCACCGCGGTCACCAGCGGCGCACCGGTGACGACGGCCAGCGCGGCCGGCCCCGCAGCCACCCGGGCGCGCTCACCGAACATCGTCACCTCGATGCCGCGCGCGGTCAGGTCGCGGTCGGCCAGCAGCGGCACCAGCCCGCCGCCCGGCTGCCGGAGCACCCGGACCAGCTCGCGGAACACCCCGCCGCCGGCACCCGACAGCGGGATGATCTCCAGCCCGATCGACTCCCGGAACGCCAGGAACTCCTGGAACAGCTCCTCCGGCTGCAACCGCTCGGCCACCGTGACCGTGCGGCCCAGGTGGGTGGTCGCCCACGCACCGGCCAGGTCCCAGTTGCCCAGGTGGCCCAGCGCCAGCACCACCATCCGGCCCGCGTCGATCTGCTCGACCACCGGCCCCTCCCCGACCAGCCGCACCCGGGCCGCGATCTGCTCCGGCGTCCGGCCGGACAGTGCGAAGGCCTCGCCGTAGTACCGCATGTACGACCGCATCCCGGCGAGGGAGAGCCGGCGCAGCTCGGCGCGCGACGCCCCCGGGCGCACCCGGCGCAGGTTGGCCTCCAGCTGGCGCACCCCGGCGCCGCGCCGCAGCCACGCGCCGTCGGCCACCAGCCGGAACGCCCCGCGCACCACCGGGCCCGGCAGCCGCCCGGTCACCCGCCACGCGAACGCGAACAGCGCGGCGGTGTCCGGCCCCCTGCGCCCCGCCGTCATGTCCGCGCCACCGCCTGGCGCCGCACCGCGACCATCCGCTGCACCACCGTGATGAACGACGCCACCGCGAGCAGCCCGAGCACCACCACCAGCACGACGTCCGGCACCCCCGTCCCGACCAGCGCGGTGGCGGTCAGCACTACGACCAGCCGGTCCGCCCGCTCGGCGATCCCGACCTGCGCGGTCATGCCCAGGCCCTCGGCACGGGCCCGGGCGTACGGCACCACCGACCCGAGCACCAGGCAGGCCAGCGCGAGGCAGAGCCCCCAGCGCGAGTCGCCGTCACCGACGTACCAGAGCACCAGGCCGCCGAAGATCGACGCGTCGCCGAACCGGTCCAGCGTCGAGTCCAGGAAGGCGCCCCACGGGCCGGAGCGGCCGGCCCGGCGGGCCATCACCCCGTCGAGCGAGTCGGTCAGCGCGAAGAACGCGATCACCAGGCTCCCGGCCAGCAGGTGCCCGGTCGGGTACAGCCAGAGCGCCGCCGTCACCACCGCGACCGTGCCGGTGATCGTCACGGCGTCCGGCGAGACGCCCAGGCGGAGCAGCACGTCGGCCACCGGGGTGAACAGGCGGGTCATCGCGCCGCGCAGTCGGTTCAGCACCAGGTCATCCCTCGGTCTCGTCGTGCGGTGCGGTCGGTGCGGTCGGGTCCGGGTGCGGCCACGCCGCGGCCAGCCGGGTGCGGGTGTCCGCGAGCAGCTCGGGCAGCGCACGGGTCCGCCCCACCACCGGCAGGAAGTTCGCGTCGCCGGCCCAGCGCGGCACCACGTGCTGGTGCAGGTGCGCGGCGATCCCCGCACCCGCGACCGCGCCCTGGTTCATGCCCAGGTTGAAGCCCGCCGGCGCGCTCACGGCACGCAGCACCCGCATCGCCGTCCGGGTCAGCTCAGCGACCTCGCCGACCTCGGCCGGCGTCAGATCGGTGTAGTCGGCCACGTGCCGGTACGGGCACACCAGCACGTGCCCACCGTTGTACGGGTACAGGTTCAGCAGCACGTAGGCCACCGTCCCCCGCGCCACCACGAGCCCGTCCTCGTCCGGCAGGGTGGGCGCGCGGCAGAACGCGCACCGCGGACCGGCGGCGTCGTCGACGGGCTTGTTCTCTCCGTCGATGTACGCCATCCGGTGCGGCACCCACAGCCGGCCGAAGCCGTCCGGGACGCCGGCGAGGTCCGCACCACGCTCGGCCTCGACAGCGGGGGCCGGCTCGTCAGACCTGGGCATGCTCACGCACCGCGGCGACCACCCGCGCGACCGCGTCGGCGACCGGCACACCGTTCTCCTGCCGGCCGTCCCGGTACCGGAACGACACCGCACCGGCGTCCGCGTCCTCGCCCCCGGCGATGAGCACGAACGGGACCTTCTGCGTGCTCGCGTTGCGGATCTTCTTGCCGAACCGGTCGTCCGAGCGGTCCAGCTCGGCGCGGATGCCCTCGGCGCGCAGCTGGTCCACCACGTCCTGCAGGTACGGCCCGAACGGCTCGGCCACCGGCACCGCCAGCACCTGCACCGGCGCGAGCCAGGCCGGGAACGCCCCCGCGTAGTGCTCGGTGAGCACAGCGAAGAACCGCTCGATCGAGCCGAACAGCGCACGGTGGATCATCACCGGACGCTGCCGGGTGCCGTCCGACGCGGTGTACTCCAGCTCGAACCGCTCCGGCAGGTTGAAGTCCAGCTGGATGGTCGACATCTGCCAGGTGCGACCGATCGCGTCCTTGGCCTGCACCGAGATCTTCGGGCCGTAGAACGCCGCGCCGCCCGGGTCCGGCACCAGGTCCAGGCCGGAGGCGGTGGCGACCTCCTCCAGGGTGCGGGTCGCCTCCTCCCACGCCGCGTCCTCGCCGACCGACTTCTCCGGGTCGCGGGTGGACAGCTCCAGGTAGAAGTCGTTCAGGCCGTAGTCCTTCAGCAGGTCCAGGACGAAGGTCAGCAGGCTGGTCAGCTCGCCCTTCATCTGGTCCCGGGTGCAGTAGATGTGCGCGTCGTCCTGGGTGAAGCCGCGAGCCCGCGTCATCCCGTGCACCACGCCGGACTTCTCGTAGCGGTAGACCGTGCCGAACTCGAACAGCCGGAGCGGCAGCTCGCGGTACGAGCGCCCGCGGGAGGCGAACACCAGGTTGTGCATCGGGCAGTTCATCGGCTTGAGGTAGTAGTTCTGCCCGGCCTTGCGCACGTTGCCGTCCGCGTCGCGCTCCTCGTCCAGCTGCATCGGCGGGTACATGCCGTCGGAGTACCAGTCCAGGTGCCCGGAGGTCTGGAACAGCTGCTCCTTGGTGATGTGCGGCGTGTTCACGAACGAGTAGCCCGCCTGCACGTGCCGGCGCCGGGAGTACTCCTCCATCTCCATCCGGATGATGCCGCCCTTGGGGTGGAACACCGCCAGACCGGAACCGATCTGGTCCGGGAAGGAGAACAGGTCGAGCTCGGCGCCCAGGCGCCGGTGGTCGCGACGCTCGGCCTCGGCGATCCGGTCCAGGTACGCCTTCAGCTCGTCCTTGCTCGGCCACGCGGTGCCGTAGATCCGCTGCAGCTGCGGGTTCTTCTCGCTGCCCCGCCAGTAGGCCGCCGCGGAGCGGGTCAGCTGGAAGCCGTTGCCGATCAGCCGGGTGCTGGGCAGATGCGGGCCGCGGCACAGGTCCTGCCAGACCACCGTCTCGGACTCCCGGCCCGCGCCGCGCACGTTCTGGTAGAAGGTCAGCCCGCCGTCGCCGACCTCGACCGCCGCCCCCTCGCCCGCCGTGGCCGCGGTGGACTTCAGGCCGATCAGCTCCAGCTTGTACTGCTCGCCGGCCTCCAGCGCACGCGCCTCGTCGTCGGTGACCTCGACCCGGCGGAAGGTCTGCCCCTCCTTGACGATCCGGGACATCACCTTCTCCAGGGCGCGCAGGTCGTCCGGGGTGAACGGGGTGTCCACGTCGAAGTCGTAGTAGAAGCCGTCCGTCACGGGCGGGCCGATCCCGAGCTTCGCGGTCGGGTTGACCTCCTGCACGGCCTGGGCCAGCACGTGGGCGGCGGAGTGCCGCAGCACCGCCAGGCCGTCCGGCGAGTCGATCGTGACGGAATCGACCACGGCGCCGTCCGGCAGCGGCCGGGACAGGTCCCACAGCTCGCCCTCCACCCGGACGACCACGACCTCCCGGCGCCCCGAGAACAGATCCGCCCCCGTCGTCCCGGTCGCGGCCGTGGTCTGGCTGCCGTCGACGGTGAGGGTGATGTTCTCGGACACGGGACGGTCTCCTCGGATCGGACGCCCCGCACCTCGCGCGCGGGACCACAGGCGATGCTACCGACCGCGGGCGCTCCGACCGGCCCGCACACGCAGCGACCGGCCGACCGCCGGTACGACGAAGGCCCCGGTCCGGGTGCGGATCGGGGCCTTCGAGCCGGTGGGCGATACTGGGTTCGAACCAGTGACCTCTTCGGTGTGAACGAAGCGCGCTACCACTGCGCCAATCGCCCGGCGAGGAACGACCTTACCCGATCCGACGACGATGTCCGAACCGGCGCCGAGCACCGCCGAGCACCGCCGGGCGCCGCCGGGCGCCGCCGGGCACCGCGCCCGGGACGGCGGCGCGGCAGGGACCTGTCGACCGGACGGCCGTCCCCCGGAGGAGTTCCACCGGGTGAAGTTCGGCTCGGCTGCTCCGATCGGACCGACCGGGCTGCCATGATGTGGATCTCGCGAGACTTGAAGGAGGATGCGGTGGCCCAGCGCTCGTACGACGTCGTCGAGACCGTCGCGATGCAGCTCATCAGCTCGGACGCCAGCGTCCTCCCGGTCACCGCGGAGCTGTCCTACCGGGCGGGCGATCCGTACACGGTGCGAGCCGTGTTCACGTCGCCGCAGTCCACCTCGGTCTGGCTGCTCGGGCGCGAGCTCCTGCTGCAGGGGATGCTCGCCGAGGCCGAGGACCCCGCCGGCACCGGTGACGTGCAGGTCTGGCGGGACGAGGACCCGCTGTTCACCCTGATCTCGCTGACCGGCATCGAGGGCAGCGCGCTGCTGGCCTCCCCCGCCGAGCCGCTGGAGCGGTTCCTCACCGCCACCGAGCAGTTGGTCGGGCTCGGCACCGAGAGCGACCGGATGGAGAGCGAGATCTCCGCGCTGATCGCGGCGCTGCTCACCGCCTGAGCCCGCCCGACCTCGTCCACGCCCGGCCGGGCCGCTACGGGTCGAGGTCCTGCGCCGACCGCGCGTCGAACAGCCGCGCCACCTCGACCAGCACCGCGGCCGGTGGCACCGCCCGACCGTCCAGCAGCCCGACCGCCGCGACCCCGCGCAGCGACCCGGTCAGCGCGAGCCCGGCACGCCCCGCCGCGACGTCGTCCAGCACCGTCCACGGCAGCTCGCCCGGCCGCGCCTCGCGCACCGGCAGCCCGGCCTCCGCGGACCAGGCGAGCACCAGCGCCCGGGTCACCCCCGGCAGGCAGCCGGTCCGCAGCGCGGGCGTCAGCACCTCACCGTCCCGCTCCACCAGCAGGTTCGACGTCGTGCCCTCGCACAGCGCCCCCGTGCTGTCAGCGAGCACCGCCTCGTCTCCCCCGGCCCGGACCGCCGCCGCCAGCGCCAGCACGTCCGCCGCGTACGAGGTCGACTTGTGCCCCGCCAGCGGCGACCGCTCGTTGCGCACCCACGGCACCCGCACCACGTGCGGCACCCCGCGCACCGGGGCCGGTCCCGCTGACACGACCAGCGCCGAGGCCGAGCCGCCGCCCGCCGTCACCCGCAGCCGGCCGGTCCCCGCGCCCGCGGCGGACAGCACCGCGCGCACGCCGTCCCGTGCCCGCTGCTCGTCCAGCGGCGGCAGCCCGAGCGCGACCAGCGACGCGGCCAGCCGGTCCAGGTGCCGGCTCAGCGCGAACGCCCGGCCGTCCCGCACGGCGCAGGTCTCGAACAGCCCCAGGCCCGTGGTGAACGCCGGGTCCGTGCCCGCCACCACCGGCTCGTCCGGGTCGCGCAGGCGGCCGTCCGCCCACAGCACGCTGGTCACGGCGCCAGTCTCGCACCGGGGGCGCCGAAGCGGTCCGGCTCCGCGGGGCCGGTCTCGTGCGGCGCGCACGAGGCGAGCGCGATCAGCCGGTGCGCCTTCAGCTCGGTCTCCCGCCACTCGGCCTCCGGGTCGCTGCCCCAGGTGATCCCGGCGCCGGTGCCGAACCGCAGCTCGCCGTCCCGCCACACGAACGTCCGGATGCCCACCGCCAGCTCCGCCCGCACCGTGCCGTCCCCCGCGACGTCCACCCAGCCGACCGCCCCGCAGTACGGTCCGCGCGGCACCGGCTCCAACCGGTCGATCACCGCCAGCGCCGCCGCCTTCGGCGCCCCGGACACCGAGCCCGGCGGGTAGGAGGCCGCCAGCAGCCGCGCCCACAGGTCGTACCCGGTCGGATCCAGCAGGCGCCCACGCACGGTCGAGACCAGGTGCACCAGCCCGGGGTGCTGCTCCACACCCAGCAGCGTCGTCACCTCGACCGTGCCCGGCGCGCACACCCGTTGCAGGTCGTTGCGCACCAGATCGGTGATCATCACGTTCTCGGCCCGGTCTTTCGCCGTCAGACCCTCCGCCGTGCGGGCGGTGCCCTTGATCGGCGCCGAGACCACCCAGCCGTCCTCGACCCGCAGATACAGCTCCGGCGAGGCCGACACCACCCACACCGGCGGCACCGCCGAGCCCGCGGGGACGTGCACGCCGCCCCCGTACGGCGCCGGGTTGCCCTCCGCCAGGACTGCGCCCAGCGCACGGGCGTCCGGCTCGACCTGCCCACCGGCGAGCGGCGCGACGAGCAGCCGGCAGAGGTTCACCTGGTAGACGCCGCCCGCCCGGATCGTCGCCTGCACGTCCCGGACGCCGGCGACGTACCCCGCCTCGTCCATCGAGGACCGCCAGCTCCCGGGCGGCGGACCGTGCCACGGCGAGGCGGGGCCGGACGTTCCGGCTGCCGGGGCCGTCCCGGCGGCTCCGGACGGCGGTGCGTGCCGCTCCGCGAACCGCCAGGCCCCGACCCGGCCCTCGAAGTCCCCGACGAGCACCCAGCACCCCGGGGTGCGCAGCCGCTCCGGGGTCGCGGCGACGTCCGGCACGTGCTCGACCACCCCGCGCAGCTCGCGGTCCGCGAACCACGCGATGCCCGGCGCGGGAACCGTCGACGCCGGAGCGGGCGGGACCGGGAACGGCGAGTCCGCGGTGCGCGCGCCCGCGGTGAGCGCCCCGGCGCCGGACGAGGCGGGACCGCCTGGGGCCACGGCCCCGGGGCCGGCTTCGAGGACGGCGGGAGGGTCGACGGTCGCGGGCACGGCGCCACGCTACCCGGCCGCCACCCGGCCCTGACGTGCGAGTTCCGCGTGATCCCGCGGAACTTCACCGGTGTCAGACGCCGGTTGGACTGATCCGGGAAATCCAGGCTAGAGTTCTCACCGCACCACAGAGCGCCGGGAAGTTGCCCGACGTGATGTGACGCGCGGACGTGGCTCAGTGGTAGAGCATCACCTTGCCAAGGTGAGGGTCGCGGGTTCGAATCCCGTCGTCCGCTCGGAGGCAGACACCCCCGGCCGACCTAGCGGTCGCTGAGGACTGAGGTCTCAGGGTGGAGTGGCCGAGAGGCGAGGCAGCGGCCTGCAAAGCCGTACACGTGGGTTCGAATCCCATCTCCACCTCGTACACCCGGGCGATTGGCGCAGCGGTAGCGCGCTTCCCTGACACGGAAGAGGTCACTGGTTCGATCCCAGTATCGCCCACCAGGGTCGTAGCAGGTCAGGGGCCACCTTCTCTCCGGAGAAGGTGGCCCCTGACTCGTGCACGGCGTCTGGTCGGTGGCCAGAACGCATGAGCAGCACGAGCGCGTCAGCCCTCCCTCTTCCCCCTCCTCGTCTTCCTTCGCAGGCTCCTCTGCCGTCTTCGGAGCCCCGTCGGCGCAGCCGCGCAAGCAGCCGTTCCCGGGGTGGCATCGAGTGGCAGCGGCCAGCGCCGGGAGATGATCGTGAACGCTCTGCTCGGCACCGCTGTGACGGGACTGGGCAAGGAGATCCTGTACAACAGGTTCCCGGGCGGGAAGCAGCAGGTGCTCGCCGAGGTCGTCGCCGACGTCCGGGACTGGTTCGAGCTGCACGTCTTCGCTCCGCTGCGCTGGACGCGGCCCCGCCGGACGTGCACGCCATGCTCGACGTGGTCACGGACTGCTTCGGCTCCGGCCGCCGGCTCTGCCTGGTCGGACGGGTCGGGCTCGAACCCGGTCTGGGCGATCTCGGCGAGGCGCTCGCGGACTGCTTCGTGCGCTGGCAGGAGGCTCTCGCCGGCGCACTGCACCGGGGCGGGCGCCCGACGTCCGCAGCGGAGGCGCTGGCCGAGGACCTGCTCGTCGCCATCCAGGGCGCACCGATCCTCGCCCGTGCCCGCGACGAGCCGGCGGTGCTCGCCCGCACCATCGCACGGCTGCGGCGTGCCGGGGCCTGATCAGCCGGCGTGACCGGTCCGAGGCCGACCGCGAGCCGGGTCGTCCTGCCGTGCGCGACCGGCGACGGTCGCTCGCTGCGCACGTGCCGTCGAACCGGAGGTCGGCGCCCCGGCACCAGGGGCTGCGCGCTGACGCCGTCGCGCCGAGACGAGCGACCCCGCCTCGGCATGGTCAGGCCGGCTCCTCCTCCACGACGGCGCCGGCGAACTGGGACCGGTACAGCCGGTGGTATGCGCCGCCGGCCGCGATCAGCCGCTCGTGGGTGCCCTGCTCGACGATCGCGCCGTGCTCCATCACCAGGATGAGGTCCGCGTCACGGATCGTGGACAGCCGGTGCGCGATCACGAACGAGGTGCGACCGGAGCGCAACGAGGCCATCGCTCGTTGCAGCAGCCGCTCGGTGCGGGTGTCCACCGAGGAGGTGGCCTCGTCCAGGATCAGCACCGAGGGCCGGGCGACGAACGCCCGGGCGATGGTGACGAGCTGCTTCTCCCCCGCCGACAGGTTGGCGGCGTCCTCCTCCAGCTCGGTGTCGTACCCCTGCGGCAGGGAGTGCACGAACCGGTCGACGTAGGTGGCGCGCGCGGCGGCGAGCACCTCCTCGTCGGTGGCGGACTGCCGGCCGTAGCGGATGTTCTCCCGGATGGTGCCGGCGAACAGCCACGGGTCCTGCAGCACCATGCCCGTCCTCGCGCGCGCGTCGTGCCGGGAGAGGGTGGCGATGTCCTGGCCGTCGACCAGGATCCGGCCGCCGTCGAGCTCGTAGAACCGCATCAGCAGGTTGACCAGGGTGGTCTTGCCGGCGCCGGTGGGCCCGACGATCGCGACGGTCTGGCCGGGGTGCACCGTGAACGACAGGTCGCTGATCAGCGGCTGGTCCGAGCGGTAGGAGAACGCGACGTGCTCGAACTCGATGGTGCCGTCGCCCTCGGCGGGAGCAGGGGCGTCGACGGGGTCCGGCTCCTGCTCGTCGGCGTCCAGCAGCTCGAACACCCGCTCGGCGGACGCGGTGCCGGACTGCACCACGGCGACCATCCCGCCGAGCTCGGACAGCGGCTGGGTGAACATCTGGGCGTACTGGATGAAGGCCTGCACGCTGCCCAGCCCCATCGATCCGCCCGCGACCATCAGCCCGCCGAGCACGGCGATGCCGACGTAGGTGAGGTTGCCGACGAAGGACATGCCGGGCCAGATGATCCCGGACAGGAGCTGCGCCCGGAACGACGCCTGGTACAGCTCGGCGTTCTCCTCGCGGAACCGGTCCTGGAAGTCCTGCCGACGGCCGAACACCTTGACCAGGGCGTGCCCGGAGAACGACTCCTCGACCCGGGCGTTCAGCCGACCGACCTTGCGCCACTGGATGCCGAACGCCTGCTGCGACCGCGGCCCGATGACGCCGAAGATCACCCCCATCAGCGGCAGCGAGACCAGGGCCACCAGGGCGAGCTGCCAGGACAGCGAGAACATCATCACCAGCACGCCGACCACGGTCAGCACCGAGGTCAGCGCGGAGGACAGCGACTGCTGCATGGTCTGGGTGATGTTGTCGATGTCGTTCGTCACCCGGGAGATCAGCTCGCCGCGCTGCACCCGGTCGAAGTACGCCAGCGGCAGCCGGTTGATCTTCGCCTCGACGGCCTCGCGCAGCCGCCACATGGCCCGGACCATCACGATGTTGATCAGGTAGCCCTGCGCCCACATCAGCAGCGCCCCGGCCAGGTAGAGCGCGAGGACGGTGAGCAGCAGGCTGCCCAGCCGGTCCAGGTCCATCCCGGCGCCGGGCACCAGGTGGTCCATCGCCGCGACCACCGAGGCGAGCTGGTCCTGGCCGTCCGCGCGCAGCGCCGCGACCGCCTGCTCCTGGGTGGTCCCCGCGGGCAGCTGCCGGGAGACGAAGCCCGCGAAGACGACGTCGGTGGCCCGCCCGAGCACCCGCGGCGCGAGCACCGTGAGCAGCACGCCGGCCGTGCCCATCAGGGTGACGGCGACCAGGGCCACGCGGTACGGCCGCAGCAGCCCGAGCATCCGGGCGAACGACTGCCGGAAGTGGTCCGCCCTGCCCGGCGCCACGCTGTCCCAGGAGTCCGAGGCGATCCTGGCCTGCTCGCCGAGCTCGATCTCGAGCTGCTCGTCGGCGGACAGCTCCGCCGGCCCGACCGGCGTCCTGGTCTTCTTCCGGCCCCGCTCCGGGGCGGCTTTCTCGCTCATGCGCCGGCCTCCACCGCGAGCTGGGACTCCGCGATCTCGCGGTAGGTCTGGCTGGTGACGAGCAGCTCCTCGTGCGTGCCGAGGCCGGCGGCCCGGCCGTCCTCCAGCACGAGGATGGCGTCGGCGTCCGTCACGGTGGACACCCGCTGGGCGACGACGATCTTGGTGACCCCGGGCAGCTCGCGCCAGAGCGCCTGCCGCAGCCGGGCGTCCGTGGCGAGGTCCAGCGCGGAGAACGAGTCGTCGAACACCAGCAGCTGCGGGCGGCGCACCAGTGCGCGGGCGATCGCGAGCCGCTGCCGCTGGCCGCCCGAGAGGTTGGTGCCGCCCTGCGCGACCCGGGCCGCCAGACCGCCGTCCATCTGGGACACGAAGTCGCTGGCCTGGGCGATCTCCAGCGCTCGCCACAGGTCGGCGTCGTCCGCCTGCTCGTCGCCGAGCCGCAGGTTGGACGCGACGGTGCCGGCGAACAGGAACGGGCGCTGCGGCACCAGGCCGATCCCGCCCCAGAGCGTCTCCAGGTCGAGGTCGCGCACGTCGACGCCGCCGACCCGCACCGTGCCGCCGGTGACGTCGAACAGCCGGGGCAGCAGGGAGACCAGCGTGGTCTTGCCGGCACCGGTGGAACCGATCACCGCCAGGGTCTGTCCCGGGCGCACCGTCACGCTGAGCCCGGACAGCACCGGGCGCTCGGCCTCGGGGTAGGCGAACGTCACGTCGTCGAGCACGACCTCCCCCGGCGTCGGCAGCTCGCGCACCGGGTCGGTCGGCTCGACCAGCGTGGACCGGCTGCCCAGCACCTCGGTGATCCGCTCGGCCGACACCGCGGCGCGCGGGATCATCACGGTCATGAAGGACGCCATCAGGACGCCCATCAGGATCTGCCCGATGTACTGCATGAACGCGAGCAGCGTGCCGATCTGCACGTTCCCGGCGTCCACCTCGATGCCACCGAACCAGATCACGCCGACCACGGTCAAGTTCAGCACGAGCATCGCCAGCGGGAACAGCAGGACGAACAGCGAGCCGACCCGGCGCCCGACCTCCATGATGTCGCTGTTCGCCGCCCGGAACCGCTCCGCCTCGATGTCCTCGCGGACGAACGCCCGCACCACCCGCACGCCGGTCAGCTGCTCGCGCAGGATCCGGTTCACCGCGTCGAGCCTGGTCTGGTAGGAACGGAACAGCGGGACCATCCGACCGATCACCAGGCCGGCGATCAGCAGCAGCACGGGCACCGAGACCGCGATCAGCCAGGACAGCCCGACGTCCTGGCGCAGCGCCATCACGATGCCGCCGACCGCGAGCAGCGGGGCCGTGACCAGCATGGTCGAGCCCATCATCGCCAGCATCTGCACCTGCTGGACGTCGTTCGTGCTGCGGGTGATCAGCGAGCCGGCGCCGAACTGCGAGACCTCGCGCTCGGAGAACGAGCCGACCCGGGCGAACACGTCGTCGCGCAGGTCGCGGCCGACCTGCATCGCGGCGCGCGCGGCGAAGTAGGTCGCGGCGACGGCGGACACGATCTGCCCGAGCGACACCGCGAGCATGAAGCCGCCGGTGCGCCAGATGTAGCCCGTGTCGCCCTGGGCGACGCCGCGGTCCACGATGTCCGCGTTCAGGCTGGGCAGGTAGAGCATCGCCAGCGCGGAGCCGAGCTGGAACACCAGCACGCCGGCCAGCAGCCGTCGGTAGGGGCGCAGGTAGCGCAGCAGAAGTCGGGCGAGCACACGGGCCTCCAGCGAGGGTCGGGGCGAGCGGGTCGTCGGGGGTGCAGCGTCGAGGGTACGGACAGCCACCGACACGCGCCGCTCGATATCGACGCCGACGGTCCTCGTCGGCGGCTCGTCGGCTCCTCAGCGGCGGCTGCGCACCTTCTCACGCCCCGCTCAGCCGCCGTGCAGCGCCCCGAGGTCGACCGACCGGCCCGCCGCGTCCAGCACCCGGAGCACCGTCTCGCGCCCGTCGTCGGTCAGCACCGAGGTGTGCCCGCCCCGCCCCGCCGGCATCACCCGGACCGTGAGCCGGCCGGTCCGCACGGCGTCCACCAGGGCGACCAGCCGCGCCAGCAGCTCCTCGTGCAGCGCCTCGGCGCCCGCCGGACCGTCGTCCAGCAGCAGCACGTCCACCCCGCGCAGCCGGGCCCGGGTGCAGGCCGCGGCCAGCGGGGCCGCGGTGAGCGACCGCGCACGCAGCCGGTCCCGCACCGCGGCCTCCGTGACGCGGTAGCGGTCCAGGTCCGCACGCTCCGCGGGTCGGCCGTCCGCGATCTCGGTCAGCAGCGGACGCACGGTCGCCGCGATCACCGCGAGCTCGGCCCGGCTGTCCTGCGTGGCGCCCTCGGCGGCCAGCCGGGCCCGCGCCGCGACCGCGCCGGCCTGCCGGTGCGCGGTGACCTGCTCCAGGGTGCGGCGCAGCACGAAGTACCAGATGGCCCCGACCACCAGCGCGCTCGCCGGCAGCACGAGCACCGAGCCGGCCGCCCGCAGGCCCGCGCCGGTCGCCAGCGCCCAGGCGACCACGGCCAGCACGAGCACCCCGGTGCCGCAGGTCGCCACCGCGACCCGCCCGCGTACCGCGAGCAGCCCGGTCAGGTAGGCGCCGATCTCCAGCAGCCAGACCCGGTTCTGGGTGGGCTCGGTCAGCTGGGGCACCAGCACGGCGGCGTTCACCACCGGCACCGCCGCGACCACCAGGGCGTACCGCAGCGGCATCTCCTCCTGCGGTCCGGTGAGCGCGGCGATCCCGACCAGCGTGGCGGCCAGGCCGACCGCGACCAGCAGGGGCCGCGGGTACGCGTGCCAGAGCAGCAGGGTGTGCACCAGCCCGGTGCACCAGACGAGCACCATCGCGACCCGGGCGCCGGGCGAGGTCAGGCCGGCGAAGGTCGCGGGGCCCGGCACCGAGCCGGTCACGGCCGCTGCCAGCCGAGCAGCACCCGGGTGCCCTCGCCGGGCGCCGACCGGATCTCCGCGCTGCCGCCCGGCACGCTGCGCAGCCGGGCCAGCACGCTGCCGGCCACGCCGAGCCGGGTGGCAGGGACCGCGGCGAGGTCGAAGCCGCGGCCGTCGTCCTGCACCTCGACCCGCAGCCCGCGCTGATCCACCGTGAGCAGCACCTGCCGGTGCACCGACCGGCCGGCCCCGCCGGCGTGCCGCACCGAGTTGCGCAGCGCCTCGCCGAGCGCGGCCTCGACCGCGGACCAGACCCGCGCGGGCACGTCCGGGCCGTCCGCCACGATCGCGAGCCCGGCACGCGGGGCCACCACCCGGACGACCGCCTCGACCCGCTCGGCCACCATCCGTGCCGGCACGAGGTCCCGACCGGGGTCGGCGTCACCGCCGACCGGGGCGTCCAGCACCGCCAGCGCCCGGGCGGCCTGCGCGGCGAGCGCGGGGCCGGGCGGCCCGGTGCGCTGCATCGCGCCGACCAGCGTGGCGAGCACCTCGTCGTGCACCACCGCCGCCAGCCGGGCCTGCTCGGCCCCGGCAGCGGTGGCGCGGACCAGGGCGAGCTCGGACTCCTCGGCCTGGCGCTCGACGGTCCAGAGCAGCGCGAGCTGCCGTCGGGCGGTGACCAGGATCGCGACGAACGCGACGTTGCCGAAGTGGATGCAGCTGCGGGCGACGACCTCCCGGGAGACCTGGCCGTCCGCGAGGTACAGCGCCACCGGCAGCGCGATCGCCGGCAGCGGTGCGTACAGCACGGCGGCCCGCCACGGCCACACCACGGCGGCCAGCCCGACCGCCGCCGGTTCGAGCAGCCAGACCCACGGCGTCACGTCCGCGCCGGGCTCCGGGTGCAGCCGCGCGACCGGCCAGGTGAGCACCAGGGCGAGCTGCAGCAGGGTGAACGTCGTGCACAGCCAGCGCACCACCGGCTCGGACGCCGTGGTGACCAGCAGCGCCGACACCGCGAGCAGCAGGGGAAGTAGCAGCCCGGCGAGCGACCAGACCAGGGCGGTGCTGCCCCACTCGGACCGTTCCAGGCCGAGGGTCGTGACCACCAGGACGACGGACGCGAGCACCGCCATCGTGGCGACCCGGCGGTCCACCGCCGCCCACCGCGCGGCGCCCCAGCCGTCGGCGGTCATCGCACGGGAGGCAGCACACCGTCCTCCACCGCGCGGCGGTAGAGGTCGACCTTGGTGTGGGCGGGACGCTCGGCGGCGGCGTACTTCGCCCGGATGTGCCGGATGTGGTCCAGCACCGTCTCGCGGGAGATGCCGAGCGTGCGGGCCACCCGGTCGGCCTTCTCCCCCGCGGCGTAGAGCGCGAGCACCTGGGACTCCCGAGGTGAGAGCGCCACCGGCTCCGAGTCGCCGTCCAGCGCGGCAGCCCAGTCGACCGAGGCGACGATCTCCCCCCGGAGCGCCTGCAGCACCGCGTCCACCAGCACCTGCGGCGGCTCGGACTTGCGGATCATCCCCACCACGCCGGCCCGGGCGACGGCGCGCACCAGCGCCGGGTCCTCGCCGGAGGTGTAGGCCAGCACCTCGGCGCCGGTCTCGCGCAGCATCGCGACGTTGCGCGCCGGGAAGGACCCGTCCGCCAGCCGCAGGTCGAGCACCACCAGGTCGAGGTCGGTCGTGACGGCCAGCAGCTCGTCGACGGTCGCGGAGGCGGCCACCAGGTCGACCTCGGCGATGGGCGCGAACAGGCTCGTCACCCCGAGGTTCACCGTGGCGTGGTCGTCCACGACCCCGAGGCGTGCGGCGAAGACACGCTCTGCGGACATCTCTCCGATCGTAGGCACCCGCAGCGCCCGCGCGGGAGGGTTCGAGCACCCCGATCGTGCGCCGACCAGCGCCGAGATGCCGCGGTCGCGCTCCGCGCGCAGGTCGACGGGTGCGAGAGACGTCACGACCGGTCACGGTATCGAGGCCCCGGCCCGACCGGCACCCCCAGTGCTGGGGGGAGCAGCCGGGTTCGGCCGGGCCGGTGTGGTTGGCTGAGCCCGTGCCTTCCGCGACCGCGCCCGGGCCGGCCGCCGACGACCCGGCCCCGGCTCGCCGACGGCTGGGCCCGACCGGTCGCCGCGCCGTGAAGGTGCTGGTCGGGGTGCTGGTCGGCGCGTTCGCGCTGCGGGTGCTGGTCCGGCTGGTAGGCGCGGTGGACTGGCCCGCGGTGGGCGCGGCGTTCCGGCTGCTGCCGTGGTGGGCGCCGGTGCCGCTGCTGGCCGCGCTGCTGGCGCGCCAGGTGCTCAACGCTGTGCCGCTGGCCGTCTCGGTGCCGGGCCTGCCGCTGCGCCGCTCGATGCAGAACGACCTCGCGGCCAACCTGGTCGCCACGATGACGCCGCCACCCGCCGACGTCGTGCTGCGGGTGGCGATGTTCCGGTCCTGGGGCATCGACGCGGTACGCGGGATGACCGGGGTGACGGTCAACACCCTGACGTTCTACAGCGTGCGGTTCCTCTCCCCCGTGCTCGGCGCGCTGCTGCTGACCGGGCAGGGCCTGGAGCGGCGGCAGTGGGTGACCACCGGGCTGTGCGGCACGATCGCGGCGGTGGTGCTGGGCGGCACGCTGCTGCTGCTGCGCTCCGACGCGCTCGCCGCCACCGTCGGCCGGTCCGCCGGGCGGCTGGTGCGTCCGGTGCGGCGCAGCACGGACCCGCAGGCGTGGGCTGCGCGGGTGGTGGCGTTCCGGGCCGACTCGGCCGGTGGGCTGCGGCGTGCGCTGCCCCGTTCCGTACTGGCCCTGGTCGGCATGGTGCTCGCGGACGCCCTGGTGCTGCTGGCGGCGCTGCGGATGGTCGGGGTGCCGTCCGCCGACCTGTCCACGCTCGACGTGGTCGGCGGGTTCCTGCTCGCCTACCCGCTGACCCTGCTGCCGCTGTTCGGGCTCGGGGTGCTCGACGCGGTGCTGATCGGTGCCTGGACGGTGGTGGCCGGGCACGACCTGGAGCCCGCGATGGTGGCGGGCACGGTGGTGTGGCGGGTGGTGACGATCATGGGTCCGTGGGCTCTCGGTGCGCTGGTGCTCGCGGCGTGGCGGAGGTCGTCCGGCTCGGCGGCGGAGGTCGTGGCGGCCGAGGCAGCAGCGGGCGAGGCAGCAGCAGACCCGGCGCCGACCGCGCCGACCACGCTCTGACGTCCGGGGGTCACGCTGCCCGTCAGCCGCGCACGACCCAGGCAGGGCGCCGCGGGTCGTCCACCCGGACCACCACGTCGGCCGACTCCTCCGGCCGCGCCTCGGCCCGGTAGCGCTGCTCGGCCGCGAGCCGCCACGCCTGGTCCGCCGGGGTGAGCCGGGCCAGGGTGTCCGGCCGCACCGCCAGGTGCACCGCGACCTCCACCGGCAGGCCTCGCCCGAGCAGCAGCCCGCCGTCCAGCAGCAGCACCGCGCCGGCCGGGGCCGGCAGCCGCCGGGCCCGCGCGGAGCGGTCGTGCTCCGCGTCGCGCAGCGCCGGCAGGTAGCTGCCGTCGCCGTCCCGCCCGAGCGGTGCCAGCACCTCGCGCACCAGCGCACCGGAGTCCAGCGCGGTGTCGAGCAGCGCGTCCGGGTCCTGCCGCCCGAACTCGAACCGCACCCCCGCCGGACGCAGGAAGTCGGCTGCCGAGACCCGCAGCACGGCTCGGCCACGCGCGCGCAGGGGTGCGACCAGCGCGTCGGCGGTCCGCCCCGGGTGGGTGACCGGCGCGCCGTCCAGCAGCACCCGCACCCGGTCCGGCCCGGCGTCGGCGAGCAGCCGGTCCACCAGACGGTCGACCAGCGCCGACGGGGTCAACGGCTGCACCTGCACCGGACCAGTGTCCCCCCGGCGCGAGGCGCCCCGGTGCGACGGCCGGGACCTCCGGCCCGGGTCGGCGGCGGGAGCGCTCGTAGGGTCGCGACCAGCACCGTCGAACCAGGGGACCTCCGTGACCGCACCGCCCGCCCGCACCTCCGCCGCGACCGGCACCGATGCCGCCGCCGGCACCGGCCCGGCGGCGCCCGGGGCACCGTGCCGCCCGCTGGTGGTGCTGGTGAACCTCGGCACCCCCCGGGCGCCGACGCCCTCGGCCGTGCGACGGTACCTGCGCGAGTTCCTGTCCGACCGTCGTGTGGTCGGCCTGCACCCGGCGCTGTGGCGCCCGGTGCTGGAGCTGATGGTGCTGCCGGTCCGCTCGCGCGCGTCCGCCCGGAAGTACGCCTCGGTCTGGCGGGCGGACGGGTCGCCGCTGCTGGTGCACACCGAGGCGGCGGCCCGCGGGGTGCGCGAGCGCCTGGGCACGGCGGCCGAGGTGCGGGTGGCGATGACGTACGGCGACCCCGGCCTGTCGGCGCTGCTCGGCCGGGTCGCCGCCGAGCCGAGGCCGGCCGGTGCGCCGCCGCGAGCGGTGCTCGTGGTGCCGCTGTACCCGCAGTACTCGTCCACCTCGACCGCCTCGGTGCACGACGTGGTGCACCGGTGGGCGCTGGCGGCGCCCGACCACCTCGACCTGCGGCTGCTGCGGTCCTACCCGACCGACCCGGGCTACGTCACCGCGCTGGTCACGGCGCTGCACGCGCACTGGGACCGGGTGGGTCGCCCGGACGCCGCCGCCGGTGACCGGGTGCTGCTCAGCTACCACGGCATCCCGGTCTCGGTGGCCGAGGGCGGCGACCCCTACCCGCAGGAGTGCGCGGCGACCACCGCGGCGCTCGCCGCGCGGCTCGATCTGCCGGACGGTGTGCTGCTGGCGACCTACCAGTCCCGGTTCGGGCCGGCGCCCTGGCTGACCCCGGCCACGATCGACACCGTGCGCGAGCTCGCGGCCGCCGGCACCCGCCGGGTGGACGTGCTCTGCCCCGGGTTCGCCGCGGACTGCCTGGAGACGCTGGAGGAGATCGCGCTGCTGAACCGCGCGGCCTTCACCACCGCGGGCGGTCAGGTGCTGCACCACGTGCCGTGGGGCAACGGCTCGGAGCCCTGGGCGGACGCGTTGGCCGCGATCGTCCGCCGCGCGCTGCCGCGCTGACCGCGACCACCTCAGGCCTACCCGCGCAGCGCGGCCACCAGTGCGGCACCGAGCCGGTCCGACCACCAGGCCCAGTCGTGCCCGCCCGGCACCTCGGTGTGCACCAGGTGCTCGCCGCGCTCGCGCACCAGGTCCGCCACCTGCCGGCTCGCGTCGGTCATCGACCCCTCGTACCGCCCGACCTGGATCACGGTGCGCCCGGACCGCGGCGGGGCGGTGCGCAGCCACGCCGGCACCTCGCGCGCCGCGGGCTCCTCGTGGCTCGGCCACCAGAACGACCCGGACTGGCTGATGCTGGCCCCGAACCGGTCGGGACGACGCGCGACCGCGCGGAACGCGGCCAGGCCGCCGTAGGACTGCCCGGCG
The DNA here is from genome assembly GCA_036404115.1 of Cellulomonas sp. Classification (GTDB taxonomy): domain Bacteria; phylum Actinomycetota; class Actinomycetes; order Actinomycetales; family Cellulomonadaceae; genus Cellulomonas. Next base: position 37,211 of record DASWPG010000066.1, read on the forward strand.
ACCACCGTGCGGGCCGGGTCGGCGCTGAGCACCAGGCCCTGCCGGGCCAGTGCGGGCGCGACCAGCCGGGGCAGCAGGTCGTCCGCGAGCAGATCGAGGAACTCCGGGTGGTCCGCGAGATCGGCCTCGCGCCGCGCCGGGTCGATCGAGTCCAGCAGCACCGCGGCGGTCGCCGGCACCGAGCCGTCGGCGTGCAGCGCGTCCAGCACGGTGCCGACCGCCAGCTGCTCCGCCCACATCCGCCCGTCGAACAGCACCAGCAGCCCGACCTCCGCCGGGCCCGGCGCCGCGGGCACGTGCAGCCAGGCCGGCTGGCGCACCCCGTCCGGGCGGTCCCAGACGAACGCCGCCGGCACCGCCTCGGCGGGCGCCGCTCCCCCGCCCCGGGGCGGTGCGGTCGCGACGGACCGACGCAGGCGCCCCTTCGCGATCACCTGCCGCGCCCGGGCCAGCGGGTCCGGGCCGGACCCGGCGAGCACGCCGAGCCACCACCGCCGCGCCTCGGGGGTGTCCCGGGCCGCGGGTGCGCGCAGCCCGCCGTGGAACGGCACGAAGCCGTAGGAGCCGACGAAGCCGGGCTCGACGCCGAACGCCGCGACCCGCACGTCCGTGCCGGGCAGCCGGCGCATGATGCCGACGGCGGTGTCGGACCGGTCGGTCAGTCCGACCAGGTCGAGGTACACCCCGGCGTCCGTGCCGTCCCGGTGCAGGAACACCAGCGTGGGCACGCCGGTCGGCCGGCCACCGGTGCCGGCCAGTCCGTCCGGGCTCCACAGCGGCGTGCCGACCGCGGCGACGGTCTCCCACCACGCGGCCGAGCCGGGTGCGCCGTGCAGCCCGGCCAGGCCGGACAGGTCCAGCTCCTCGGCCGCCGGGCGTCGGCCCACGCCGGCCGGGAAGGTCAGCCGCGCTGCGGGGACCTCGGGGCCGGAGGGGCGGGGCACCCGCTCAGGTTAGCCTCACCTCTCCGGAGCGGTCCGGCACCGGCGACCGGCCGAGCAGCACCCCCCGGACGAATGCAGCCTGCCCGGCGTGCTGCACCGCGTCGTCCAGCACGCTGACCAGCCGGACCCCACGGGTCACCGGCGGGTCCCAGCGCGGGTCCACCACCTCGTCCAGGTCGGCGTCCGACAGGCTCACGACGTACGCCGACGAGGCCGCGGCCGCCGCCCGTGCGTAGCCGACCAGCAGCTCGGCCGGCGCCCGCACCGCGTCGACCTGCTCGGGCGTGTGCCCGTAGCCGTTCTCGGTGTCGGCCAGCGGCAGCGCGAACCGCTGCGACCAGCCGCCGGAGGTCCACACCTCGGCCGTGCCGGCGAGCTCCGCGACCTGGGCGTCCTGCTCGCGGGCGAGGTGCCAGACCAGCCAGGCCACCGTGTTCGCCCCCGGTGCCACCCGTGCGGCCAGCCGGTCCGCGTCCAGCCCGTCCACCGCCCCCCGGACGAGCCCGTCCAGCCGCCCGAAGCCCTCCGCCAGCACCTCTGCACCGTTCATGCCGTCGACGCTACGCCGCACCACGCTCTGCACGGTCCCGGATGCCGCGCAGCATCCCGGTGGTCATCAGCAGGCTGCCCCACTCGACCGCTTCCACGATCGGCCACGCCCGCGGCTCGAGGTAGGCGTACCGCTCCCGCACCACGAGCCGGGTGCTGCCCTCGGTCGGACCGGGCCGCAGCAGGAAGGCCCAGACGAAGCCGAACGGCATCATCGCCCCGGTCTGCTCGGTCGGGGCGCCGGCCAGCACGAACGCCGCGGGCGGTTCGGCGACCACCACCTCCAGACCGACGCCCTCCGCGAGCCCGACCTGGTCCCCCACCGCCACGTCCTGCCACTCGGGCACGATCTCGTCCGCGCTGTGCAGGTCCAGGCCGATCAGGTTCTCCAGCACGTCGTAGCTGTAGAAGCCGCCGCGCCCGCGCCCGAGCTGCACCAGCCACGGCCAGACGTCCTCGGCCGGCGCCGCGATCGTGATCGCCCGGGTGGCCACCAGGTCGGCGTGCGGCAGCCGGTCGTCGCCGGGCAGCGTGCGGGCCACCTCGTCCTGACGGGCGCCCCACCGCAGCGACTGCTGCCGGGCCAGGGCGTACCCGGCGGCGAGGACGGCGGCGGTCGTGACGGTGCGCAGCAGGCGGGAGGTCATGCCCGCCATCGCACCACGGATGACTGTGCCCTGACCAGGGCCGTCGGTCCCGGACGCGCGAGGACCCCCGCGACCGGTCCGGCCACGGGGGTCCTCGACGGGTGGTGCGTCAGGCGACGCGGCCCGAGGCCTCGTCACCGATCTTGTGCACGACGACCGCGTTGGTGGAGCCCACCACGCCGACCGGGGTGCCCGCGACGACCACCACGTAGTCGCCGACCTCGGCCAGGCCCTGCGCACGCAGGGTGGACTCGACCTGGGCGACCATCTGGTCGGTGTTGTCGACCTGCGGCACCTCGTAGGTCTGCACGCCCCAGCTCAGCGACAGGGTGTTGCGGACCGAGGCCTGCGGGGTGAAGGCCAGCAGCGGGATCGAGGAGCGCAGCCGCGACATGCGGCGGGCCGAGTCACCGGACTGCGTGAAGGTGACCAGGTACTTGACGCCCAGGTTCTCGCCGATCTCCGCGGCCGCGCGGGTGATCGCACCACCGCGGGTGTGCGGGGTCGAGCCGAGCGGCGCGATGCGCTCCCGGCCGAGCTCCTCGGTCGCCTCGATGATCCGGGCCATCGTGCGGACCGTCTCGATCGGGTACTCGCCCACGCTGGTCTCGCCGGACAGCATGACCGCGTCGGCACCGTCCAGCACCGCGTTGGCGCAGTCGGAGGTCTCGGCGCGGGTCGGGCGGGGGCTGTTGGTCATGGACTCGAGCACCTGGGTGGCGACGATGACCGGCTTGGCGTTGCGGCGGGCCATCTCGACGGCGCGCTTCTGCACCAGCGGCACCTGCTCCAGCGGGAGCTCGACGCCCAGGTCGCCGCGGGCGACCATGATGCCGTCGAACGCGTCCACGATCTCGGCCAGGGCCTCGACCGCCTGGGGCTTCTCGACCTTGGCGATGACCGGGACGATCCGGCCCTCCTGCTCCATGATCCGGCGGACGTCGTCGTAGTCGGCGGCGTTGCGGACGAAGGACAGCGCGATGATGTCGGCGCCGATGCGCAGCGCCCAGCGCAGGTCCTCCTCGTCCTTCTCGCTCATCGCGGGCACGGAGACGGCGACGCCGGGCAGGTTGATGCCCTTGTTGTTGGAGACCGGCCCGCCGACCTCGACGCGGGTGATCACGCGAGGGCCCTCGACCGCGGTGACGCGGACCAGCACGCGGCCGTCGTCGATCAGCAGCGGGTCGCCGACGCGCGCGTCGTTCGGCAGGCCCTTGTGGGTGGTGGAGACGAGCTCCTTGGTGCCGGGGACGTCCTCGGTGGTGATCGTGAAGACGTCACCCTCGTTGAGGTAGTGCTTGCCGTCCACGAACCGTCCGAGGCGGATCTTCGGGCCCTGCAGGTCGACGAGCACGGCGACCGAGCGGCCAGAGGCCTTGGCCGCGGCGCGCACGTTGTCGTACACCCGCTGGTGCACCTCGGTCTCGCCGTGGCTGCGGTTCAGCCGCGCCACGTCCATCCCGGCGTCGACAAGGGCCTGGATCTGCTCGGCGGACTCCGTGGCGGGGCCGATGGTGCAGACGATCTTCGCTCTACGCATGGGGAACAGCCTAGGCCTTTCGTGATGGGCGGATCGGGGACCGAACGTCCCGGGCGGCGCACGCGTCAGCCCTGGTCGCGGTCGGTCGGGAGGGGTCGGTGACCGCGGCGCCGTCGAGTGCGCGGGCCGCGCGGTCATGCCTCACGCGCACGAGTCTACGGCCCGGCGCACCCGGCGCGGGATCAGGCCCGCAGCGCGACCGTGCCGGCCTTGACCGGCGCCGGCAGCTCGGTGCTGCCGGACAGGTAGGTGTCCACGGCGGCGGCCGCGGCACGGCCTTCCGCGATCGCCCAGACGATCAGCGACTGCCCGCGCCCCGCGTCGCCGGCGACGAACACCCCGGGGGCCGAGGTGGCGAAGTCGTCCGCGCGGCGCACGGTCCCGCGCGGCGTGACGTCGACCCCGGCCTGCTCGACCAGCAGGTCCGTCTCCGGGCCGGTGAAGCCCATCGCGATCAGCACCAGGTCGGCCGGGATGTCCCGTTCGGTACCCGCCGTCGGCACGCGACGACCGTCGGGCAGGTACTCGGTGGTGGCCAGCCGGAGCCGGCGCACGTGCCCGGCGTCGTCGCCCTCGCCGCCGAGGAAGGCGACCGTCGAGGCCAGGTAGTCCCGCTCGCCGCCCTCCTCGTGCGAGCTCGACACCTCGAACACCACCGGGTCGGTCGGCCAGGGCTGGTTCGCCGGCCGCTCGGTCGGCGGCGTGCGGCCGATCGCGAGCGTGGTGACCGACGCGGCCCCCTGCCGCAGGGCGGTCCCCAGGCAGTCCGACCCGGTGTCACCGCCGCCGATCACGATCACGTGCTTGCCCGCCGCGTCGATCGGGTCCGGCACCTGCTGGCCCGCGATCTGCGCGTTCGACCGGTGCAGGTAGTCCATCGCCGGGTGCACGCCGGCCAGCTCCCGGCCCGGCAGCGCCAGCTCGCGCGGCACCGTCGCCCCGGTGGCGACCACCACGGCGTCGTACCGGGCGCGCAGCTGGGCCCAGGTGATGTCCGTGCCGATCTGCACCCCGGCGCGGAACCGGGTGCCTTCGGCCTCCATCTGGGCCAGGCGGCGGTCGATGTGCTGCTTCTCCAGCTTGAAGTCCGGCACGCCGTAGCGCAGCAGACCGCCGATCGCGGCGTCCCGCTCGTACACGGCCACGGTGTGCCCGGCCCGGGTCAGCTGCTGGGCGGCCGCCAGGCCCGCGGGCCCGGAGCCGACCACGGCGACCGTGTGCCCGGACAGCCGCTGCGGCACCTGCGGCAGCACCAGCCCGCGGTCGAACGCCTCGTCGATGATCGAGACCTCGACGTTCTTGATCGTGACCGGCGGCTGGTTGATGCCCAGCACGCAGGCCGACTCGCACGGCGCCGGGCAGATCCGTCCGGTGAACTCCGGGAAGTTGTTCGTCGCGTGCAGCCGCTCGATCGCCTCGGACCACTGACCGCGCCACACCAGGTCGTTCCACTCCGGGATCAGGTTCCCGAGCGGACAGCCGTTGTGGCAGAACGGCACGCCGCAGTCCATGCAGCGCCCGGCCTGCCGGTGCAGCACCGCAGCGGTCTCCGGGTCCGCGTTCGCGCTGCGGTGCGCGTGCACCTCGTTCCAGTCCATCAGCCGCAGCGCGACCGGCCGGCTGACGGGGAGCTCCCGCTCCCGGACCTTCAGGAACCCACGGGGGTCAGCCACGTGCCACCTCCAGGATGCTCTCCCACACGCCGGGCGCGCTCGGGTCCAGCCCGTCCGCCTCGGCCTTCGCCAGTGCGCTGCGCACCCGGGCGTACTCGCGCGGCTGCACCCGGGTGAACCGGGCCCGGGCCGCCACCGGGTCGGTCAGCAGCTCCGCGGCCACCCGCGAGCCCGTCTCGTCCAGGTGCCGGTGCAGCAGCTCCAGCACCTGCGCGAACTCCGCGTCGTCCAGCGGGTCCAGGCCGATCTCGTCCGCGGCGAGCGCCTGGACGTTGACCCGCTCCGCCTTGAGGTCGAGCACGAAGGCGCTGCCGCCGGACATGCCGGCCGCGAAGTTGCGCCCGGTGCGTCCGAGCACCAGCACCGTGCCGCCGGTCATGTACTCGCAGCCGTGGTCGCCCACGCCCTCGACCACCAGCGTCGCGCCGGAGTTCCGGACGCCGAACCGCTCGCCGACCACCCCGCGCAGGAACATCTCGCCGGAGGTCGCGCCGTAGCCGATCACGTTGCCGGCGATCACGTTGTGCTCGCCGCTCAGCACCGCCGAGCGGTCCGGGCGCACCACCACCCGCCCGCCGGACAGGCCCTTGCCGACGTAGTCGTTCGCGTCGCCGTCCAGCCGCAGGGTGATCCCCCGGGGCAGGAACGCGCCGAACGACTGCCCGGCCGACCCGGTGAGCGCGACCTCGATCGTGCCGTCCGGCAGACCGGCCCCGCCGTAGCGGCGGGTCACCTCGTGGCCGAGCATCGTGCCGACGGTGCGGTTCACGTTGCGCACCGGCAGCGCGATCCGCACCGGGAGCGCGTCGTCCAGGGCGGGCGCGGCCAGCGCGATGAACTGGTTGTCCAGCGCCCGCTCCAGCCCGTGGTCCTGGTTCTGGGTGTGCCGCAGCGACGACCCCGGGACCGGCTCCGGCACCGCCAGCACCGGCGCCAGGTCGAGGCCCTGGGCCTTCCAGTGCTCGATCGCGGAGCGGGTGTCCAGCAGCTCGACGTGCCCGACCGCCTCTTCCAGGCTACGGAAGCCGAGCTCGGCCAGGATCTCGCGGACCTCCTGGGCGATGAACTCGAAGAACGTCACGACGAACTCCGGGCGACCGGTGAACCGCTCGCGGAGCTCGGGGTTCTGGGTGGCGACCCCGACCGGACAGGTGTCCTGGTGGCAGACCCGCATCATGATGCAGCCGGAGACCACCAGCGGGGCCGTCGCGAAGCCGAACTCCTCGGCCCCGAGCAGCGCGCCGACGATCACGTCGCGCCCGGTCTTGAGCTGGCCGTCCACCTGCACCACCACGCGGTCGCGCAGGTTGTTCAGCACCAGGGTCTGCTGGGTCTCGGCCAGGCCGATCTCCCACGGGGTTCCCGCGTGCTTGAGGCTGGTCAGCGGGGACGCACCGGTGCCGCCGTCGTGCCCGGCGATCAGCACCACGTCGGAGTGCGCCTTGGCGACGCCCGCCGCGACGGTGCCGACACCGAACTCGCTGACCAGCTTGGTGTGGATCCGGGCGCCCGGGTTGGCGTTCTTCGCGTCGTGGATCAGCTGGGCCAGGTCCTCGATCGAGTAGATGTCGTGGTGCGGCGGCGGCGAGATCAGGCCGACACCCGGCGTGGAGTGCCGGGTCTTCGCGACCCACGGGTAGACCTTCGGGCCGGGCAGCTGACCGCCCTCGCCCGGCTTGGCGCCCTGGGCGAGCTTGATCTGGATGTCGTCCGCGAAGGTCAGGTACTCGCTGGTGACACCGAACCGGCCGGACGCGATCTGCTTGATCGCGGAGCGCCGCTCCGGGTCGTGCAGCCGCTCCGGGTCCTCGCCGCCCTCACCGGTGTTCGACTTCGCACCGATCCGGTTCATCGCGATGGCCAGCGTCTCGTGCGCCTCCATCGAGATCGAGCCGTAGGACATCGCCCCGGTGCTGAACCGCTTGAGGATCTCGGCGATCGGCTCGACCTCGTCCAGCGGCACCGGCGGGCGCAGCCCCTCCTTGAAGGTGAGCAGGCCGCGCAGCGTCATCACCCGCTCGGCCTGGTCGTTCACCCGGTTCGTGTAGGAGCGGAACACGTCCATCTGCCGGGTCCGGGTGGCGTGCTGCAGCCGGAAGACCGTCTCGGGGTCGAACAGGTGGTCCTCGCCGTCCCGGCGCCACTGGTACTCGCCACCGGTGGTCAGCCGGCGGTGCGCCAGCCGGTTGCCGCTGGCCGGGTACGCGTCGGCGTGCCGTGCGGCGACCTCGGCCGCGACCACGTCCAGGCCGATGCCGCCCAGCCGGCTGGTGGTGCCGGTGAAGTACCGCTCGACCAGCGCCTGGGACAGGCCGATCGCCTCGAACACCTGCGCACCGCGGTAGGACGCGATCGTGGAGATGCCCATCTTGGACATCACCTTGAGCACGCCCTTGCCGAGCGCCTTGATCAGGTTCTTCACCGCCTGCTCGGGGGTGACGCCCGAGAGGTAGCCCGAGGACGCCAGGTCCTCGACCGACTCCATCGCCAGGTACGGGTTCACCGCGGCCGCGCCGTAGCCGATCAGCAGCGCGACGTGGTGCACCTCGCGGACGTCGCCGGCCTCGACCACCAGGGACACCTGGGTGCGGGTGTGCCGGCGCAGCAGGTGGTGGTGCACCGCGGACAGCAGCAGCAGGGACGGGATCGGCGCACGGTCGGCGTCGCCGTCCCGGTCGGACAGCACGATGAAGCTCACGCCGTCGGCCACCGCCTGGTCGACCTCCGCGAAGATCTCCTCCAGCCGGTGCTCCAGCGCCTCGCCGCCGCCGTCCACCCGGTACAGGCCCCGCACCGTCATCGCCCGGAACACCCCGGCCATCGCCGGGTCCTTGTGCACCTTGACGATCTTGGCCAGGCCGTCGTTGTCCAGCACCGGGAACGGCAGCACCAGCTTGCGGGCGTGCAGTGGGGTGTCCTGGAGCAGGTTCGGCTCCGGGCCGATCGCCCCGCCGATCGAGGTGACCAGCTCCTCGCGGATCGCGTCCAGCGGCGGGTTCGTCACCTGCGCGAACATCTGGGTGAAGTAGTCGAACAGCAGCCGCGGCCGGGCGGACAGCACCGCGACCGGGGTGTCCGAGCCCATCGCCCCGAGCGGCTCGGCACCGGTGGAGGCGATCGGGCTGAGGATGACCTTCAGCTCCTCCTCGGTGTACCCGAACGCGCGCTGGCGCCGACGCACCGAGGCCGTCGAGTGCGCGATGTGCTCCCGCTCCGGCAGCTGCTCCAGGTACACCGAGTTGTCCCGCACCCACTCGGCGTACGGGCGCTGCGCGGCGAGCTGGGCCTTGATCTCGTCGTCCTCGATGATCCGGCCCTGGCCGGTGTCCACCAGGAACATCCGGCCCGGCTCGAGGCGGCCCTTGCGGACCACGGTGGCCGGGTCGAGGTCGAGCACGCCGGCCTCGGAGGCCATCACGACCAGGCCGTCCTCGGTCACCCAGAACCGTCCCGGGCGCAGGCCGTTGCGGTCCTGCACCGAGCCGATCAGGGTGCCGTCGGTGAAGGTCATCGCCGCCGGGCCGTCCCACGGCTCCATCAGGGTGGCATGGTACTCGTAGAACGCCCGCCGGTCCGGGTTCATCTGGGCGTGGTTCTCCCAGGCCTCCGGGATCATCATCATGATCGCGTGCGGCAGCGAACGACCGGCCAGGTGCAGCAGCTCCAGCACCTCGTCGAACGAGCCGGAGTCCGACCCGCCCGGGGTGCACACCGGCATCAGCGGCGCCAGGTCGCCCAGCAGCTCGCTGCCCAGGGTGCCCTCGCGGGCCGCCATCCAGTTCCGGTTGCCACGCACCGTGTTGATCTCGCCGTTGTGCGCGACCATCCGGAACGGCTGCGCCAGCGGCCAGGACGGGAACGTGTTGGTGGAGAACCGGGAGTGCACCAGCGCGAGCTCGGAGGCGTACCGCGGGTCGGACAGGTCCGCGAAGAACGGCTCCAGCTGGCCGGTGGTCAGCATCCCCTTGTAGGTGAGCGTCCGGGCGGACAGCGACGCGAAGTACACGCCCAGCTCCCGCTCGGCCCGCTTGCGCAGCCGGTACGCCCGGCGGTCCAGGTCGACGCCGGCCAGCTCCCGCGAGGGGTCGGCCACCACCAGCTGGCGGAAGAACGGCATGGACGCGCGCGCGGTCGGGCCGACCAGGTCGGCGGTCACCTGCACGTCGCGCCAGGCCAGCACGTCGAGCTTCTCCTCGGCGGCGATCGCCTCGATCGACCGCACGGCGAGCACGCGCTCGTCCTCGTCCGCCGGCAGGAACGCCATGCCAATCGCGTACCGGCCGACGGTGGGCAGGTCCGCGTCCACCACGTCGCGCAGGAACGCGTCCGGGATCTGCGTGAGGATGCCGGCGCCGTCGCCGCTGTTCTCCTCCGCGCCGACCGCGCCACGGTGGTCCAGGTTCAGCAGCGCGGTCAGCCCGGCGTCCACGATGTCGCGACCGGGCGTGCCGCGCAGGGTGGCCACGAACGCGAACCCGCAGGCGTCGTGCTCGGCGGCCGGGTCGTACAGGCCCACCGGCGCCGGGGCGGCAGCGACCGGGGCAGCCGTCGTCGGGGCAGCCGGAAGGGCACCGTGACGCAGCGGTGACGCGGGCATCAGCACCGTCCTCACGACCCGGGAAGGGTCTCGTCGAACTTGGGGGGCTGGGACGTCATCGGCCCGGGCGTGTGGCGAGACGATACCTGCCGGAAACACTGGCACTCGACTCGCGCTTCGTGAGGTGGATCACACTCCGGCCCGCGGTCAGCGGGTGGTGCCGTGCTCCGCCACCTCGTCGTCCTGCGCCGTCGTGCCGTCCCGCAGGAGGGTGGTGGTCTCGCGTCCTGGATGGCGACGTCCGACGACCACGAACGCTACCAGCGCGCCGAGGCCCACGATGATCGCCGTCCACACGTTGACCCGCACCCCGAAGAACGTGTGCGCCGGGTCGATCCGCAGCAGCTCGATCCACAGCCGGCCGGTGGTGTAGACCACCACGTAGAGCCAGAACACCCGGCCGTGCCCGAGCCGGAACCGCCGGTCCAGCCAGACCAGCAGGGCCGCGCCCGCGAGGTTCCACAGCAGCTCGTACAGGAACGTCGGGTGGAACAGCGTGCCGGACGCGTAGCCGTCCGGCAGGTGGGCGTCGTCGATCCGCAGGCCCCACGGCAGCGTGGTCGGCCCGCCGAACAGCTCCTGGTTGAACCAGTTGCCCAGCCGGCCGATCGCCTGCGCCACCAGCAGCCCGGGCGCCAGCGCGTCCGCGAACACCGGGAAGCTCACGCCGGACCGGCGGCAGCCGATGTACGCGCCGACTGCGCCGAGCGACACCGCCCCCCAGATGCCGAGGCCGCCCTCCCAGATCGCGAACGCCTTCCAGGGGTCGCCACCGGTGCCGAAGTACGCGTCCGGCGAGGTGATCACGTGGTACAGCCGACCGCCGACGATGCCGAACGGCACCGCCCAGAACGCGATCTCCAGCACCTGGTCCGGGTCGCCGCCGCGGTCCTGCCACCGGCGCTGGGTCATCAGCACCGCGATCACGATGCCGGCGAGGATGGCGAACGCGTACGCCCGCAGCGGGACGGGGCCGAGGTACCAGACACCCTGCGACGGGCTCGGGATGGCGGCGGGGATCATCACACAGCGAACACTATGCGAGTCGCGAGACCTCGGGCGCCGCGGTCAGCGGGCGTGGCGCACGCCCTCGGCCAGACCGGCCGTGACCGCCGCCAGGGCCTCCAGACCGGCCCGCTCGTCAGGGGCGTCCGCGAGGGCCCGCACCAGGGCGGATCCGACGATCACGCCGTCGGCGTACCGGGCGATGTCCGCTGCCTGCTCGGGGCGGGACACGCCGAGACCGACGCACACGTGCTCGGCGCCGGCGGCGCGGGTGTCCGCGACCAGCTGCTCGGCCCGCGCACCGACCGTGGTCCGCTCCCCCGTCACGCCCATGGTGGACGCGGCGTAGACGAACCCGCGGCAGGCCGCCGCCGTCGCCGCCAGCCGCTCCCGGGTGGAGCTGGGCGCGACCAGGAACACCCGGTCCAGGTCGTGGGCGTCCGAGGCGGCGATCCACTCGGCCGCCTCGTCCGGGATCAGGTCGGGGGTGATCAGCCCGGCACCGCCGGCGGACGCGAGATCGCGGGCGAACGCGTCGACGCCGTGCCGCAGCACCAGGTTCCAGTAGGTCATCACCAGCACGGGCGCACCGGTCGCGGCGATCTGCTCGACCGCGCCGAACACGTCGCGCACCCGGGTGCCGCCGGCCAGGGCGTGCTCGACGGCGCGCTGGATCGTCGGACCGTCCATACTGGGATCGGAGTACGGCAGACCGAGCTCGACCACGTCCGCACCGGCCTCGACCATGGTGACCGCGGCCCGCACCGACGCGGCGACGTCCGGGAAGCCGAGCGGCAGGTAGCCGACCAGTGCGGCGCGACCGGGCTGCCCGTCGGCGCCGGCGCGCAGCCGGTCCAGGACCTCCGCGGTGCGGGTACGGGTCGCGCTCGGTGCGCTCACAGCTGCTCTCCCTCGCTCGTGCGGACCACCGGCTCGTCCTCGATCAGCCCGAACCAGGACGCCGCCGTGGCCACGTCCTTGTCGCCGCGACCGGACAGGCTCACCAGCAGCACCGGCTCGCTGCCGTCGACGGTCGCCCAGCCGGCCGCCTCCCGGCCGAGCTGGATCGCACCGGCCAGGGCGTGCGCCGACTCGATCGCCGGGATGATCCCCTCGGTCCGGCAGAGCAGCTGGAACGCCTTCATCGCCTCGTCGTCGGTGACCGGCCGGTACTCGGCACGGCCGATGTCGTGCAGCCAGGCGTGCTCGGGGCCGACGCTCGGGTAGTCCAGGCCGGCCGACACCGAGTGGCTGGGCACGGTCTGACCGTCCTCGTCCTGCAGCACGTACGACTTCGCGCCCTGCAGCACGCCCGGCAGGCCACCGCTGAACCGGGCCGCGTGCCGGCCGGAGGAGATGCCCTCGCCGCCGGCCTCGAAGCCGAACAGCCGCACGCCCGGGTCGTCCAGGAACGCGTTGAAGATGCCCATGGCGTTGGACCCGCCACCCACGCAGGCGATCACGGCCTCGGGCAGCCGGCCGATCTCCTCGGCGAGCTGGGCCTTCGCCTCCTCGCCGATGATCTTGTGGAAGTCGCGGACCATCTGCGGGAACGGGTGCGGACCGGTGACGGTGCCGAGCAGGTAGTGCGAGGACTCGACGTTGGCGACCCAGTCGCGGAACGCCTCGTTGATCGCGTCCTTGAGCGTCCGGGAACCGATCGTGACCGGGACCACCTCGGCGCCGAGCAGCCGCATCCGGGCGACGTTCAGCGCCTGGCGACGGGTGTCCTCCTCGCCCATGTAGATCACGCACTCCAGGTCCAGCAGCGCCGCCGCGGTCGCGGTGGCGACGCCGTGCTGGCCGGCGCCGGTCTCGGCGATGACGCGGGTCTTGCCCATCCGCTTCACCAGCAGCGCCTGGCCCAGCACGTTGTTGATCTTGTGCGAACCCGTGTGGTTCAGGTCCTCGCGCTTGAGGAAGACCCGCACCCCCTCGCCGACGTGCGCGGCGAACCGGGGCACCTCGGTCAACGGGCTCGGTCGGCCGGTGTAGGTGCGGTGCAGCCGGGCCAGCTCGGCCCCGAACGCGGGGTCGGCCAGCGCCTTGTGGAACTCGGTGTCCACCTCGTCCAGCGCAGCGATCAGCGCCTCCGGCACGAACCGCCCGCCGAAGCTGCCGAAGTACGGGCCCGCGTGGGTGGCCAGCGGACCGTCGCCCGTCACCACCGGCACGGGGCCCGACCGACCCGTCGCTGCCTGCCCCTTGCCCACCGTCACCAGGTCCTCCTCGTCGTGCTCACCGTGCTCCTGCTGGTCGCACGGGTCGTGCTCCCCGGGCGCCACGGCGCCCGGACCGGTCCTGACGGCTACTGCCGGACCTGCCGCAGCGACGGGTGCGACCCGGCCGCCACCAGGTCGGCGACCGACTGCCGCGGCGCGTCGTCCGTGACCAGGGCCTCGCCGACCAGCACCGCGTCGGCGCCCGCCCGGGCGTAGTCCATCACGTCGTGCGGACCGCGCACCCCGGACTCCGCGACGTGCACCACGTCGCTGGGGATCGCCGGGGCGACGCGCGCGAAGGTGTCGCGGTCCACCTCGAGCGTCTTGAGGTTGCGGGCGTTCACACCGACCACGCGGGCGCCCGCGTCGACCGCGCGCGCCACCTCCTCGCTGTCGTGCACCTCGACCAGGGCCGTCATCCCGAGCGAGTGCACCCGTTCGACGAACGAGGTCAGCACGGTCTGCTCCAGGGCGGCCACGATCAGCAGCACCAGGTCGGCACCGTGCGCGCGCGCCTCCCAGATCTGGTACGGCGTCACCACGAAGTCCTTGCGCAGCACCGGGATGTCCACGGCGGCCCGCACGGAGTCCAGATCGGCCAGGCTGCCGTGGAACCGGCGCTGCTCGGTGAGCACCGAGATGACCGACGCGCCGCCCTTCTCGTACTCGGCGGCCAGCGCGGCCGGATCGGTGATGGTGGCCAGCGCGCCCTTGCTCGGGCTGGACCGCTTGACCTCGGCGATGACCGTCACGGCGTCCGCCAGCCGCAGCAGCGAGACGCACTCCTTGGCCTCGGGCACCCGCGCAGCGCGATCCTTCAGCGCGGACAGCGGCGTGGCTGCCTCGCGGTCCGCGAGGTCCGCACGGACCCCGGTCACGATGTCGTCCAGAACAGTTGCCATCGACGCCTCATCTCCCCCGAGCTCGGACCTGGGCGCATCCGCCGTGCAGGGGTGCTGACACCCCCGGCCGCCGGCATCGGTCCCCGCGCCTCGGGCGAGGACCACCGTCGACCACCTCGGCCATCGTAGAGGGGGACGGGCCCAGCTCCGACCACCCGACCAGGGGGTGGGATCCGACCGTGCCCCGCCTGCCCCGCGCGGAGCGGGCTCAGGGCGCGAGCCACGGCGCCAGCGCCGGCACGTTGCGCGCCGCGCCGTACGCCAGGAGCAGCACCCCGGTCCCGACCGCCCAGCGGGTGCCCGGCAGCCGCCCGGGGCGACCGGTGCGCAGCGCCCCGGTGGTCCACCGCACCCAGACCACGAGCAGCAGAGGCACCGCGAGCACCCACAGCGGGTTCATGCCCCACGCACCCGCCAGGTCGCCGACCAGCAGGTCGTGCGTCGCCCGCAGCCCGCCGCAGGCCGCGCAGTACCGGCCGGTCAGCGCGTACAGCGGGCAGGCTCCCCAGCTCCCGGGAATGTGCGGGTCGACGGCGAGCAGCGCGATCGCACCGACCACCGCGACCCCTGCGACCAGCAGCGGGTCGCGGGCCGCGCGCAGGCGCGCCGCCACGGGTGCCGGCGTCGCGCGCGCCACCGGGGGATCGTCGTCCGGTGCGGTCATGTCAGGAGCCGGAGCTCATCCCCTCCTGGAAGCCCTGCAGGAACGCGTCCCACCCGCCGCTCGCGAAGAAGTAGACGATCGAGATGATGGTCAGCGCGAGGCCGACCCAGCCGAGCACCAGGCTCGCGGTGACCATGCCGCCGTTGTTCGCCTCGCCGCGCTTGACCGCGGCCCGGGCGTTGTACCCGACGATCAGAGCCGGGATCGAGCCGAACAGCCCGAGGCAGGTCATGCCCAGGATGCTGAGCACGAGCGACCAGACGCCGAGGCTGTTCTTCGGGTAGACGAGCACCGGGCCGCCGTAGGGCGCGGAGAAGGTCGGGTACGGGCCGGGCTGGCCGGGCGTGCCGTACGGCTGCTGGCCGGGCACCGGCTGCTGGCCGTACTGCCCGTACTGCGGCTGCCCGTACTGGCCGTACTGCGGCTGGGCCGGCGGCTGCGCCGGGGCCTGGCCGTACTGCCCGTACTGCGGCTGGGCCGGCTCCTGCGGTGCGTACTGGCCGTACTGCGGCGGCTGCTGCGCGTCGGAGGGCTGGTCGGAACCGCCTCCGGGCGTGGAGTACGGGTCCTGCGGCTGGTTCGGGGTGGACATCGAGCAGTCTCCTCGTAGCGGCTGACGACTGGCTGGCGTCGGACCAGGCTAGTCGGCGCGGCTACGTCGCGGGCTCTGCCGCGGCCGGCGTCAGATCCGCGCCAGCGGCTCAGCCGTCTTCGCGGCGAGCTCCGCCTCGGTGAGCACACCGGCGTCGCGGAGCGAGGCGAGCCGCAGGAGCTGCTCGGTCGCGTCGGGCCGGACCGGCTCCGCTGCTGCCGGCTGCGAGCCGGGCCGGCGGTCCTGGATCGGGCCGGGCACCAGGGAGAACGCCTGCTCCGCCACGGTGGGCGAGGCGCCGGAGTCCGGCGTGGCCCCGGCCGCTGCGCCCGCAGGCGCGGGAGGCTCCGCCGGCGCGCGCCGGTCTGCCAGCACCGGATCCAGGTGGGCGAACAGGGCCTGGGACAGGGTGATCAGCGACTGCTTCCCGTCGGCTCGATCCGCACGGACCGTGTGCGAGGGGCGCTTCGCGCTGCCGATCGTCGCCGCGGCCGCTCCCGACGGGTGCCGTGGTGACGACGGCGTTCAGGTGGTGCCCACCGACGACGCGACCGCTCATGGCCATGGCGGCACTCCGGCGAGAGGTCGCCGGGAAGACGGCGATCCGGGTCGCCCGGGCGGCCGTGGGCCGGGATCCCGCCCGCGGCGCCCGGGTTCGGGCGCGCAGCGGAGCTTCGGCGATCCGGAGCAGCAGCGGTTCGGGATCGCGGTGCCGCCGGCCTCAGTGCGGGTGGTGCGCAGCCGCCGCTTCGGTGCGTGCGCCGCCCTGACCGTGCCCGAGGACCTGCATGACCTTGCCGACCACCACCCCGGCGACGACCACGCCGAGACCGACCCAGAACGCCCAGACCACCGCGAAGATCATCGCCAGCGCGGCGATCGTCGTGCCGAGCAGCACGATGTACGTGGTGGCCCAGGCGGCGGAGGTGCGACCGTGGTTGGTCGGCGGCGCGACCGGGGGGAGCCGCAGCTCCGCCATCCGCGGCACCGAACCGGCCGGCGCGACGCCGGCTCCGGGGGCCGTGGCGGCGCTCACCGGGCGGGTGCCCGCGGTGCCGGCGGTGCTGGGACGGACCGACTGCTCGACCATCGGGCGGCCTTTCTGACGAGGTGTCGTCACCTTAGCGGAGAAGTCACGTCGGGTCGTCCCCCCGGCTCAGCGCGTCCCAGGTGGACCGCTCGTCCACCGACGGGACGGGTCGCTCGCGGTCGGGACCGGCGACCGGATCGGGCGCGGGAGCCGGGCCGGACGCGCCCGCCCGGTCGACCTCGACCGAGGCCCCCTCCGCGGCGACGGGCCCCGGTGCGGTGCCGGGCACCGCGCCGCCCGCCCGCTCGTGCCGGTCCGACGGCGGAGCCCACCGTCCGGACGCCCGCACCAGCCCGACCGCCGCGGCCACGACCAGCACGCCCAGCGCCACGGCCAGCCACGGCCAGGGCGCCACCTGCGGGCCCTCGACCAGCAGGGCCACCCCGGTCTGGTCGGCGGCGGCCTGCTCGGCGGCCGAGACGGCCCCGGTCCGCGCGGCCAGCGCCGAGGCGACCACGAGGACACCCGCCCCCGCGACCACGACCGCCACCACCCAGCGTCCGACCCGCCCGACCAGGGCGACGGCGGCAGCGGCGGCGAGCAGCACCAGCGCGGCGGCGACCACCCCCGGGGCGGACTCGGACCCGCTCACCGTGACGTCGACGTCCCCGGTGACCGGGGCGCTCGCCACGGCGCGCACCCAGACCGGCAGCGTGGTCAGCCCGACCGCTCCGGCGAGCAGCAGCAGGAGGAGCACCCAGCGGCCGCGCGCCCGGCCGGCACCCGCGACCCGTCCGGGGCGAGGCGCCTCCCCGTTCGGGCGCTGGCCGGTCACGACCCGGTGCCGCCGACCGGCCGGTGCAGCCGTGCGGCGACCTGGACCGCACGCACCGCCGCGGCCGCCTTGTCCCGGGACTCCCGGTACTCGGTCGCCGGCACGGAGTCCGCGACGATCCCGGCGCCGGCCTGCACGCTCGCCCGGCCGTCCCGGATCAGCGCGGTCCGGATCGCGATCGCCATGTCCATGTCACCGGCGAAGTCGAAGTAGCCGACCGTGCCGCCGTAGATCCCGCGCCGGGCCGGCTCGATCTCGTCGATCAGCGCGATCGCCCGTGGCTTCGGCGCCCCGGAGAGCGTGCCTGCGGGGAACGTCGCCCGCAGCGCGTCCAGGGCGGTGGCCCCGGCACGCATCCGGCCGACCACGGTCGAGCAGATGTGCATGATGTGGCTGAACCGCCGCACCTCCATGAACTCGACCACCTCGACGGAGGCCGGCTCGCACACCTTGACCAGGTCGTTGCGGGACAGGTCCACCAGCATCAGGTGCTCAGCCCGCTCCTTCGGGTCCGCCATCAGCGCGTCGTGCAGCGCACGGTCCTCCTCCGGGGTGGCCCCCCGGGGGCGGGATCCGGCGATCGGGAACGTCGTGACGTGCCCGCCGGACACCTTGACCAGCGTCTCCGGGCTGGAGCCGACGATCGCGAAGTCCCGGCCGTCCGCGTCCTGCAGCTGCAGGTAGTACATGTACTGGCTCGGGTTGATCGTGCGCAGCGCCCGGTACACGTCCAGCGGCGGGGCCGGGCAGTCCAGGTCGAGGCGCTGGGAGAGCACCACCTGGAACACCTCGCCGTCCCGGATCGCCTCCTGGCCGACCGCGACGGCCCGCTCGTACTCCTCGCGGGTGGAGCGGAACTCCAGCTCGGGTGCGGGCACGTCGCCGAGCACCGCGATGTCCGAGGCCACCGGTGCGGCCAGGGCGGCCTGCATGGCGTCCAGGCGGGCCACGGCGTCGGCGTGCGCCTCGTCCACCCGGGCGTCGGTGCCGTCGAAGTTGATCGCGTTGGCGACCAGCCACACCGAGCCGTCGTGGTGATCGGTGACCGCCAGGTCGCTGGCCAGGCAGAGCGTCATCTCGGGCACGCCGAGCTCGTCCGGCGCGGCGGCGGGCAGGGTGGGCTCCCAGTGCCGCACCACGTCCCAGCCCATCGAGCCGACCAGCCCGCCGGTGAGCGGCGGCAGCCCGGGGATGGCCGGGGTGCGCAGCACGCGCAGCGTCTCGTCCAGCACCTCCAGCGGGTCGCCGTCGGTGGGCACGCCGGACGGCACGTCGCCGGTCCAGGCAGCGTGGCCGTCCCGCACGGTCAGGGTGGCGCGGGACCGCACCCCGACGAAGGACCACCGCGACCAGGTGCCGTCCTGCTCGGCCGACTCCAGCACGAACGTGCCCGGGCGCCCGGAGGCGAGCCGGCGGTACAGCCCGACCGGCGTGATGTCGTCGGCCAGCACCCGGCGCACCACCGGCACCACCCGACGGGCCTCGGCCAGCTCGCGGAACTCGCCGAGGGGCGGCCAGGTCTGGCCCCACGCGACGTCGACCGTGCGCTGCGGCGCGGGCGTGGCGGTGGTGGTGCTCATCGGGCCTCCTCGGGGACGGGACGGGTGCCGACGACCGCATCGAGCGGGCCGCCGGCCTCGAAGCAGGTGCGGGTGCCGGTGTGGCAGGCGGCGCCGACCTGGTCCACCCGGACCAGCAGCGCGTCGCCGTCGCAGTCCAGCGCGACCGACCGGACGTACTGGGCGTGTCCGGAGGTGTCGCCCTTGCGCCAGTACTCCTGGCGGGACCGGCTCCAGAACGTCACCCGACCGGTGGTCAGGGTGCGGTGCAGCGCCTCGTCGTCCATCCAGCCGACCATCAGCACCTCGCCGGAGTCGTGCTGCTGCACCACCGCCGCGACCAGGCCCGCCGCGTCCCGGGCGAGCCGGGCGGCGACCGCCGGGTCGAGGGCGGACGACGCAGGACGCACGGCGGTGCGCTGCGCCGAGGCGCGGGCGTCGGGCGTGCTCGGGTCGGGCGTACGGAGGTCGGGTTGTGCCACCCCCCGATCCTGCCACGGCCTCGCACGACCGGTCGGCGGCGTCCGCGGACCGGCCGTGCCGGGCCACGCCGGTGGCGGCGGAGACCGACCGGCGGCGCCTCAGCGCGTCTGCGCCACCCAGGCCCTGTGCATCGCCGAGTACACCCCGCCCGCGCCCACCAGGTCGGTGTGCGGTCCGAGCTCGACCACCCGGCCCGCGTCGACCACGACCACCAGGTCGGCGGCCTCGGCGGTGGACAGCCGGTGCGCGATGGTGATCGTGGAGCGACCGGCGGTCAACGAGCCCAGCGCCCGGGCGATCCGCACCTCGGTGGCCGGGTCGACCGCCGAGGTCGCCTCGTCCAGCACCAGCAGGTCGGCGTCCGCCAGGTAGGCCCGGGCCAGGGCGACCAGCTGGCGCTCCCCCGCCGACAGCGACTCGCCGCGCTGCCCGACCGGCGTGCCGAGACCCCCGGGCAGCTCCGCGAGCCAGTCGGACAGGCCGAGCTCGCCGAGCGCCGAGCGCAGCGCCCGCTCGGTCTCCGCGGCGCCCACCGGGTCGGCCGGTCGGACCGCGCCCGACGGGTCGGCCGGATCGACCGGGCCCGCCGGCCCGCCGGCGGCGTCGCGCAGCCCGTAGGCGAGGTTCTCGGCCAGGCTGGCGTCGAACAGGAAGCCCTCCTGCGGCACCATCACCACCCGCCGGCGCAGGTCCGAGGGGTGCAGGGTGCGCAGGTCCTCGCCGTCGAGCAGCACCGCGCCCGCGCTGGGGTCCATCAGCCGGGTGACCAGCTTGGCGATCGTGGTCTTGCCGGAGCCCGTGGCGCCCACCACCGCGACCGACGCGCCGGCCGGCAGGTCCAGGTCCACCCCGTGCAGCACCGGCGGGCCGTCCGGGTAGGCGAAGCCGACGTCGCGCAGCTCCACGTGCGCCGGCCCGCGCGGCGACGGCACGGCGTCCGGCCCCGGGTCGGCGACCTGGACCGGGGTGTCGATGATGCCCAGCACGCGCCGCCAGCCCGCGACGGCGTTCTGCAGCTCGTTCAGCACCTCGGTGGCCTGCTGCACCGGGCCGGTGAACAGCTGGACCAGGAACAGGAAGGCCAGCAGCCGGCCCACCGACAGGTCGCCCGCCACGCCCAGCGCGGTCCCGGCCACCACGACCGCCGCCAGCACCAGGTTCGCCACCAGCACGCCGGAGGAGAACACCAGCGCCACGGTGTTCTGCGCCCGCACCATCGCGTCCCGGGTCGCCGTGATGCTCGCGTCGATCCGCCGCTGCACCCGGGCCTGCACCCCGTACGCCCGGATGGTCTCCGCCCCGACCACCGCCTCGGACACCGCACCGAGCATGGCGCCGACCCGCTCCCGCACCCGGGTGTACGCCCGGTTCACCCGGCCCTGCAGCGGGCGCAGCGCGATGGACAGCGGCAGGAAGCACGCCCACACCAGCAGGGTGAGCTGCCAGGAGTACACCGCCATCAGCACGGTCGCGACCGTCACCTGCAGCGTGGAGACCAGCAGCATGATGCCGCCCCACTGCACGAACAGCGAGATGGTGTCGACGTCCGACGTCACCCGCGAGACCAGCGAGCCGCGCCGCTCGGTGTTCTGGGTCAGCACCGACAGGTCGTGCACGTGCCGGAACGCCCTGACCCGCAGCTCGGCCAGCCCGGCCTCGCTGGCCCGGAACAGCCGCACGTTCACCAGCGCCGAGCACAGCCCGCCGAGGACCAGGCCGAGCGCGGCCAGGCCCACCAGCGTCGCGACCCGGCGCACGTCCGGGCCGTCGGCACCGAGCACCCCGGAGTCGATGGTCTGCTGCACCGCGATCGGCACCACGATCTTGCCGGTCGCCGCGGCGGTCGCCAGCAGGAACGTCAGGCCGATCCCGCGCACCAGCTGCGGCGAGACCTGGACGCCCCGGCGCAGCGTGCCCAGGACGCCGAGCTCCTCGGCGCCGCCGAGCCCGGAAGCCGGGTCGGAGGCGGTGGTCGTGCTCATCGGGTGACCTCCGCCAGATCCGGGTCGTCGGTGCCGTCGGAGCCGTCCGGCTCCCCGGGGTCGGCCCCCCGGCCCGCGGGTCCACCGCCCGCCGCTCCGGCGTCCGCCGACCGGCGGGCGGTCCGGCGGGCGGACTCCTGCTCGTAGGCCGTGGCGAGCTCGCGGTAGCCCGGGTCGCGGGCCAGCAGGTCGGCGTGCGTGCCATGGTCGACCACCCGGCCGCCGTCGACGTGCACCACCTCGTCGGCGAGCAGCACGGAGGACATCCGGTAGGCGACCAGCAGCACGGTCGGCCCGGTGCCCGTCTCCGTACCAGCACCCGTCACCGCGCCCGCACCGGCGACCTCCTGGCGCAGCCCGGTCAGGATGCCCTGCTCGACCCGCGGGTCCACCGCGGAGGTCGCGTCGTCGAGCACCAGCAGCCGGGGCCGCCGGACGAGCGCGCGGGCGATCGCCAGGCGCTGCCGCTGCCCGCCGGACAGGTTGGAGCCGCGCTCGCCGAGCCGGGCGTCCAGCCCCTCGGGCAGCGCACGGATCACGCCGTCCACCCGGGCGAGGCGCAGCGCGTCCCAGACCTGCTCGTCCGTGGGCGCCGTCGGGTCGTCCTGGTCGCTCAGCGTGACGTTGCCGCGCACGGTGTCCTCGAACACGAAGGCCTGCTGCCCCACCAGCACCACCTGGTCGGTCAGGTCGCCCGGCACCAGGTCCCGCACGTCCACGCCGTCCACCTCGACGGTGCCGGTGCTCGGGTCGGTCAGGCGCGGCACCAGCGAGACCAGCGTCGTCTTGCCCGCCCCGGTCGCGCCGACCACCGCGACCACCCGCCCCGGGGCGACCTCCAGGTCGACGTCGTGCAGCAGCTCGGCGTGACCCTGCGCGCTCGGCACCCGCACACCGACCCCGGACAGCCGCAGCCGGGCGCCCTCGGCGGTCCGGACCAGCGGACGGTCCCCTGCCGCGAGCTCGCCCCGCGCGTCCAGCACCCGGGCGACCCGCTCGTGCCCGACCAGTCCGCGCGGCAGCTCGCCGAGCACCCATCCGAACGCCCGCACAGGCACCGCCATCAGGGTCAGCAGATAGGCCGCCGAGACGATGTCGCCGGTGCCGACCGCGCCCGCCGAGGCCCGTACCACCCCGACCAGCAGCACGAGCAGCGTGCCGATGCTCGGCAGCATGTCGATCACCGGGTCGAAGTAGGCGCGCACGATCCCGACCCGCACGTTCGCGTCCCGCAGCCGGGCGGTCCGCTCGGCGAACCGGGCCTCCTCGCGGTCCTCGGTGCCGAGCGACTTGACCAGCAGAGCGGCCTCGAAGCTCTCGTGCGCGATGTCGGCCACCTCGGCCCGCAGCTGCTGCGCCCGGGTCGCCGCCGGGGACATCCGGCGCTGGAACACCAGGTTCGCCACCACCGCCGCGGGCAGCACCACGAGCGCGGCCAGGGCCAGCCAGACGTCCGTGGCCAGCAGCGCGACCGCCGCCACCGCGATCATCACCACGACGCCGAGCGCGAACGGCAGCGGGTTGAACAGGCCGGTCGCGGCCTCGACGTCCGCCGAGGCGTTCGACAGCAGCTGACCGGTCGGGTGCTGCCGGTGCCAGCCCATCGGCAGCCGGAGGTACTGCCGGGTGACGCCGCGGCGGTACCCGGCCTGCTGGTCCGCGACGCCGACGCCCGCCCACACCCGCCGCCCGGCCACCGAGACCGCCAGCGACACGGCCACCAGGGCGAGCACCCCGCCCGCGAGCCAGATCCGACCCTGCGCGGCCGCGTCGCCCTCGATCGCCGGCACCACGACGTCGTCGGTCGCCCAGCCGAGCGCCCGGCTGACCGCCACGGTCAGGGCGCCGAACGCCGCCGAGGTGCCGATGGCCAGCACGTAGGTGCGCGGCTGGGAGGCGATCCCGCGGAGGATCAGCGCGGTCGATCGGCGCAGCACCGATCCGGTGAGCATCGCCGGGCGGGACGGCGTGGAGCGCGGGGGCACAGCGGGACCTTCTTCCGGACGGCAGGCCTTCGGCCTGCGCTGACGTGCGACGACGGGTCGGTGCTGGATCCGCACCGGTCGGCGCTCAGCCGCGTCGCCCGGTGGACGGCGGCAGCCGCACGTCCAGGAGGGCCCCGCCTCCGTCATCCTCGCACGGGCCGCCCACAGGCTCCTCGGGGGCGACCCTCGCCCGCACGGACGCCGACGGGCCGGTCACCCGAAGGTGACCGGCCCGTCGGACCGGACCCGGGCGCGCGGCCCGGGCGTCCTGCTCAGTTGCCGGTGAGCTTCTCGCGGAGCGCGGCCAGGGCCTCGTCCGACGCCAGCGTGCCGGTCGCCTCCTGGGCCGGGGCCGAGGAGTAGGAGGACGAGGTGCTGGACGAGGACGAGGCTGCGGCCTCGCCACCACCCGCAGCGGCCTCGGCGTCCGCCTGGACGGCGTCGAGCACCTGCTTGCGGTGCGCCTCCCAGCGGGCGTGGGCCAGGGCGTACTGCGCCTCCCAGGCCTCGCGCTGCGTCTCGTAGCCCTCGAGCCACTCGTTGGTCGCCGGGTCGAAGCCCTCGGGGTACTTGTAGTTCCCCTCCTCGTCGTACTCCGCCGCCATGCCGTACAGGGCCGGGTCGAAGTCGTCCGAGGTCGGGTCGAAGCCCTCGTTCGCCTGCTTCAGCGACAGCGAGATCCGGCGACGCTCCAGGTCGATGTCGATGACCTTGACGAAGACGTCGTCGCCGACCTGCACGACCTGCTCCGGGACCTCCACGTGGCGGACGGCCAGCTCGGAGATGTGCACCAGGCCCTCGATGCCGTCCTCTACGCGCACGAACGCACCGAACGGGACGAGCTTGGTGACCTTGCCCGGGACGACCTGGCCGATGGCGTGGGTCCGGGCGAAGGCCTGCCACGGGTCCTCCTGGGTCGCCTTCAGCGACAGCGAGACCCGCTCGCGGTCGAAGTCGACGTCCAGGACCTCGACCGTGACCTCCTGGCCGACCTCGACGACCTCGGACGGGTGGTCGATGTGCTTCCAGGACAGCTCGGAGACGTGCACCAGACCGTCGACGCCACCCAGGTCCACGAAGGCACCGAAGTTGACGATGGAGGACACGACACCGGGGCGGACCTGGCCCTTCTGCAGGGTCTGCAGGAAGGTGGAGCGGACCTCGGACTGGGTCTGCTCGAGCCAGGCGCGGCGGGACAGGACCACGTTGTTGCGGTTCTTGTCCAGCTCGATGATCTTCGCCTCGATCTCCTTGCCCACGTAGGGCGCGAGGTCGCGGACACGACGCATCTCCACCAGCGAGGCGGGCAGGAAGCCGCGCAGGCCGATGTCGAGGATGAGGCCGCCCTTGACGACCTCGATGACGGTGCCGGTGACGACGCCGTCCTCCTCCTTGATCTTCTCGATCGTGCCCCAGGCGCGCTCGTACTGGGCGCGCTTCTTGGACAGGATCAGGCGACCCTCCTTGTCCTCCTTCTGGAGGACAAGGGCCTCGACCGCGTCGCCGACCTGGACGACCTCACCGGGGTCGACGTCGTGCTTGATCGACAGCTCCCGGGACGGGATGACGCCCTCGGTCTTGTAACCGATGTCCAGCAGTACCTCGTCGCGGTCGACCTTGACGATCGTACCCTCGACGATGTCGCCATCGTTGAAGTACTTGATGGTCGCGTCGACAGCGGCGAGGAAGTCCTCGGCGGAGCCGATGTAGTTGATCGCGACCTGGGGGGTGCCGGACTTGGCGGGGGTGGAGATGCTCATGTAGGGGTGGGCTCCGATGCGGACAGATACGTTGTGCGGACAGAAGTCGGGCCGTTCCGCCAGGTGGCGGGGGTCCGGGGATGGATCTGGCAGTCGGTGCTCCGCGGGACGAACCACGCGGGCACGCGACACCGTCGACCATCCTACCGACGGATTTGACAACGGGTCAAAGCGGAAAAACTCAGGCAAGGGCGCGTGCGACGTCCAGCAGATCGCCCGGGACGTGCTTGACCTTGCCCGCGATCTCGGACAGCGGGACCAGCGTGATGTCCTCGCCGCGCAGAGCGGTCATCACATCGGTCTCGCCCCGGCTGATCGCGTCGATCGCCGCCACGCCGAACCGGCTGCCCAGGATCCGGTCCGCCGGGACCGGGGAGCCGCCGCGCTGCACGTGACCCAGCACCGTGACCCGGGTGTCGAACCCGGTCCGCTCGGCGATCTCGTGCTTGACCCGCTCGCCGATCGCTCCGGCCACGATCTCGCCGAACTTGCCGACCGGGGCCTC
>DASWPG010000067.1:0-104644 GCA_036404115.1 Cellulomonas sp.
ACGCTGACCCGCATGCCGTACCGCAGCGCCTCGGTGGTGACCGGCGCGGCGACGTCCGCGTCGAGCACGCAGACCAGGTCGGGCGTGGTGACCAGCACCTCGTCGTCCCGCTCGGCCACCAGGTGCTCGTTCTGGAACCGGAGCGTGAACCCCGAGCCGGCCCAGCCGTCCACGCCGTCCAGCCGGCCGGTGCCGACCACGAACCCGCCCTCGGTGCGGCGGTCCACGTCCACCACCTTGCCGCGGAACAGCACGGCGCCGCCGAGCTCGTCCGCCAGCACGGCCGCGACGTCCTCGTGCCGCCGGCGCGCCTCGGCCATCAGCAGGCCGAGCCGGTACGCCCAGCTCAGCGTGCCGGGGATGTAGGCGGCCCGGGCCTCGGCCCCGCTCAGCGGGTACATCGCGTAGCAGGCCGAGCAGCCCATGGTGACGGCGGCCGACCGCGCGAGCCGCTCCGCCCACAGGTTGTCCGTGGCGTGCAGCACCAGCCGGTTGCCCTTCTCGTCCGACAGTCCGAGCGGCGTGGCCGCGTGCCCGTGCAGGCCCGGGGTGAGCATCTGCAGCTCGGGCAGCGCCCGGCCCATCCCGTCGGCGTCCACCAGCGGCAGCCCGGTGCGTGCCGCCGCGACGATCGGCACCATCGAGTTGGAGCCGCCGATCTCGGTGCACACCAGGTGGGTGACCGGCCGCGGCAGCGCCGAGTTCAGCGCCGCGATCGCGTCGATCGTCTCGTTCGCGCCCTGGATCTTCTCCACCCCGATCGTCGGGGCGCCGATGATCCCGACCGCGGCCACCACCGCGTCGTCCGGCAGCTCGTGCAGCGGCACCACCGGCACGCTGCCGCCCGGGCCGAGCGCGTGCTCGGCGAGCAGCCGGCCCACGTACGGGTCGCCGCCGCCGCCGGTGCCGAGCAGCGCCGCGCCGCGGGCGATCGCCTCGAGCTCGGCCGCGGTGACGGCCCGCAGGTCCGCCGCCGTCCGGGTGGTCGTCATCGTGCCGCCTCCTCGATCCGCAGGTCCCCCACGGCCTTGACCTTGATCCGCACCGATCCGCCGGGCAGGTAGGAGATCGGCACCTCCTCGACCGACACCACCTGCACGCTGCCGGGCTCGGCCCCGGCCGCGACCGCGCGGGCCACGGCCTCGTCGCAGGCCGCCTGCAGCACGTCCGCGCGGCTGCGGTCCCCCACGGAGTCGATCCGGTCCACCTCGCCGCCGATCTGGGCGATCGCGGCGCCGAGGGCGTTCGCGACCCCGGCGTTCTCCGGCACCACCAGCTCGGCGACGCCGGGCAGCCCGGCGCGGGCCAGGACCGCACCGCCGCCGACCAGCACCACCGGTACCGGCTGCGGGGTCGCACGCATCACGTCGACCCGCGCGGCGATCCGCTCGGCCATCGAGGCCATCGACGCCGCCACGAACGCCCGGTCCAGGTACCGCACCGCGGACCGGTCGCCGATGTCCGCGACGCCCGCGGCCACCGCGACGTCGGTGGCGGTCAACGTGCTGCCGCCGAACACCAGGGCGTCCCGCAGCAGCCGGAAGCCGACGCTCGTCGGGCCGACCGCGGTCGGGTCCGCGGGGTCCACGATGCTGCCGCCGCCGATGCCGATCGACACCACGTCGGGCATCCGGAAGTTGGTCCGGACGCCGCCGATGTCCACCTCGGAGCCGGCCTGACGCGGGAACGAGCCCGCGAGCGCCCCGACGTCGGACGTCGTGCCGCCGATGTCCACCACGATGCAGTCGTCCAGCCCGGACAGCCGGGCGGCGCCGCGCATCGAGTTGGTCGGGCCGGAGGCGAAGGTCAGCACCGGGTACGCCCGGGCGTACATCACGTCCATCAGCGTGCCGTCGTTCTGGGAGAGGTACAGCGGCGCCCGGATGCCGCTGCGCTCCAGCGCGTCCCGGAACGCGGCGGTCACCCGGTCCGCCACGTCCAGCAGCGCGGCGTTGATGATCGTGGCGTTCTCCCGCTCGATCAGCCCGATCCGGCCGATCCGGTGCGACAGCGAGAAGTGCACCCCGGGCAGCTCGGCGGCCAGCAGCGCGTGCGCCTCGACCTCGGACTCGCGGGCCACCGGGGAGAACACCGAGGTGATCGCGACCGCCTGCACCCCGGCGGCCCCGAACTCGTCCGCGGCTCGGCGGATCTCGTCCGGGCGCAGCGCCGAGATCGGTCGGCCGTCGTACTCGTGCCCGCCGTGCGCCAGCACGGTGTGCCGGCCGACCTGCTCCACCAGGTCGGCCGGCCAGTCCAGCATGGGCGGCACCCCGGTGCCGGCGGGCAGGCCGAGCCGCAGCACCCCGGTGCGCACCAGGTCGCGCCGGGCCACCACGGCGTTGGTGAACTGGGTGGTGCCGATCATCACCGCGTCCACCGCCGCCGCGTCCACCCCCGCCGCACCGAGCAGCGCGGCGAGGGCCACGAGCACCCCGCCGGCCACGTCCTGCGTGGTCGAGCGCTTCACCGAGGCGACCAGGCGGTCGCCGTCCAGCAGGACGGCGTCGGTGTTGGTGCCGCCCACGTCGATGCCGATCCGCACGTCAGTCCTCCTCCAGCACGAGCTCGACCACCGGCACCAGGACGTCGGGGGGCACGGTCGGCAGGTGCAGCGTGAGGGTGCCGGCCGGCTGCCCGCCCTCGAAGATCGTGAACGCCGGTGCGTCCGGGTCGGTCACCGACATCCGGATCTCCGAGGCGTCGTCCAGCAGCTGGGCGTACCGCACCTTGCCGGCCAGCCCGGGCAGGTGCACGGCGCCGTACGGCCAGGCGAACAGGTGCAGGTAGAGCCGGTCGCCGCGCCGGGTGTACCGGGCGTCGGCCGGCGGGGTCCACGGCGCGGCGCCCGCCCCGTCGATCGACCGCCGGTGCAGGTCCATCCAGCCGCCGATCTCGGCCAGCACCCGGCGAGCGTCGGCGTCGAACCGGCCCCGACCGTCCGGGCCGACGTTCAGCAGGAACGACCCGTCCTTGGACACGGTGTCGATCAGCATCCGCAGCACCAGGTCGGGCGACTTCACGGCGCGGTTGTCCCGGTCGTAGCCCCAGCTGCCGTCGATGGTCTGGCAGGCCAGCCAGGGACGCGGCTCACCGTCGGCGGTCATCGGGCCGGCCGGCTGGTACTGCTCGGGCGTGAGGAAGTCCCCCGCGCCGATCCCGAGCCGGTCGTTGACCAGCATGGTCGGCTGCAGCTCGCGCAGCATGGTCAGCAGCTCGGGCGAGCCCCAGTCCTCGGCGCCCTTCCCGCCCCAGACCGGCCCCTCGTCGCTCGGGTAGCCGCCGTCGTAGGTGAAGTCCGCGAACAGCACCGGGACGTCGCCGTACCCGTCGAGCAGCTCGCGCAGCTGGGCGTGCAGGTAGCTGCGGTAGTCCGCGCCGGTCCGACCGGCGTTCCGCTCCGCCACGTCCGGCTCGGCACGCTGCGGGTGGAAGCCGTCGATGGCGAAGTCCGGGTGGTGCCAGTCCAGCAGCGAGTGGTAGAGCCCGGCACCGAGCCCGTGAGCGCGGAACGCGTCGACGTACTCGCGCACGATGTCCCGGCCGGTCGCGCCGAACGGCGTCTGCGCCACCGTGTAGTCGCCGGCCGCGCTCGGCCACAGGCAGAACCCGTCGTGGTGCTTGGTGGTCAGCACGCCGAACGAGGCACCGGCGCCCTCGACCGCCGCGGCCCAGGCGTCCGCGTCGAACAGGTCGGGGTCGAAGTGGTCCACGTAGCGCTGGTACGCGTCGTCGTCCAGGCGCTCGCGGTACCGCACCCACTCGTGCCGGGCGGCCAGCGCGTACACGCCCCAGTGCAGGAACACCCCGAACCGGTGCTCGCGCAACCAGCTCCAGGCGTGCGCGCGGCGCGCGTCGTCGTCCCAGGCGTCGAACATGTGCTCCTCCACGGGTCTATCGGCCACCGAGGCCGCCGAGGGCGATGCCGGCCACCAGGTGCCGGCGCAGGGCGAGGATCAGCACCACCATCGGGATGACCGCGCAGGTCGCGGCGGCCATCAGCAACGTCCAGTGGTTGCCGCTCTGGCCCTGGAACATCTGCAGGCCGAGCGGCAGGGTGGCGTTGTCGGTGGAGCTGATGATGATCAGCGGCCACAGGAAGCTGTTCCAGTAGCCGAGGAAGGTGAAGACGGCGAGCACGGCGATCGCCGGGCGGGCCATCGGCACCACGATCTGCGCGAGGATCCGCAGCCGGCCGGCACCGTCCAGCCGAGCGGCCTCCTCGACCTCCAGGGGCAGGTTGAGGAAGAACTGCCGCAGCAGGAAGGTCCCGAACACGGTGAACGCCCACGGCAGCACCAGGGCCTGCCAGCTGTCCTGCCACTGCACCAGCCGCATCAGCTGGAACATCGGGATGACCACGACCTCCTGCGGCACCATCAGGGCGGTCAGCAGCACCAGGAACAGGGTGTCCCGGCCGCGGAAGGTGAACCGCGCGAACGCGTAGGCCGCGCACACCGACACCACGACCGCGATGGCCGCCCCGCTCGCGGCGACCAGCACGCTGTTCGCGAGCTGGCGCAGGAACGGGATGTACTCGAGCATCTGCGGGTAGTTGTCGAACCGCAGCGTGTGGCCGAACAGCGACGGCGGGGTGGTGAACACCTCGCCGTCGGACTTCAGCGAGGTCGCCACCATCCAGACGAACGGGAACAGGTAGCCCACCAGCACCAGGGTCAGCGCGACCTGGGAGGCGGTGCGGCGCAGCGTCCGGCCGGCGCGTCGGCGGCGCACCCGCGGGGCGACGGCCGGAGCGGTCAGGGTCTCAGCTCGCGTCATAGTGCACCCACCTGCGCTGGACGGCGAACTGCACGGCCGTGACGAGGATGATCAGCAGGAAGACGATCCAGGCGATGGCCGACGCCTCGCCCATCGCGTACTGCCGGAACCCGGTGCGGAACAGCAGGGTCACCAGGGACTCGGTGGCGTCCCCCGGGCCGCCGTCGGTGAGGATGAACGGCTCGGAGAACACCTGGAACGCCCCGATCAGCGTGGTGACGAGGGCGAAGAACAGGGTGGGCGAGATCAGCGGCAGCACGATGTGCCGCAGCCGGCGCACCGCACCGGCACCGTCGATCCGGGCCGCTTCCAGCACCTCCTCCGGCATGGCGTCCAGGCCGGCGGACAGGATCAGCGTGTTGTAGCCGACCCCCTGCCACAGCACCATCAGCACCACGATCAGCCGGGCCCAGCCGGCCTCGCCGAGGAAGTTCGGCGCGTCCGTGCCGAGCACCGAGGTCCACAGGCTGGCCACCACACCGTCCGACTGGAACAGCAGCTGCCACACCACCGCGTTCGCCACGATCGGCGTGACCGCCGGCAGGAAGAACAGCACCCGGTAGAGGTTGCGGCCGCGCAGGCCCGGCGTGCGCATCCAGAGCGACAGGCTCAGGCTGATCGCGATGTTGGCCGGCACGTACACCCCGACGAACAGTGCCGTGTTGCCCAGCACGGTCCGGAACGAGCTGTTCGTGAGCAGCGCGGCGTAGTTGCCGATGCCGAGGAAGGTCCGGTCCCCGAAGACGGGCCAGTCGTACAGGCTCATCACCAGCGAGTACAGCACCGGGAAGACCGTGAACAGCGAGAACCCGATCAGCAGCGGGGCCAGCAGACCGGCCGCCGTGCGGCGCTCCCCGCGCAGCCGGCGGCGGGGCTGGGTGCCCGCCGCCGGCTGCCGCTGGGCGGGCCGGACCGCCGTGGAGGTCACGACCCGGAGCCCGCCGTGCTCTGCACCTGGTCGAGGAAGTCGGCCACCGTCCCGTTGCCGTTCAGCGCATCCACCCCGTACTGGGTGAAGGCGTCCACCACGGACGTCCAGTTCTCGGTGGTGCGCTGCGCCTCGGTGTGGTCGATGGCGTACTCCATCGCCTCCTTGGTGGCGTCGTCCACGTTGGCGTACCAGTAGTCCTGCTGCGCGATCCGGGCCGGGAACGCCCGGCCGGCCGTGGCCAGCTGCTCGGCCGCGTCGGCACCGGTGATCACGGACAGCGCCTTGGCCGCCTCGTCCTGGTTCTGGCAGGACTGCGCGATCCCGAAGCCGGAGCCCTCGGTGACCGTGCTCTGCCCGCCGTCACCGGCCGGGACCGGCGCGATGCCGACCTCGAAGTCGGCGCTGGCGTTCGTGTTGATCAGGTTCCACGGGCCGTCGACGGCCGTCGCGACGTTGCCGGAGTTGAACTGGTCCAGCGCCCAGCCGGCACCGGCCGGCACCTCGGGGGCGTAGCCCGCGCTCACCCAGGAGGCGATGGTCTCCATGGACGAGACGTAGTCCGGATCGGTCACGGCGAGCTCGCCGTCGGAGTCCACCGCCTGCACCCCGCCGAGGTTCAGCGCCCACGGCTCGGTGTAGTCGGCGTTCGGGTAGACGATCGTGCCGTAGGTGCCGGTGGCGCTGATCGCCTCGATCGCGGCCTCGAAGTCGTCGACCGTCCAGTCCAGCTCGGGCTCGGCCACGCCGGCGGCGGCGAACAGGTCCTTGTTGTAGTACATCATCAGGGGGCCGTAGTCGTAGGGGATGCCGAGCTGCTCCCCGTCGACCTGCATCGCCTCGAGGATGCTGGAGTCGAAGTCGGCCGCGTCGATGCCGGTGTCCGTCATCGCGTCGTCCAGCGGTACCAGCAGGTCGGAGACGCCGGGGATGCGCAGGCTCTGCACGCCGACGATGCACAGGTCGGTGCCGCCGCTGACGTCGGCGACCAGCTTGGTCCAGTAGTTCGCCCAGTCGGCGGTCTGGAACTCGATCGTGATCTCGGGGTACTCCTCCGTGACCAGGTCGGCGACGGACTCCCAGGCGTCGACCTCCTCCTGGGAGCTCGTCCACATGTACATGGTCAGGGTGACCGGGTCGGCGGTCGCGGAGGAGGAGGACGACGACGAGGACGACGAGCCGCAGGCGGCCAGTGCCGCCAGGGTCGCGCCGACGCCGGCCGCCACACCGACGGAGCGGAAGCGGGAGAGGTGCGTTCGCGAGGACATAGGAGGAACCTCGGCCTTCTGGGAGGGGGTCGTGCAGGGGTCTCTGAGGGGTCTCGCTGGGGTCGTGGGTGAGCGTAGGAAGCCGACCGACGGCACCGCATCGGCCATGCTGCACAATGGCTCCCGGATGTTCTGTGCACTGTGCCCGACAGGAGCGCGCATGACCTGGCAGCTGACCGGACGGGCGGTGGATGCCCTCGCGCTCGGCGGCCTGCTGCTCGGCGGCGGCGGCGGCGGCGACACCGCGGACGACAGCGGTTCGACCGTGCCGGTGACCGTCGCCGACCTGGCCGAGCTCGACCCCGGCACCCGGGTGTGCGCGGTCGCCCAGATCGGCGCCCCGCTGATCGGACGCGAACGCGTCCCGGCGCACGAGCTGCGCGCCGCGGTGCACGCCCTCGCGCACGAGACCGGTGCCCCGTTCCCGGCGCTGGTCGCCCTGGAGATCGGCGGCCAGAACGCCGCGACCGCCGCGGCGGCCGCCCGGCAGACCGGCCTGCCCCTGCTGGACGCGGACCTGATGGGCCGGGCCCTGCCGCGGATCGACCAGACCCTGCTCGCCCTGGCCGGCGGCCCGGTCGGCCCGGTCGCGCTGGCCTCCCCGAGCGGGCACGTGCTGACCGTGCGCGAGGCCGGCGACGAGGACGTGGAGGGACTGACCCGCGCGCTGCTGCCCCCGCTCGGCGGCCGGGCTGCGGCGGCGCTGTACCCGACCACGGTCGGGGCGCTGCGGTCGGCGGGCACCGCGGGGACGGTGCGGCGCGCGGTGGACCTCGGCGGGGCGCTGCTCGACCTGCGGGCAGCCGGGGCGAGCACCGACGCCGGGTACCGCGCCGGGACCGCTGGGACCGGCACCGGGATCGGCTCCGGGACCGGCGCTGCGAGCGGCACCGGCTCCGGAGCCACCGCGCAGGTCGAGGCGGCGCTCGGACCGCTCGGGCTGCGCGTGGTCGCGCGCGGCGACGTCCGGCACGTCGAGCGCACCGGCGGCCGGGTGGTCGCCGCCGTGGTCGGCGCGGACGGGGTGTCCCGGCTGGACGCGGACACCGAGTTCCACCACTGCACCCTGGACGGCCGACCGGTCGCGGGCGTGCCGGACGTGGTCGGGGTGCTGGACGCCCGCACCCTGCACCCCGTGCTGGTGGCGGACCTGCGCACCGGCACCGACGTGCTGGTCTACCGGCTGCCGGTCGCCGCCCCCTGGTACACCGACGCGGGCCGTGCGCTGATCGAGCGCGGCCGGGTGGGGGTGCCGGCATGAGCGAGCCGGTGCTGCCCGGCCTGTCCACCGATCCGGGCCTGGTCGCCGCCCTCGGTGCGGCCGGCGGCTTCGGGGCCGGCAGCGTCGGCCAGCCGGTGACCGTCGCCGATCTGGTCGCCCTGCCCGGCGTGACCGGCGTCGAGCTGCTCGGCCACGGCGACGTGGACGCCCCGGTGCGGCACCTGGTGGCGCTGCGCGGCGACCAGGTGCTCGCCCGGGCGCACGACCGCGCCGCGCCGCTGCCCGCGCTGGCCGGGGCCGCCGTGCTGCTGGAGGACGCCGAGGCGTGGCAGCGCGAGGGCCGTGACTTCGTGCTCGACCTCGCGCTACGGGTCGCGGCGGACGAGGGCGCCGCGACCGTGCTGGTGCCGCACGCCCGACCGGTGCCGGTGGCCGCCGCGCTGCTCGCCGAGCGCCTGGGGGTCAGCGTGCTGCGGGTCGCCGGCCCCGAGCCGCTGCGCGCCCTGGCCGACCTGGCCCTCGCGGTGGCCCGCCCGGACGTGCTGCACGCGCACGCGCTGCGCCGGGCCGCCACCGCCATCACCACCGAGCAGCTCGACCTGTCCGCGCTGCTGCGCGCCGTGGCCGCGACCCTGGACGGCGTGGTCGCCGTGCAGTCCGGCGCCCGGCTGCTGCAGGCCGAGCGCGGCGCCACCGCGGTGGACCAGCCGGCGTTCCAGACCGTGCACCTGCGCCACGGCGGCACGGCCTACACCGAGATCAGCAACGGTCGCGCGGTGGCCGTGCAGCCGGTCCCCCTGCCGGCCGAGGTGCGGGAGCGACCGCTGCTGCTGGTCGCGCAGCGGCGCGGCGGCGGGCGGCTGTGGCGCGCGCTGGCCCTGGACGTGCTCCAGGTCGCGCGCAACGCGGTCGCAGCCTGGGCGATCAACCGGTTCCTGGTGGACGAGCGCGAACGACTGGCCCGCGCCCGTCTGCTGCAGGAGCTGCTGGCCGAGCCGGACGCGCTCACCCCGCGGGCGCAGGCCGAGGCCGCCGCGCTCGGCTGGGAGCTGGACGGCTGGCACACCGCCGTGCACCTGCGCGCCACCGAGGGCGGCCCGGTGCACGGCGCCACGCTCTCGGTGGTCGAGGACCTGCTGCGCCAGTCGGGGCTCGGCGCGGCCGGGCTGGTGCCGCAGGCCACCGGCGCGGTGTCCTGGCTGACCGCCCCCGAGCTCGCCGGCCTGCCGTCCGCCGTGGACCTCGCCGCCCGGCTGGACCCGGTGCTGGAGTTCCTGGCCGAGGAGCCCGAGGGCCAGGCGCTCACCGCCGGTCTCGGGGCGGCCCGGCGCGGGCCGGTCGGCCTGGCCCGTTCCATCGTCGAGGCCCGGCGCGCCTCCGTGCTGCCCGTCCCGCCCGGCAGCAGCTCGCTGGTCCGGCACGGCCTCGGCCGGCGGGTGGACCGCGTGCTGGCACTCTGGGACCTCGACCCGCTGCTGCGCCAGGAGTCCCGCACCGTCGTGGAGCCGCTGCTCGGCGAGCCCGCCCTGCTCGCCACCCTGCGCGCGTTCCTGGACGCCGGGGGCTCCGCGGCCGGCACCGCCCGGGCGCTCGGCGTGCACCGCAACACGGTGCGGTACCGGCTGGCGCAGATCGAGCAGCGGCTCGGGGTGGCCCTCACCGAGCACGACACCCGGATCGCGCTGGCCGTCGCGCTCCGGCTGACCCCCGATGCGGCCGGTCAGGCCGGGACGCCCAGCACCGAGCGGTAGCTGTCCAGCACCTCCGCCATCAGCCGGGCCGCCACCGTCCGCGCCACCACCACCGGCACCCCGACCTCCTGTGTCACCAGGGCGCGCGTCGAGTCGTCGTAGCCCATGCAGTCCAGCGCCACGATCCCGGCACCGGCCGCCCGCAGCCGCGCCGCGGCCGCCGTCACGTCCGCGGGGCCCGAGGTGTACGGCGATGCGTCCGCGACCACCACCCGCACCCCCGGGCGCACCAGG
Source organism: Cellulomonas sp. (assembly GCA_036404115.1). GTDB lineage: Bacteria > Actinomycetota > Actinomycetes > Actinomycetales > Cellulomonadaceae > Cellulomonas. Next base: position 10,183 of record DASWPG010000067.1, read on the forward strand.
GCCTGATACTTCTGCCGGGCGAACTCCGCCTGCTCCGGCAGCGGGCACAGCACCCCCAGCACGTCGGCCCGGCCGGCCAGCGCGAGCGTCCCGCCGGAGAGCAGCTCGTGCGGGGTGAAGAACGGCTTGCGGTGCGGGATCGGCGCGAACTCTCCGGTGCACGCCAGGAAGGTCACGTCTGCGTGCTCCTCCAGCGCCGCCACCGCGGCCGGCAGCCGGTCCACGACATGGTGCTCCGCGACCACCACCGTCGTCCCGCTCGGCAGGTCGGTGGTCAGCACGTTCTCCCCCGGGGCCGCCGGCGCCAGCGCTTCGATCTCCGCCAGGGTCAGACCGTCCAGCACGCCGTGCTGCACCAGCTGCACGTCCGGCAGCAGCGCGCCGAAGCCGTCCGCGAGCGTCGGGTGCGGCGCCTGACCGATCGACAGGATCCCGAGACGAACCACGACAGACCTCCTGCAGACGACCGGACGGCGGTGCGGCACACCCTCGCACACGCCCGCGGTGGCGGGGAAGGGGGCGGGCGTCCGGAAGCCCGCCCCCTTCCCTGGTCAGTTGGCGCTCCCCTCCCCCGCCGCGACCGCCCGACGCACCGCGTCGTACAGCGCCGCGAGCTGCGTCCCGAGCTCCGGGTCCGCCTCCGGCGCCAGCTCGGCGAACCGCGCACCGGCCCCGCCGATCGCGATCACCGGCTCGGTCAGGACACGGGCACCGGCGATCTCGAACGCTCGGCGCAGCTCGGTCTGCGCCCAGACGCCGCCGTGCTGCCCGAAGGCGGCGCCGATCACCGCGACCGGCTTGCCGGACAGCGGGCTGCGCCGGGCGGGGCGCGAGGCCCAGTCGACCGCGTTCTTCAGCGCGGACGAGGTGGTGCCGTTGTACTCGGGGGTCACCGCGATCAGCGCGTCGGCGCCCCGGACGGCAGCCAGCAGCGCCTCCACCGGGGCCGGGCGGACCTCGGGCAGGTCGATGTCCTGGTCGTAGTGGGCCAGATCACCCAGCGTGGGGTGCACGGTGGCCAGCACGCCGGGCGGGGCGGCGGCGGCCAGGGCGTGCGCGAGCCGGCGGTTGGCGGACCCGCGGCGCAGGCTGCCGAGCAGGACGAGGACACAGACGGCCGGGAGGTCGGGGACCCCGCGCGGGTCGGGCAGCGGGGACAGGTGGGACAGGTCGGGCACGATGCGCTCCGGTGGGGGCGGGTCGGCCGCAGCGGACGGCGGCGCGGTCACACTCGTCAGCCGGAGCCCCGGCTCATCGGATCAGTGCGAGACCCGGCTGCCCAGCCTAGGGCGTGCTGACCAACCCGGTCGAGATTGTCGTGGGTGAGGTTGTTCCGTGCGTGCGGAGATCTCGGAGGAGGTGTGGTCGGCCATCGAGCCGTTGCCTCCGCCGGTGCAGGGCAGAGGCCGGCCGTGGTCGGATCACCGGGTCGCGGTCGGGGCGATGATCTGGAAGTACCGCACGGGCTCGCCGTGGCGGGACGTGCGGGCCCGGTTCGGGAGATGGAACTCGATCGACAAGCAGTTCATGCGCTGGTCCGGGGACGGCACGTGGGCGGCGATGCTGACCGAGGTCCACAAACGGTCCGACGCCGCGGGCAGGCTGGACCGGGTGGTCTCGGTCGACTCCACGGTGGTCTGACCTGGACGATCCACCTGGCCTGCGACGGTGCGGGCCGCCCGTTGAGCTCGACCACATCCGCGTCCCGCTCGCAGCGGGTACTCGCCGACGAGGGCTACCTCTCGCGGGCGAACCGGGCCTGGCTGCGCGAGCGCGGCGTCAGGACCACGGTCCCCGAACGGGACGACCAGACCGCCCGCGCCTACAACGCCGCGATCGCTCTGGCCACCCTCCTCAGCTGGATCAAGACCGACTTAGTCAACACGCCCTGGCAGGCCCACCGGCCCCTACCGCGATAATGCGATGTGATGTGTGTCACACATCAAATCGGCCCTCGTCAGACCGACTCCTACTAGCGTCACATCCGCAAGCACCGACGATAACAAGGGGAGAAATCGTCACACTGAAACGACTGATAGGTCCCGCAGCGGGCCTAGCGATAGCGTTTGCAGGCATCGTCGGGCCGGCGGTCGGAGCGCAGGCAGCGGCCGCACCCAGCTGCGTGTCGTTGACGACATGGGGCGATACCTGGCACACGTACGCCAAGGCGTACAACGGATGCTCGTCGAGTCAACGGCTGAAGCTGGTGTGGAACTATACGAACGACAGCAGCTGCCAGTCGCTTTCATCTGGATACTCGAGGCAGTACTCCGCGCCGTATTACGCGGTACCCGCTGGCCTGGAGTCATGCTGATGCGCGGCGCGAGGCTCAGGGCGCTGGCATCATTCGTGGCGGCTGCAGGTGTCATGGGTAGCGGCATCCTCTTCGCGTCTGCCGCGTCGGCCGGGACCGCACCCAGCTGCGTGTCGGTCACGACGTACTCGTCAGGCTCGAACGATTACGCGAGGGCCTAAAACGGTTGCAGCAGCACGCAACGGATCCGTATGATCTGGGCCTTTGACGCCGACGGTGCTTGCGCGTCTCGCCCCAGCGGGACCTCGTACACGGAGTCCCGGTTCTACACTGCACGGTTCGATCGTCTCGATACATGCTGACGTCACGCACCGAGCCCTCATGAAGACCAGGATGTGGCGCGAGGGCAACCCCACGCGCCACATCCTGTGTCACACAGCAGGAGTAGCGACAGAGAGAATGCAATGAGCCATGCAGCATTGGTTGCGCGCGAAATGACCATAGCGCGCGGCAAGCGTGTCGTGATCAACAGGCTCAACCTCACCCTGAACGGGGGGGGTGACCGCATTGCTCGGCCCGAACGGAGCCGGAAAATCATCCCTGATGCGCGTACTCGCCACCGCCGCACCGCCACAGTCAGGAATGCTGCTCATTGATGGCACAGAGGCGCACCTTCGGGCCGAAAGGTCTCGCGTCCGCAGGAACATCGGTTATCTACCCCAGAGCCCTGGTTTTTACCCGACCTATACAGTCGAACGGTACGTGGCGTACGTGGCGCTGCTGCGGGACATCGCAGGTCGTGCCGTGCGTGCGCACGAAGTCTCACGAGTGCTGTCGGAGGTAGAGCTCGAGGATTCGCGACGGGTTCGGATCGGGAAGCTCTCTGGCGGTATGAGACAGCGTCTGGCGCTAGCGTGCGCGATGCTCGGCGACCCGCAGCTGCTGCTGCTGGACGAGCCGACCGTCGGCATGGACCCCAGCCAACGTGTCCGATTTCGTTCCACGATCTCCGATTTGGCCGAGCGTCGGACCGTGCTCCTTTCCACTCATCAGACCGAGGACGTCGCCGCACTCTGCGACCGTGTCCTGGTCCTCCAGTCCGGAGCGGTCGTCTTCGAAGGAACGCCCAGCGCATTGACTGACCTGGCCCGGGGACGCGTGTGGGAAAGTACCGGCCAGGAGGCCGGGGTATTAGCGTCCTGGCGCATCGGCGAGCAGGGGCTCATGCGGTACGTCGGCAACCCGCCCATGGGTGCGAGCCTGGCGGCGCCGTCGATTGAAGACGGGTACATCGTGGCGACGAGTGGGCGACCGTGAGGCCGATGGCCAGCACGTCGTCCCCGGAAGTACTCCTTTCACTGGTCGCCTCGCGCGGGTGGAGGGCACTGCGACATCCGGTCGTGGTGCTTTCGATGCTCCTGCCGGTCTGGCAGTGGGTGCAAGCCTCGATCGACCGATCCGCCGCATATCCGGTTCTGTCCTCGGCGTCGGTGGCGGCGCAGTCCTGGAGCCTGCTCCCAGCGGCCGGCGTCGCGTTGGTCGCACTCCTGACCGCCATGAGTGCCGAGCGAGTCGGTTCGGACGAGCTGGAGAGCGTGCAGCCGATGCCGCGCTGGGTCTCGACGCTGACTCTTCTTGCGGGTCAAGCCATCCCGGCCATGGTGTGGGGTCTCCTGGTCGCTGGCTGGCTCGCTGCGCTCGCCTCTGGTGAGAACGCGGCCGGCCGGGTCCTGGTTCTCGAGACACTGACCGCGCCTGCCATCGTCTGGCTCGGTGGAGTCGTGGGAGTTCTCCTGGGTCGACTCGTGCGCCATTCAGCGCTGGGACTGGCGGCCCTCGTGCTGGTGTTCATCATGGTATTCATCGGTCAGGCAGGGTTGGTGCCGACCTCCTGGCTCGCTGTCGTGGTCCCGCTGGACCCGATCGACCCCGGAACCCTTCCCTGGCAGCTGCTGGGGCGTCCCGCAGGACTCCACCTCCTGTGGATCCTGGCCCTCCTGGCGCTGCTCGGCATGGTGGCATCGATGCGCGACGGTCCCCCCTGGCGCATCTGGGCCGCCGTTCTGGTGCCGATCCTGGCCGTCGCCTCCCTGACTACAGTCCCGCTCCGTGCGACGGAGGTCCCGCCCGCTGTCGACAGCAGCGCGCTCGACGGGCTCCGCTCGTGCCAGGAGGTCGACTCGGACCTCTACTGCCCGCTCGACGGCTTCGAGTCGCGCGTCGATGAATGGGCGGCCGTCGTGGCTGGAGTGCGTGCCGCCGTCCCGAACTCTGCCCGACGGATGTCGGATCTGCATGTTGTGCAGGTCCCGTACGCCACCCTCGACGGGACCCTTGTTGTGCCGGCCGGATCGGTAGCGGCACCGATGGACTGGACCGTGACGGCCTCGGGCAGTCTCGAAGAGTTCACGACCCTGGCGTTCGGCGTCGACATCGCTGCCGAGCTCGTCGACGGTGTCGCAGCACCGAGCTCGGGGCAGGTTGAACCGCTCTGCGACGCACCGGGGGTGCTCGTCCTGTGGGCGGCCGCGTCGTCGTCCCCGGACGTCCGAGCCGGCTTGCGTGGACTTCTGGCCGCCACTCAGGGCGGCGCGCTCGTGACGAGCTCGGTCCGCTCGGCATCGGGCTACGTCTTCAGCGTCTCGGAGGTCGACGTCGTCGAGCAGCTGCTCGCGCTGCCCCTCGAAGAGGCGCGCGGTCGGGTGGACGCGATCGACTGGGGAGCGGGAGCGACGGTGGACCAGATCGCTGAGTCGCTCGGTCTCGCGCAGCCCCAGCAGCGTCCCGACGGATGGGTCTGCGGTTGAGGGTCGAGGTCATGGCCGCCGTGCTGCGGTCCTCCCGGCTGACCCCGGTCGGGGTCAGCGCGGTGGTCGGCGTCCTGGTGGTGGCCGGCCTGGTGTCAGCGCGCTACGGGCTCGGGACCGTCGACGCCACGACGGCCCTGCACGTCTCGATGCTGGTGACGTTGCTCGGCGCGTGCTACGTGCTGGACGATCCGGCGGCCGCCTCCCTGGTTGCGATGCCAGTCGGCCCGCTGCATACGACCGCTCTGCGCATGACCGTCGGCTCCGTCCTCGTGGGCGCCTCGTGGCTCGCGCAACTGGCGCTGGCGCCGCAGCTCGTCACCAGCTCAGCCGACTGGCATCCGCTCGGACTGGTCGTGGAACCGTTCGCGATCCTGACCGCGGTCTTCGCCGTCGGCGCGTGGCGGATCGGGGCACGACCAGAGCGGAGTGCGGCCCCCGCCGCACTGCTGGTGCTTTTCGGGTACTACGCGATCATGCTGTTCGCCCCGGAGTCGTTCGTGCTGGTCGCGAGCTCCGCTGACCACGTCTGGTCGGCGTCGCGGGTCCGCTGGGTGGTGCTGCTGCTCGCCGGCCTGATCGGTGACTGGTGGGTGCTGCGCCGACTGTGACGTGGCAACCTGGGATCGGCGCGGTCGCCGTCCTCCTGGACCCGCACCGGGGACGCCTCACCCCGGCCGCCGCCCTGATCCGGACCGCGACCGGCTGGGTCGACCCGCCCCCGCCGGTCCGCACGGGCGGCCGCAGGCCACGTCGTCTCGCCCTGGGGACCACCGGCGCGCCGGCCCGGGCACGGGCCTAGCCTCGATCCATGAGCCGCCGCCCCGACAAGCACGACCCGGCCACGCTGGCGTTCGGGACCCAGGCCGTGCACTCCGGCAACGCCATCGACCCCGGCACCCGCGCCATCCGGACACCGCTGGTGATGGCGAACTCCTACGCGCTGCCGGAGGACCCGTCCTCGATCAGCTGGTCGGAGTCCTCCCCGGACCTGCCGCTGTACACCCGCAACGGCGGGGTGAACCAGGCCGCGCTGCAACGCAAGCTGGCTGCCCTGGACGGCGGCGAGGACGCGGTGGTGCTCGCCTCCGGGGTGGCCGCGCTGCACGCGGTGGCGTTCGCGCACCTGGCCTCCGGCGACCACGTCGTGGTCTCGGACATCACCTACGAGGCGACGCACCGGCTGTACGCCGAGCTGCTGCCCACGAAGTACGGCATCGAGACCACCTTCGTCGACGCCACCGACCTGGACGCGGTGCGCGCCGCGGTCCGGCCGACGACGCGCCTGGTGCACGCGGAGACGATCGCGAACCCGAGCACCCGGGTCGCGGACGTCGCTGCGCTCGCCGAGATCGCGCACGGCGTCGGGGCGCTGCTGGTGGTGGACTCCACGTTCACGCCCCCGCCGCTGTACCGGCCGCTGGCCGACGGCGCCGACCTCGTGGTGCACTCGCTGACCAAGTACATCAACGGCCACGGCGACGCGATGGGCGGTGCCGTGATCGGCTCGCGCGCCCTGGTCGCCCCGGTGCGCGCGGACGCGCAGGTGGACGTCGGCGGGGTGATCTCCCCGTTCAACGCCTGGCTGATCGAGCGCGGCTCGGTGACGCTGCCGCTGCGCCTCGCTCAGCACCTGCGCTCCGCCCAGGCGGTCGCCGAGGCGCTGGCCGACGACCCGCGGGTGGCCTACGTGCTCTACCCGGGGCTGGTCTCGCACCCGCAGCACGAGCTCGCGGCCCGGCAGTTCGGCGGACGCGGCTACGGCGCCGTGCTGGTGTTCGCCGTCCGCGGGGACTCCGCGACGCAGAACCGGTTCGTCGCGCAGCTCCGGGTGATCACCTCGGCCGTGTCGCTCGGGCACGACGAGTCGCTGATCGTGCACGTCGGCACCACGGGCCCGCGGGCGGGGTACTACCCGGCCGAGCTGCGCCGATGGGGCCACCTGCGGCTGTCGGTCGGGTTGGAGGACACCGACGACCTGGTGGCCGACCTGCGCGCCGCGCTGGACCTGACCTTCGGCGACGGGACCGGCACCGAGGCGTAGACCAGCCGCGGGCGCGGCCGGTCCGGCTAGGCCGCCGACCGGTCCCGGCCGCCGTCCCCCCACACCTCGTCGGCCACCGCCACCACCAGGTCGAGCTTGCGGCGCTGGTCGTCCCAGCCGAGCCGGTTGCCCGGGGCGGTGGAGGCGAACCCGCACTGCGGGCTGACCGCGAGGCGGTCCAGCGGCACGAACGCGCTCGCCTCCTCGACCCGGCGCAGCAGGTCGTCCCGGCTCTCCAGCACCCCGAACTTCGAGGTGACCAGCCCGAGCACCACGGTCGTGGCCTCGGGCACGTGGCGCAGCGGGGCGAAGTCCCCGGCCCGGTCGGAGTCGTACTCCAGCAGCAGCCGGTCCACGACCAGCTCGGACAGCGCCCGCACCGCGACCTCGTACGTGCCGGTGTCCGGCACCCACGCAGACCGGTTGTTGCCGCGGCAGATGTGCACCCCCGTGGTGGCGCCCGCCGCCCGGGCGGCGTCGAGCACCGCGTTGTCGGCCGCCAGCACCCGGCCGAGCAGCTCCTCGGGCGGCACCGCGAACTCCGCGGCGATCCGGGCCACCTCGGCGGGCTGGGAGAGCTTCGTGACGTACAGCACCGAGTCCAGCTGCACGTGGGCGACGCCCTGCTGCGCGATCCGCGCCACCTCGGCGGCCTGCAGCGCCACGACGTCGTCGATCAGGTGCTGGGCGGTCGGGTAGGCCGCCCGGCCCGCCTCGCCGAACCACGCCTCGGCGAGGCTCAGCGGCCCGATCGTGGTGACCTTGGTCGCGGTGGACGCGTGGGCGAGCAGGAAGTCCACCTCGCGGCGGGCGAACGGCTCCCGGGCGCGCAGCGGGGCGACGGCGACCTGTCCGCCGACCCGCACCTGGGTGGCGATCGCCTCGTCGGCCTCGCGACCGTCCTCGCCCTCGCCGACCCACCGGGCCCGGTGGACGTACCCGGGGTCGTCGGCCAGGCCGTCCACGACGGCGGCGAGCGCCCCGCCGTACCAGGACCGGCGGTACTCGCCGTCGGTCACGACCGGCAGGCCGATGGCCTGCTGCTCCGCGAGCGCGGCGAGCACGGCGTGGTCCTCGGCCTCGTGCAGCGCGTCCGTGCCGATCTCGCCGGCCTCGTGCTGCTGGCGGGCCGCGAGCAGCGCCGGCGGTCGCAGCAGCGAGCCGACGTGCTCCGCGTGGGGGCGGTGGGGGTGGTGGTGGGCCATGGTCGGTCCTCTCCGGGTCGGGCACCGGGGAGGGACGTCGCGCGCCCCTCCCCGGTGCCGGTTCGTCAGGTGGCGGGGGTGAAGTCCTGCGGCCGGATCCAGCCCTCGACCCGCGGGGTCCAGTCGATGTCCTGGGAGATCACGTAGGAGATCGGCTGCGGGAACAGGAACAGCGCGTGCGCCTCGTCGTAGAACCGCTGGGTGGCCTCGTCGACCGCGGTCTGCTCCTCCTCGTCCGTGGTGGCGGACGCGGCGGCGTCGACCGCCGCGTCGTAGACCTCGTCGCCCAGGCGCACGTTCGGGTGCGAGGAGGCGAACAGCCGCAGCCGCTCGGCGGCCACCGGGTAGTTGCCGCCCCAGCCCTGGTAGACGAGGGTGCCCTCGTCGTCGGACTCGGTCTTGGTGATGTAGTTCGCGAACGTCAGCGGGTTGAGCTGCAGCGTGACGCCGACCTCCTCGAGCTGGGCCGCGATCGCCTGGACGATGCTGTCGACCGCGAGGTAGGAGCCCTCCGGGTAGTCGAGCTGCAGGGTCAGCCCGTCGGAGTACCCGGCCTCGGCCAGCAGCTCACGAGCCTTGTCCGGGTCGTAGGGGTAGGCGCTCAGGTCCGGGTTGGTGGTCTCGAACCCGGTGGCGAGCACCTGGCCGGCCTGCGGCTCCACCGCGCCGCCGAGGAAGGCGTCGATCAGGGCCTCCTTGTCCACGGCGTAGTTCAGCGCCTGTCGCACCCGCACGTCGGACACGCCCTCCTTGAGCTCGTTGAACCGGAGGTTGATCGTCCAGGCGCTGGACACGACGTTCGTGGTGTAGACGTCCGAGGACGCGAACTGGTCGAGGTCCACCGGGTCGATGCCGGACAGGAAGTCGACCGCACCGGACTGCACGGCGGTCACCCGGGTCGCCTCGCTGGCATACACGGAGTACTCGACCCGCTCGTAGGCGGGGGCGTCGCCGTAGTAGTCGGGGTTGGCCACCAGCACCGCGCCGTTCTCCGGGTCCACGCTCTCCAGCACGTAGGGCCCCGAGCCGAGCACCTCGGTGGCCGGGTTGTGGTCGGCGACGTAGTCCGGCGACACGAAGTACACCGTCGACAACCGCTCCGGCAGCCGCAGGTAGGTGTCCTGGGTGGTGATCACGAGGGTCTCGGCGTCCGGTGCGGCCGCCGAGGCGATGATCGGCTGCAGCTCGCCGGCGTCGTACAGGGTCGACTCCGGGTCCAGCAACCGGTCGAAGTTCTCCTTGATCTCCACCGCGGTCAGCTCGGAGCCGTCGGAGAACGTGGCATCGGTGCGGATCGTGAACGTCCACTCGGTCGGTGCGGTCTGCTCCCAGCTGGTGGCGAGGTCGCCGACCAGCTCGCCGTCGCCGTCGATGCTGAGCAAGCTGGAGTAGAGCGCGACCTTGAGCGAGCCGGTGGCGTTGCCCTCGGTGCCCTCCCCCGGGTCGAGCGAGCCGATGGTGCGGTTCAGGCCGATGCGCAGCGTGTCGGTGCTGCCGCTCTGCGTGCCGCTGGTGCCGGAGGACGCCCCGTCGTCGGCGGAGCCGCAGGCGGACAGCGCCAGGGCCGCGGCGACGACGAGCAGGGCTGCGGACCGCCAGCGGCGGACCGGTCGATGGGTGCTCATGATGCTCGCTTTCTCGGGAGGGGTCGCCGGCGGCGGGGGCCGCGGCGGGTCGGGACGAGGAGGGTTCGGGACGAGGAGACGCGCTCAGGGCGTGGGCCGCGGCCGCGCAGCGGTGCCCCGGCCGGGGACCGCCTCGACCAGCAGCCGGGTGTACGGGTGCACCGGCGCGTCGAGCACCTGCTCCGGGGAGCCGCGCTCGACCACCTGCCCGTCCCGCATCAGCAGCACCTGGTCGCACAGGCGGCGCACCACGTCGAAGTCGTGGGACACCACGACGAAGGTCAGCTCGCGCCGGAGCCGGATCCGGGCCAGCAGGTCCACCACCGCGGCCTGGACGCTGCGGTCGAGGGCGGAGACCGGTTCATCGGCGACGAGCACGGCGGGCTCGGGTGCCAGCGCCCGGGCGATGCCGACCCGCTGCCGCTGCCCGCCGGAGAGCTGGGAGGGGTACCGCTCGGCGTGCTCGGGGTCGAGCCCGACCTCGACGAGCAGGGCCTCGATCCGCGCCCGCACCTCGGCGCGGGCCTCGGCCCGGGACCTGCCCCGCGGCCGGCGGGCGAGCGGGTCGATCGCGTCCGCCAGCGTCTCGGCGACGGTCCGCCGCGGGTCGAGCGTGCCGTGGACGTCCTGGAAGACGTACTGCACCCGGCGGCGCCACGGATCGTCCCGCGCGTCCCGCACCGCGCGCGGGTCGGCACCGAGCACCCGCACCCGGCCGCTGTCCGGGGTCTGCAGCCCGACCAGCACCCGTGCCGCGGTGGTCTTGCCCGAGCCAGACTCCCCGACGATGCCGACCGCACCTCCGGCCGGGACCAGCAGGTCCAGGTCGGCCACGGCGACCAGCCGGTCGCGGGCCCCGGCCCCGGGCCGGGCGAACGTGCACCGCACGCCGCGCAGGTCGATCGCCGGCTCCGTGCCGCCCGACGGCCGCTCCGGGCGGGCGGTGGCGGCGCGTCGGGCGTCGAGCAGCCGGCGCAGCGGCTCCGAGGACGGCGCAGCGAGCGTCCGGCCGGTCGGGCCCTGCTCCACCACGCGGCCACGGTCCAGCACCGCGAGGGTGTCCGACCGGTCGCCGATCACGCCGATGTCGTGCGAGATCAGCAGCACCGCGAGGTCGCGCTCGCGCTGCACCCGGTCGATCAGGTCCAGCACCCGGGCCTGCACCGAGACGTCCAGGGCGGTGGTCGGCTCGTCGGCGACCAGCACCTGCGGGTCCCGGGCCAGTGCCGTCGCCAGCAGGACGCGCTGCGCCAGCCCGCCGGAGAGCTCGTGCGGGTAGGAGGCCAGCCGCTCGGCCGCCCGCGGCACCTCGACCGAGTCCAGCAGCGCCACCACCCGCACCAGACGTGCCCGCCGGGACTCCCCCGGCCGTCGGCCCGCCGCGGCGAGCAGCTGGGCACCGACGGACAGCCGCGGGTTCAGCGCGGTGAGCGGGTGCTGCGACACCAGCCCGACCGCGTCGGCGGTCAGCCGGCGCCGGGCACCGGCCGCCAGGGCCCCGAGGTCGGTGCCGCCCAGCACCAGCCGGCCGGCGGTGAGGTGCAGGCCGCGTGGCAGCAGCCCCGCGACGGCCATCGCCACGGTGCTCTTGCCGGAGCCGGACCCGCCGACCAGCCCGAGCGTGCGACCCCGGTCCAGCCGCAGGTCCGCATCCTCGACGATCGTGCGACCGGCACCGGTCGCGACGCGCAGCCCCGCGACTGACAGCACCGTCGACGCCTCGGCGCGCACCGGGGCGAGGCCGGTCATGCCGACCTGCCGAGCACGGCGTGCAGCGAGTGCCGGTCCGCGAACCAGTCACCGAGCAGCTGCGTCCCGACCAGCAGCAGCACCAGGGCGGTGCCGGGGGCGAACGAGATCCACCAGGCGACCCCGAGCTGCGACTGGCCCTCGGCGACCAGCCGTCCCCACTCCGGGGTCGGCGGCCGCACGCCCACCCCGAGGTACCCGAGGCTGGTGCTGAGCACCAGGACGCCGCCGAGCACCAGGGTGCTCACCACGACCAGGTGCGGCAGCACCGCCGGCAGCAGGTGCCGGCGCACCACCCGCCGCCACGGCAGGCCGCTGACCTGGGCGGCCTCGACGAACGGCTGCGCCAGCACCCGGGTCAGCGCGGTGCGCAGCAGCCGGAACGGCAGCACCCAGCTCGACAGCACGAGCACCGCCAGCAGCGGGCCGGTGCCGCGCTCGGTGAACACCACCACCACGATCGCCACCAGCAGGCTCGGGATGGCGAGCTGGACGTCGGAGATCCGGCCGACCACGGAGTCCAGCCGGCCGTCCCGGGCCACCGCGACCACCGCGGCCAGCAGGCCGAGCAGGGTCGCCAGCGCGGCGGCGGGCAGGGTGAGCGCCAGGCTGGTGCGACCGCCGGCGAGCACCCGGGCCAACGAGTCCCGGCCGAGCTGGTCGGTGCCCAGCGGGTGCGCCGCGCTCGGCGCGGCAAGGATCGAGCCCAGGTCCTGCGCGAGCGGGTCGCTGCGCCAGACCAGGGGGCCGAGCAGCGAGGCGGCGAGCACCAGGGCGACCAGCACGAGCCCGGTCACCAGCCGTCCCCGCCCGGACCGCCCACGGTCGGCGGTCCGGGGCAGCGCCGCCGCGACGACCTCAGCGGTGGCCACGGGCGCTCCTCGGGTCGAGGGCCGCGGCGGCCAGGTCGACGAGCAGCGAGACCAGCACGAAGCCGATCGCGGTGACGGTGACGCAGGCCAGCACCAGCGGGATGTCGTAGGCGGTGACCGCCGACACCGACAGCTGGCCGACACCGGGCCAGGAGAACAGCGTCTCGGTGACGATCGCGCCGCCGAACAGCGCCCCCGCCGACACCCCGACCACGCTCAGCGCCGGCGCCAGGGCGTTCAGCCCGACGTGCCGCCAGGCGACCACCCGCTCGGGGGCGCCGACCGACCGCGCGGTCCGCACGTGCTCCTGCTCCCACGCCTCCGCGGCCGCCGTACGGAGCACCCGGGCGACCGCCGGCACCGTCGCGACCACCATCACGGTCACCGGCAGCACGGCGGTGCGCCAGGTGCCCGACCCGGAGGCCGGCAGCACCGCGAGCGACACCGCGAACACCCAGATCAGCACCAGACCGAACAGGAACGTGGGGACCGCCTCCAGCGCCGTGCTGACGCTGAGCGCCACCCGGCCCCAGCGGTGCCAGCGCGGCGAGGCCGCGAGGTGCCCCAGGGCGATCCCGACCACCGTGCCGATGCCCAGGCCCAGCGCACCGAGCAGGAGCGTGGCCGGCAGCCGGTCCAGCACCAGCGGGAACGGGTTCTGCTTGTACTGGAACGAGTCCGGGAACTGCCCGGTCAGCGCGTTGCCCAGGAACACCAGGTACTGCACCGCCACCGGCCGGTCGAAGCCCATCAGCGCGCTGACCCGTGCGACCTGCTCGGTGGTGGCCGAGGCCGAGACCAGGAACGAGGCCGGGTTGCCGCTGGCGTGCATCGCGACGAACACCACGGTCAGCACCGCCCAGACCGCCAGCACCGCGGTCGCGAGCCGGGACAGCAGGTAGCGCACCGACCACGGGAACCGCAGGCCCGGCGCGCCGGCGAGCGCCGCCCACCGGCGCAGCCGCGGCAGCGCCGCCAGCTGCGCCTGCGCGGTGCTCACACCGTCTCCGCGACCGGCGCGGGGCCGGTCAGCGGTGCCGGGTCGGAGTGCACGCCACGGTGCGGGTCGGTGACGTCCCGGTCCAGCCACAGGTCCGCGACGGCCGCGCGCACCTGATCGGCGCCGACCCGCTCCAGCAGCCCGAACGCCCCGAGCGCGTCGTCCAGCTGCTCGACCCGGCTGAACCCGATCACCGCCAGGCGGTGCTCGGCCGGGTTGGTCAGCACGAAGGCCAGCGCGAGCGAGGCGGGCGAGGTGTCCAGGCCGCCGGCCGCGACCGCGAACCGGTCCCGCGTGGCGGCCAGCGCGTCCAGCACCGGGTCGGTCGATCCCCAGTCGCGCGAGCCGTCGCCGCCCGCCAGCAGGCCGGACTGGAACACCACCGAGGCCTGCACCGCCAGCCCGGTGCGTGCGAACACCGCCTGGTAGGGCTCGCCCTCGGCGATGGCGCGGCGCACGACGTTGTAGGCGAGCTGGACGAACTCCGGGGGCCGCACGCCCTGCCGCTCGGCCTCGGCGATCACGGCCGCGGCCTGCGCGGCGGGCCAGTTGTTGATCGCCCACGCGCCCAGCAGGTCCGCCTCGATCAGGGCGCCCACCTGGTCGACCACCTCGGCCAGCGGGATGTCCCGGTCGTACAGCGAGCCGAGCACGCCGACGTCGGCCCGCGCGGCACCGACCCGGTCGAGGTGCCGACGCAGCTGCTCGGTGTAGCTCTCGACCGGGTAGTGCCAGTTCCAGATCTTCTGCACGTGCAGGTAGTCGGCCCGGTCGATGCCGGCCTCGGCGACCGCCGACCGGAACAGCACGTCGGCGTGCGCGATCCCCGGCACCCCCGGCATCCCGTTGTAGTTGCCGACGTCGAACGCCCGCACCCCGGCGGCGTGCGCGGCCCGGAGCAGGCGCACCGCGCGCTCGAACGGCACCCGCTCGAAGATCTTCCCGGTGCCGAACGAGATCTGCGGGTACGGCAGACCGGAGGCGAGCGTCACGGTGGGCACGACGGTGCTGGCGGTCGACGACGGCATGGCAGGGCTCCTCGGGGTGGTGGACGGCAGGGCGTGGCCAGGACCGTGGTCCGGACCGGAGGAGGCGGCCCCGTGCTGCCGCCGACCTCGCGCTTGCCCGCCCCGGGCGGGGCGGGCCAGGTCGTCACCCGGGGCACCCCGCCGCGGTGGGAGGGTTGCCGGCCAGCAAGCCGGGGCTGTGCGCTGGCACTCATGACCTGCGCTCAGGATGCCGAGCCGCCGGCGCTCGCCCAACCCCGGGCCCAGCAGCTGATCGCTCGTGTCCGGCAGGTTCCCGGCAGGTGACCTGCCGCGGGCCGGCGAGGGCGCACCCGGTGCGCCGTGCGGACCCGCGGACCGGTCGCGCCGGTGGCGCCGGTGGCGCGCCCGTCGTCCGCCGCTCCGCCCCCAGGATTCGAACCTGGGCCTCGAGGCTCCAAAGGCCTGCGTGCTGCCGTTACACCAGGGCGGACCGCAGCGCGCCGGACCTGCCCGGGGCGCACCACGTCGCGCGCCAGTCTGCCAGCCCGTGGGCCCGCTGCCGGCACCGGGCCGTCCGGCGCAGCACCCGGTGCCGGGCCCCCCGCCGGGCCCCGGTCCGCCCTGCTGCGCGCCGCGTCCTTGGCCGAGACGCCCCCGGGCCTGCCAAGATGGCCCGATGGCCTCTGAACCGCGTCGCACCGCGCGCAGCCCACGCGCCCGGATGACCGCGAGCCAGCGGCGCGAGCAGCTGCTGGACGTGAGCCGCCGGCTGTTCGCGGAGAAGGGCTTCGACGGCACCTCGGTCGAGGAGATCGCGGCCCGCGCCGAGGTGTCCAAGCCGGTGGTGTACGAGCACTTCGGCGGCAAGGAGGGCATCTACGCGGTGGTGGTGGACCGGGAGATCCGGGCGCTGACCACCGCGCTGTCCGGCGCGCTGGAGGCCGGCGGGCACCCGAAGGTGATGGTGGAGCGGTCGGCGCTGGCGCTGCTCGGGTACATCGAGGACTCCGAGGACGGCTTCCGGATCCTGGTGCGCGACTCGCCGGTGGCGCAGGCGACCGGCACGTTCTCCAGCCTGATCGGTGACGTCGCGACGCAGGTCGAGCATCTGCTGGCGGACCAGTTCATCCGGCAGGAGCTCGACCCGCGGACCGCGCCGATCTACGCGCAGATGCTGGTCGGGATGGTGGCACTGACCGGGCAGCACTGGCTGGACTCGCGCAGCCCGAAGAAGGCGGACGTCGCCGCGCACCTGGTCAACCTGGCGTGGAACGGGCTGTCCGGGCTGGAGCGCCGCCCCCGGCTCACCACGGAGAGCTCACCGCAGCGCCGACCCCGCACGCCGACCCCGACGACCCCGGCCGACCCCGCGCGCCCGGCCGGGGTCGAGTAGCGTCACCTGCATGCCCACCGCGCCCGTCCCCGCACCCGGAGCCGGTGCGCCGTCCGCCCGGGACGAGGTGGACCGGATCGTCGAGGCGTGGGACCGCGAGCGCCCGGACCTCGACGTCGGCCCGCTCGCGGTGCTGTCCCGGGTCAGCCGGCTGGCCCGGCACCTGGACCTGGCCCGGCGGGGCGTGTTCGCGCGCCACGGCCTGGAGACGTGGGAGTTCGACGTGCTGTCCGCGCTGCGCCGCACGGGTGCGCCGTACCAGATGTCGCCCGGCGCGCTGCTGACCCAGACCCTCGTGACCAGCGGCACCATGACCAACCGGATCGACCGGCTGGCGGCGCGCGCGCTGGTGGAGCGGCTGCCCTCGCCGGACGACCGCCGCGGGGTGCTGGTCAGCCTGACCGACGAGGGCCGGGTCCGGGTGGACGCCGCGATGTCCGGCCTGCTGGAGGTCGAGCGCGGTCTGCTGGCGGGCCTGGACGAGCGGCAGCGGGGCGACCTCGCCGCGCTGCTGCGCACCGTGGTCGCCCCGTTCGACGCCCTCTGAGCCGTCGGTTCAGGCCGCCCTGCTCAGCGCCTCGGACAGCGTCACCCGGCGCCCGGTGCGCAGCACGGACCGCTCGTAGATCCGCGCGCCGACCGCCATCACGGCGACCGCGCTGACCGCCAGGATGCCGAGCGAGAGCAGCGGCTCCCACCAGGCGGCCTCGCCGAGGAACAGCCGGACCGGCATCCCGACCGGTGCGCTGAACGGCACGTAGGACATCACGGTCAGCACCACCGCGTTGTCGTTGAACAGCACCACCAGGAAGTACGGGATCATCACCAGCATCATCACCGGGGTGAGCACCGGTCCGGTGTCCTCCACCCGGGAGACCAGCGAGGCGCTGGCGGCGAACACCGCGGCCAGCAGCACGAAGCCGACCACGAAGAACAGCACGAACCAGGCCACCGGCGTGCCGATCAGCGTCAGCACGTCCTGCTGACCGGTGAGCACCAGGCCGAGCACGGCGGCCGCGGCGATCGCGGCGGTCTGCCCGAAGGCGAGCAGACTGTTGCCGAGCACCTTGCCGCCGAGCAGCGCGCGGGGCGGCACGGCGGACAGCAGCAGCTCGACGATCCGGGACTGCTTCTCCTGCACGGTGTTCTGCGCGATCGTGCCGCCGAAGGTCATCGCGGACATCATGAACACCAGGCCGAAGGCGAGCGACACCAGGTAGCGCAGCCCCGCACCGGTCGCCGGCTCGTCCAGCAGCTCGACCGGCGGCGTGACCGACAACGCGGACAGCACGGAGGTCGGCTCGCTGTCCCGGCCGACCACCACGACGCCGAGCACGTTGTCCGGGTCGTCGTCCGGCAGCACGGCGGCGTCGGCGTCCCCGGACTCCACCAGCGCGCGGGCAGCGTCCGCGTCGTCCGCCGGCACCGCCTCCAGCCCGTCGGCCGCCGCCACGAGCGACTCGGTGGCCGGCACGACCGCCACCCGGGTGTCGCCGCCGAACGCGTCGGACAGCAGGCTGGACAGCACGATCCCGCCGAGCACCAGGAGGAGCAGCACCCCGGTGGAGATCAGGAACGACTTGCTGCGGACCTGGGTGACCACCTCGCGCTCGGCGACCAGCAGCGTCGCGCGCGCCGTTCCCGGGGCGGGCGGGCGGGACAGGTCCTGCGCGGGCGGGCGGGACGATCCCTGCGCAGCAGGGTGGCTGTCGGCGCTGCTCAACGGACCGTCTCCTTCGTGCGGCCGCCCGTCGCGGGGGCGTCCTGGTCGTCGTGCCGCTCCTCGTCCCGCACGATGTCCCGGAAGATCTCGGCCAGCCGGGGCCGGACCGGGGCGAACGCGCGCACCTCGGCGGCGTCCAGGGCGGTGCGCAGCACCCGCTGCGAGGTGGCCTCGTCGGCGTCGAACATCGCGTACCCGCCGTCGAACTCGACCACGCTGACCCCGGGCTCGGCGCGCAGCCAGCCCATGTCGCCGGCCGAGGTGATCTCGTACCGGGGCTCGGCGTACCGCTCGCGCAGCTCTTCGCGCCCCCCGGCCGCCCGGATCCGGCCGCCGGCGATCACCACCACGTCGTCGCAGAGCCGCTCGACCACGTCGAGCTGGTGCGAGGAGAACAGCACCGGCACCCCACGGGCCGCGTACTCGCTGAGCACCCCGAGCACCACGTCCACCGCCATCGGGTCCAGGCCGGAGAACGGCTCGTCCAGGATCAGCACCTCCGGGTCGTGCACCAGCGCGGCGGCGATCTGCGCCCGCTGCTGGTTGCCGAGCGACAGGTCGTCCACCGGGTCGGCCATCCGCTCGCCGAGGCCGAGCCGCTCCAGCAGCTCGTGCGCGCGCCGGGTGGCCTCGGCACGCTCGTAGCCGTGCAGCCGGGCCAGGTAGGCGATCTGCTCGCCGAGCCGCATCTTCGGGTAGAGGCCGCGCTCCTCCGGCATGTAGCCGAAGCCGCGCCGGTCAGCGTCGGTCAGCGGCGCGCCGTTCAGGGTGACCGTGCCGGCGTCCGCCGCGAGCACCCCCAGCACGATCCGCATCGTCGTGGTCTTGCCGGCACCGTTGCCACCGACGAACCCGGTCAGGGTGCCGCGCCGCACCGTGAACCCCACGTCGTGAAGCACCTGGCGGTCCGCGAAGGACCGGCAGACGCCGTCGAGCTGCAGCATGTCTCTCCCACCTCGGCCGTCGTCGGTCGACCCGGCCGTGGCGACCACGCTAGACGCCGGCAGCAGGCCGGCGCTTCCGTCCCCGGCGGGAACCTCCGGTCCGCAGCGGCTCCGTCCCGAGGCGGAGCACGACCGGCTCAGCCGGGGACGTCCTCGCCGGTCAGCCCGTGCTCGTAGGCGAACACCACGGCCTGCACCCGGTCCCGCAGGCCGAGCTTGGTCAGCAGGTTCGACACGTGCGTCTTCACCGTGGCGCGGCCCAGCACCAGCTCGGCCGCGATCTCGTCGTTGCTCAGCCCGCGGGCCACCAGCCGCAGCACCTCCGTCTCGCGCTCGGTCAGCAGCGCAGCCGCACGGCCGCCGGGGCAGCCGCCCTCGCGCGGGCACCGGTCCCCGTGCGGCCCGGCGCTCCGCCCCGCGGCGGAGGGGTCCGCCGCGCTGCCGGTCACCGCGCGTGCGATCACCGCACGGGTCACCTCGGGCGAGAGCAGCGCGTCCCCGGCCGCGAGCGCCCGCACCGCGTCCGCGAGCTGCTCCGGGCGGGAGTTCTTCAGCAGGAACCCGGCGGCACCGGAGCGCAGCGCCTCCAGCAGGTAGTCGTCCCGGTTGAAGGTGGTCAGCACCAGCACCACGGCGTGCACCTGCGGATCCGCGGCGATCCGGCGGGTCGCCTCCAGCCCGTCCGTCTCCGGCATCTGCACGTCCATGCACACCACGTCCGGCTGCAACGAGCGCGCCAGCGCGACCGCCTCCGTGCCGGTGGCGGCCTGCCCGACCACGGTGAGGTCCGGGTACGAGTCCAGGATCGTCGCGAGCCCGGCGCGCAGCAGCGCCTGGTCGTCGGCCAGCAGCACGCGCACCGGCCGGTCCGTGCCGTCGGCCGGTGCCCGGCCGTCCTGCGTCGTGCCCGTCATGGCTGCCCCGCCCCCTCGGTCGTCGTCCCGCCCGGCCGTCCGCCCAGCGGCACCCGGGCGCGCACCAGGTAGCCGCCGCGGGCCCGCGGTCCGAGCTCCAGGGTGCCGCCGTCCGCGACCACCCGTTCCCGCATCCCGACCTGGCCCAGCCCGCCGGGGGCCGGCCGGGTGCGGCGCGCCCCGGAGCCGTCGTCGACCACCTCGAGCTCCACCGCCGCGCCGTCGTACCGCAGCCGCACGTCGACCCGGGCGTCCGGGCCGGCGTGCTTGCGCACGTTGGTCAACGCCTCCTGCGCGATTCGGTACAGGTTCAGCGAGACCAGCGGCGGCAGCGCGACCGGTTGGCCCACCACCTGGAACCCGGCCCGCGTCCCGCCCTCGGCGGCCTGCTCGACCAGCGCCGGGAGCTGCTCCACGGTCAGCGAGGCCAGCGCCGCGCCCGCCTCGGCGTCCCGCCCCTGCGGATCTGCGGCGCGCAGGGTGCCGAGCATCCCGTGCAGCTCGTCGATCGCGGACCGGGCCGACTCCTCCACCTGCTCCATCGCGGCCTGCGCCTGCCCGGGGTCGACGGCGAGCAGGGTGCGCGCGGCGGCGGCCTGCACGCCCATCAGCGAGACGTGGTGCGCCACCGCGTCGTGCAGCTCGCGCGCGATCCGCAGCCGCTCGATCGCGACCGCCTGCTCCTCGACCCGCCGGCGCTCGGCGGCCAGCTGCCGGCCGCGCCAGGCGGTGCGGGCGTGCGCGCGAGCCGCCGCCCAGGCGTGGTCGCCGAACCAGTACGCCCCGGCGAAGTACAGGATGTTCGTCAGCACCTGCACCAGCAGGTAGGAGACCAGCGGCGACAGCGCCCCCGCCCTGGACAGCCCGGGCACCGCGTCCGGGTCCGCGATCGCCTGGAACACGGTGATCAGCAGCCAGACGAACATCGCCGCGACGATGCCGAGCCGCACCCAGACCGCGGCCGCCCGGCGGTGCTCCCAGGCGCCGACCGCGTACAGCGCCATGAACAGCGCGATGTTGACGAACAGCGTCTCAGGCACCTGCGCCAGGCTCACCACGACGAACAGCACCGCGACCAGCACGGCGACCGGGCTCGGCCAGCGCCGGCGCCAGGCCAGCGGCAGGATCGTCGCGGCCAGCAGCAGCACCGACAGCCAGCCCGGCGCCGGCTCGTCGTACAGACCGGCCGAGTGCATCAGCGCCAGGCTGAGCGTCGCCCCCACCAGCATCCCGACGGCGAGCAGCACGTCCGCCCGCCGGTCGTCGGCCGTCGGGCACGGGCGGCGCCACCCGGGGACGTCCGGGTCGTCGGGGACGCCCAGCAGGCTCACAGCGGGTTCACTCGGCACCCGGCCACGGTAGCGGGCATGCCGGGCCGGCCCGTGCCGCCCCGGGCCGCCCCCTCATGCGGCGGCGGGCACCAGCGCGAGCCGCACCGCGTCGCACTCGCGCAGCAGCTCCTCGTCGTGGCTGGTGACCAGCACGAGCCGGCCGTCTGCGGCGAGGTCCCGCAGGATCCGGGCCACCCGGCGCATCCCGTCGGCGTCCAGCCCGCTGGTCGGCTCGTCCAGCACGACCAGCCGGGCCGGGTTCACGGCGGCCGCCGCGATCGCGAGCCGCTGCTTCTGCCCGCCGGACAGGCCGAGCGGGTGCGCGTCCCCGAGGCCGCCCAGGCCGAGCGTGCCCAGCACCCGGTCGACCTCCGCCCGGTCGATCCCGGGGCGGGACAGCTCGAGCTCGTGCGCGGCCGAGTCGCTGAACAGCTGGTAGTCGGTGTCCTGCATGACGAAGAACCCGCCAGCGACCCGCTGCCGTCGGCTGCGAGCACGCCCGTCGACCCGGATCTCGCCACGGGTCCGGACCAACCCGCACAGCGCACGGGCCAGGGTGGTCTTGCCGGAGCCGATCGGCCCGGTGATGCCGACCACCCGGCCGGGGGCCGCCCGCACGTCGAGGTCCAGCCCGTCGAGCACGCTCGAACCGCCGACCCGCACCACCAGGCCGCGGACCTCGACCCGGACCGGCTGGTCGCCGGACGGCCCGGCCGACGCCACGGCGGGCGACTCGGCGGGCCGCTCGGCCGACGTGCCGCGCGTCCGCCGGACGGACGACCCGCCCGGCGCGGGGGCGGGGTCGCGCAGCCCGAGGTCCACCCGCACCGGCTCGGGCAGGTCGAGCAGCTCGCGCGGGGTCCAGGCGTCCGCGATCCGGCCGCCGTCCATCCGCAGCACCCGGTCGGCCAGCGGCAGCAGGTAGGCGAGCCGGTGCTCGGCGACCAGGATCGTGGTGCCGCCGGCCCGCAGCCGGGCCAGCGCGGCGGTCAGCGCGGCGGTGGCCAGCGCGTCCAGGTTCGCCGCGGGCTCGTCCAGCACCAGCACCGCCGGGTCGGCCGCCAGCACCGAGGCCAGCGCGACCAGCTGCTTCTGCCCGCTGGACAGCGCGAAGACCTCCCGACCGAGCAGCGCCTCGACACCGACCAGCGCGGCGGACCGCTCGACCCGCTCGGCGATCCGGGCGGACGGCAGGCCGAGGTTCTCGCAGGCGAACGCGATCTCGTCGTCCACCGTCGTGGTGAAGAACTGCGAGCGCGGGTCCTGGAACACCGTGCCGACCAGCGCGGCCCGCTCGTGGCTCGGCAGGTCGGCCACGTCGCGGTCGTCCAGCAGCACCCGTCCCTCGACGGTGCCGGCGTGGAAGTCCGGCACCAGACCGTTCACCGCTCGGATCACCGTCGACTTGCCGCAGCCGCTGCGGCCGGTCAGCACGACGGTCTCCCCAGGGGCGACGTCCAGGTCCACCCGGCTCAGGGCATCGGCGTCCCGGCCGAGGTACCGGAAGCCGAACTCGTCGAGCCGGATGCGCACGCCCACGTCAGCCCCCGACCCGGTCGAGCTGCAGCACCCCGGCGGAGGTGGCCACCAGCACCGCGACGTACCAGGCGTCGCGTGCGGTCGCCCGCAGCGGGATCCGGCTGGTGCGCGGGGCCGGGTTCTCCAGGCCGCGGGTCACGGCGGCGGCGGACAGCTCCTCGGCGATGGTCAGGCAGCGCTGGATCAGCGGCACCACCACCAGCTCCCCGGTGCGCAGCGGTGCGGCCGCGACGGCGAGCGGGTCCAGCCGGATGCCCCGGGTGCGCAGCGCGTCGTGGATCTGACGCAGCTCGAGCCCGATCGTCGGTGCGAACCGCAGCATCACGGCCATCGGCACCGTGACGGTGCGCGGCAGCCGGAGCCGCTCCAGCGCGGAGACGAACCGCGAGACGGACAGCGAGGTGAACAGCAGGTAGGCGCCCATCAGCGGCGCGAGCCGGGCGAGCACCACCACGGTCGGCAGCACCAGCCGGGACCAGGAGCCGGTCGGCAGCGTGAGCAGCGCGGCCCGGGCCGCGGCGACGACCGCCCAGGTGAGCACCATCGTCACCGCCGGCCCGGGCCGGCGCCCGGCCCAGGCCACGAAGCCCGCCGTCACCAGCACCAGCACCCCGGTCGCCGCCGGGGCGTGCACCGCGAGGGTGAGCACGCTGAGCACCACCAGGTGCGCGAGCACGGTGCGGGGGTCGACCCGCTCCTGCCGGCGCGGTGCCACCGGCGCGGCGATCCGCCGGGGCACCGCGACGACGACGGTCATGCGGCGGCGCGGGCGACGTGCTTGCGCAGGATCCGGCGGGCGACGGCGATCCCCGCCACCGCGGCCAGCACCGCGAGCACCAGGGCCACCAGGGCGGTGCCGCTGTGGATCGCGTCCACCACGGCGGTGACGTACTCCGGGTCCTGCCCGGACCGCTCGCCGCTGGCGATGTAGGAGTCGGTCGCGACCCAGGCGGTGCCGAACGCCCCGCCGTAGTTCGCCAGCGTGAACAGCACCCAGGCCACGGTCGGCCCGGTGGCGCCCCGGTAGCCGGTCCGGCGCACCACCAGCTCGCCGAGCACCCCCGCGACCAGCATCAGGCCGGCGAGCAGCCAGCCGCCGAGCAGCCCCCACGCCAGGCCGAACAGCACCGAGGTGAGCAGCACTGCACCGGTCCGGCGCACCCGCAGCACCACCAGCAGGAAGAACACCCCGCCGAGCAGCGCGAGCAGGGCCGGGTCGAACAGGTAGGCGACCGGGTGGAACGCGGTCACGGTGCCGGTCACGATGCTGAGCACGACCAGGATCGCGGTGAAGATCCCGATCGTGACCAGGTCGCGGATGCCCAGCCGGGCGGTGGGCTCGGCCGTGCGGGGGACGGAGGGCGTGGACATCGGGCGTTCTCCTCGGTTCGCGGGTGCGCTCGCTGGGTCGCCGTCCCCGGACGGGGTGGCGTCCGGAAACCCAGACAGGCTGTCCGCGTTAGGATACCCTTACTGGCGCGCCGTCCCTAGACTCGATCCGGTGAACGCCCGACCCGGTGCCCGGGGACCCGCCCCGAGCGTGACCCCGGAGCAGATCGTCGACGCCGCCCTCGCCGAGGGGGTGGGCCGGTTCACGATGCCGGCGGTCGCCCGCCGGATCGGGCTGAGCCACTCCGGGATCTACCGGTCGTTCGCCGACCGCGAGGCGCTGGTGGACGCCTGCCTGGCCCGGATCGCCGAGCAGATCGTCTGGCGCGAGCCGGCCGCGGACTGGCCGACCTTCCTGCACGAGTACGCCGACACGCTCTGGGACACCTTCACCGCGCACCCCGGGTCCGCCGAGGCGCTGCTCCAGGCCACGGCGTTCCCCGCCGCGGTCGTCGACTGGCAGCGCCGGGCGTTCGCGCACCTCGGGCGGCTCGGCCTGGACCCGGGCACCGCGCACGCCGCGCTCGACCTGGTCGGCGACCTGGTCTGGATCGGGGTGGTCGGCGCCGAGCGGATGGCCGACCGCGTGCCCGCCGGCGGCACGCGCGGCGAGCAGTTCGAGCAGAGCCTGTCCCTCGACCCCGAGCAGCCGGCGCCGCTCTGGCACGGCCGGGCGTTCCTGCACCGCAAGATCGACCTGCTCGTCACCGGCGTGCGGCCCGCGCCGAGCCCCTGACCCGACCGGACCGGCACCCCGCCCGCTCCCCCGTGCACGACCTGGGTACCCTGGGCCCCGACATGGCACATCTCCTGGGGGCCGAGGCCCTGCACCTCGAGTACCCCGCCGGGGTCGTCCTGGACTCCGTCACCCTCGGCGTCGAGGAGGGCGACCGGATCGGCATCGTCGGCCGCAACGGCGACGGCAAGTCCAGCCTGCTCACCCTGCTCGCCGCACGGCGCACGCCGGACGCCGGCCGGGTGACCCGCCGCGGCGGCGTCACGGTCGGCATGCTCGACCAGGGCGACACCCTGGACGGCGACGACACGGTCGGCCACGCCGTGGTCGGTGACGCCCCGGAGCACGTCTGGGCCGGCGACCCGCGGGTCCGGGACATCCTGGCCGGCCTGCTCGGCGACCTGGACCGGGACGCGGTGATCGCCACCCTGTCCGGCGGGCAGCGCCGCCGGGTGGCGCTGGCCGCGCTGCTGGCCGGCGACGACGACGTGCTGATGCTGGACGAGCCCACCAACCATCTCGACGTCGAGGCGATCACCTGGCTCGCCGGCCACCTGCGCCGCCGGTGGGCCACGAACGCCGGCGGCCTGCTGGTGGTCACGCACGACCGCTGGTTCCTGGACGAGGTCTGCACCGCCACCTGGGAGGTGCACGACGGCATCGTCGAGCCGTTCGAGGGCGGCTACGCCGCCTACGTGCTGCAGCGGGTGGAGCGGGACCGGATGGCCGCCGCCACCGAGGCCAAGCGGCAGAACCTGATGCGCAAGGAGCTCGCCTGGCTGCGCCGCGGCGCCCCGGCCCGCACCTCCAAGCCGCGGTTCCGGATCGACGCCGCGAACGCCCTGATCGCCGACGAGCCGCCGGTGCGCAACCCGGTCGAGCTGTCCCGGATGGCCAGCGCCCGGCTCGGCAAGGACGTGGTCGACCTGGAGGACGTGTCCGTCGCCTACGGCGAGCACGAGGTGCTGCGCGACCTCACCTGGCTGATCGCCCCGGGCGAGCGCACCGGGATCCTCGGCGTGAACGGCGCCGGCAAGTCCACCCTGCTCGGCCTGGTCACCGGCGAGGTCACCGCCACCGCCGGCCGGGTCAAGCGCGGCAAGACCGTCCAGGTCGCCACCCTGACCCAGCAGCTCGACGAGCTCACCGACATCGCCGACGACCGGGTGCTGGACGTGATCGCCCGCTACCGCACCGCCTACGTCGCCGGTGGCAAGGAGCTGTCCCCCGGCCAGCTGCTCGAACGGCTCGGCTTCACCAACGCCCAGCTGTCCACCCCGGTCAAGGACCTCTCCGGCGGGCAGCGCCGGCGCCTCCAGCTGCTGCTGATCCTGCTGGACGAGCCGAACGTGCTCGTGCTGGACGAGCCGTCCAACGACCTGGACACCGACATGCTCGCCGCCATGGAGGACCTGCTCGACACCTGGCCCGGCACCCTGCTGGTGGTCTCGCACGACCGCTACCTGCTCGAGCGGGTCACCGACCAGCAGTACGCGATCCTGGACGGCCGGCTGCGGCACGTGCCCGGCGGCGTGGACGAGTACCTGCGGCTGCTCGCGGCCGGCCGCACCGGGACCCCGGCCGCACCGACCGTCGCCGCCGAGCCCGCCGGCACGGGCACCGCCCCCGCGCTGGACGGCGCCGCCCTGCGCACCGCACGCAAGGAGCTCGCCGCCGCCGAACGCCGGGTCGCCAAGATCCAGGGCCAGATCGACGCCCTCGACCGGAAGATGGCCGACCACGACCCCGCCGACTACGGCGGCCTGACCGCCCTCGGTGAGGACAAGCACGCCCGGCAGGCGGAGCTCGCCGAGGCCGAGGAGCGCTGGCTGGAGCTCGCGGAGCTGGTGGAGACGGCGTAGCCGGACCCGTCCGCGACCGCGGACACCCGCGGCACCGGCCACCGCACCGGGGGTACCGTCCGGCACCAGCCGCACCTCCCGGAAGGACCCCGCGTGACGCATCTCGACGACGAGCAGCAGCACCGCACCGCCGTGCCGGCCGAGGAGCACCTGGAACGTGGGCTGAGCAACCGGCACATCCAGCTGATCGCGATCGGCGGGGCGATCGGCACCGGGCTGTTCCTGGGCTCCGGTCGCACGATCTCGCTCGCCGGCCCCTCCGTGCTGCTGGTGTACGCGGTGATCGGCTTCATGCTGTTCTTCGTCATGCGGGCGATGGGCGAGATGCTGCTGTCGAACCTGGCGTACAAGTCGTTCCGCGACCTGGCGGCGGACGTCCTCGGGCCGTGGGCCGGCTTCCTCACCGGCTGGACCTACTGGTTCTCCTGGATCGTGACCGGCATCGCCGACGTGGTCGCCGTCTCCGGGTACGTGTCCTACTGGGCGCCCGACGCACCTCGGTGGCTGCCGGCGCTCGGGGTGGTCCTGCTGCTGCTCGCGCTGAACCTGGTCGCGGTGCGGCTGTTCGGCGAGCTGGAGTTCTGGTTCGCGATCGTGAAGATCGTCGCGATCGTGGCCCTGGTGGTGACCGGGGTGGTGATGATCGCCACCGGGTTCCACGGCGCCGGCGGGAGCACCGCCTCGCTGTCGCACCTGTACCAGGACGGCGGCTTCTTCCCGAACGGGATCACCGGGTTCCTCGCCGGGTTCCAGATCGCCATCTTCGCCTTCGTGGGCATCGAGCTGGTCGGCACCACCGCCGCCGAGACCCGCGACCCGGCGCGCACCCTGCCGCGCGCGATCAACGCCATCCCGGTGCGGGTGCTGCTGTTCTACCTCGGTGCGCTCGTCGTCATCATGGCGGTCACCCCGTGGCGCACGATCGACCCGGAGGAGAGCCCGTTCGTCGCGATGTTCGTGCTGGCCGGGCTGCCCGCGGCGGCCGGGATGATCAACCTCGTGGTGCTGACCTCGGCGGCGTCGTCGGCGAACAGCGGCATCTTCTCCACCTCGCGGATGCTGTTCGGCCTGGCCGAGGACCACGAGGCCCCGGCGGCGTTCGCCCGGCTGAGCGCGCGGCACGTGCCCGCCCGGGGGCTGCTGTTCTCCTGCGCGTGCCTGCTGCCCGGTGTCGTGCTGCTGTACGCGGGGACCAGCGTGATCGAGGCGTTCACGCTGGTCACCACGGTCGCCACCCTGCTGTTCATGGTGGTGTGGACCGTGATCCTGGTGTCCTACCTGCGCTATCGCCGCACCCGGCCCGAGCTGCACACCGCCTCGACGTTCCGGATGCCCGGCGGCCGGGTGATGTGCTGGGTGGTGCTGACGTTCTTCGCCGCGATGGTCGCGGTGCTGGCGGCGGAGCCGGACACCCGGACCGCGCTGCTGGTCACACCCGTGTGGTTCATCGGGCTGGGCTCGGCGTGGCTGGTGCTGCGGCGGCGGTCGCGGTCCCGGTCGGCCCGTAGACCGTGACCTGGACGCTGCCGCCGATCTCCAGGTCCACCCGGGCGCAGTCCACCGTCTCGTCCACCACGCTGCTGGTCGGCCAGTGGTCCTCGTCCGCGAGCATCGCATCGACGATCGCTCGCGCCTCCTCCACCGTGACGCAGGCGTCGGCGATCTGCTCCCGGAGCAGGTCGGCGCGCCAGTTCCCGTTCGGGAACATCGTCACCGCCGGGTCCTCGGCCGGGACGACGGACACGGTGCCGTCGGCCGCGTCGACCGAGGAGCACGGCCGGTCGACCCCGTCCCCGGCGTCCGTCTGCTCCGGCACGCTGACCGTCCAGGAGCCGCTCAGCCCGAGCCGGTCCAGCTCGCCGCGGGCCCAGAGGGCCGCGTCGTCGACCGACCGGCAGACCATCCCGCCGTCCACCAGGTCCGCCGCGCTCGCCCGGAGCTCCAGCTCCGCCGCGGAGTAGACCGGTCCGCCGTCCAGCGCGACCGCGCCCTGCGGCACCTCGTCCTCGGGGGCCACGTAGGTGAGCCCGCTGACCGTGAACCCCACCAGGTCGTCGGGTGGTTCGATCCCGGCCTGCTCCCAGTACGTCTCGCAGTCCGCCACCGGGTCACCGGTCACCCACGGGCCCGCGACCTCGGCCGCCTCTCCCCAGGCCCGCAGGCAGTTCGGACCGTCCACGGCCCCGCCGAGGAAGCCGGGGATCGTCGCGAGCCCGCCGGCGGTCAGGGCCACGGCGACGCCCAGCACGAGCGTGGTGCTGCGGCCCAGCCGCCATCTGCGGCGGGCCGGCCGTGCCGGCGAGGCGGCGGGCTCCCGCTCGGTGCGCAGGATCGCCTCGTGCAGCCCCTGCCACGCGGCAGGGCCGAGGTCGTCGAGGTGCAGCCGGCGCGCGGGATCCGCGGTGCGCAGGCGGTCGATCGGGTCGCTCATCACAGGTCCTCGCTGCTCGGTGCGGTCGCGGTGCCGGGCACCCGGGTTGCGGTCGGGCGTCCGGGCGGCTGCACGTCCGGGCCGGGCACCTGGTACTCGCCCAGCACAGCGGCGAGCCGGCGACGCGCCCGATGCAGCCGCATCCGGGCGGCCCCACGGGACACGCCCAGCACGAGGGCGATCTCGTCCCGGGCCAGCTGCTCCCAGGCGGTCAGCCGGAGCAGCTCCTGGTCCTCCTCGTCCAGCTGCTCCAGCGCACGCCGCACGTCGGTCGCGGTGTCCACGTCCACCGCGGGTGCCACCTCGACCACGGCGGCCCGGAGCTGGTCGGCCAGGGCGTGCCGGCGGCGTTCGCCCCGGTGCGTGTTCGCCAGCACGCGGCGGGCGACACCGAACATCCACGGTCGCGCCTCGTCCCCGGACGGCACCTCGTCGATCCGCCGCCAGGCGACCAGGAACGCCTCGGCCACCACGTCCGCGGCGTCGGCCGGGTCGGCCACCCGTCGCACGGCGTACGCGAGCAGCGCGGAGCGGGTCTGCTGGAAGAGGGCGGTGAACCTCGCCTCCGGGTCCGGCTGCGCTGCGCCTCCGGGTCTGCTGCCTACCATCCGTCTGTGCCCTCCTCGTCGCTGACGAAGATGACATGTCCGGCAGGTGCGGTCGCGTCACGCACGACCTCCGCGGGCCCGGCTCAGGTGAGGGTCGCGTAGTGCTCGGCGGCCTCGGCGACGCGGTTGTTGTACTCGACGGAGTCGTTGTAGGCGGCGATCGCGGCGATCCAGCCCTCGGCGACGGACAGGTCCCCGCCGACCTCGCACAGGTGCACGGCGGCGGACAGCACCGCGTCGTCGATCTGGTTCACGTCGGTCTCGCCGTCCCGGTCGCCGTCCTGGGCTGTCTGCGCCCAGGTGGCCGGGACGAACTGCATCGGGCCGACGGCGTGGTCCCAGACCGGGTCGCCGTCGAGCGTGCCGCCGTCGGTGTCGGACACCGCGGCGACGCCGTCCCCGCCGTCGAGGGCGACGCCGATGATCGACGGGCTGACGGTGCCGTCGTCGTCCAGGGTGGCACCGCCCAGGGTGCCGTGCTCGGACTCGACCAGGCCGATCGCCGCCAGCGTGTTCCAGCCCAGGCCGCACCCGGGGTGGCTGTCGGCCACCGCGAGGGCCGCCCCCGCGTAGGCGGCCAGCGCCCGCTCCGGGATGTCCCCCGCGGCCGCGATCCGCGCCACCCAGTCCGGGTCGGCCAGCTCGGCGACCGGCGTGTCCTGGACGTCGGCCGCGGTGGCGGTCGAGGTCGCCCCCGTGCCCGGGGCGGGCGCCGTGGGGCTCGCCGAGGTGGTCCGACCGGTCGTCGTCCCGGGGGTCGCCCCCGCGGTCGTCGCGGCTCCGGTCCCGCCGGTCGCGGAGCCCCGGACCCCGGTCGGGACGAGGACGGCGGCGGTCAGCGCAGCGACGCCGAGCACCGCGAGCACCCCGGTCGCCACCGGCCAGACGCCGAGCCGCGGTCGGGGCGCCGCCGAGGGTGACGAGGCGGCGGCACCGGGCGCGCCGACCGGGTCGGAGGTGCGCGCACGCGCGCGGCGGGACGGGCGGCGGGAGGGGTCGGTCATGGACGGGCCTTTCCGGGCAGGGGCACGGCGGGCTGGACCCCCGCCGGCCGGCACGCCTCCCGGCGCGCGGCGAGGGGACGGCGACGGGTGAGCACCCGGGCGAGGAGACCCTGCCGGGGCGAGAGCAGCCAGGCGCCGAAGAACACGGCGGTCAGCACGAGCACGACGGTGCCGCCGGTCGGGACGTCCCAGGACCAGGAGATGTACAGCCCCACCAGGGCACCCAGGCCCCCGATCACCGGGGCGAGCAGCATCATCACGCCCAGCCGGTCGGTGAGCAGCCGGGCGGTCGCCGCCGGGGTGACCAGCAGGGCGAGCACCAGGATGTTGCCGATGGTCTGCACGCTGATCACGACGGCGAGGGTGACCAGGACGTAGAGCACCAGGTCGAGCCACAGCACCCGCAGGCCCATCGCCCGCGCCGACTCGCGGTCCAGGCTGACGGTGACCAGCTCCTTGTGCAGCAGGAGCACGACCAGCAGCACCACCGCCCCGGTGACTCCGACCACGGAGAGGTCGCTGTCCGAGATCCCGGTGATCGAGCCGAACAGGAAGGACTGCAAGGACCCGGAGTAGCCGGGCGACTGGGAGATGATCACCACCCCCAGGGCGAACGCCGCCACGAACAGCACCCCGATGATCGAGTCCTCCTTCAACCTCCGGTTCTGGCTGAACACGGCGACCAGCACCGCGGTGAGGACGCCGGCGACCGAACCGCCCAGGACGAGGTCGCCGGAGACCACGAACGCGACCGCCAGCCCCGGGAAGACGGCGTGCGCGACCGCGTCGCCGATGAACGCCATCCCGCGCAGCACCACGTAGGAGCCGACCACCCCGCACACGATGGAGGACATCACGGCGACCGCGAGCGCCTTCGGCAGGAAGGCCAGCTCTGGGTTCAGCAGGTCGGTCAGGAAGTCGATCGGGCTCACGGTGTCCTCTCCATCAGGTCCATCAGGCGGCCGCCCTCAGCATCCGCAGCAGCGCCGAGTCCTTGCCGACGCCGAAGGTCGCGACCCACAGGTCCGGCTCGGCCACCAGCTGCGCGGGGGTGCCGACGGCGACGACGGTGCGGTTCAGCAGGGCGATCCGGTCGGAGCCGTCGACCGCCCCGAGCAGGTCGTGCGTGGTCATCAGGACGGCGCGTCCCTCATGGGCGAGATCGGAGAACAGCGCCCCGAGCAGCTCCTGGGTGGGCATGTCCAGACCGGTGAACGGCTCGTCCAGCAGCAGCGCACCCGGGCGCAGGGCCAGCGCCCGGGCGACCAGCACCCGCTGGCGCTGCCCGCCGGACAGCTGACCCACCGGCCGGTCCGCCAGCTCGGTCATCCGGACCCGGTCCAGGGCATCGGCCACCGCCTCCCACTCCCGCGCACCGGGACGGCGCAGCAGGCCGAGCCGGCCGGTGAGGCCGGTCGCGACGGCGTCCGCCACCGAGATCGGGAAGTCCCAGGCGAACTCGTGCCGCTGCGGCACGTACCCGATCGCCGCCCGGCCCGGCCTCGTCGGGCGCCCGTCGACCAGCACCCGCCCGGCCGCCGCCCGTTGCAGGCCCAGGACGGTGCGCAGCAGGGTCGTCTTGCCCGCCCCGTTCGGGCCGATCAGGGCGACGAGCTCGCCCACGTGAACCCGCAGGTGCACGTCGTGCAGCACCCGGCGGCCGCCGAGGTCGACGGCGACGTCCTCGACCAGCAGCGCGGGCGGCGCCTGCTCCGGCCCCCCGGGGTCGGGCGCCGCAGGGTCGGGGGCCACCGGGTCCTGCCGCGGCCCGCTCATGCCCGCTCACCCCCCGCCGGGCGGTCGTCGCCGTCGGGGCCGGTGCCCGGCTCCGCGGTCCGGCGGGCGGCGAGGATCCGCCGCCGGGTCCGCTTGCCGCGCAGCACCGCGATCGTGAACCCCGCCACCAGAGCGACCGCGACCAGCACGATCGCACCGACGAGCACCGGCACGAGCAGATCGGTGCCGGTCGACCGCGCGCCGTCGGCCGCCGCGTCCGTCGCGCCGTCGCCCGCCGCGGCCCCCGCGGACGACCCCGCCGTGGCGGTGGCCTCGTCGGACGACGCCGCCTCGCCGGCCCAGGTGGCGGCGAGCGCCTCGTCGGTCGAGGTCGCGGTGCCGACGGCCAGGTGCAGCACCTCGGTGTCGCTGACGGTCGAGCCGTCGACCAGGTCGGCGGACACGGTCATCTGCACCAGGTAGACGCCGGGCTCGGTGAACACCCAGTTCGCGTGGGTGTGCGTGTTCACGTCCACCCAGAGCGGCTGGCTCTCGTCGCTGGTGGACGTCCAGAGCGTCTGCGGCTCCTCGAAGCTGCCGGACTGCAGGTAGACGGTGACCTGCCCAGGCCCCTGCACGCCGTCGAGGGTGAGGGTGACGCCCCGGTCGATGGTCTCCATCACCGTCGGGTCCTGGGTGTTCCAGCCCATCCACACCACGTCGGTGCTCTGGGTCTGCGGCACCACGTACACCTCGCTGCCCGGCTCGGCGCCGAGGAAGTCGTAGGCGTCGTCGTCCGGCACCGTGAGCACGGCCTCGTCGACCACCTGGAACACGGTCTCGTCCAGGGACCGCCACGTGCTCGTCGCGTCGCCGTCGGCGCGGGCCGTGTCGTCGTGCAGCATCAGGCGCCAGCTGCCGTCCTCGTCGTACCGCGGCCCGATGTCGGCGTGGCCGCTGGACAGCACCCGGGCACCGTGCGCGATCGGCTCGTCGGCCTCGAGCGCCTGGTCCAGGTCCGACCCGTCGTCGTCGGCCCGCGCGGTGCCGGGCACCAGCAGCACGACGAGCGCCAGCAGGGCGGCGCCCGCCACGGCGCGGGACCTGCGCCGTGGCGGGCGGGCGGCCGTTCGGTGGCCGCAGGGGGCCGGGGTGGTCAGCATCGGAGCTCTCTCGTCGACTCGTCGGGGGGCGGGGTACGGGGCCGGCGGCCTCACGGGCCCAGGCAGGACAGCAGGGAGTCGGCGTTGAACCGCATCATCTGCACGTAGGTGGTGACCTCGTCGTCGAACGTGTCCCCGTAGATCGAGCACACCTGCACCCCCTGCTCGTCGGCGATCTGGGTGAGCGTGGAGGAGCGCGACCTCAGGTTGGGTTCGAGGAACACCGCCGGCACCTGCAGGTTGCTGATCGTCTCGGTCAGCTTCTTGCGGTCCGAGAGCGAGGCCTCGGTGGCGGGGTTCGCGGTGACGTACCCGGCGATGGTCAGGTCGTAGGCGTCGGCCAGGTAGGCGAACGCGTCGTGCGTGGTCACCAGCTGGCGGTCGGCCTCGGGGATCGCCGCGATCGTCTCGCGCACGTAGTCGTCGGTCGCCTCCAGCTCGGCGAGATAGGTCTGCGCGTTCGCCCGGTACTCCACGGCGTGCTCGGGGTCGGCCTCGACCAGGGTGTCCCGGATCAGCTGCACGTAGGCCATCGCGTTGCGCACGTCCTGCCACAGGTGCGGGTCGATCTCGCCGTGCACGTGCTTGCCGAGCACCGCCTGCGCCAGCTGGTACACCTGGTCGCCCGCGTGGCCGAGGAAGGAGTACTGGTCCCCGGCGGGGATCTCGTCGATCGCCCTGCTCGGCACGTCGATCACCACCTGGTCGGCGGTCAACCACTCCTGGGTCGCGTCACCGCCGCCGGACGGGTCGTACAGCACCCCCAGGCCGCCGCCGTCCAGGTCCGCGGTCAGGTCCGCGTGCCCCTCGTCCAGCACCACCGGATCCGTGATGCCCGCCTCCGCGGCGGCGTCGGCCGTGCTGACCCCGACCGCGAAGGTGTAGGTCGACCCGCCGAGGTCGATCGGCTGCGACGTGTCGTCCACCTGCAGCCGGGCCGAGAACGTCAGGGTGTAGACGCCGGGCTCGGTGAACGCCCACGACAGGTGGGTGTGCGCGTCCGCGGGCAGCGAGACCGTGTCGTCCTGGTACCCGTCGGAGGCGTCGAAGCCGTCCGAGGAGTCCAGGTACACGTCGGTGTCCCCGAACGTGCCGGTCAGGTAGGCGTAGACGTCGCCGGGGCCGGTGGCGGCGGTCGCCGACAGCAGCACCTCGGACGTGCGGGACGCGCCGTACTGCGCACCGTCGCCCTGGGCGCGCAGCCCCAGCCAGACCGTGTCCAGGTCGACGTCCTCGACCAGCTGGATCAGCTCGGCGGCGTACTTCACCGACTCCTCGGCCAGCGACACGTTGAGCGCGTCCTCGCCGATGTTGGCGTCCAGCGTGCTGATCACCGACTGCTCCTCGAGCATCGCGTAGTTCGAGAACGCGACGTCGGCGTACACCACGTTGCGGGCGTCGCGCAGGGTCGGCTCGTAGGTGTGCGGGTCGCCGTTGTCGGGCACCAGGGAGACGACGTCCACCAGGTCGCCGCCGACGTTCTGCACCAGGTCGCGCAGGATGCCGGTCGTCGTGACGACCTGCAGCCGGTCCGAGCTCGCGGACAGCGTCGGCCTGGCCACGCACCCGGACAGGACCAGCGCCGCGACCACGCAGCCCAGCACCGCCACGGCGCCGCGGGGGCGACGACCCGTGGACCGGGGCCCGCGCGCCCCCCGGGCGGACCCCGTCACGATGCCGGCACGGCGCCCGCACCGGAGCGCCTGCGCCACCACAGCACGCCGGTGCCGGCCGCCCCGACCAGCAGCAGCCCGCCGAGGACGCCCAGCAGCACCGGCACGAGACGGGCGTCCGCGAGCGCGGCGAGCGCGTCCGCGGCGGTCGAGGTGCCCCCGCCGGAGCCGTCGGCCAGCGTGCCGGCTGCGGACCCGGCCGCCGCCGCCCGCGCCTGGGCCGCCGCCGCCAGCGCCGCGTCCAGCGCGTCGTCCGCGTCCAGGGCCGTGCTCGCCAGCACCCCGCAGCCGGTGCCGCTCGCGAGCGCGGTGGTCGGGTCGACGTCCCCCACCGCGATGGTGAGCACCTCGCTGTCGGAGGACCGGCTCCCGTCCGCCAGCGTCACGCTCTGGGTGAAGTGCAGCCGGTAGACGCCCTGGGCGGAGAACGCCCAGTTCGCGTGGGAGTGCACGCCGAGCCGGACCGAGGTCGAGCCGGT
Organism: Cellulomonas sp.; assembly: GCA_036404115.1. Lineage (GTDB taxonomy): Bacteria > Actinomycetota > Actinomycetes > Actinomycetales > Cellulomonadaceae > Cellulomonas. Next base: position 45,633 of record DASWPG010000067.1, read on the forward strand.
GGAGCTGAAGACGAGGTCCTCGATGCCGCCGAACGAGCCGGTGGTGTAGACCTTCACCGTGCCCGGGCCCTCGACCTGGGTCAGCGACCAGGTCACCGTGCCGGAGGCGTTGCCGGCGTTCAGCAGCTCGGTGGACCAGCCCAGCCAGACCAGGTCCGCGTCCTGGGTCTGCGGCACCTGCCACACCGTCGACCCCGCGCTGCCGATCTGGGCGAAGCCGGACGGCAGCACCACCGCGCCCGCGGGCTTCAGCCACAGCACGGTCGAGCCGGGGTCGCGGTACACCCGGGTCCCGGTCGAGTCGTCCCCGATCAGCGACTGGAGCGCACCGTCCACGATCTGCGCGTTCCAGTCCACGTGCCCCGAGGAGACCACGGTGGCGGTGCTGGCGGTGCACTGCGCGGCCGCCGCGCTCAGCCCGTCGGCCGCCGTCGTCGCACCGGTCGTGCTGTCCGTGCCGGCGACGACCGTCCCCGCGCTGCCGTCCTGGGTGACGCAGTCCGTCCCGCCGGTCACCGCGGTCGCCGGGTCCACGTCGCCGACCACGATCGTGAGCACCTCGCTGTCCGAGGAGGTCGACCCGTCGAGCAGCGTGACCGTCTGGGTCATGTGCAGCCGGTAGACGCCCTGCTCGGTGAAGGCCCAGTTGGCGTGCGCGTGCACCCCGGTGCTGACGGTGGTGCTGCCCGTGCCGTCGAACACGACCCGCTGCACCCCGCCGAAGTCGCCCTGCAGGAACACGGTCACGTCGCCCGGACCCTCCACCTGGGTCAGGTCCCAGGTGACCGCGCCGGAGACGTCGGCCGAGCTCAGCCTCTCGGTGGACCAGCCCAACCAGATCAGGTCCGCGTCCTGGGTCTGCGGCACCAGGTACACGCTCGCCCCGGCCGCACCGACCTGCTCGAAGCCGGCCGGCAGCGTGACCTTGCTGTCCGCCGCGAGCCACAGCACGGTCTGCGACGGCTCGCGGTACACCGTGGTGCCGGAGGAGCCGTCGCCGACCAGGGACTGGAGCCGCCCGTCGACCAGCTGCGCCGAGTAGTCGAGGTGACCGGACGAGACGACCGTCGTCGCCGAGGTGCAGACCTGGCCGGCGCCGGAGCCGCCGTCCGAGCCGCCGCCCTGCTGCGACCCGTCGTCCGAGCCGTCGTCGGTCGACGGGTCGTCGGGATCCACGCTGCCGTCGCCGTCCGGGTCGTCGGTGCTCACGGCGCACGCCGACGGATCCACGGACCGCACGTCGACCTCGCCGACGGCGACGGCGAGCACGAACTCGTCGGACACGTCGGCCCCCGAGGCCAGCGTCGTGGACCGGGTGAAGGCCAGGCAGTAGGTGCCCTGGGCGCTGAAGGCCCAGCTCCCGTGCACGTGCGCGTTCTGCGCGATCTCGAACGAGTCCGCCGAGGTGATCCCGTCCCGGGTGCTGTACAGCACGTCCACGGTCGCCAGACCCGTGGTGTAGAGGGCGAACTCGCCGGGCCCGGACATGCCGTCCAGCGACCAGGTCACCCCGGTCTGCGTCGCCTCCGTCGCGATCTCCTCGGTCGACCACCCGGGCCAGAGCAGCCCCTCCTGCTGGGTCTGCGCGACCACCCACACCTCGTCGCCCGCGTCCCCGAGGAACGCGTAGGTGCTCGACGCGGGCACGCTGGTCTGCGTGCCGGGCAGCAGCTGCAGCACGACGTCGTCCGTGTCCCGGTAGGTCGCGACGTTGGACGTGGTGGTGTCCTTGACCGTCGTGACCAGGGTGTCGCCGTCCAGCTGGCTGGCGATGTCGACGTGCCCGTCGTTCAGGATCGTGGCGCCCGAGGCGGTGGTCGACCCGTTCGGCACGTCCCAGAGGTCCTGGTCGTCCTCGGAGCCGTCGCCGTCGGACCCGCCGTCGTCCGAGCCGTCGTCGCGCAGCTCGGCCGGGCTGCCGGCCTGCTGCCCGTCCGCGCAGGTGGTCAGGGTCGACCGGTCGATGTAGTCCGCGGAGGACGGGTCGTCGCTGCCGACGACGAACGTCAGCAGCTGGTCGACGGTGCTCGCCGCCCCGCCGGCCGCGGTGGTCGACCAGCGCACCGCGACGCAGTACACGCCGGTCTCGGCGAACCGCCAGGCGGCATCGTCCCGGGTGCTGGACGGCACCGTGCTGGTCAGGGTGAGATCGCTGCTGTCCAGCAGGACCTCGGTGCTGCCCCGGGCGAGCTGGGCCTGACCGGGTCCCTCGACCCCGAGCAGGGTGAGCCCGACCCCGCCGTCCAAGGTCCCCCACGGCAGCCGGTCCGTGCGCACGGTGAGCGTCGGGGTCTGGTTGGTGTTCGTCCCCGCCCAGTAGCCGGAGGACGACCGGACCTCGCGGTCGGTGGAGAGGATCAGCGACTCGGGCTCGACGTACTCCTGCGTCGCGGTGGTGCCGGCCTGCACGGCGGTCACGACCTGCAGCGAGCCGTCGTCGAGGAGCGGCACGAAGGTCGCGGTGCTGTTCGCGCCGACCAGCTGCTGGTCGGTCTGCACGTCCGTGATCGCCGAGGCCGTGGCCGTGGCCGCCGTGGTGTCCTGGTCGCAGGGCGTCACCGAGGCCGCCTCGGCCGGGTCGCCGACCCAGACCGTGAGCTGCCCGGAGCCGTAGACCCAGCTGCCGGAGGCCAGCTCGGTCGCCGCCGTCATGCTCAGGCAGTACCGGCCCTGCGCGGTGAAGGCCCAGTTCATGTGGGTGTGCGAGTTCGCGGTGAAGGTGTACGTCATCGGTGCCGACCGTGAGTCGAAGTAGACCCCGCTCGCGCTCTTCGAGTACAGCGAGCCCGTGGTCGACGCCACGCTGCTGAAGAGGATCACGTCCCCGCCGTCCGGCCCCGACACCCCTGCCAGGGTGAAGCTGACGCCGCGGGTCGCGATCTGGGTCCCGTCGCCGTTCGGCATGGTCGAGTCGTAGAAGTTCTCGGTGCTGAACCCCGGCCACAGGTGCGTCGCGTCTCCGGAGCCCTCCGACCAGTACCAGTACGTCGATCCGACGTCACCGATGAAGGTCAGGTCCGTGTCGTCGGTCGCCGCGGGCACCTCGCTCTCGTACAGCCCGGTCAGCACGACGTCCTGCGAGTCGATGAACCCGCTCTTGTACACCCCCACGTCCAGGCCGGTGCCGTCCTGCGTCGGCCAGGCCCGCACGTCGGTGTGCCCGTTGTCGAGCACCGTGACCGCCGTCGTCTCCTCGCCGTCGTCGTCCGCGCCGACCTGCTCGCACAGCGTGAGGTCGGCGGGCAGGTCGCCGACGACGACCGTGTAGGTGGCCCGGGCGGTGACGTCCTGCCGGCTGCCGGCGGTCTGCAACGTCTCCTCGAGGGTCACGCAGTAGGTGCCGGCGGCGTCGAAGGACCAGCCGTAGTACTGGTCCGTGACCGTCGCGTACTGACCGTTCGAGCCGGCTGCGGCGGTCATCTCGCCCTGCGCGGTGCCGGTGCCCAGCCAGGTGCTGTCCCAGAGCGTCCCGCTGGCGTCGAAGGTCTGCAGACGTCCCGGCCCGCTCAGCGCGGTCAGCACGTCCGGTGCCTTCGGCGTGCTGCGGATGGTCGCCGAGACGGCGCTGTTGATCCCGGTCTTCGCATTCGAGTAGGACGTGCCGCTGAACGGCTCGGTGTAGAGGCCCTGGTCCTTGCCGAGCACCAGGCCGCCGGCGGCGATGTACGCGCCCGCGTCGTCGAGCGTCGCCGGCGTCGACCACAGCCCCGTGCCCGCGTCGGCGTGCTCGTCGTCGATCTGCAGCACCACCGCGTCCGCCGCGTACCACTGCTGGCCGTCGGCGGTGTTCGTGGTCTTGTCCAGCAGCCCGAGATCGAACGAGGTGAAGTTCTTGTTCGCGACGTCGGCGGTCGTCTGGTCGACCTTCGCCGTCACCGCGATGTTCCCGGTCGAGAGCACCACCGGGGCGTCGGCGGCGGTGACCGTCGCCGTGCTGCCGACGCCCTCCTCGGCGGCGGGGTCCGCGGCGCCGTCGGTCGTGGTCTCCTGCGCGGCGGTCTCGGCGTCCTGCTCCGTCGATCCGACGTCCGCGGCGGCGTCGGCAGCGTCCGCACCGGCAGCGGAGGCTGCGGTGCCCGATGCCGAGGTGCCGGGCTCCCCGGTGACCCGGATCGTGCTCTCGACCGAGGCGACCGCGCCCAGGTCGACCAGCGTCCCGTCGGCGCCGAGCAGCTCGGCGGAGAACCGCAGCAGGTAGTCGCCCGGTGCGGAGAACGTCCAGGCGACGGTGGTGGCCTGCGTGGCGCTGACCGTGACGGCCGCGTCCTGGTCCGCGATGCTCGCCGCCCAGGCGGTGCCGTCGGACAGCGCAGCCGTCGCCGCGCCGCCGTCGGGCGCCGTGACGGCGGTGAAGCGCAGCACGAGCTGAGTGGTCGCGACGTCCACGCCCTCGAGCGCGCCCAGCTCCGGGACGATCCCGGCCTCGGCGGTGGCGGTGCCGCCCACCATCGCGACGGAGAGCACGTCCGAGCCGGCGTCCAGGACGCTGCCGTCGGCCGCGACGGCCTGGGCGGTGAGGGCGGTCGAGGTGGCGCCGACCAGCGGCAGCGCCGCACCGTCGAGCACGTGGCTGCTGGTGGCATCGGCGTACGCGGGGGTCGCCGCGGTCGCGCCGAGCACCAGCGGCAGAAGGAGGGCGGTCAGGAGACGCGGGCGGAGCAGGGTCACAGGGAAGCGCTTTCTACGCGGCGTGCGGAGCACCCCGCAGGGCGGAGTCGGGCGTGGAGGCCGAGGTGGGGACCGCGCCCGGCTCCGACGTCGAGATCGCCGGGAGACAGGCGGTCCGGCGCCCTCAGGACGGTGCCGGTCCAGGTGCCGGTGAGGGCGCCGGGCGGTCCGGGGCAGGAGGTCCCCGAGCCGCCCGACGCCCGCGGGGTCAGCCGAGGGTGACCCGGTACGTGATCGGCTCGGAGTCGGCGATCGTGCCGCCCTCGGCCGTGGTCGACGCGACGAAGGTCAGGTCGAACGTGTCACCGGCGGCACCGGTGAAGGTCCAGGTCGGGTGGGCGTGGAACGCCTCGTCGTCCGCCGCCAGGGCGACGGTGTACGACGCACCCTCGGCGTCCGCCGGGGTCGGGTCCACGACCGTCACCCCGGAACCGGCCGCGAAGGCGATGCCGACCGTGTTGCCCGGGTCCGTCGCCACGTCCGTGAGCGTGAGGGTGACCGTGTCGCCCACGTAGCTGGACAGCGCGTCGAAGCCCGCGACGTCACCGTCCGCGGCGTCCGGCGTCTCCTCGCCCGCCGCGGCGAAGCCGATCCACACCCCGCTGTACCCGGCCTGGACGGCCGGGATCGTCCACACCCCGGCGGTGCTCTCGTTGTCGACCGTGAAGTCGTACAGCGGGGTGCCCGCCGCGGCGTCCACCTCGCTGCCGGGGAAGTACTCGTTCGGGTGCGAGGCGGGCGCGGCGCTCGGGTCGACCCCCGACTCGTTGTTGCTGCCGAGGACCAGCTGGTCCAGCCCCGCGTCCAGGGCGACGTGCACGCCGTCGACGTGCCCCTGGTCGAAGCTGCCCTGCGACCCGGCGGCCTGGGCGCCGCCGGCAGCCCCGAGAGCCAGCGCGGCGGCGGCAGCGGTCGCCAGCCCGCCGCGGACGAGGTGCCGCACCTCGGGAAGCCGGGATCCGGTGGCGGGACGACGGGTGGTGATGGAGGTGGTCAGGTTGTCTGTGGTCACGAAGGTTCCCCTTGATGTCGATCGTGATGGGACGAGGTGGGTGGGCGGGCCGCCGCGCGGTGCGCAGACGGTCCCCGGGCCGTGCCACGCGGCGCAGGGCGCCGCGGCACGGCCGCCGGCCGCGCGTCGAGGTCGTGCCGGTAGCCGTCGCGGCGAGGCCCGCTCGCGCGGGTGAGCCGGTCGCCGGGCTAGCGGACGATGCCGAGCATTCGGTCCGAGTAGATGAAGTGCGTCCGGACGAAACCGGTGTGCTGGCGGCGCCGCGGCACCCAGGCCGGCGCGGTCGTCGCGGCCGGGGCCGCGGTGCGCGGCTCGGGAGCCAGCGCGTCGGGTCCGCAGCCGCAGCGCAGCGCGCCGCGCAGGGCGAGGTGCCCGCGGGAGTGCACGTGGTCGGACCGGCCCCGGTCACCGGGCCGATGGTGCTCCGCGCGACCGGCGGCGAGCGACCGACGAGAGCGCGCCCGCCGTCGGGTGTGCCGCTGCATCCGAGCCCTCCCCCCGCCTCGTCACGACGACCGCGCGCACGCGGCGTCCCGACCGATCTTCTATTGCGATCGATTCTCATCTTCGTTAGACCGGATGCTGCCCGACTGTGCGCCGGCTGTCAAGCACGCCGTGGACCACCATCCGGCTGCCGCGCCGCCGCACCCGGTGCCCCTCACTAGGATCGACGCATGTCCCGCATCCTGAGCGCCGTCGCCTGGCCCTACGCCAACGGCCCGCGCCACATCGGTCATGTCGCCGGCTTCGGCGTTCCCTCCGACGTGTTCAGCCGGTACATGCGCATGGCGGGCCACGAGGTCCTGATGGTGTCCGGCACCGACGAGCACGGCACCCCGATCCTGGTCCAGGCGGAGCAGGAGGGCGTCAGCCCGCAGGAGCTCGCCGACCGGTACAACCGGGTGATCGTCAAGGACCTCGCGGACCTCGGCCTGTCCTACGACCTGTTCACCCGGACCACCACCCGCAACCACTACGCCGTGGTGCAGGAGATGTTCCGCACGGTGCACAAGAACGGCTACATGGTCGAGCAGGTCACCAAGAACGCGATCAGCCCGAGCACCGGCCGCACCCTGCCGGACCGGTACATCGAGGGCACCTGCCCGATCTGCGGGTACGACGGCGCCCGCGGCGACCAGTGCGACAACTGCGGCAACCAGCTGGACGCGATCGACCTGATCAACCCGAAGAGCCGGATCAACGGCGAGACCCCGAAGTTCGTCGAGTCCAACCACTTCTTCCTCGACCTGCCCGCGTTCGTGGACGCGCTGGGCGCCTGGCTGCGCACCCGCACGGACTGGCGGCCGAACGTGCTGAACTTCTCGCTCAACCTGCTGGACGACGTGCGGCCGCGCGCGATGACCCGCGACATCGACTGGGGCATCCCGGTACCGCTGGACGGCTGGTCGGACAACCCGAACAAGCGGCTGTACGTGTGGTTCGACGCGGTGATCGGCTACCTGTCCGCCTCGATCGAGTGGGCCCGGCGCAGCGGCGACCCGGAGGCCTGGCGGCAGTTCTGGACCGACGGCGACGGCGAGGCGGCGCTGTCCTACTACTTCATGGGCAAGGACAACATCACCTTCCACTCCCAGATCTGGCCGGCCGAGCTGCTCGGCTACACCGGTGGCGGGTCCAAGGGCGGCACCCCGGGCCCGTACGGGAGGCTCAACCTGCCGACCGAGGTGGTCTCCAGCGAGTTCCTCACCATGGAGGGCAAGCAGTTCTCCTCCTCGCGCGGAGTGGTGATCTACGTGCGCGACATGCTCAGCCGGTACCAGCCGGACGCGCTGCGCTACTTCATCTCGGTGGCCGGGCCGGAGAGCCAGGACGCGGACTTCACCTGGTCGGACTTCAAGCGCCGCACCAACGACGAGCTGGTCGCGGGCTGGGGCAACCTGGTCAACCGCACCGCGAGCATGGTGCACAAGAGCTTCGGCGCGATCCCGGCACCGGGCGATCGGCAGCCGGTGGACGAGGCGCTGATCGCCCAGACCACCACGGCGTTCGGCCGGGTCGGCGAGCTGATCGGCACGCACCGGCACCGCGCCGGGATCAGCGAGGCGATGCGGATGGTGCAGGAGACCAACCGGTACATCTCCGAGACCGAGCCGTGGAAGCTCAAGAGCGACCCGGACCGGCTGGCCACCGTGCTGCACACCGCGACCCAGGCGGTCAGCGACTGCAACACGCTGCTCTCGCCGTTCCTGCCGCACTCGGCGCAGCAGGTGCACGAGACCCTCGGCGGCACCGGCTCGTTCTCGCCGCTGCCGCGGATCGACGAGGTCACCGACCTGGACGACGAGTCCCGGAGCTACCCGATCATCACCGGCGACTACCGGCTGGGCTCGACGCTGGCCGCCTGGGCGCCGGTGCCGGTGGTCCCGGGGACCCCGGTCGCCAAGCCGGAGCCGGTGTTCACCAAGCTCGACGACGCGATCGTCGAGGAGGAGCTCGACCGGCTGCGGCAGGGCTGACGTGGCACGCCGCAACCGGGACCGGGGCTGGCCCCCGGTCCCGGAGCCGCTGCCCGCGCCGGTGGTCGACGACCACACCCACCTGGAGTCCGTGCTGGGCGTGCCCGCCGGGGCGGGTCGGGACGACCCCGAGCCGGCCCCCGCGACGCCGGACGACCACCTGGACCGGGCTGCCGCGGTCGGCGTCACCCGGCTGGTGCAGGTCGGCTGCGACCTGGATGCGGCGGCCTGGACCGTAACGGCGCTCACCGCGGACGCGGGGCGCGACGGCGGCCCGGTGCGGCCCGGGCGGCGCGCGCTGCTCGGCGCCCTGGCGATCCACCCCAACGAGGCCGTGCTGCACGCGGGCGTCCGCGAGGTCGCCCCGGACGGCCTGGACCCGGACCCGCTGCCCCGGCACGACGTCCCGCTGGACGAGGCGCTGGCCCGGGTCGCCGACCTGGCGCGCACGCACGACCGGGTGCGGGCGATCGGCGAGACCGGCCTGGACCACTTCCGGGCCGGCCCGCGGGGCCAGGCCGTGCAGCGCGAGGCGTTCCGCTCGCACATCGCCCTGGCCAAGGAGCTCGGCCTCGCGCTGCAGATCCACGACCGGGACGCGCACACCGAGGTGGTCGACGTGCTGCTGCGGGACGGCGCGCCGGAGCGCACCGTGCTGCACTGCTTCTCCGGCGACGTCGCGCTCGCCGAGGTCTGCGCCCGCGAGGGCTGGTTCTGCTCGTTCGCCGGGCCGGTGACGTTCGGCGCCAACGAGGACCTGCGCGCCGCCCTGCGGGCGCTGCCGCTGGACCTGCTGCTGGTCGAGACGGACGCGCCGTACCTCACGCCGCACCCGCTGCGCGGCCGGCCGAACTCGCCGTACCTGCTGCCGCACACCGTGCGCCGGATCGCCCACGAGCGTGACCTGCCGCTCGACCGGACCTGCCACGCGCTGTCCCGGACCGCGGAGCGCGTGTACGGCGCCTGGTGAACCGGGCCGCCTTTCGCTCTGGGTCACGGATCGGTTACGGTCGTCAGGTTGTTGTCCCGGCGCCTCCCTCCGGCGCCGATGCCCCGACCGTGCTGGAGCCCCTCGCGTGCCTGTGCCCGACGAGTCCCCGACGAACCGCCGCGACCTGCGCCGTCATCGTGCGGAGCGAGGGCCGGTCCGCTCGCGGCGGTCCCGCTGGCTGCGGTTCGCGGCCCAGGGCGTCGCGCTGGCGCTGGTCGCGGCCGGCACCACCGCCTTCGCCGGGCTGCACAAGGACGTCACGCTCGAGGTCGACGGCTCCCCGATCGAGGTCAGCGCGTTCGGCCGCACCGTCGGCCAGGTGCTGGCCAGCGCGGACATCACGATCGGCGAGCACGACCTGGTGGCACCGGGGGTCGGCGAGACCATCGCGGACGGCGGCGAGATCGTGGTGCGGCACGGCCACGAGATCGAGGTCGAGGTCGACGGCGCGACCCGCACCGTGTGGACCACCGCCCTGACCGTCGGCGAGGCGGTGGACGGGCTCGGGCTGCGGTCGGGCTCGACCCTGCTGTCCGCCTCGCGATCCTCCGATCTCACCCGGGACGTGCTGCGCGTCTCCACCCAGAAGACCATCCACCTGGCCGTCGACGGCCAGGTGATCGACGGCGTGACCAGCGCCTCGACCGTGCGGGACGCCCTGCGCGACATCGGCCTGGTGCTGAACGAGGGCGACGAGGTCTCGGTGCCGCTGGACTCGACGGCCACCGACGGCCTGGTCGTGCTGGTCACCCGGGCGGCGACCTCGGGCGAGACCGTCACCGAGGCGGTGCCGTTCGACGAGCAGGAGGTCGAGGACCCCACCCTGGCCAACGGCACCCGCGAGGTCACCACCACGGGCAAGGCCGGCGTCCGGACCATCACCTACTCCACCTCGACCGTGGGCGGGACCGTCGTGGAGCGCTCGGTCGTCGCGACGGCCATCACCGTCGAGCCGGTCACGCAGATCGTCAGCGTCGGCACCATGGAGGTCTCCGCGGACGTCACGGTCACGGCCGGCAGCGCGCAGGCGATCGGCAAGGAGCTCGCGGCCGCGCGCGGCTGGGGCGACGACCAGTTCGCCTGCCTGCTCGAGCTGTGGAACAGGGAGAGCGGCTGGCGCGTCGACGCCGAGAACACCTCCTCCGGCGCCTACGGCATCCCGCAGGCCCTGCCCGGATCGAAGATGGCCACCGTGGCCGACGACTGGCGCACCAACCCGAGCACCCAGATCACCTGGGGCCTGAACTACATCGCCGGCCGCTACTCGACACCGTGCGGCGCCTGGTCCTCGTTCCAGTCCCAGGGCTGGTACTGACGCCCGAGCGCCGGTCCCGCCACCGGCGGCCGCTCCCGGCGGTGCCGGGCACCGGTTTGGCACCGGGTCACGAATGGGTTACGGTCGCGTGTCGCTCGTGACGGACCCGGCCTCGGGCCTCACGAGCGGACCGCCCGGCACCACACGTCGGGTGTGACCGCCGGATCGGGGATCCGGGACCAGCGGGTGCAGCACCTCCCTCCAGGTGCCCGCCGCCGCCGCGCACGACCCTGACCGGGGCCGAGGTGCGGCACCGCTGGGCGTCGCGACCGCGGCGCGGCCCGCACCCCGTGCCCGGGACCGTCGTCGTCAGGACCCCTGTGACCTCCACGCTCCGTCGCGCCCGTGCGCGCCTCGCCGCCATCTCGGCCACCCTTCGCACCCGGATCGTCCGCAGCACCACGGACCTCCCGACCGACGGGTCACCGACCCGGCAGACCGCCCACGACCAGCGCCGGAGACGGCACAGCCGCGTGCGCCTGATCGGCGCGGCCGCCGGCGTGGTCGTCCTCGCCTCGGCCGGCGTCGCCGTCGCGGACGCCCACAAGACCGTCACCCTCGACGTGGACGGCGTGCCCGTCCAGGTCTCGACCTTCACCGGCTCGGTCGAGGGCCTGCTCCAGGAGCAGGACATCGACCTCGGCGAGCGCGACACCGTCACCCCGAGCGGTGCGCTGTCCGACGGCGTCGACGTCGTCGTGCGGCACGCCCGGCAGATCACCGTCGAGACCGACGGCGTCGAGTCCGAGGTCTGGACCACGGCCCTGACCGCCGACGAGGCGCTGGACATGCTGGCCAGCCGCGGCGACGACATCCGCCTGGTCGCCTCCCGGTCCCAGACCGACGGCCGCCCGGACCTCTCGCTGGACCTCACCCTGGACGGCCCGGCCGACGTGCTCGTGGACGGGACCACCCGCACGGTCACCGACGGCAGCACCACCGTCGCCGAGGCCCTGGACCACCTCGGGGTGACCCTGAACGACCTGGACCTCGTCGGGGTGCGCACCGAGAACGGCCGGGTCACCGTCGTGGTCAACCGGGTCGTCGTGCAGGACGTCACCACCACCAGCGAGGTCGCGTTCGGCGCCGTCGAGCAGCAGGACTCCTCGCTCTACGTCGGCACCTCCAAGGTCACCACCGCGGGCGTGCCCGGCGTGCGCACCGTCGTGGAGACCGTCACGACGGTGGACGGCGTCGAGACCAGCCGGACCCCGGTGTCCGACGAGGTCACCCAGGCACCCGTCGACCAGGTCACCAGCGTCGGCAGCACCGAGCGCCCGACCGTCAGCACGAGCACGAGCACCAGCACGGCGACCACGGCCACCGGTGGCGGCGACGCCGCGAGCCTGAACTGGTCGGCCCTCGCGCAGTGCGAGTCCGGCGGCCGCGCGACCGCCGTGTCGTCCAACGGCAAGTACTACGGCCTGTACCAGTTCTCGGTCAGCACCTGGCAGGCCGTCGGCGGCACCGGGCTGCCCTCCGAGGCCTCGGCCGACGAGCAGACCGCCCGCGCCCAGGCGCTGTACAACCGGTCCGGCTCCGGGCAGTGGCCGTCCTGCGGCTCGAAGCTGTTCAGCTGACCGCGCCGGTAGGCTCGCCCGCATGACCGCGACCGAGGGCCCCGCCTCCACCGAGGCGGGGCCCCTGCTCGGTCCGGCCGAGATCCGCGCCCTCGCCGACCGGGCCGGCATCCGCCCCACCAAGACCCTCGGGCAGAACTTCGTGCTCGACGGGGGCACCGTGCGCAAGATCGTCCGCGGCGCCGACCTCGTCCCCGGCGAGCGGGTGGTCGAGGTCGGACCCGGGCTGGGATCGTTGACCCTCGGCCTGCTGGAGGCCGGCGCGGACGTCGTCGCCGTCGAGATCGACCCGGTGCTCGCCGGGCTGCTGCCCGGCACCGTGGCCCGGCACGTCCCCGGTGCGAGGGTCGGCGTGATCGACCTGCCAGACGTCGTGCCGGGTGCCGAGGCCTCGTCCGGGACCGGGGAGGGCGGCCGCTCGCTCACCGTGGTGCGCGGCGACGCCCTGGACGTGCACGCCCTGCCCGGCCGCCCGCCGACCGCCATGGTCGCCAACCTGCCGTACAACGTCTCCGTGCCCGTGCTGCTCACCTTCCTGGAGCGGTTCCCCACCCTGGAACGGGTGCTCGTCATGGTGCAGGCCGAGGTCGCCGACCGGCTCGCCGCACCCCCCGGCTCCCGCACCTACGGCGTGCCGTCCGCCAAGGTCGCCTGGTACGCCGCCGCCCGCCGCACCGCCACCGTCGGCCGCTCGGTGTTCTGGCCGGTGCCCAACGTCGACTCCGCGCTGGTCCGCCTGGACCGGCGCACCCCGCCGACCAGCACCGCCACCCGCGAGCAGGTGTTCGCCGTCGTGGATGCCGCGTTCGCGCAGCGCCGCAAGATGATCCGCGCCGCGCTCGCGCCGATCGCCGGCAGCAGCGAGGCCGCCGCCCGCGCCGTCACCGCCGCCGGGGTCGACCCCACCGCCCGCGGCGAGCAGCTGGACATCGCCGCGCTCGCCCGGGTGGCCGAGCAGCTGCCCGCCGACGCCCTGCGGCACCGGACGGGCCACGCGACGGCTGCAGGCAGACCTGGCACAGTGGAGGCGTGACCGACCTGCGCCTCGCTCCCCGCACCGGACGAGAGGTGCGCGTGCGCGCCCCCGGCAAGGTCAACCTCTCGCTGCGGGTCGGCCCACGCCGCACCGACGGCTACCACCCGCTCGCCACCGTGTTCCAGGCCGTGTCCGTGTACGAGGACGTCGTCGCCTCCCGGTCCGACGACCTGCGCGTGACCGTCAGCGGCCCCCAGTCCGACCAGGTGCCCACCGACGGCAGCAACCTCGCCCTGCGGGCCGCCCGCGCCCTCGCCGAGCGCACCGGCATCGACGAGGGCGTCCACCTGCACCTGCACAAGGGAATCCCGGTCGCGGGCGGCATGGCCGGCGGGTCCGCCGACGCCGCCGCCGCCCTGCTCGCCTGCGACGCCTACTGGGGCACCGGCCTCAGTCGGGAGGAGCTGCACGAGGTCGCCACCGACCTCGGCTCCGACGTGCCCTTCCTGCTGATGGGCCAGACCGCCGTCGGCCTGGGCCGGGGCGACCTGCTCACCGCGGCCCTGAGCAGGGGCGAGTACCACTGGGCGTTCGGGGTCCAGGAGACCGGCCTGCCCACCCCCGACGTCTTCGCCGAGCTCGACCGCGCCAGCGCGCCCACCGACCTCGACACCGACGCCGACGTCGCTCTGCTCCAGGCCCTGCGCGCCGGCGACGCCACCGCCCTCGGCGCGCTGCTGCACAACGACCTGCAGCAGGCCGCCGTCGAGCTCGCCCCGGGCCTGGTCGAGACACTGACCGTCGCGCAGGACGCCGGCGCGCTCGGCGTCATCGTCTCCGGCTCCGGGCCGACCGTCGCCGCCCTCGCGCGCAGCCGGCAGCACGCCCTGGTGATCGCGGCCGCCATGACCGCGGCGGGGGTGACGGACTCGGTGCTCACCGCGTCCGGGCCGGTGCCGGGGGCACGGGTGGTGGCGGGGTCGGACGTGCTCTGAGCCGGCCCGGGGGCGTCCCGTGCTCCACGGTGCCCCTCGGTGCGGACCGAGCGCTGCGACGCACCGCGCTCAGGTGCCGGAACCTGGTCGGAACATGGATTCTCGAAGCGCGGTAGCAGCCCTCGCAACAGCAGCACCAGTGGCCAGCTCACCCGTTGTTCCGTCGCTCAGCGTGAGCGTGGCGGTCCTCTCGATGCAAGATCTTGTCGCGCCGCGGATCCACACCTCGAGGCGGAGCGAACCCTTTCGGACAAGCTGATGCAGCAGCCCGCCGAGATCCATCAGAGCATCTCGCCCTTCGAAGATCTCCTTCAACTCATCCACATCATCCACTGATGAAATTCCTCTCAATATCAAGGCGTCCATCAATGATCCCGGTGACATCGAACACGTCCGCTACCTTGCCGCCTCCGGGTGGACACGAGAGCTCGATCGTGACCTCGACGTGGGCCGGAGGCTCGCCCCGGATGAGGGCTCTTCGGACATCCGGTGGGGGTCATGGGGTGAGTCCCCCGGCAGCCAGGAGCATGCGGAGGCGGTAGCGGTTGCGGCAGCCGCGGGCGAAACGGCGGTGCAGCTCGACGATGCCCACGGCTTCGGTGCCGCCGTTGTTCGCACGGTCGGTGCGGAAGCAGGCCAAGAACGCCTGCCACCAGCGGCGCAGGGACCGTCCCAGCCGGGCGACCTCACCGATCGGGCAGGTGTGGAACGTGTCGAGGATCTTCTCGGCGCGCCGGCGTCCGTCGGTGGTGTCCTTGGCACGGTCGGCCGCGCGCAGGTCCTGCGCGCGGCGCCAGGCGAGGTAGACCTCCTTGTGCGCGACGTCGGCGAGGGTCGCGTCCTCGAGGCGCCGTAGCTGCTTGTCGGTGGGTTCTCCGCGCCGGCCCGCAGGGCCGTCCGGATCCCGAGCAGGAGGTCGCCCTCGCGGCCGCGGTACCTGGTCGTGGCCTGCTGGACCCGGCGGCGGACTTCGTCCACGACCTGGGTGCCGAGCTTGACGACATGGAAGGCGTCCAGGACGGCGGTGGCGTCGGTGAGCTCGGTGTCCAGGGCTGCCTCGTCGCCGCCGAACGGGTCCAGCGCGGCGACCTGGACGCCGTCGCGGAACGGTGCGCCGCGTTCGGCGAGCCAGTCGGCGTAGGCCTTGTTCGACCGGCCCGGGACCAGGTCCAGCAACCCGGCCCGCAGCCGCCAGCTGCCGTGAACGTCGCGGTCGCGGGTCAGATCGACCATGCCTGCGAGCTCCTTGGGGCCGCGGGTGCCGGTGTCGGCGTGGTGGGGAGGCTCGGGGGTGTGCTCATCGACGCCGAGCGAGGTCACTGCGGCGAAGCGGCCCTCATCCTCGGCGAGGGCCTGCAGGCGGGGCTTCTTCATCGCGCGCCACAGCGTCTTCCAGGCCACGCCCGGCCGACGGACGAGGCCGGCGATGCAGGCGTGCTCGCGGCGCAGCTGCTCGATGGCCCAGGTCACGGCACGGCAGGTCAGCGATCCCCGCGGCGCGACCACGCCGTAGGCGGGGCAGCCGCCCGGGTCCGACCGGGAACGACAGCTGACTCGACCAGGTGAAGTGATCTCGGACCGCCAGGCTCCTGACCGGCGCAGATGTGCGTTCTCCGCGGCAGGCAGCGGGGCATCCGGCCGGAGACCACGGTGCCGACCCGCCCCGGATGCCACCGGGTCGGAGGCACCCGCCTCACCCCAGCCGGGTCAGCCCCCGTCGCAGCCCGCGCACGGCCTGGCCGATCCGCTGCTCGTTCTCGATCAGCGCGAACCGCACGTGCCCGTCGCCGCCGGGGCCGAAGCCCACGCCGGGCGAGACGGCGACGTCGCACTCCCGGACCAGCAGCTCGGCGAACTCGATCGAGCCGAGGTGCCGGTACGGCTCGGGGATCCGCGCCCAGGCGAACATGGTGCCGCGCGGGCGCAGGATGTCCCAGCCGATCCGGCCCAGGCCGTCGACCAGCGCGTTGCGGCGCGCCTCGTAGACCGACGACAGCTCGGCGGGGTACTCGGTGGCCTCGTTCAGGGTGACGGTCGCGGCGATCTGGATCGGCTGGAAGGTGCCGTAGTCCAGGTAGGACTTGAGCTTGGCGAGCGCGCCGACCACGTCCGCCCGGCCGACCAGGAAGGCCACCCGCCAGCCGGCCATCGAGTAGGACTTCGTCATGGAGTACAGCTCGACGGCGACCTCGGTGGCCCCGGCGCACTGCATGATCGACGGCGGGGTCCAGCCGTCGAAGCACATGTCCGCGTAGGCGAGGTCGTGCACCAGCACCACGTCGCGCTCCCGCGCCCAGTCGACCAGCCGTTGCAGGTCGGCGAGCTCGATGGTGGTCGTGGTGGGGTTGTGCGGGAAGGACAGCACGACCACCCGGGGCTTCGGCCAGCCGAGGTCCCACGCCTCCATCACGCGGTCGACGTAGCCGGCGCCGTCGGTGCCGTCGCCGATCGGCACCTGGCGGGCGTCCGCGCCGGCGAAGTACGGGCCCCAGATGTGGATCGGGTAGGACGGTGTCGGCACCAGCGCCACGTCGCCGGGCTGCAGCAGCACCCACATCAGGTGGCTGAAGCCCTCCTTGGCCCCGATGGTCGAGATGACCTGGGTCTCGGGATCGAGGGTGACGCCGAACCGGTGCTGGTAGTGCGCGGCGACGGCCTCGCGGAGCCGGGGGATGCCCCGGGAGGCGGAGTACCGGTGGTTGCGGGTGTTCCGGGCCGCCTCGACGAGCTTCTCCACGGCGATCTGCGGGCTGGGCAGGTCGGGGTTGCCGAAGCCGAGGTCCACGACGTCCCGGCCGGCTCGGCGGGCCTCGACCTTGAGGGTGTCGATGATGGTGAACACGTACGGGGGCAGGCCCGGGATGCGACGGAACTCCATGACCGGACGGTAGTCGTCACAGGGTCGCGCTGCCCGGAATGCTCCGCGGCGCGTCGTCAGCCGGCGGTCCCGCCCGGGCCCCGCGCTGCGCCGCCCGACCCCCGCGCGGCCAGCGCCGCCGCGTACAGCTCGCGCCCCCGCACCCCGGCGGTCTGCGCGACGTCGGCGACCGCGTCCTTCAGCCGCTCCCCCGCGTCCGCGCGGGCCAGCACCTCGGCGGCCAGCTCGGTGATCGACGCGACCTGACGGACCGGTGCACCGGCGACGACGACGGCGATCTCGCCGCGCACCTCGCCGGCGGCCGCCCAGGCCGCGAGCGCCCCGAGGCCGTCCCGGCGGACCTCCTCGTACGTCTTGGTGAGCTCCCGGCAGACCGCGGCGGGCCGGTCCGCGCCGAAGGCGGCTGCCATGTCCGCCAGGGTCGCGGCGAGCCGGTGCGGCGCCTCGAAGAACACCATCGTGCGCGGCTCCCGGTCGAGCAGACCGAGGGTGCGGACCCGCTCCCCCGGCTTGCGCGGCGGGAAGCCCTCGAAGCAGAACCGGTCGGTCGGCAGGCCGGACAGGGCCAGGGCGGTCAGCACGGCGCTCGGGCCGGGGGCGGCCGTCACGGTCAGGCCGGCCTCGACCGCTGCCGCGACCACCCGGAACCCGGGGTCGGACACCGCGGGCATCCCGGCGTCGGTGACGACCAGCACGGTGCCGCCGCCGGCCACCACGGCCAGCAGCTCGGGGATGCTGGCGGCCTCGTTGTGCTCGTGGTGGCTGACCACCCGGCCGCCGACGGTCACGCCCATCCGGGCGGCGAGCGCCCGCAGCCGCCGGGTGTCCTCGGCCGCGACCACGTCGGCGGACGCCAGCAGGGCACGCAGCCGGGGGGACGCGTCCTGCACGTCGCCGATCGGGGTGGCGGCCAGCACGAGGCGGCCGCCGGGTGCCCGGCCGTCGGCGGGACGGGGCTGCGGGGTGGCGGGGGACGAGGTCACGCGCGCCAGCCTGCCACCTCGCGCCGGCACCGACGGCACCGCTGGCAGGACCGGCAGCGAACGTGCAGCATCGGCCCAACCGTCGGCCCTACCATGGCGGGCGTGTCGCAGACTCCCGAGCAGCCCGGCGTGCCCGACCCGTCCGGTCGGCCGCCGGGAACCGGCGCCGACCCCGCGACGGACGCCCCGGCCTCGGACGAGCCCGCCGCCCAGCCCGGCACCCGCCGGGCGATCCGCGCCGCCGCCCTGGCCGAGGCCGGCCCGGACGGCCCCGAGCCCTCCACCCACGACCGGCTGCTGCTGGCCCTGCTCGGTGCCCGCACCCTCGGCCTCGGCCTGACCCGGCGGGCCCGGCTGACCGGCTGGCTGTGGCCGCTGGCGGTCACGGTGCTCGGCGGGTTCCTGCGGTTCTGGAACCTCGGCCGCCCGCGCGAGCTGGTCTTCGACGAGACGTACTACGTCAAGGACGCGTACTCGCTGCTGGTGCAGGGCTTCGAGGGGAAGTGGGGCACCGACCCGAACGCTGCGTTCGCGGCCGGTGACGGGTCGTCGCTGACCTCGGTCGCCGAGTACGTGGTGCATCCGCCGGTCGGCAAGTGGCTGATCGCGCTGGGCATCCAGCTGGGCGGCGGGATCGGGAACAGCTGGTCGTGGCGGCTGTCCTCGGCGATCGCGGGGACGCTCGCGGTGCTGATGGTCGCCCGGATCACCCGACGGCTGCTCGCGTCCACGGCGATGGGCACCCTGGCCGGGCTGCTGATGGCGGTGGACGGCGAGGCGATCGTGCACTCGCGCACCGGGCTGCTGGACGGCTTCGTGATGTTCTTCGCGGTGGCGGCGTTCGGGGCGCTGCTGCTCGACCGGGACCAGGCCAGACGCCGGCTCGCGGCCCGGACCGCGACGGTGCTCGACTCGGGCGGGCCGCTCGGCTGGGGACCGGGGCTCGGCTGGCGGTGGTGGCGGTTCGCCGCGGCCGTGCTGCTGGGGCTGTGCATCGGCACGAAGTGGTCGGGGCTGTACTTCCTGGCGGTGTTCGGGCTGCTCTCCGTGCTCTGGGACGCGAGCGCCCGACGCACCGTCGGGGTGCGTGGCTGGCTGCCGGCCACCCTGGTCAAGGACGCGGTCCCGGCCGGCCTGATCATGGTGGTCACCGCCGCGGCGACCTACCTGGCCAGCTGGTGGTCCTGGTTCGTGCACCCCGGCTCGTACATGCGGCAGTGGGCGGTGGAGAACCCCGGCGAGGGGGTGCAGTGGCTGCCGTCGGCGCTGCGGTCGCTGTGGAAGTTCCACCAGGAGATGTGGCACTTCCACACCACGCTGACCGCGGAGCACGCCTACGCGGCGCACCCGCTGGGCTGGATCCTGCAGTGGCGCCCGACGTCGTTCTACTACCCGACGTCGATCTCCGAGCTGACCGGCACCGCCGCGCAGGAGGCGTGCGGGTCGAGCTCCTGCTCGCAGGCGATCACCTCGATCGGCAACCCGGTGATCTGGTGGTGCGGCGCCCTGGCCGCGGTGATCGCGGTGGTCTGGCTGATCGTGCGGCGGGACTGGCGTGCCGGTGCGGCGCTGTCCGGCATCGTGGCGGGCTGGCTGCCCTGGTTCGCCTACTCGCACCGGACGATCTTCACGTTCTACTCGATCGCGTTCGGGCCGTGGGTGATCATCACCCTGGTGTTCGTGCTCAGCCTGCTGACCCGCAGCACCGACCCGGTGCAACGCCGGCGCGGCGTGATCGTCACGACGGCGCTGGTCACCGTGGTGCTCGCGGTCAGCGCGTTCTTCTACCCGATCTGGACCGCCTGGATCGTGCCGTACGACTTCTGGCACATCCACATGTGGCTGCCGTCCTGGATCTGACGGCCCGGCCCGGCCCGTCCGGTCAGCCCTCCGCGACCCAGTCCACCTGCGCGCTCGGGTACCAGGCCAGCCCACGGCTCTGCCAGTAGCGGGGGTGCGGGGCGACCCGCGACCGGAACGACTCCCAGTCCCGGCCCTCCTGCGGGGTCCAGGCGACCTCGGCGATCGCGGCGAGCCGGGGCAGCAGCATCGTCATCAGGTCGTCCCGGCTGCGCAGGGTCTCGGTCCAGACGGCGGCCTCGACGCCGATCACCGACCCCGCGGGCAGCCCGGGCACCAGCGCGGTCGGCTCCCAGTCGTAGGCGTCGTGCAGCTCGATGTGCCCGGCCCACTCCAGCCCCAGCGGGGTGTGCGCGTCGTACTTCATGTCCAGGTAGGCCCGCGACCCGGGCGACATCAGCAGCAGCGCGCCGTCCCGTGCCGCGGCGACGAACGACGCGGGGTCGACCCGGGTGTCCCAGTACTGCAGCACGGTGCCCGGTTCCAGCGGGGTGTGCGCGACCTCCTGCCAGGCGACCACCTTCTTGCCGGCGGCCCGCACCGCGTCCGCGGCCGTCGCGACCAGCCGCGCGTACTCGGCGGGCTCCATCGTCAGCACCTCGTCGCCACCGATGTGCAGATGCTCGCCCGGCGTCATCGCGGCGAGGTCGCCGAACACGTCGCGCAGGAAAGGCTCGGTGGCCGGCAGGTCGGCGTGCAGCCGGCTGAACCCCACCTCGATCCCGGTGTACGGCTCGGTGGGCTCGCCCGAGGGCGTCAGCTCCCCGTAGGCGTGCAGCGCGGCATTCACGTGCCCGGGCACGTCGACCTCCGGCACGATCCGCACCCCCCGGCTCTCGGCATAGCCGACCAGCTCGGCGTAGTCCTCGGTCGTGAGGTGGCCGCCCGGGTCGCCGTCCACGGCAGTCCCGGCGGACCGGGCGACCAGCTCCGGGCGGGACGGCAGCGCGACCCGCCAGCCCTGGTCGTCCGAGAGGTGCAGGTGCAGCACGTTGAGCTTGTAGAAGGCCATCAGGTCCAGGACCTGCCGCAGGTCCGCCGGGCCGAAGAAGTGCCGCGCGAGGTCGAGGGACAGGCCGCGCCAGCCGTACGAGGGGCGGTCCTCGATGTGCACCGGCCAGGCGGCGAGCGTGCCGTCGTGCGGGTGGAACAGCTGGTGCAGCGTGGTCAGCCCGCGGAGCAGGCCGGTGACGCCGCCGGCCTCGACCTCGACCCGCTCGGTGCCGACGTCCACCCGGTAGTGCTCGCCGGGGTGCGCCGCCGCGTCGGCCCGCAGGGCGATGTCTCCCGGCTGGTCCGGCTCGGCGACCTCGCGGTAGCGCACCTCGACCGTGCTGCCCG
This sequence comes from Cellulomonas sp., assembly GCA_036404115.1. Lineage (GTDB taxonomy): Bacteria > Actinomycetota > Actinomycetes > Actinomycetales > Cellulomonadaceae > Cellulomonas. Next base: position 66,709 of record DASWPG010000067.1, read on the forward strand.
ACCACCGGCTGAGCACCTGGGCGGCCAGCACGCCGAGCGAGACCTCGGCCGGGTCGGTGCTCACGGTCACCGTGGTGGTCGCATCGACCACGAACGGCTGTCCCTGCCGCGGCTCCAGCACCCGGGGAGCGGGGATCACGGGGTAGAGATCGGTCGCAGCGGGCACAGCGGTCCTTCCGGTCGACGGTCGACGACGACGGGCAGGCACGACCCGGTCCCCGCAGCACAGTGTGCAACGTGAGCGGGGCGGTGGGTGGTGGTTCATGCGCTGGTGGCGGCCGGTTTCACCCGCTCCGGCCGCGGCGCGGGGCCCGACCGGTCCGCCCGCACCCGGCCGGCCGGCCCCGCGCCGGGTCTGCGCCGGGTCTGCGCCGGGTCTGCGGAAAAGCGCAGGTCGGTCCGGCCGGCTCCCAGCGCGCTCATAGCATCGGCGCTCCGGACCTCCCTGGGCGCGCCGCACGGCCGCCCGTGGGTCGTCGCCCGATGAAGGGAAGCTCCCCATGCACATCACCCGTGCACTGCCCGGCCTGGCGCTCGCGGTCCTCACCGCCGTGTCCGCCACCGCCTGCGTCTCGTCCAGCACCAGCACCAGCACCAGCGGGGGCAGCGCGACCTCCGGCGCGCACGAGGTCGCCGCGGACATCGACCTGCTGACCGTCGACGACTTCGCCACGCTCACCCAGCGGGCCCCCGACCTCGCCGGGACCGTGGCGCTCAGCATCACCACCACCGCACTGGGCGATCCGGTGACCATGGACGCCGAGGTGCGCACCCGCCGGGACGGCGACCCGGACCTTCGGGTCTACCTGGCGGTCGACGGGTACGACCCGCTCGACCTGCGGATGGTCGACAGCACGCTGTACGTGAGCGACGGCAGCCGCACCGAGGGCGGGTTCGTCGCGGTCGACCCCACCGACGTCACGAGCTCGTACGTCACCACCTACCAGCAGCTCGCCGACCAGACCGACACCTTCCTGCACCTGACGATGCTCGACGCCGGTGTGCTCGCGGTGGACGCCGTCGGCGCGCCGGTCACGATGGACGGCGTCGAGGTCCAGCAGTACGACGTCGTCCTGGACGGCGCGGCGCTCGCCGCGGCCGAGGGCAGCATCCTGCCCGCGGAGGTCACCTTCACGTACTGGATCGACGCCGACCACCTCTGGCACCGGGTGACGGCAGACGTGGACGGGGTCACGGTGACCAGCACCGCCCACGGCTGGGGCGAGCCCGTCGAGATCGAGGCGCCCGCCCCCGAGGAGCTGATCGAGGGCTGAGCGCGGGCCGGACCAGCGCGGCGGGTCAGGCCGGCGGCGCGCCCGGCCGGCCGCCCGTCCGCGCCTCGGGCGCGGTGCTCGCCGACCCGATACCCGCCGGCTCGGTGCCGGCGACCTCGGCGGGGCCGGTAGCGGCGAGCCGGCGCGCCAGCACCGCGCAGGTCGCCAGCTGGAGCTGGTGGAACACGATCACCGGCAGCGCCACCCCGGCAGCCGCGACCGGGCCGAACAGCACGGTCGCCATCGGCAGCCCGGTGGCCAGGCTCTTCTTCGACCCGCACATCAGCAGCGCGATCCGGTCGCCGCGCCGCAGCCGCAGCCACCGCCCGCCGGTCCAGGTGAGGGTCAGCATGATGGCCAGCAGCAGCACGCACACCGCGACCAGAGACAGCAGCACCCCGGCGGTCAGGCCGGACCACGCGCCGGACCGCTGCGCCTCGGACACCGCCCCGTAGGCCACCAGCAGGATCGTGCCCCGGTCGGTGACCAGCGTGAGGCCCCGGTGCCGGCGCACCCAGGCGCCGATCCTCGGTTGCACGAGCTGCCCGAGCACGAACGGCGCCAGCAGCTGCAGCAGCGTGCTGCCCGCCGATCCGCCGACCGGTCCACCGGTCCGGGACATCACCAGGGCCACCAGCAGCGGGGTGAGCACGATGCCCAGCACGTTGGAGACCGTCGCCCCGCAGATCGCGCCGGCGACGTTGCCGCGGGCGATCGAGGTGAACACCACCGAGGACTGGATGGTCGAGGGCAGCAGCGACAGGTAGAGCACGCCGGTCGCCAGGTCGGCCGGCAGCACCGAGGCCGGCAGCAGCTGCGCGGCGAGCCCGAGCACCGGGAACACCAGGTAGGTCGCCGCCAGCATCCCGCCCTGCAGCCGCCAGCTCCGCAGCCCGTCCCACACCTCGGCGGTGGACATCCGGGCGCCGTACAGGAAGAACAGCAGCACCACGGCGACCGTCGTCCCGCGGTCGAGCACGGTCGCGACGCCGCCAGCGGCCGGCAGCAGCAGGCCGAGCAGGAGCACCGCGACGATCATCGCGACCAGCGGGTCCACCCAGGTGCGCGCGGCGGAGCGGACGGCGGTCCACGCCCCGTTCCGCGGCCCCGGTCGGTCAGGAGTGGTCGCGGGCACCGGCCCATCCTCGCATCGTGGCAGGCCGCCGCCTGCTCAGACCGGCGCGAGGTCGCCGCCCGGCACGGCGGCCCGGCGCAGGTGGCTCCGTGCGTGCTCGACCGCCCGGTCCAGGTCGTCGAACAGGTGCCGCTCGTGCCGCAGCGCGTCGATCACCCCGACCCGGGTCGCCAGCGCGAGGTGCCGGTCCGGGATGCCCTTGACCAGCACGGTCACCCCGCGCCGTTCGAGCCCGGCCACCAGCTCGGTGAGCGCCTGCGCCCCGGTCGAGTCGAGCAGCTGGATCTGCGAGAGCCGCAGGATCACCACCGCGACCCCCCGGGTGGCCGCGACGCGTTCCAGCGCGCGCTCGGCCGCGCCGAAGAACAGCGCGCCGTCCACCCGGAACACCGCGATCCGGTCGTCGCCCGGGCAGGCCGGCCCCGGGACCGCCTCACGGTGCACACCGGCCGAGCGGGCCATCGCACGCAGCACCAGCAGCCCGGCCACCGCGATCCCGGTGCCGACGGCGTAGACCAGGTCCACGCTCACCGTGATCACGGCGGTCAGCGCGAACAGCAGCGCACCCGCCCGCGAGGAGCGCACCACCGACGTGACCGTGCGCCGCGACACCATCCGCACCGCCGTCACCATCAGGACGCCGGCCAGCGCGGCCAGCGGCACCCGGGCCACCACGGTGCCGGCCGCACCCACCACGGCCAGCAGCAGCAGTGCGTGCACGATCGCGGCCAGCCGGGTCCGTGCCCCGGAGCGCACGGCGACCGCGGTGCGGGCGATCGCGCCGGTCGCCGGCATCCCGCCGAACAGGCCCGCGGCGATCGAGGCCAGCCCCTGGCCGACCAGCTCGCGGTCGGCGTCGAACGGACCGGTGTCGGAGTGCGAGGCCGCCACCCGAGCCGACAGCAGCGACTCGATCGCGGCCAGCGCGGCGACCGTCAGCGCCGGCCCGACCAGCCCCTCCACCAGGCTCGGGTCCAGCGACGGCAGCGTCGGCGTCGGCAGCCCGCTGGGCAGCACGCCGATCGTCTCCACCGGCAGGTGCGCCAGCAGCGCGACCACGGTGGCCAGCACGACCGCGAGCAGCGAGCCGGGCAGGGACCGGTGCACCCGGGGTGCGATCAGCATCACCGCCGCGACCGCGAGCACGACCAGCACGGCGGTCCAGGCGGTCGACCAGTCCGCCTGGCCGACCGCCTGCACCGCTGCGACCAGGGCGTTCGAGTCCAGCCCGGCGGAGTCCACCCCGACGGCGGACGGCACCTGCTGCAGCAGGATGATCACCGCGATCCCGAGCGTGAACCCCTCGATCACCGGCCACGGGATCATCCCGACCGCTCGGCCGAGGCGCAGCACACCGCCGGCCACCACGATCGCGCCGGCGAGCAGGCAGACCACGGCGAGCACCCCGGTGCCCCGCGTCGCGACGATCGGGGCCAGCACCACCACCATCGCGCCGGTCGGCCCGGACACCTGCACGTGCGAGCCGCCGAACACGGCCGCGACCAGTCCGGCGACCACCGCCGTCACCAGCCCCGCCTGCGCCCCCGCGCCCGAGCTGACCCCGAACGCGAGCGCCAACGGCAGCGCCACGATGCCGACGGTCACGCCGGCGAGCACGTCACCGCGCCAGGTGCGCGGCAGCTCCGCGTAGTCCCGGCGCGAGGGGAGCAGCGCGCGCAGCTGGGCACGGGCGCCGGTCGGCACCGGCAGGTCGGCCGCGCTCATCGCCGGTCCTGGTCGTCGGCACCGACGGTCGACTCCGCCAGCTCGGGTTCGAGCTCGGACAGCTGCCGCTCCGTGCTCTGCAGCATCTCGACCAGCAGCTCGCGGGCCACCCGCAGCAGATCGGCCACCTGGTCGAAGGCCAGCCGGTAGATCACCTGGCTGCCACGCCGCTCGGAGGCCACCAGCTGGTAGCGCCGCAGCACCGCGAGGTGCTGGGACAGGTGCGAGGCCTCCAGCCCGGTCTCGGCGATCAGCGTGGCGACCGGCACCGCCGTCTCCTGCGCCAGGATCTCCAGCACCCGGATGCGCACCGGGTGCGCCAGTCCTTTGAAGAGGTTGGCCTTGATCTCGTTCAGCGGCTGCTCCGACGGCGCCACGACACCCTCCCGGATGATGGATTGATCAAACCATCATATCGTCGGGACGACGGAGGCCGTGCCACCGAGCAGCCCGGCCACGAACGGCGCGCTGGCCCGGTCCAGCGGTCGGTCCGCCGCGACACCGCCCTCGGACAGGTGCAGCACCCGGGTGCACGCGCGGCTGACCAGCTCCAGGTCGTGCGTGGCGACGAGCACCACGGTCCCCCGCGCCGCGACGTCGCGCAGCAGGTCCGCGACCCGGTGCATCCCCGCGAGGTCCAGCCCGCTGGTCGGCTCGTCGAACACCAGCACGCGCTTGCCCGCCGCCAGGCTCGCCGCGACCGCCAGCCGCTGCTTCTGCCCCCCGGACAGGGTCGCCGGGTGCCGGTCCGCCAGCCCGTCCAGGCCGAGCGCGCCGAGCAGGTCCGCCACCCGGCCGGGCGGCACCCCGGTGAGCCCGAACGCGACCTCCTCCGCCACCGACTCGGCGAACAGCTGGTAGTTCACGTCCTGGAACACCATCGCGCTGCGGCGCCGACGCTCCCGCGGCCCCCACGTCCGCCCCGCGAACACGACCCGGCCGGACCCGCGCCGGTGCAGACCGCACAGCAGCCGGCTCAGCGTCGACTTGCCCGCCCCGTTCGCCCCGGTCAGCGCGACCACCTCGCCCGCACCGACCGCCAGGTCCACCCCTGCGAGCACCGGGTGCCCGCGGTACGCCGCGGCCAGCTCCTCGGCCACCAGCAGCGGGGCAGGGGCGACGGGGGCGAGAGCCTGCTGCTCGACCTGAGCCAGGTCCACCGCACGCAGCCCCATCGCGGCCCGCTCCCCGGCGTCCAGGGCCCACAGCTCCTCGCCGCTCAGCACCCGACCGATCCGGCCGTCGTCCAGCCAGACCACCCTGTCGACGATCCCCCGCAGCCAGTGCAGGCGGTGCTCGGCCACCAGGATCGAGGCGCCGCTCGCCTTGACCAGGGCGAGGTCGGCGCGCAGCCGGTCGATCGCCGTCGCGTCCAGGTTGCTGGTCGGCTCGTCCAGCACGTAGCTCCCCGGGGCGGGTGCGTGCACCGAGGCGAACGCGACGCGCTGCTTCTCGCCGCCGGACAACGAGAAGATGCTCCGGCCGGCCAGCGGCACGAGCCCGCGGGCGGACATCACCTCGGCCGTCCGTGCCCGCAGCCGGTCCTCGGGCCAGGCGAGAGACTCCAGGCCGAAGGCCACCTCGCTGGCGACGTCGGTGGTGAAGAACTGCGTGCGGGGGTTCTGGAACACCGAGCCGGTCCGCCGCGCCCGCTCCCAGGACGTCAGCGTGGCCAGGTCCGCGCCGTCGACCAGCACCCGCCCGGTCAGATCCCCGGGCAGGAACGACGGCGCCAGCCCGTTGGCCAGCCGGGCGAGCGTGGTCTTGCCGGACCCGGAGGCGCCGCAGACCAGCACGCACTCCCCCGGCGCGACCTCCAGGTCGATGTCCCGCACCCCCGTGCCCGCGGCCGCCGACGCGTACCGGAAGCCCACGCCCTCGAACCGGATCACCCGGACGCTCCCGGGACCAGCGCCCCGGCCACGACCGCGACCCCCGCCACCAGCACCACGACGTCGGCCGTGCGCAGCCGCAGCTCGGTCAGGCAGGTCCGGCGCACGGGGTTCTCGATGCCGCGCGCGACGGAGGCCATCGAGAGCTCGTCCGCGGTGCTGCTCGCACTCATCAGCATCGGCACGTAGAGGCACTGCATCGTCCGGCCGGGCGCGCGCAGCAGCCCCCACGGCGTGGGCGAGATCCCGCGCATCCGCATCGCGTCCCGGATGAAGCGCCAGTCCTCGACGACCACGGGAACGTACCGCAGCGTGACGGCGAGCGGGATCACCAGGGCGCGGGGCGCGCGCAGCCGTCCCAGCGCGGCCATCAGCTCGTCGATCCGGGTGGTCGAGACCAGCACCGCCGCCATCAGGGCGCACGGGAACACCTTGCGGATCATCACGAAGAACGTGACCAGCATCGTGGTCAGGGTCCCGGGCGCCAGGCCCCCGGCGACCGAGATCCCGAGCACCGCCAGCGCGTAGACCGCGAACATCGCCAGCGGGTAGAGCCGCCCGGACACCACCGCGAACACCGCCGTCGCGGCCATCACGCCCAGCTCGTACCGCCACCCGGGCGACAGCGCGACCGCCAGCACGACCAGCAGCAGCAGGGCGAGCTTGGTGCGCGGGTCGGTGCGCAGCCCCCAGGGCGCCGGCAGCCCCGCGACCGCGGTCACGCCACGCTCGCGGCGCCGGCCCTCTCGAACTGCCGGCGCAGCAGCCGCTGACCGAACAGCGCGCTGAGCAGGGCGCACACCAGGGTGGCCAAGATCATCGCGGGCAGCACCCAGCCGGCGCCGGTGGACGTCATCGTCGCCATGTAGGCGGGGTCGGTGCCCTTGCCGGTCAGGTAGCCGGCGTAGGCGGCCGGGTCGATCCAGAGCATCGCGTACGAGCCCAACGGGTTGAGCGAGAACACCAGGAAGCTCGCGACGACGAACCGCGGGTCGCGGAAGCCGCCGGCCCCGGCGACCAGGTCGGCGAGCACGCCGCACACCAGGTACGCGACGGCCCAGAGCCAGAACATCCCGGTGACCAGCACCAGCAGCCCCAGCACCGCGCCGAGCACGACCAGCGGGCCGTGCTTCGGCACCTTGGCCACCAGGAGCAGGTAGACCGGCCCGGTCACCAGCGCCACGGCGGCCGGCATCGCGAAGGTGAGCACCGGGCTCAGCGCGATCATCCCCGCGACCGTCATCAGCACGAAGTACAGCGCCGTGAAGACTCCGGTGGTGATCAGGTCCCGGACCGTGAGCCCCCGTGCCGCTCCGACCGTGCTGACCGTCATCTCGCTGCTCTCCCCGTCCTGGACGACCTCAAGTGAGGTCACCCTTATCTCGAACGTATCATCGGCCTCCGGGCGGTCGACGGGCTGCACCGCACCCCGCGTCCGATCGGCACCGAGGCGCGTCCGATCGGCGCAGCCGGCGGGCGGCGCCGCCCGCCGGCGCCGCACCCGACGAGAGCGAGGCGAGATGACGCACCTGGTCACGGAGGTGCACGAGCCCACCATGCGGGACCGCGGCTTCACCCCGGTCGACCCGCCGGGCGGCCTCGGCGGCGGCTGGCGGTCCTGGGCGGTGCCCGCCGCGACCGGACGGGGCGCCTACCACCTGTACTCCCCCACCGGGCGGTGGTCGATCGCGGTGCACGACTTCGTCACCGACCGCGACGAGGTCCTCGACCTCACGATGCCGGAGTACCTCTCGATCACCTGGTACGAGTCGGTGGCGGTGGACCAGCACGCGCCGCTGCGCCGGTTGCGCGCCGACCACCTGACCGGCTTCTACAGCCAGCCGGGCGGCTGGCGGGCGCTGGTGCACGGCGGGGTGCCGATCCGCTGCGTCGGGGTCGAGGTCACCCCGGACTTCTGCGCGCAGTTCCTGGACCGGGAGTACGGCGGCCAGTTCGCCGCGGTGCGCGACGCCTTCGAGTCGATCCACCTGCCCGGCACGGAGTTCCCTGAGCTCCGCGCCCTGCTCGCCGGGCTCCGGCCCACCAGCGGGGCGCCGCGGACCTCCCTGCACTACGAGGGCGCCGTGCTGCAGGCGATGGGGCTGCTGGTCGAGCGCACCCGCGCGACCCGGGCCGGAGCCGGCCGCACCCCCGACGAGCACGGCCGGGCCGGGCGTCCCCGGGGCGGAACGACCACCCCGGCCGACGCACGCCGGATCCGCGCGGTGCTGGTGCACATCGATCGGCACCACGCCGATCCGCTGGACCTGGCGGGGCTGTCACGGCTGGCCCGGATGGGGCCGACGAAGTTCAAGGAGAGCTTCCGCAGCGTCTCCGGCACCACCCCGACCCGGTACGTGCAGCAGGCCCGGATGACCCGCGCGGAGCAGCTGCTGCGCGACGACGAACTGTCGATCGCGCAGGTCGCCCGCGCGGTCGGGTACGGCTGCGCGAGCCGGTTCTCCGCGCTGTTCCGGCGGCACACCGGGATGCTGCCGAGCGAGTACCGCCGGTCCCGCCGCTGAGCTCGGGCCGGCCGGCACCGCCCGACGTCAGCCGGCCGTCGCCCGGCGCGCCCGGCGCATCACGACCGCGAACGGCACCGCCGCCGCGACCGCGACCAGCAGCACGACGACCCCGATCCACGCCGGCGGCTCCACCAGGAAGGCGAGGCTGTCGCTCGACCGGGCGAGCACGGCGTCCAGCGAGTAGCCGCCGGGACCGGAGAAGCCGAGCACCACCGCGAGCAGCGCCAGCACCCCCGGGTACTCGCCGCCGCCGGCCGCCGCCCAGAGCACCCCGGACCGCAGGGTCAGGCTCAGCATCGCGACGGCCATCGTGCCGGCCGCCATCAGGGCGGCCAGCGGGGTGGCCAGCCCGAGCACCAGCAGCACCGCGGCACCGGACTCGGCCAGCGCGGCGAGCACCGCCAGCGGACGGCCGGGCCGCAGGCCGAGCGACTCGAACGCCCCCGCCTGCTTCTGCAGCCCCGGCCCCTGGAACCAGCCGAACAGCTTCTGGGTCGCGTGGGCGAAGAGCAGCGCGCCCAGCAGGAGGCGCAGCAGCAGCAGAGCGGTGTCCATGCTGCGGATCGTGGCACCGTGGCGGGTCGACGCCAAGCCCGTCCGGCGCGATGTGACCAACGCCTCGGCTCCCAGGTCAGGTGGCCGCACCGGCCCGCACCCGCCGGCCCGGTCCGGCCGCTCAGTCGAGGACGAGACCGTGCCCGGCGCGGAACAGCGGCCGCTCGGTGTCGAACGGGACGTCCGCCCGGGACGCCGCCACGGCCGCACCCGACCGCGGCAGGTCGCACGGCAGCCGGCCGTGCGGGGCCGCGCGGCCGAACACGACGTCGAGCACCGCGTCGTCGCCGGCCCCGTAGTCGACCAGCACGGCGGCGGCCACCGCGACGACCGGCGTGAGGACCGCCGGCCGGTCGAGGTGCACCACCACGACGGTGGGGACCTCCGCGCACAGCGCGCGCAGCGGCTCCAGCACCTCCGGGCCGAACTCGAGCGACCCCGCGTGGAACAGGCCCTCGAACCCGGGACCCCGGTCCTCGTAGGGCGCCGTGAGCCGCACCACGGCGACGTCTGCGTCGGCGGGTACGTCGGCCGGACGGGCGTACCGGGCCAGCACCCCGGGGTCGATCCCCTGGGAGTGCACCCGGGCCCCCGCGTCGAGCGGCAGCCGGGCCGGCGAACCGACCGCACCCCGGGTGAGCACGGTCAGCGACGCCCGCTGCGCCGCGAGCCCGGCGGCCCGCAGGCGGGGGCTGCCGACCACCCGGCTCGCCCGTGCCACGTCCACCAGGGGGTCGTCCAGCAGCCCGAGCACCACCTTCTCGCGCAGCAGCCGACGGGCCGAGACGTCGACCCGCTCCTCGGCGAGCCGCCCCGACCGCACCAGCTCGACGACCACCTCGGGGCAGGACTCGCCGCCGAACTGGTCCACCCCGGCGTCCAGCGCCCGCAGCACCCGGTCCGGCAGCGACAGGTGCTCGACCCCCCAGGCCTGCGCCGGCATCGGCGTGCCGAGGATCTCGCCGTCGGTCAGCACGCCCCAGTCGGTGCAGACGATGCCGTCGAAACCCAGACGCTCGCGCAGCAGGCCGGTCAGGACGGAGCGGTTGAACGCGAACGCGACCTCCTCGTGCTCGGTGCCGACCGGGACCCCGTAGTACGGCATCACCTGCGAGGCCCCGGCCGCGAGCGCGACCTCGAACGGGCGCAGGTGGTGCTCGAACATCCCGCCGGGATAGACCTGCTCCTTGCCGTAGGCGAAGTGCGGGTCCTCGCCGTCCTGCTGCGGGCCGCCGCCGGGGAAGTGCTTGATCATCGCGGCCACCGATCCCGGGCCGAGCACCGGCCCCTGCAGCCCTCGCACGTAGGCGGCGCCGAGGCGCGCGACGAGGGCGGCGTCCTCGCCGAACGTGCCGGCGACCCGGGCCCAGCGCGGCTCGGTGGCGACGTCCAGCTGCGGGTGCAGCGCGACCCGCAGACCGGTCGCGAGGTACTCCTCCCGCACGGCCTGGGCGAACACCGCGGTGACGGCGCGCTCGCGCAGGGCCGCCAGCCCGAGCGGCTCGGGCCACTGCGAGAACGCGGCGGTCTGCTGACCGGTACCGGGGTTGCGGGTGAACGCGTGCCGAGGGTCGGAGGACAGCGTGACGGGCACCCCGAGCCGGGTGCCGCGCGCGACCTCCTGGACGGAGTTCGACCACCGGGCGAGCTCGGCGCCGGTACGGGCGGTGCCGAGCACGTTGAAGTGGGTCAGGTGCCGGTCCTCGATCAGCGAGCGCAGCGACGGTGCGCCGAGCTCGGGGTGCTCGGCGTCGACGTCGCCGAGCACGGCGATCGCGTGGAACAGCAGCCCGGCCTTCTCCGGCAGGGTCAGCCGCGCCAGCAGGTCGTCGACCCGCTGCTCGGTCGCCGACCACGGGTCCCGGTAGGCGGGGCGGGGCATCAGCGGCGCTCCGTTCTCGCGGCGACGAAGGTGGTGGGCTGGGCGATCCGGGCGCCCGGCCGGTCGAGCACGCTGCCTGCCGATCCCGGGTCCAGCCGGTCCCGCAGCAGCGCGCGGTCCCGCGGGTCGAGGCCCGCGGTCCACAGCGGGCCGTCGGTCGTGGCATACCGCTGCTCCAGGTAGTGCCGCCACACCGGCGGTGCCGGTGCCAGGGTCTCGGCGACCTCGGTGCGCAGCAGGATCTCGGCCCACCGGACGCCGTCCAGCACCTCCACGAGCGACCAGCCGACGGGGCGCACGGCCCAGTCGAGGCCGGCCCGGCGGGCACCGACCTTCCAGGCCAGGTCCAGCCGCGCCTGCAGCTCGGGGTCGTCCGGCGCGATCTCCGGGGTGTCCCGGGTCCGGCGCACGACGAGGGTCCCGCCCGGGCGCAGGCACCCGAGCAGCACCGCGCGAGCCGCCGGCGGCAGCGGCACGTCACCGCAGAACGCCACGTCGAACCGACCGGCCCACGCCGGCCCGGCGAGGTCGGTCAGCGCGGCCTGCGCGAGCCGCACCGTGGACGGCAGCGGCAGCGAGCGGGCGACCGCCAGCATCTTGGCGGAGGAGTCGACCGCCGTGACCTGCGCCGCACCCGCTTCGGCGATCCAGGTGGCGACCAGGCCCGGGCCGCAGCCCACGTCCAGCACCCGGGCGCCGTGCCAGCGGTCCAGGTGGCGCAGGGCGTCCCTCACCGCGGTGCGCTGGGCCAGGGTCGCGAGCGCCAGGACGCTCGGGTACGCCGCGGCGGAGCGCCCGGGCCAGCCGGGATCGGTCGCGTCCTGGCCGGCCCACGCCGCGACGTCCGCGCGCGGCACCAGCTGCGGCACGACGAGCCGCCAGAGCGCCTGCTCGACCGCGCCGCCCGGCACCACCGCTGCGTCCCCGCTCACGAGCGTCCGTCCGGCAGCACGACCGGCAGCGGGTCGTCCACGACGGTGCGCCGGGCGACCACGCGTCCGCGGTGCAGGACGAGCCGGTCGGCCGGGGTGCCGGCCAGGGCGTCGTCGGCGCCCCGGGCGGCGAGGGCCACCAGGTCGGCCGGCTGACCGACCTGCACCAGCGATCCTGCGCTGCCGCTCTGCACGCGGGATCCGGCTGCGCCACCGGGCCCGCCCGGCAGCACCCGGGCGACCTGGGCGACCACGGCCCGCGCGCCGTCCGTGACCGCGTGCAGCGCCTCCCCGGCCGACACGGGGGCGCACCAGGCGAGCAGCTGGGCGACCTGCAACGGGTCGGCCGCGCCGTAGGGGTTGAACGGGTCGCGGAGGTTGTCCGCGCCGGCGCCCACGGCGACCCCTGCGTCCAGCAGCGCCCGCACGGCGGTGAGCCCCCGGCGCGCCGCGACGGGCGTCTCACGGTCCTGCAGCCACAGGTTGGTGCGCGGGTTGGTCACCACCCCGATGCCGGTCCGGGCGAGGTCCTCGGCAGTCGCCCGCTGCACGCTGAGCGGTGCCTGACCGAGCGCCACGACGTGGCCGGCGGTGACCGGCAGGTCGAACCCGGCGTCCACCGCGGCGACCAGGTGCCCGACTGTGGCGACGTCCACCGCGAGCGCCTCGTCCACGTGCAGGTCCACGCCCAGCCCACGCTCGGCGGCCACGGCCAGCAGCACGTCCAGCGCCGCACGCGGGTCGGGGTCCAGCCAGGGCGCGCCGCCCACCAGCCCGGCCCCCGCGTCCAGCGCGTCGAGCAGCGCCGAGCGCGCGGCCCCGCCGGCCGGACCGGTCAGCGGGAGCCCCGCCATCGCGACGACCTGCACCTGCACCAGGTGCGCGGCCCGCACTCCCGCGCCGACGACGGCCTCGACCCCGCCGGTGCCGGACCCGGGCTGCGCGTCGACGTGCGTGCGCACGGTCCCGGTGCCGTGCCGGACGTACTCCAGCAGGGCGGCCTCGGCCCGGGCGGCGGTCTCCGCGGCGGAGCGGCGCCCGCGGTCGCGGTTCCAGGCATCGATCGCCCCCGCCAGGCCGCCCGCGCCACCGAGCGGTCCGACCAGCGCCTTGTCCAGGTGGGTGTGCGGCTCTACGAAGGCGGGCAGCAGCAGACGTCCGCCGAGGTCGAGCACCTCGCCGGGCCCACCGTGCGGGTCGCCCGCCCGGCCCGGTGGCAGCACGGCCGCGACCACGCCGTCGACCAGCAGCACGTCGGCCCGGCTCCCGTCCACGAGGGCGTCGCGCAGCACGAGCCGCGCCGACCCGCCCCGCTCGACCTGCTGATCGACCGGCTCGGCCCCGCCGGTCATGCCAGCTGCCCCACGACGTCCCGTGCGAACAGCACCAGCCCGCGCTCCGGGTCCGGGCCGAGCACGTGCCAGCCGAGCACGCCCCGCAGCCCCGCCTCGAGGTAGTCCCGCAGCCGCGCCGCCACGTCGTCCGGCGACCCGGCGGCCGCGAACGCATCGATCAGGTGGTCGTCCACCAGCGCCTCGCCCGCCGCCACCCCGCCCGCGGCGACGGCGTCCCGCACCGCACCGACCTGCTCGGGATCCACGCCCGCGTGCTCGACCACCACGCCCTCGACCCGCCACAAGTAGTAGGCGATCACGCGGCGGGTGGCCCGCCGGGCGGCCCGGGCGTTGGTGTCCACGCTCACCAGCACCGGCGAGACCAGATCGAGGTCGGCCGGGTCCCGCCCCGCGGTGCGCGCCCCCTCGGCCACCTGCTGCCAGGCCCAGCGCGCGTAGCCCGGGCTGGTGATCGCACCGAGCTCGACCCCGTCGACCAGCGACCCGGACAGCCGGAGCATCCGCTGGTTCACCGCGCCGGAGTAGATCGGCAGGTCCGGCCGCACCGGTGCGAAGTCCAGCCGGGCGTCCGCCCGGACCGGGTACACCTCGCCGTCCACGCCGGGCCCGCCGTGCAGCAGCCCGTCCAGCACGCCGAACGCCTCCGCCATCGCCCGCAGCGGCCGGCGGGCCCGGTCGTCCGCCTCGCCCAGGGAGCGCAGCGTCCACAGCGCGGCGCCCAGGCCGAGCCGCACCCGCCCGGCGCTCAGCTCGTCCAGGGTCGCCGCCTCCATCGCGATCACGGACGGGTGCCGCCAGAACGGGTTGACGATGCCGATGCCCAGCCCGATCCGCTCGGTGGCGGCCGCCACGGCGGCGGCGACGGTGAACACCGCACGCCCGTGGCTGCTCTCCGGGATCCAGACCTCGGACAGGCCGAGCCGCTCGGCGGTGCGGGCGAGCCGGACGGTCTCGGCCACCGGCACCTCGTTGGACACCGCCAGCCCGAACCGGACCGGCGCGCCCGAGGCCGTCACCGCCGTCCCCACGGGGCGCCGCGCAGGCCGGCGTCGGCCACCAGCTCCGCCAGGTCGTCCACGAACGCCGTGCTGTAGTCCCCGGCGTCGAGCACCACCAGCTCCGGGCGGATCGCTGTCGTGACCTCGCGGAGACGGGCCACCACCTGCGCCCGGTCGCCGAGGATCGCGAACGCGTCCAGCACCGCCGCGGGCACCAGGTCCGCGGCGCGGGCCGGACCGTCGGCGGCCAGCGCCGCCCGCAGCGCGGCCACCACCTGTTCGCCCACGCCGATCTGCGCGCGCCAGGCGGCGGGCAGGTCGACGGTCATGTAGGCGAAGTGCGCGCGCAGCGCGGCCACGTCCTGCGGGCGCCACGCCACGGCGGGGTTCCAGGCGATCCGCGCCGGACCGCGCCCGGTGCCCGCCCCGTCCCGGCCGGGAGCGGTGCGCACCTGCCGCACGACCGCCGGCAGGTCGGTGATCGGTTTGCCGGCCAGGATCACCCAGTCGGCCTCCTCCGCCGCGTACCGCTCGACCCGCGGCCCGCGGCCCGCGACGGCGAGCGGCAGCCGCCCGCCGGTCCACGGGACCTGCGCGCCGTCCACGGTGAACTCGCCGTGGTGCTGGACCCGCTCGCCGTCCAGCAGCCGGCCCACGACGTCTGCGGTCTCGGTCAGCGCGGTGTACGGCCGCTCGGGGGTGATCCCCAGCGGCCGGAGCACGAGGTTCCCGCCCACCCCGAGCCCGGCGACCACCCGGCCGGGGGCGAGCTCGGCCAGCGAGGCCAGCGCCACGGCGGTGGTCACCGGGTGCCGGCTGTACGGGTTCGTGATCGCCGGGACCAGCAGCACGTGCTCGGTCGCGGCCGCCACGGCGGCGAGCACCACGTAGAGGTCGCGGTCCAGCAGCTCGTCGGCCAGGAACACCGCGGACGCGCCGCGCCGCTCGGCGTGCCGGGCGAGAGCGGCGAGCTCGGGCACCGGCCGCACGCCGTGCAGCCACAGGCCCCAGCCGCGGGCGGGCTCAGGCGACATGGGGTGCCACCTCGCGGGCGAACAGTCGCAGCGAGGCGGCGCGCTCCTGCCCGGTCGGGTCCTGCAGGATCAGGCCGCGGATGCCGAGGTCGGCGTACTCCTGCAGCCGACGGCCGACGTGCTCGGGGTCGCCCGAGGCGGTGAAGACGTCGATCAGCTCGTCGGTGATCGCGGCCGCGCCGGCGTCCAGGCCGTGCTCGTGCACCGCCCGGACCACCCGCGCCAGATCCTGCGGGTCCGCCCCGGACTCGTCGCGGACCACCGGCTCGACCCGGTGCAGGTAGTAGGCCAGCTGCGGCCGGACCGCGTCCCGGGCCGCACGGGCGTCGGCCTGCACCGAGACGAACAGCGGTGCCGAGACGTCCAGCGCGTCGGGATCGCGGCCGGCCGCCCGCGCACCCTCGTGCACCCGCTCGATCGCCCACCGGGCGTAGCCGGTGGACACGATGGCACCGAGCTCGACCGCGTCCGCCACCCGGCCGGAGTCGTGCAGCATCCGGGCGTTCACCGCCCCGGCGTGCACCGGCAGGTCGGGCCGCACCGGGACGAAGTCCAGCCGGGCGTCCGACCGCACGGTGAACACCGTGCTCGCGATCCCCGGCTCGCCGCGCAGCAGCGCCCGGATGATCTGGATCGCCTCGACCGTGGCCGTGCGGGGCCGCTCGGTGCGCGGGTCGGCCTCGCCCAGGTCGCGCAGGTTCCACAGCGCGGCGCCGATCCCGAGCCGGACCCGCCCGCCGGACGCCTCGTCCAGGGTCGCGGCCTCCATCGCGATCACCGAGGGGTGCCGGTGGAACGGGTTGACGATGCCCAGCCCGATGCCGACCCGCGTGGTGGCGGCGGCCAGCAGCGCGGCGATCGTGAAGATGCCGCGGTGGTGCCCGTTCTCGTTGGTCCACAGCTCGTCGAAGCCGAGGTCCTCCGCCAGCCTGGCGTGCGCCAGGTTCTCCGCGACCGGTCGGTGGTTCTGCAACGAGACGCCGAACCGGACCGGCGCCGGGGCGCTCACGCCTCCCTCTGCAGCCCCAGGCCGCTGGCGACCCGGTTGATGTAGTTGTAATAGGCGACCAGGTTGTTCGCGTCCAGCAGGTCGAGGTCGTCCCAGCCGGCCGCGCGCAGCCGCTCGACCTGGTCCTGCCGGACGCTGCCCGGGGTGCGGGTCAGCGCCCGGGCGTAGTCGTACAGCGCGTCCTCGCGCTCCCGGCCGGTGCGGAAGCCCTCCGGGTCGGCGCGGATCGCCTCGGCGAGCTCCTGCTGCCCGGCCTCGGTGAGCTTCGCAACGTGCCCGAGGGTGCAGAACAGGCAGCCGTTCAGCACCGAGGTGAGCAGCGCCAGGCCGCGCCGGAGCACGTCCGGGATGCCGGACGGGGTGGCGTCGACCACGGCGTACAGCCGCAGCCGCTGATCCACCAGCTCGGGGTACAGGCTGCCGCTGCGGGTCAGCGCGGTGACCTCGCCGAGGGCCGCGAGCTGGCGGCCGTACGCCTCGGCGAGCAGGCCGGTGGCGTCCTGCGGCGCGACGGTGCGGATCCACCCCTCGTCGGGGGCGCCGGCGGCGGGTGCGGGATCGGTGGTGCGGGCGGGATCGGTGGGCATGGTGGCTCCTCGGCAGGTGGCGGTGGCGGACGTCGGTCGGTGGCGGGGGTCGGCAGCGGTCAGTCGGTGCGCTCCGCGAGCCCGGACTCGTGCCAGGGCGTGACGAGCAGCCGGATCAGCAGCCCGAAGAACCAGAAGACGACCAGGCCGAGCAGCGAGCACAGCAGCACGCCGGCGAACAGCTGCTCGGACTGCAGCCGCTGGGTGTAGCCGTTCAGCAGCCGGCCGATGCCGGCCGGTCCGCGCTGGAAGTAGAAGTCCCCGACGATCGCGCCGATCACGGACAGGCCCGCGGCGATCCGCCAGCCGGTCAGGATGGACGGCAGCGCGCCGGGCAGCTCCAGGTGCACCAGGCGCTGCCAGGACGACGCGTGCCGGATCCGGAACAGGTCGCGGTGCCCGGGGTCGACCGAGCGCAGCCCGAACAGGGTGTTCGTGGTGATCGGGAACACCGCGATCAGCACGCAGACGATCACCCGGCTGGTGAAGGCGAAGCCGAACCAGAATCCGATCACCGGGATCAGTGCGAGCACCGGGATGGTCTGCAGCACGACCGCCCACGGGTAGAGCGACCGCTCCAACCAGCGCGACCGGCTCATCAGCAGAGCGCTGACCGAGCCCAGCACGATCGCCACCGCGAGCCCGGTGAGCGCGACCTGCGCCGAGGACCACAGCCCGGCCAGCAGCTCGGCCCGGTGCTGGGAGTCCAGCAGCCCGACCCGCAGCACCTCCTGCGGCGGCGGCAGCAGGAACCGGCGGCCGTCGTCCAGCACCAGGTAGGTGATCGCGGACCATCCGACCAGCACCAGCACCGCGACCACCAGCGGCGGCAGGACGACCGCGGCCAGCGAGCGCCGACGCGCGCCGCGCGCCATCTAGCTGCCCTCCTGCAGGCGGGCGGTGACCTCGTGCGTCGCGGCGACGAACTGCGGGGCGAACCGGTCCTCGGGGGTGCGCGGGTGCGCCAGCGGGATCGGCACGTCGGCCACCAGCCGGCCCGGCCGGGCGGACATCACCAGCACCCGGTGCGAGACGTACACGGCCTCGGCGACGTTGTGCGTGACGAACAGCGCGGCGAACCGCTCGGCCGCGTGCAGCCGCAGCAGCTCGTCGTCCAGCCGCTGGCGGGTGAGCTCGTCCAGCGCGCCGAACGGCTCGTCCAGCAGGAACAGCGCCGGGCGGGAGGTGAGCTCGCGGGCGAGCGAGACCCGCATCCGCATCCCGCCGGACAGCTGGCGCGGCAGGTGCCGCTCGAACCCGGTCAGGCCGGTGAGCGCGATCGCGGCGGCGGTCCGGCTCCGGCGCTCCGTGCGGCCCAGCCCGTCCAGCCGCCCGGCGAGCTCCAGGTTGCCCTGCACCGTGCGCCAGGGCAGCAGCGTCGGGTCCTGGAACACGAACCCGAGCCGGCCACCGGTGGTCTGCACGGTGCCGGCGGAGGCGCTGGTCAGCCCGGCGACGATCCGCAGCAGGGTGGACTTGCCGCAGCCGGAGGGTCCGACGATCGACACGATCTGGCCTGCCGGCACCGCGAGGTCGATGCCGTCGAGCGCCTGGGTGCCGTCGGCGAACTGCTTGCCGACCCCGTGGAACGTCAGCGCGGCGGCCGGTCCGGCCTCCGGAGCGGCGAGCGGGTGCGCCGTCATCGGGGCACGGTCGCGAACGCGGGGAAGTCGGGGGCGACCTCGTCGCGCAGCCCGAGGCCGTTGGCCACCCGGTTCGTGTAGTTCAGGTGCGCGATCTGCGCGTTCGCGTCCACGATCTCGTGGTCGCCGAACCCGTGCCGGCGCAGCTCGGTCAGGTCCGTCTCCACGAGGTCGCCGGGCGTGAGGGTGAGCTTGCGGGCGTAGGCGACCAGGGCGGCGTCGGCGGGGGCGAGCGCCGAGTCGTCACCGGCCTCCACCTGCGTGATCACCGCGGCGGGCAGCCCGAGCTCCAGCAGCTTGATCCGCGAGCGCGAGGTGCAGTGCGGCGTCCGGTTCAGCGCGGACACCACGTGCCCGACCAGCGTGCGCTGGGTGACGGTCAGCGCGGAGGTGGCGTTCTCGGTCGCCCGGTACAGCACCAGGCGGGCGTGCACGAGCGGCGGCTCCAGGCTGCCCAGCAGGGTGAAGTCGGTCGGGGCGCCGAGCCGGTGCGCCTGCCACGCATAGGACTCCGCGAGCTCGCCGGTGGCGTCCTCGGGGCCGATGGTCCGGATCCAGGTCATGGTGCTGCTCCGTTCGGGAGGGCGGCGGCGCCGGACGGGTGCCCGGCGCCGCCGCGCGGTCGATCGTCGGGTCAGAGCCCGGGCACGTCGTCCGGCAGGTCGTTCGCCGGGATCTCGATGTCGTCCGGCAGCGAGATCGACGTGTCGAGGAACTCGTTCGTCGCGAGGTCGTCGGGTGTCAGGTCCGTGGGCACCGAGACGCCGGCCTCGGTGAGCGCCGGCACCAGGAGGTCGATCGCCTCCTGCACCTTGTCGAGGTCGAACGAGCCGAAGGTGCCGTCGGAGCCGTTCTGCACCAGCCCGTACTTCAGCTGGGCGGCGTTCGCGGAGTCGAGCAGGTCGTTCGACAGCACGACGCTGATCCCGGTGAGCTGGCTGGTGTAGTCGACCAGCACGTCGTTGGTGGGTCCCGGGTCGACCGCATAGTCCACCGCGGCCTGCTGGACCAGCGGCACCAGCTGCTCCAGGCACGGGCTGTACGACTCCAGCTTGTCCTGACGCACCTGCAGCGTCGTGCCGTAGATCGGATAGACCGAGTTCAGCGAGAGGTACTGGATCGGCTTGTCCCAGTTGTCCGTCTCGTGCTCGAACAGGTACGGCGCGGTGGTGATGTAGTCCTGCTGGATCAGGTTGCCCTCGGCCGCCACGAACCGGGACGGCGAGCCGTCGAACGAGCCGTCCACCTGGTCGATGTCGATGTCGCCGTTCGCCGACAGGGCGGTGATGTAGGCGCCGGAGGTGTACGCGAGGATCGTCTCGCCGGACTCCTTGATGTCGGCGAGGCTCTGGAAGTCCCAGTCCTCGTTGCCCCAGAGGAAGATCAGCGGGTAGGTGTCGTAGTAGTTGAACACCGACACCGTGGGCTGGTCCTCGGCGGTGTTGATCTGGGAGTCCTCGGCCTCGACGATCAGGTCGATCGAGTCGTCCTGGTAGGCCAGCGACTGGCCGGTCTGGTAGCCGGCCGCCGGCCCGCCGGACCGCAGCGTCAGCGTGACGCCGGTGTCGGCGATCTCGCCGGAGTAGGTGTTGTCGTCGGTGTCGACCGTGCCGCCGGAGCCGATCAGCTGGAACAGGAAGGCGTAGTCCACGCCGGGCCACCAGGGCAGCTGCACGTCGACGGTGTCGCCGCACACCTGGGCGAGGCTGCTGGCGTCGGCCGCGGTGGTCGAGCCGGACGACGCGGCGGTGCCGTCGTCGGCGGCGCCGCAGGCGGCCAGGCCGAGGGCGCTCAGGGTCAGGAGCGCTGTGAGGCGCAGGGATCGGGGCACGGGCATGCCGGGTCCTTTCGGGGGGCGACGGTCCCGCGTGGCGGGCGCGTCGGGGTCCGGGAGGGGGAAGGGGCCCCCGGGCGCGACGACCGGAGGTGCCGGCGAGCCGGCCGGGCACCGGTCACGGGCCGAGGGGGTGGACGGGACGGGCGTGCCGCGCCCCGCAGGTGGATCGCCGCGCCTGGCCCCGAGCGGTCTCGGTGCGCGCGGCCCGGGTCAGGCTCTGCTCAACATCGCCCGGGGACGACCCCGGGACAGCGCCCGACCGACCGGTGCGGCGCCGGCAGCGTCACTGAACGACCTTCAGTGAGACTGTAGGAATGAGCCATGGTGTGAATGTAGCCACGGGTCCGGGGCAGGAGAAGGGCGTGTCACCCGATGAGACAAAGCGCGCGACGCGCTCAGTCGCCCGGCGGCGGGGCCAGCACCTGGGACACCATGACCACCCGGAGCGGCTCGACGCCCACCCGCCGCCACCGGTGCCGCACGTGCGGGGACAGGTACACCGTGTCGCCACGGCCGAGCAGGACGCGGTCGCCGTCGTCCGTCTCCACCTCGATCACACCGTCCGCCACGTACAGCAGCTCCTCCTCGGCGTGCGCGTACAGGTCGCCGAACTCGTACGGCACCCCGGCGAACTCGATCGCCCGCAGCGCCCGGCCGCCCCGCACCAGCAGGCGCGCGTCGTCGAACACCTCGCCCTCGGCGGCCCGCACCACGCTGACCGCCTCGACCGCCCCCATGCCCATCAGCTCCTGGGTGCTGGTGCCGAGCGCGCGCGCCACCCGGTTCAGCGAGAGGTAGCTCGCGCGCACCAGCCCACGCTCCATCTGGCTGAGGAACGACTGCGAGAGCCCGCTGCCCGCGGCCAGCGCCGCGAGCGACAGGCCTCGCTGCCCACGGATCGTGCGCACCACGCGGCCGATCTCGCGGTAGAACGCCTCGTCCTCGGCGATGTCCGCCTCGACCCCCGCCGGCCGGCTCATGGCTGCTCCCGTCGTCCTGGGGCGGCCCCCGCCCACGGGGCCACAGGCTAGTTGCTGCGGCGCACCCCGGCGGCCGCGCCGGCCGGTCGTCGCACCCGGCCGGCGTGCACGACCGTCCCGCCGGCGCCGCGCACCGCCGCCGGCGCCCGGTCCAGCGAGCAGATCACCGCCCGGCGCCCGGGCGCGCTCGCGGCGAACTGCATCGCCGCCTGCACCTTCGGCAGCATGGAGCCGGCGGCGAACTGCCCCTCGGCCACGTACCGGCGCGCGGTCGCCAGGTCGAGCTCGTCCAGGTCGCGCTGCTCCGGCGTGCCGAACCCGACCGCGACCCGGTCCACGGCGGTGAGGATGAACAGCACGTCCGCCCCGACCGCCTCGGCGAGCGTCGCGGCGGCGAAGTCCTTGTCCACCACCGCCGGCACACCGTGCAGGTCACCGGCCGCGTCCCGGACCACCGGCACGCCGCCCCCGCCGCAGGCGATCACGATGAACTCGTGGTCCAGCAGGTTCAGGATCGAGTCCCGCTCCACGATGTCCACCGGCCGCGGGGACGCCACCACGCGCCGCCAGCCCCGGCCCGCGTCCGGCACCATCCGCACCGCCGGGTCGGTGGCCATCAGCGCCAGGGCGGCGGCCTCCGGCTCGAACGCACCGATCGGCTTGGTCGGCCGCTCGAACGCGGGGTCGGCCGCGTCCACCACCACCTGCGTGACCACGGTGGCCACGTGCCACGGCATCGCGACCCGGCGCAGCTCGGCGGCGATGCCCTGCTGCAGGTGGTAGCCGATGTACCCCTGGCTCAGCGCGGTGCACTCGGGCAGCGGCATGGCCGGCACCCGCTCGTCCAGCGCCGAGGCCAGCGCGAACGCGCGGTGGATCGCCCCCACCTGCGGCCCGTTGCCGTGCGTGACGACGATCTCGTGCCCCTGGGCGATCAGGCCGACCAGCGACGGCGCCGCCGCCGCGATCCGGGCCTGCTGCTCGGCCGGCCCGTCGCCGAGCGCGTTGCCGCCCAGCGCGATCACGATCCTGGACACCGGCGGGCCTCAGAGCGTCTCGCCGAGCACGGCGTCCAGCCGGGCCTTCGCCGCCGCGACCCGGTGCGGGTTCACCAGCTCGGGCCGCAGGAAGTACACCAGCAGGGCACGCTGCGCGGTCAGCCGGTTGCCGGCCTCCTCGAACGCCAGCGAGGCGGGCGAGTCCAGCACGTCGTCGGTGACCTCCTCGCCGCGGGTCGCCGGCAGGCAGTGCAGGAACCGCGCCTGCGGCCCCGCCTGCGCCATCAGCGCGGCGTTCACCTGGAAGTCGGGCAGGAACGCGGCCAGCCGCTCCGCCTCGCCGAGCTCCGCCTCGTAGTCGCCGTACCAGACGTCGGTGTACACGAAGTCGGCGCCCCGGAGCACCGCCGGGTCGTCGGTCACGGTGACGCTGCCGCCGGACTCCTTGGCGTTGGACCGGCCGAGCTCCTGCATCGCGTCCTTGAGCTGGAACCCGCGAGGGCCGTACTGCGCGAACTGCATGCCGACCTTGGTGGTCACCATCATCAGCGAGGCGCACACCTGCGTGGCATCGCCGACGAACACGACCCGGCAGTCCTCCAGCCGCTTGCCGGCCGGCAGGTGCTCCACCATCGTGGTCAGGTCGCCGATCTCCTGCGTCGGGTGGTTGTAGTCGGACATCCCGTTGATCACCGGCACCGTGGCGTGCTCGGCCAGCTCGACCACCGTGCGGTGCCGGGCCACCCGCGCCATCACCACGTCGACCAGCCGGGACAGCACCCGGGCGGTGTCCTGCATCGACTCGTGCCCGCCGAGCTGGATCTGCCCCGGGGCGAGGTACTGGGCGTGCCCGCCGAGCTGGGTCATCGCGGTCTCGAACGACACCCGGGTCCGGGTGGAGGACTGCTCGAAGATCATCCCGAGCGTCCGGTCGGCCAGCAGCGGCGGGTAGTAGCCGACCGCGACGCACTCCTTGAGGCTGCGGCCGAGCCGCACGATGTCGAGGATCTCCTCCTTGGTCAGGTCGCTGGTGTCGAGGAAGTGCCGGACGGTCATGGTGCTCTCCTTCTGCGGTGCGGTCGTGCAGCGGGGTGCCCGCCCGGTCGCGGGCAGGACTGATCACGGCGCGGGCGCATGGCCCGTCCGGTCGCAGGTCGGTGTGCGGCGGGAGCGGGGTCAGCGCCCCGAGGGCACCTGCTGGGTGATGCAGTGCACGTTGCCGCCGCCGAGCAGGATCTCCCGGCCCGGCACGGTCACCACCCGGCGCGGCGCGAACAGTTCGGTGTAGGCCGCGACCGCCGCGGCGTCGTGCGGGTCGTCGAACACCGGCAGCACCACCAGGTCGTTGCCGATGTAGGAGTTCACGTACGAGCCGGCCAGCCGGTCGCCGGCCTGCCGCGGCAGCGTGCCCTCGACCACGTCGACGCCGGCGGCCTCCTCGGCGGTGATCGTGATCGGCCCGGGCTGGTGGATCGTCACCACCTCGAACGACCGGCCGCGCGCGTCCCTGGCCCGCTCCAGCACGCGCAGCGCCGCCGCCGACCGGGCGCGCTGCGGGTCGCCCGGGTCGTCGGTCCAGGTCAGCATGACGGTGCCCGGGCGGACGAACCGGCAGAAGTTGTCCACGTGGCCGTCGGTCTCGTCCAGGTAGACGCCGTACGGCAGCCAGACCACCACCTCGACGCCCAGGTGGTCCCGCAGGTGCTGCTCGATCTGCTCCCGGGTCAGGTCGGGGTTCCGGCCGGGAGAGAGCAGGCACTCCTCGGTGACCAGCACCGTGCCCTCGCCGTCGACGTCGATCGAGCCGCCCTCCAGGACCAGCGGTGCCTTGTACCGCTCCCGGCCCTCGATCTGGAGCACCTTGCGGGCCACCGCGTCGTCGGCGTCCCACGGGAAGTACAGCCCGTCGACCAGCCCGCCCCAGGCGTTGAAGTCCCAGTCGACCCCGCGCACGTCACCGGCCGGGCCGACCACGAACGTCGGCCCGATGTCCCGCATCCACGCGTCGTCGGTGGACAGCTCGACCACCCGCACCGCGGCGGGCAACTGGCTGCGCGCATTGTCGTACTGCCGGGCCGAGACCGCGACGGTCACCTGCTCGGTGGCCGCGATCACGGTCGCGACCTGCGTGAACGCGGCCTGCGCGGGCTTGCCGCCCAGCCGCCAGTTGTCGGGGCGCTCCGGCCAGACGATCCAGCAGCCGGCGTGCTGCGCCCACTCGGCGGGCATCCGGTAGCCGTCGGCCGCAGGAGTGGTCGGTGCGGGGGTGGCTGAGGCGGGGGTGGTGGTGCTGGTCATGACGGACGACCTCTCGTGGTCGGTGGGGCGGGTGCACGTGCGTTCGGCGGGCGCCGGACCGGCGGGCGGACGCCGGGCCCGGTCGTCAGCCGGCAGAGCTGTCGGCGAACTGGACCGCGGCGTCCGGGTCCTCGCCGCGTTCGAGGGCCCGCGCGCGGGTCCAGTGCGGGGACCGGTGGCAGAACCACTCCTGCAGCACCACGGTCAGCACCAGGCCGAGCACGATCGACCCGGTCACCGAGGCGGAGAATTCCCACGGGTTCCAGACGAAGAGCACCGCGGCGGCGCTCAGCAGCACCGTCGGCACCCCGACCACCAGCCGGGTGAGCAGTGCGCCACCGGGCACCCGGTACGGCCGCTCGCGGTCGGGGTCGACCCGCCGCAGCCGGCCGAACGCCAGCATCATCACGATGTACGGCAGCAGGAAGATCACCGAGGAGAACGCGAACAGGTTCCAGAACACGTCGTCCACGGCCCCGTCGGTGAGCGAGAACAGCCCGGCGTAGCCGATCGTGAACACGGTGCCGACCACCGAGCAGAGCAGCGCCGCCCCGGTGGGCGTGCCCCGCTCCGGATGGGTGCGGGCGAACACCTTCGGCAGGTCGCCCTGCTGCGCGGCCTCCGCGGCGGCGATGTTCGCACCGATCGTCCATGGCACCAGGCAGGCGAAGAAGCAGAACAGCGCGCCGACCCCCAGCACCGTGACCAGCACCTGCGCGGCCGTCGAGTCCCCGAGGCCGAGCCGGAGCGCGTCCAGCAGGCCGGTGGTCTCGGAGATCTGGTCCGCCGGCAGGATCAGCTGCATGCCCACGGTCGCGATCAGGTAGAAGCCGCCGATCAGCGCGCCGGCGATCGCGATGGTGCGCGGCACGTCCCGCCGCGGGTTCTCCATCTGTGCGGATGCCGAGGACATCAGCTCGAAGCCGAGGAAGTTGTAGATCAGGATCGGCAGCGCGGCCGCGAACGCCGGCAGCGCGTCCGTCGGCAGCATCGTCGACAGGGTCCAGGACGTCGCCGACCCGTGCGCAGAGGCGTACAGCCCGCCGGCCACCGCGAGCGCCACGATCACCACCAGCGTGATCGCCGCGCCGACGTTCGACACCCAGGCACCGGTCTCCAGGCTGCGCGCGTTCACCCAGTAGTTCAGCCAGATCAGCACCACGGTGATCGCGATCTGCACCCAGAAGCTCAGGTGGCCGTCGAAGAACATCGCGGAGATCGCGCCGGAGAACATCAGGTACACGCTCGGCACCCACAGGCCGACGTTCAGCCAGTACCACCAGGACACCCGGCTGCCCCACCGGTTGCCGAACGCCCGCACCACCCAGGCGTAGATGCCGCCGGCGTCCGGGTAGGCCGAGCCGAGCTCGGCCGTGACCAGCCCGTACGGAGCGAAGAACGCCACGATGATCAGCAGCGTCCAGAAGATCCCGGTCGGGCCGACGCCCGCCGTGACGGTGAGCTGGGACAGCAGCAGCATCGCCGCCACCGAGAACAGCACCATGTCGAACATCCGGAACGCGGGCCGCGCGGGTGCCGCGGTGCCTGCCTCCTGCGGGGTCGTACCCATCGCCACGTCCTCACGCTCGTCGTCGAGCAGGGACCGCGAGGTCGTCGGCGACGCCCGCGGCTCCAAACCTGTACTTTTGTACAAGTACATATGTACAGGTTTTCGGCGACGCCGGGTCAGGACGTTCGTCCCCCGGCCCCGGGGAGCCGCCCCGGGGGCCGCACCCGGCGACCGACGCGGACGGTCAGGCCGCGAACCGCTCGACCACGACCCGCAGGTCCGCCGACAGCTCCGGCACCCCGAGCGCGCGGTTCGACGCCGCCTCCAGCATCAGCCCGTCGATCAGCGCCGCCACCACCTGCACCACGACCGCACGCGGCACCTCGGCCACCGTCGGCGGCAGCACCCGGTCCACGATCTGCGCGATCAGCGCCGACCACGCCTTCGTCTGGGCCCGCACCGCTGGGTTCCGCGTCGCCTCCAGGAACATCTCGAACAGCGCGAGGTCGTACAGCGGGTCCGCCACCGACTTGTCCAGGAAAATCGCCGTCAGCAGCTCGACCGACCCGTCCACCGTCGGCTCGCCCTCGGCGGCCCCGGCCACCACGGCCGACATCCGGGCGGCCTCGATCTCGACCGCGTGCGCCATCGTCTGCCGGACCAGGTCCTCCCGGTCGGTGAAGTAGTAGGTGGTCGACCCCAGCGGCACCCCCGCCGCGTCCGCCACCGCCCGGTGCGTCACCGCGGCCAGCCCACCGGTGCCGATCACCCGCACCGCGGCCTGCAGGATCTGCCGTCGTCGCACCTCGCCCCGTCCGGCACGGACGGCAGGACGGACGGCCGGTCCGGTCATGGTGCGGCTCCTGGGATGCGGTCGGCGGGTGCGACCGACACTACCGCCCGGCCCGTCCCCGGCACCGGGCCCGGCACCCGCACCGCGTCCGGGTCCGGGCGACGGACCGGGGTCAGCTCTCCCGGGCCGCCGCGGTGAGCCGCGCGACGTGCAGGCTGAGGTAAAGCAGCTCGTCGTCGCCGATCACCCAGCCGAACGACCGTTCGAGCAGCGCCCCGATCCGCAGCGCCGAGGCGTGCTCGCGCGGCGCCCTCGCCCGCATCGTGGCGAGCAGCTCCGCGCTCGGACCGGCCTCGTCGACCACCCGGGCGGGGTCGGGGCCCTCCCGGCCCGGGTCGGGCACCTCCAGCCGCTGCCGGCCGCGGGCGAACAGGAACCGCAGGTGCGTGACGAACCGGGCGACCGCGACCGAGTCCTCCGAGATCCCCGTCCCGTGCTCCTCGCGCACGATCTCCAGGATCTGGGCCAGCGCCTGGGTCATCCGGGTGTAGTCGTGCATGTCGTCGGACCCGAGCTGCGCGTTGACGAAGTGCATCGCGATCGGCACGGCCTCGACGGCGGGCAGCCGGACGCCGGTCCGTCGTTCGATGATCGGCAGCGCGGCCGACCCGACCTCGAGCTCGGCCGGGTAGAGCAGCGCCACCTCGGTCCGGAGCGGGTACGTCATCGCCATCCCGGACGCCGCCCGTTCCAGGGCGAAGCCGATGTGGTCGGCGAGCGGGATGAAGATGCGCGCGGTGATGTGCTCCCCGAGCGCCACCCGACCGGCCTGCATCACCTCCTCGGCCGCCGCGATGGCCTCGATCGAGATCTCCTCGACCATCGCGGCCAGCCGCTCGGTCGAGCCGATGCTCTCCGGCAGGAACGTCCGGTCGACGTGCGCGGGGTCCACGACGTCGTGCCTGCTGTACCGGAAGCCGATGCCGGCACCGAGCATGATCACCTCGACGCCGTTGTCGTCGACTCCCATCACCACGGAGTTGTTCAGCACACGGCGGATCCGGACCGGGCCGCCGCCCGGGGTCAGCCGCTTCGGCTCGGTCATGGCGTCCGCCGGCCGGGCTCGGCGCACGGCGGACGCGCCGCCCGGGTGCGCGTGCTCACCTCGTCACCACGACGAGCCGGTCGCCCGCCGCGAGCACCCGCGGTTCGAGCCCGTGCACGGTGCCGTCCGTCACGGTCGTCGGGACGACCACGACGACCGTGGGGTCCAGGCCCGCGCCGGCGAGGACGTCCAGGTCGACCTGGACCAGCGGGTCGCCGGCGCGGACCTCGGCCCCCTGCTCGACCCGCGGCGCGAACCCGCGGCCCTCCAGCTCCACCGTGTCGATGCCGACGTGCACCAGCACGTCCAGGCCGTCGTCGGTGCGCAGCCCGTAGGCGTGCGGCAGCACCGAGACCACCTGCCCGGAGACGGGTGCGAGCACATGCCCCGAGGTCGGCCGCACGGCGGCACCGTCCCCGAGCATCCGCTCGGAGAACACGCCGTCGCCGACCTCCGCGAGAGCGACCGCCTCGCCGTCCGCGGGCGAACGGATCTCGGTGGACCGCCCGGCGGCGGGGAGCAGCGGCGCAGCGGTGGCGTTCGCCATGTCAGTGTCCTTCCTCGGACGTCGCCGGAGCGAGCAGGCTGATGCTGCCGGTGAGACCGGTCGGCTCCAGCAGCAGGTACTGGGAGAAGAAGTCCTGCTGCTCGCGGGCGAGGGTGCTGGTGACCTCGATCTCCAGCACGTTCGACCCCTCGCGCAGGCCGTCGGTC
This sequence comes from Cellulomonas sp., assembly GCA_036404115.1. Taxonomy (GTDB): domain Bacteria; phylum Actinomycetota; class Actinomycetes; order Actinomycetales; family Cellulomonadaceae; genus Cellulomonas. The sequence continues at coordinate 95,493 of DASWPG010000067.1, forward strand.
GTGTCGAAGACGTACGGGGCACCGATCCGGGTGCCCAGCCGCACGGCGTTCAGCTGCACCCGCGCCGCCTCGGGGACGCCGGTCAGCTCCAGGCGCACCGCGGCGAGCGGGCCCGCCCACTCGAACGGCACCCGGTAGCGGGCGATCCCGGAGAACCGGTCCAGGCCCGGCAGCGTCTCCAGCGGCACGAGCGCGTCCAGGGTGGTCTCCGTGCCGAAGTCCGGGTACTGCACCTGGGTCGCGACCGCGACGGTCACCGGTCCGGTCAGGACGGTGCGCTCGACCGCCGTCGGCCGCGGTCGCACGGCCGCACGCCCCAGCACGTCCTGCGCTGCGGCACCGAACGGGATCACCACCGACCGGCCGGGGGCGAGCTCGATCGCGAACACCGTGCCGGCCTCGTGCTCCGCGACCAGCCGCACCTCGTCGCACGCGGCGTCGTTCAGCACGTCCCACGGGGTCGCCGGCGCCGTCAGCGGCAGCGTGACCTGGGCCACCAGCGTCTCGCTCGGGTGCTCGTTCAGCAGCATGACCAGCTCGCCGTCGTCGTGCGCGTAACGGTACTGCCGAAGGTAGGGGCACGGCCGGTCGGTGCGCACGTCGGCGATGCCGTCCCGGCGCAACGTGCCGACCAGGTCGTCCGTCCGGGCGACGATGCGCAGCGTCCCCCCGGCCGTCACCGGGACGGTCCCGGCGTCGGCTGCGTCCTCGCTGGCGCGGCGCGGCAGCTCCCCGAGCCAGTACACCGGCAGGCCGTTCGCGGCCAGCTCCGCCACGTGCACCAGGAACGCGGCCGGCAGCGCCTCGGCGTACGGGACGACCAGGGCGCGGAAGGTCTCGCCGGCGACCCGCAGGCCGTCCGCGTCGCCGTCCGCCGGCAGCACGGCGTCGATCGGGACGATGTCGTAGTCGATCTGCGCCCGGTTCAGGGCCGCCGCCGGTTCCTGGACGAGCTGGTACTCACCCGACCACTCCGCCTCCGCGTGGTACAGGACGGCCACCGGCGCGCGGTGCACACCGTCGCTGAACAGGTGCGCCATCCGGTTCGCATACCCCATCAGCGCGCCGAGCTCGGGGAACTGCGGGTCGCGCCCGTGCGCGTAGAGGTGCGGCGGGCAGTCGACGTCCGGGAACGGCCCCGGGTCGACGGCGTGCGGCACGAACACGTTCACCCCCCGCACGAGCATGTGGTCCAGGAGCCACTTCATCAGCCGGTTGCCCTCGGCCCAGCCGTAGGCGCCGAACACCTCGCACATCACCCGGCCGTGCTTGGTCGGGTCCAGGTGGCCGAGCGAGGAGCCCAGCTTCGCGAGCACGTGGTGGAAGAACGGCCCATCCCAGCCCAGCGAGGTGAACGACGCGAACCGGTCCTCGTCGAACCCCGGCAGCAGCTGGTGCAGCACCACGTCGATCCCGGCCATGTCCTGCCCGCGCATGGCGCGGAAGAAGTGCCCCGCCCCGTAGCCGAGCCGCGCGTGCGCGTTGTTGTCCTCGATGGTGTGCCCGATGTACTCCAGCCCGTGCCGGTGGCACCAGCCGCCCAGCCGACCGGAGAAGTTCTCGGCGTACAGCTCGCTGACCAGGTCCATGTAGAGGTAGCGCACGCGGTGCGCCTCGTCGCCGCCGTCCACCCACAGCAGCGGCAGCAGGTGCCGGGTGCTCGATCCCGCACGGGCGTCCAGCAGGTCGACGAGGTCGTCCCGCCACGGCAGGACCATGTCCGCGCGGCCGATCGAGGCGAGCGCGCCGTGCACGTTGCCGAACCGCGGCTCGTCGGAGAAGAAGCCCCGGAACGTGGTCCCGAACCGCTGCTCGTAGCGCAGCCGGTGCGGTTCGTAGACGGTGTCGATGAGGACGTCCGTGGCCTCGGCGAGCAGCGGGTTGAGGTAGCCCTCGGTGCTCTTCTCCCCGCCCGCACAGGTCGCCGTCACGATCAGCAGCCGCCAGATGCCTGGACCGAGGTCGAGCGCGACCGTGCCGTGCTCGTCGAGGGTGTCCGTGACCTCGACGATCGTGGCCGGGTCGATCTCGGTGTGGCTGACACGACGAGCCACGTAGACACCGACCACCGCGTCGTCGCCCTCCGCCCGGTCGGTGGTCCCCGAGACGAGGTCCGGCCGGCCGGCGCCCAGCGCGTACCGGACGATCGCCCGCGCATGGCGGGCCGGACCGTGGAAGTCCCGCTGCGTGAGCTTCAGGAACCGCTTGCGCAGCTCCGGGTGGTCGGCGGCGACCCGGCCGTTCGCCGAGCCGGTCGGGAAGTGCGCGTCGTCGAAGACCCACACCTGCATCGCACGCTCCTCGGCCGCGGCCAGGAGCAGGTCCAGGTCCTCCCACCAGCCCGGCCCGACGAAGTCCGGGTGCGGGCGCGCCTCGACGACGAACCCCCCGATGCCGGACCGGTGCATGGCCTCGACGTGCTCGACGAGGACCCCCGCCGGCTCGTGGTGCTGCCAGAACAGCGGGAACAGTCGGTTCTCGGTGCTGCCGGACCGCAGGTCCGTGAGACGTCGCATGGGTGCTCCAGGTCGTGACGTGCAGATGCAGGTGTGGGTCGGGTCCGGCGGTCAGACCGAGGCCGGCTCGGTCTCCGGCTCGGCCGGCTCGGCCGTCGACGCGCTCGGCGCCTGAGCCGTCCGGTCCCGTCCGCCCACCGGGCCGGGGCCGAAGACGAGCCCGAGGACGAACGAGATGACCAGCGCCAGGCCGTTCGCGACAAAGAAGGCGGTGAAGCTCGAGTCCACGCCGTCGGGGTTGATGTAGAGCGGCGCGGCGAAGATCCCGCCGAGGCTGCCGAAGCTGAACATCGAGGCGTTCATCGCCCCCATCACCGCCCCGCCGATCCCCCCACCGATGAACGCGTACCCGAAGACGCGCCGCTGCGGCAGCGCGACACCGTAGATCACCGGCTCGGTGATGCCGAGCAGCGCCGTCAGACCGGTGGAGAACGTCAGGCTGCGGCGCTCAGCGGTCGGCTGCCGGAACGCGGATCCGAGAGCGGACCCGGCGAGAGCGAACACCGTGACGCACAGGATCGCGTTGATCGGGTCGTGGCCGAGGGTCGTGATGTTGTTGATCAGGATCGGGATGAACGCGTAGTGCAGCCCGAAGATCACCACGACCTGCCAGAACGCGCCGAGCAGCAGCCCCGCCAGCAGCGGGCTGGCCCCGAACACCGACATCACCCCGGAGGCGAGCTGCTCGCTGACCCAGGTCATCACCGGGCCGATCACCAAGAACGCCAGCGGGGTGACCAGCAGACCGGTCACCGTCGGCGCGAAGAGGGACCGTACGGCGGTCGGGAACACCCGGTTCGCCCACCGCTCCACGTGCGACGCGACCCAGGCGACGGCGATCGCCGGCAGGAACGAGCTCGAGTAGCTGGTCAGGGCGACCGGGATCCCGAGGAACGTCCACGCGGAGCCGTCCCCCGCCGCGGTGACCACCGCCGGGTACACCAGCGCAGCGGCGATGCCCGCCGACAGGTACGGGTTGCCGCCGAAGTACCGGCCCGCGGAGAAGCCGACCATCACCGGCAGCAGGTAGAAGATGCCGTCCGAGAACGCGTACAGGATCTGGTACGTGCCCGAGGCCGAGTCGAGCGCCCCGAAACCGGTCAGCGCCGCCAGCAGACCCTTCGTGATACCGGCGGCGGCGATCGCCCACAGCATCGGGGTCATGATGCTGACGATCATCTTCGCGAACCCGTTGAACGCCGTCCCCGCCCGGCGCAGCACGCCGAGCGACCCGCCGCCCGCCGGCGCGGCAGCCGCCGGTGCAGCGGCAGCCGCCGGTGCAGCGGCAGCCGGCGCAGACGCGGCCGGCGCAGACGCGGCGGGCCGGACCTCGCCGAGATCCGCGTCGCTGAGCCCGAGCAGTGGCTGGACCTCGGCGAAGACCTCCGGCACGTTCTGCCCGATGATCAGCTGGTACTGGCCGCCGGACCGGCGCACACCCATCACACCGGGCGTGGACCGCAGCGTCGCCGTGTCGGCGATCTCCTCGTCACGCAGGACGAACCGCAGTCGGGTGGCGCAGTGCGCCACCCGTTCGACGTTCTCGGGACCACCGATGCCGTCGACGATCGTGCGGGCAAGCTGAGGGTTGTCCATCATTCTCTCCCATGAAAACGATGTGGTGACCGAACCCTGCACCGGCATTGGCACAGGGCACAGGCGCACGTCCTCGCATCCGTGGACACGGTGAGGCGAGGACCGACGACCGGGACGGAAGAGACGCCCCGCGATGCGAGGCGGCGGCCGCGGGGCTCACGACGAGCCCGCGGGACCGGGGCAGACGGTGCACGGCTGTCCTGCGTGCGCACCGGAGGCTTCTTCTCCGTACCCAGGCAGCACGACGGCGCCTGGCCTCGGATCTTGCCTCGGCGAACGAGTCGCAACCCCGAGAAGCTGAGGGCGACTGTAGCCACACGCGACCGGTGCAGGCAAGCGCCGCGCACGATCGCCGCGGCGCTCGGGCCGCCACCCCTCCAGCGCCCCGGACGCACGAAGGGCCCGCCGTGACCCGCGGGCCCTTCGTGCTCTGGCTGTCCGAGAGGCTGTGGTGCTGCTGCACGAGTAGGTGTCCGGAAAAGCGGGTCAAGCTCCCAAACCCGTCAGTGGGTGAGGAGCAGCTTGCCGGTACTGGTGCGTGAGGTCAGTGCAGCGATGGCGTCACCGGCCTGCGCAAGGGGGTAGCGGCCACCGATGCTCACGTCGAGGCGGCCGTCACCGGTCCAGGCGAAGAGGTCGCCGGCGCGCCGCCTGATCTCCTTCGGCGTGCGCGTGTAGCTGGCGACCATCGGGGCGGTGACCGACAGGGACCCGCTCATGCTCAGGCGGGTCAGGTCGAGCACAGGTGCCGGGCCGCTCGCGCCGCCGTAGACGACCAGGCTGCCGCGGACGCGCAGGGCAGACAGGCTCCCGTCGAAGGTAGCCGCACCGATGCTGTCGTACACGGCGGCGACCCCCCGGTCGTCGGTGAGTCTGCGTGCCACCTCGGCAAAGGCGTCGTAGCCCAAGACGTGGTCCGCGCCGGCCTCTCGGGCCACCGCGGCCTTCTCTGGGGTGGAGACGGTGCCGATGACGACGCCACCTCGGATCTTGGCGACCTGCGTCAGGAGCCGGCCGACACCGCCGGCGGCGGCATGCACGAGGACCGGATCCCCGACCTGGACCGGGTAGGTGTCGGTGGCCAGGTAGTGGGCGGTGACGCCCTGCATGAGGAGTGCCGCCGCGGTCTCGTCGTCGATCTCGTCGGGGATCGGGACCGCGGTGCCGGACTGGACCGCGACGTAGTCCGCGAAGCTGCCCTGACCGCCGGAAAGCCAGCCCACGCGCTGACCGAGCGTCAGGTCGGTGACCTGCTCTCCGACCGCGACGACGACCCCGACGCCTTCGACCCCGGCGCGGAAGAGGGCCGCCGAGTCGACGGCCTGGGCGCGGCGGTACTGGTGGGCGTCCATGAAGTTGACCCCGGATACCGTCACCTCGACCAGCACTTGATCCGGGCCGGGGGTCGGGCGTTCGGTCTCGGTCAGGACGAAGGCCCCGGAACCGTCGACCACGATTGCTCGCATCACATCTCTCCTCTTGTTCGGTCGGTGCAGATGGCTGTCAGTCGGCGATCCGGGCGACCAGCCGCCCGACGACCTCTCCCCGGGCGAGCCGGTCCAGCCCCTCGGGAATCTCCTCGAAGCCGATGACGGACAGGGCCGGGTCCAGCTCGCCGGTGTCGATGAGGTGATAGATCCCCGCGATGTCGCCCTTGTCGCCACCGAGACACCCGACGAGGGTGACCTGGTTCAGGATCAGGGCCCTGGTGCTGATCGTGGCGGTGAGGCGGCCCATACCGACCTGCACGACCCGCCCACCCGGCCGCACCGTCTCGACGGCGGCCGCGGTGGTGGTGCCGAAGCCTGCGAAGTCGACGATCACGTCGAGCTGCCGGTCGGCGAGTTCGGTGATGTCCGTCACGACGCTCGTCGCACCCAGCTCCCGGGCCAACGGCCAGATGTCCTGCTTGACCTCCGCGACATGCACCTCGCACCCGGCCAGGGTCGCGACCCGTGCTCCGATCTGCCCCAGGCCGCCCAGCCCGATGATGCCGACCCTGTCGCCCTGGGTGATCTGCCCGGCGACGACCACCGCGTGATGGGCGGTCGCGCCCGCGTCGGTGCCCGCGGCGGCCTGCTCGAAAGACACGCCCGCCGGGATGGGCACGAGGACGTCGGGGTCGGCGGTCAGAGCGAAGGTGTAGCCGCCGTCGCGGTGGATGCCCGCGACGCGCTCCCCGACCACGGCCAGCGCCACACGGTCTCCTACGCGGTGGCCCGTGACGCCCGCGCCGACCTGACGGACGACCCCGGCGACCTCGTGACCGAGCGTGAGAGGCAGCCGCGCCCCCGAGGGCAGCGGGAACCCGTCCTCGTGCAGCAGGCCCACGTCCGAGTGGCACAGCCCGGCGGCCCTGATCTCGACGAGGACCTCCGCAGCGGAGGCGACCGGTTCGTCGACCTCGGTCAGCACGAGAGGTTCGCGAGTACCGGTGAACTGCCATGCCTTCATCGGATGTTCTCCTTCGAGGTCATCAACCGCACGGCAGGTGTCACCAGGCCGGCAGCGCGACCAGCGACACGCTGTCGCGGCTGATGGACTCGTCAATCCGCCGCAGCAGGTCGACCACCGTCTCGAGCGCGTCCGAGTCGTCGACGTGCGAGGCAAGGAACCGGCTCCACTCCAGGCGGACCGTCGCCAGGTTGCGGGCGGCCGCCTCGGTCGAGTGCACCCGCACCGCACGCCGGTCCGCGGGATCGGGGTCGCGCCGGATCATTCCCTTGGCCTCGAGCGAGCGCAGCACGGCGCTGGTGTTGCTCGAGCGGATCCCGACCGCGGTGCATATCCGCGAGGGGCTGACACCGGGGTGTCGCGTGACGTGGTCCATGACCAGGCTCTCGAGCTCGCTGACCTCCACGACCTCCGGGTCGTCGTGCCCGTTCAGCCGGATGTCGCGCGCCACGCTGAGCACGAAGTGGGCGAGGTCGGCGAGCTGCGCCGCCCGGTCGGGCGCCATCGAGGGTTCCTTGCTCATGTGCCTATGATGCCATAGTTACTGCAGCATAGGTACTCGAAAGGCCAACACCCCCATGCCCACCCCAGCACCCGCCGCCATCGGCCCCGATCTGCAGGAGCAGCAACCACACGTGCGAATCGGGCCCGCGCTCCTCGTCGTGCTCGCCCTCCTGGCCGGGATCGCCCCCTTCGCCACCGACATGTATCTGCCTGCTTTCCCCGAGATGGTGAGCGACCTCGCCACGACGCCGTCCGGCGTCCAGCTGTCGCTGACGACGTTCCTTGTCGGTGCCGGCATCGGGCAGCTCGTCTTCGGTCCGCTCTCGGACCGCATCGGTCGGCGGCGGCCGCTCGTCGTGGGCATGGTCCTCTACGTCGTCGCGAGCGCGATCGCCGCGCTCGCTCCCACGATCGGCGTACTGATCGGCGCGCGCCTGGTCCAGGGAATGGCGGGGGCGGCCGGGATGGTGATCTCGCGCGCCATCATCACCGACCTCACCCGCGGGGCGGCCGCCGCTCGGGCGATGAGCGTCGTCATGCTGATCAGCGGCGTCGCCCCTGTGCTCGCGCCCGTCGCCGGCAGCGTGCTGGCGGACCCGATCGGGTGGCGCGGGCTGCTGTGGGTCGTCACCGCCCTCGTCGCCGTCGGGCTCGTGGCCACCCTCGCGGTCGTGCGCGAGACCCGCCCGCCCGCCGTGCAGTCGCCCGAGCACCAGCCCAGCTCTGCGTCGAAGGCCGCCGAGCTGACGTCCCGGGCATACCTCGGCAACATGCTCTCCTACGTCCTGGCGTTCACCTCGATGATGGCCTACATCTCCGCCTCGCCGTTCCTCTACCAGACCATGGTCGGCCTGAGCGAGGTCCAGTACGGGCTCGTCTTCGGCCTCAACGCCCTCGCCCTCATGATCGTCGGTGGCCTCTCCGCCCGTCTCACTCGGCGCTTTCGTGTCGAGTCTCTCGCTCGCACGGGGCTGCTCATCAACGTCGCGGCCGTCGCGGCTTTCGGGGTCCTCGTCCTGACGACCGAGCCCTCTTTGTGGCTCGCCGTGCCCATCCTCGTGTCCGTAGGTTCGCTCGGCCTCGTGTTCGGCAACACGACCGCACGCGCCTTGGCCTCCGTCCCCACTGCGACCGGTCTGGGCTCCGCGATCCTGGGAATGCTCCAGCACGTCCTGGCGGGCGCGGTCGCACCGATCGTCAGCATCGGCGGCGGGACGACCGCCGTCCCGCTCGCCATCACGATGCTCGTCGCCTCGATCGCCGCCAACATCGCGCTCGCCTTCTCCCGGGGTGCTGATCGCTCAACCGTATGACGCACCTCGCGCCGGATTACCGGCATGGGACGTTCGGGCCAACCGGTGATTGAGCCGGATGAGTCCGATCGGCTTAGCGGAGGGACACGTCCGGATCTGGAAGAGTCCCTCAGCTGGGCGAAGATGCGACGATATTCAGCGAGCTGACCGGATTCTGCTCAGCGCGATAACGGCAACGACGGCAATGCCGGCGGCGATCACGAAGCCTGGCCCGTAGCCTCCCGAAGCGCCGATCACGAGCGACATGGTGACGGGTCCGAGCGTCTGCCCCCGGTGGTGGCCATGTTGAGGATTCCCAGGTCATTGGCAGAGGTCTCGAGGTCGGGCAGCACCTCGTAGCTCAGGGCCTGGTCGAGCGCGGAGAACGCGCCCCCGGCGGCGCCCACGCCCAGGCCTGCGAAGAGAATCATCGCCCCTGGCTCCCGCCAGACCCCTTCCACCAAACCCTCAAGCTCTGGCTCGCCACGCAACCATCACCGGCGACCATCAGCGAGCTCCAGGCCCAGCTCGACGCCTTCCAGCACGTCTACAGCACCCAGCGCCCGCACCGCTCAGTCGGACGAATCACCCCCGAGGCCGCCTACCAGGCCCGCCCCAGAGCCACACCCGCAGGCACCACCATCGCAGACCACTACCGCCTACGGTTCGACCACGTCGACACCAACGGCAAGATCTCCATGCGCCGCGCCGGACGCATGCACCACCTGGGCATCGGCGCCGACCACCGCAGCGCACCCGTCCTCATCCTCATCGACCAGACCACCGCCAC
>DASWPG010000068.1:0-6588 GCA_036404115.1 Cellulomonas sp.
GGTCGGGCCCGCGCGCTGCTCGAGCAGGTGGGCCTGCAGGACAAGGAGTCGTCCTACCCGTCGCAGCTGTCCGGCGGGCAGCAGCAGCGGGTGGCGATCGCGCGGGCGCTGTCGATGGACCCGCAGCTGATGCTGTTCGACGAGCCGACCTCCGCCCTGGACCCCGAACTGGTCGGCGACGTGCTGGCCGTGATGCGCGACCTCGCGGACGCCGGGATGACCATGATCGTGGTGACCCACGAGATGGCCTTCGCCCGGGACGTCGGCGACCGGGTGGTGTTCATGGACGGTGGCGTGGTGGTCGAGGACGGCCCCGCGGACCAGGTGATCGGCGCGCCCCGCGAGGCCCGGACCCGGACCTTCCTGCAGCGGGTCCTGGACCCGACCCACACGGCCGGGGCCTGACGGCCGATAGCATCGGGGCCGACCTCCCGACCTGCGACCTGGAGCACCGATGCGCGAGTTCAGCGCCGATACCCCCGTCCCGCACGACCCGACGCTCAACGTGCCCGGCCTGCTCGTCGCCCGGCTCGCCCGGGACCCGCACGGCGTCCTGATCGAGCGCAACACCGGGCTGGGCGGATCGTGGCAGCCGGTCACGGTCAGCGGCTTCGTCAGCGAGGTCACTGCACTGGCCAAGGGCCTGGTCGCCCAGGGCCTGCAGCCCGGTGAGCGGGTCGCGATCATGTCCCGCACCCGCTACGAGTGGACCCTGACCGACTTCGCCGTGTGGTTCGCCGGGGGTGTCGGCGTGCCGGTGTACGAGACCTCCTCCGCGGAGCAGGTGCGGTGGATCCTGGCGAACTCCGGCGCCCGGCTGGTCGTGGTGGAGTCGGCCGCACACGCCGCGGTGGTCGAGCAGGTGCGGGCTAAGGTGCCCGGGCTCGGCGGGGTGTTCGTGATCGACGACGACGCGATCGGCCGGCTGATCCACGAGGGGGCCGGCGTCGAGGACGCGGAGATCGAGCGCCGGCGCGCCCTGGCGTCCGCCGGTGACGTGGCCACGATCATCTACACCTCCGGCACCACCGGTCGGCCCAAGGGCGTCGAGCTGTCGCACGGCAACTTCGTGGACAACATCCGCAACGGCGTCGCCCGGTTGTCCGAGGTGGTGTCCAAGCCCGGCGACCGCACCCTGCTGTTCCTGCCGCTGGCGCACGTCTTCGCCCGGTTCATCCAGATGATCGGCATCGAGTCCGGGGCCGTGCTCGGCCATGCGCCGAGCACCCGGACCCTGCTCGCCGACTTCGCGTCCTTCCGGCCGACCTTCATCCTGGGCGTGCCCCGGGTGTTCGAGAAGGTCTACAACTCCGCGGAGCAGAAGGCCGGCTCCGGGGCCCGGCTCAAGCTGTTCCGGTGGGCCGCGAAGGTCGCGATCACCTACTCCCGGGCGCTGGACACCCCCGCCGGACCGTCTGCGCAGCTGCGTGCGGCGCACACCGCGGCGACCGCGCTGGTGCTGCACCGGCTCAAGGACGCGATGGGCGGCTCGCTGCGGTACGCGATCTCCGGCGGCGCCCCGCTCGGCGAGCGGCTGGGGCACTACTACCGCGGCATCGGCGTCTCGGTGCTGGAGGGCTACGGCCTGACCGAGACCACGGCGCCCTCCGCGGTGAACCTGCCGGGCCGGATCAAGGTCGGCACCGTCGGGCCGGCCTTCCCCGGCACGTCGCTGCGGGTGGACGACGCCGGCAACGTGCTCGCGAAGGGCCCGCACGTGTTCCGCGGCTACCACGACGACCCGGCTGCCACCGCCGAGGTGCTGGACGCCGACGGCTGGTTCGCCACCGGCGACATCGGCCAGCTGGACGACGACGGCTATCTGCGCCTGACCGGCCGCGCCAAGGAGCTGATCGTGACCGCCGGCGGCAAGAACGTCGCCCCGGCGGTGCTGGAGGACCGGTTCCGCGGCCACCCGCTGGTCAGCCAGGTGGTGGTGGTCGGTGACGGGCGCCCGTTCATCGGCGCCCTGGTCACCCTGGACGCAGACATGCTGCCCGGCTGGCTGTCCATGCACGGGCTGCCGCCGATGGACGTGCGGACCGCCGCGCAGGACCCGACGGTGCTGGCGGCGCTGGACCGTGCCGCCACCCGCGCCAACGAGGCGGTGTCCCGCGCTGAGTCGATCCGCAAGATCCGTGTGCTGACCACCGACTTCACCGAGGCGAACGGCTACCTCACCCCGTCGCTCAAGGTGAAGCGCGCCGTGGTGCTGAAGGACTTCGCCGCCGAGGTGGACGAGCTGTACGTCGACACCCGCGGCATGCACTGAGATTCACCCGTTCGCCGCTCCGCCGATCGGGCGAGCGCCGGACACGACGCATGGCTGGCTCCTAGTCTCGGGGCCGCGGGGCGCACGGCCCCGCCCTGACCGACAGACGGAGCAACGGGTGTCCCAGCCGCAGCAGCCCCAGTTCGAGCCGCACGACCAGCAGCAGTACCAGGCGCAGTACCAGCCGTACCCGGCCCAGCCCCCGGCCGGCTACGCCTACCAGCCGTGGACCGGCGGGGCCGTCGAGTCCTCGAAGTCGTTCGTGGCCACCTGGCTGCTGTCGATGTTCCTCGGCGGGCTCGGGATCGACCGGTTCTACCTGGGCAAGGTCGGCACCGGCATCCTCAAGCTGATCACGCTCGGCGGGCTCGGGATCTGGAGCCTGGTCGACCTGATCCTGGTGCTCGCCGGCGTCCAGAAGGACAAGAACGGCCTGCAGCTCGCCGGCTACCTCCGCAACCGGACCATGGCCTGGATCGTGACCGCCGTCCTGTTCGTGCTCGGCGTGCTCGGGAACATCACCACCTCGGCCTTCCAGTAGGACGAGCCAGGCCCCGCGCCGGAGATCACTCGGCGAGGCGGTGCAGCCGGCCCCGGTCCCCGGAGCGCGCCGGCACCGCCTCGCTGGGCGTCGATCCGTCGGACCACCGCAGCAGCGCGCCGACCCCGTCCACCAGCGGCACCGTGCCGGTCGGCACGATGGTCAGCCCGGCGTCCTGACCGAGCGCGGCCCGCAGCAGCGCCACGTCCGCGGGCATCGACCGGCCGGCACCGGTCACGCCGAGCGCCCCGAGGTCCGCCGCCGAGCCGGCCACCTGCAGCGGGTCCGGTCCGACCCGCAGCGTCCGACCGGCCAGCGGCGCTCCCGGCACCGTCTGCACCTCGTCCAGCAGCAGCTCGGCGACCTGCCCGCGCTGCAGCACGGTCACGACGTCCGCCAGCGCGGTGACGGCGGCCCGGCCCCGGCCCTGCTCGGTGCGGTAGCGGTCCACCACCGCGGCCCGCAGCGCCGCTCGGTGCCCGTCCAGCGCCGCGGCCACCCGGGCCGTGAACGCCCGCTCGTTCACCCCGTCGGCCCGCGAGCCGCCGGGCACCTCCACCAGCAGGTCCCGCACCCGGGCCCCGACCGCGTCACGGAGCAGCGCGACGGCCCGCACGTCCCCGGTGACCAGGACGATCTCCGGCAGCCGCTCGGCGACCTGCCGGTCCAGGTCGGCGGCCACCGCCGAGGCGTTCCGCTCCCAGGAGTCCTCGGCACGGGTCGCCAGCCGACGCTGCGCCCAGCCGCCCCCCTCGCGCACCTTGTGCAGCACGTCGTGCCCGCCCTCGACCACCTCGTGCGCCGCACCGCGCGGCCCGGTGCCGTCCGACCAGGTCAGGTCGGCACCCTGCCGATCGATCTCCACCAGCAGGAACCGGGTGGACTGGTCGGCGGACCGCGCCGCCGGCATCAGGACGGGCACCGCGTCCAGCACCGCGGTGGAGACGGTCGGCGGCTCGCGCAGCACCCGGTCCAGCACGACCTCGGCGGCGTCGGCCACCAGCACCCGCCCGTGCGGCCCGAGGACGCCGGTCGGCCGGGTCACCCGGTCCTCGACGGCGTCCAGCACCACGGCGGCGGCACCGGCACGCTCCAGGTCGCGACGCAGCACCCGCCATCGCCCCGCGGCCTCGGCCTCACCGGCGGCCTCGGCGCGCGTGGCGTCCAGATAGACCGTCACGAACGGACCGGGCCGACCGAGCAGGGGTTTGAGCCAGAGCAGTTCCACGAGGCGACCTCTCGACGGCGAGCGAGGCGGCCGGTCGCGTCGGTGCGGCGGGCGGCCGGTCCTGACCCCTCCTACCCTTGTGCACCCCGGGCCCGGGCGCCACCGCTGCGCAGCGGTCGGCGCACCCCGTCAGGCGGTGGGGTCGTGCGCCTCCGGGTCCCGCGCGATGTCCTCGTGGTGCCGGATCACCTCGGCGACGATGAACGCCAGGAACTTCTCCGCGAACACCGGGTCCAGGTCCGCCTGGTGCGCCAGGTCCCGCATCCGGGCCACCTGGACGGCCTCCCGGGCAGGGTCCGAGGCGGGCAGCCCGTGCCGGGCCTTGAGCACCCCCACCTGCTGGGTCGCCTTGAACCGCTCGGCGAGCAGGTAGATCAGTGCGGCGTCGATGTTGTCGATGCTGCCGCGCAGCCGCAGCAGGTCGGCGGGCAGGGAGGTGTCGTCGGTGCTCACGCGCCCGATCCTACGGACGCGGGCGGCGCCGCGGGCGCGTGTCTGCGCTCTGGTACCGGCTCAGGCGCTCTTCTCGCGCGGCGCACGCTTCGGCGCCTGCCGGGGCACCAGCGTCGGGTTGACGTTCTTCAGCACGACCTCGTCGGTGATCACCACGCGCTCGACGTCGTCCCGGCTCGGCACCTCGAACATCACCTGCTGGAGGACCTCCTCCATGATGGCGCGCAGCCCGCGGGCACCGGTGCCGCGCAGCAGCGCCTGGTCCGCGATCGCACCCACGGCGTCCTCGCTGAACTCCAGCTCCACACCGTCGATCTCGAACATCCGCTGGTACTGCTTGATCAGCGCGTTGCGCGGCTCGGTCAGGATGCGCACCAGCGCAGGGCGGTCCAGCGGGGACACGGTGGTGATCACCGGAACACGGCCGATGAACTCCGGGATCAGGCCGAACTTCAGCAGGTCCTCCGGCATGACCTCGCCGTACACGTCCCGGTCGTCCGCGGTGTGCAGCGGGGCGCCGAAGCCGATCCCGCGGCGGCCGGCGCGCGAGGTGATGATCTCGTCCAGCCCGGCGAACGCACCCGCCACGATGAACAGCACGTTCGTGGTGTCGATCTGGATGAACTCCTGGTGCGGGTGCTTGCGTCCGCCCTGCGGCGGCACGGAGGCCTGCGTGCCCTCCAGGATCTTCAGCAGCGCCTGCTGCACGCCCTCGCCGGAGACGTCGCGCGTGATCGACGGGTTCTCGCTCTTGCGGGCGATCTTGTCGATCTCGTCGATGTAGATGATCCCGGTCTCGGCCTTCTTCACGTCGAAGTCGGCGGCCTGGATCAGCTTGAGCAGGATGTTCTCCACGTCCTCGCCGACGTAGCCCGCCTCGGTGAGGGCCGTGGCGTCCGCCAGCGCGAACGGGACGTTCAGCATCTTGGCCAGGGTCTGCGCGAGGTAGGTCTTGCCGCAGCCGGTCGGGCCGATCAGCAGGATGTTCGACTTGGCGATCTCGACCGCCTCCTCGCCCCCGCTCGCGCTGCCGGCGCCCTCGCCGGCCTGGATGCGCTTGTAGTGGTTGTAGACCGCCACGGCCAGCGACCGCTTGGCGGCGTCCTGCCCCACCACGTACTGCTCGAGGAACGCGAAAATCTCCTTCGGCTTGGGCAGCTCGACCATGCCGATCTCGGTGGCCTCGGCCCGCTCCTCCTCCATGATCTCGTTGCAGAGCTCGATGCACTCGTCGCAGATGTACACGCCCGGGCCCGCGATGAGCTTCTTGACCTGCTTCTGCGACTTGCCGCAGAAGGAGCACTTCAGGAGGTCGGCGCCGTCCCCGATCCGAGCCACGTGCGTCTCCTCTGCGTTCGTGCGGCGCCCGGCCGCCTCGGCGCCGGTCGGCGCCGCTGGATCCCGGTGTCCCGCACCGGCCATCAGACCATTGCACACCACGGCGGCCGTGGTGTCGCCCGCCACGCCAGAACCGGCAGTGGAACCACCCGTCGGGCCGGCGCACGGCCCGGTCCCGGCGGGTGGTCCCGTCGCGGTCAGGCGGGCTCGACCACCGTCGCGGTGGCACCCTTGCGGCTGGCCAGCACCTGGTCGACCAGACCGTACTCCAGCGCCTGCGCGGCGGTGAGGATCTTGTCGCGCTCGATGTCCTGGCGGACCTTCTCCACCGGCTGGCCGGTGTGGTGCGCCAGCGTCTCCTCCAGCCACTCGCGCATCCGGATCAGCTCGTTCGCGTGGATCTCGATGTCGGACGCCTGCGCGTAGCCGCCGCCCTCCATCGCGGGCTGGTGGATCAGCACCCGCGCGTTCGGCAGCGCCAGACGCTTGCCCGGGGTGCCGGAGGCCAGCAGCACGGCCGCGGCCGAGGCCGCCTGCCCCAGGCAGACCGTCATGATCGGCGGCTTGATGTACTGCATGGTGTCGTAGATCGCCGTCAGCGCGGTGAACGAGCCGCCGGGCGAGTTGATGTACAGCGTGATGTCGCGGTCCGGGTCGCTGCTCTCCAGCACCAGCAGCTGGGCCATGACGTCGTCGGCCGACGCGTCGTCGACCTGCACGCCGAGGAAGATGATCCGGTCCTCGAACAGCTTGGTG
>DASWPG010000069.1:0-9703 GCA_036404115.1 Cellulomonas sp.
CACGAGTCCGGGCTGGAGGTCGTCGATGTCGACCGGAAGTCTGCCGGGTCTGGGTTCGATGCGTTCGAGCGTGCCCGCCGGAGCGGCCTCGTGCCGGGCTGGCTGGTGGTGGTGCGCACACCGTCTGGCGGCGCGCACTTCTACTTCCCGGCAGACCCCTACCGGGAGCAGCCTTCCTGGCAGGCCGCGCGGGCGCATGTGGACTTCCGGGGCGCTGGCGGCTACGTGATCGTCCCGCCCTCGACCGTGGCGAGCATAGGCCGGCGGACCGGGTATGAGCTCGCGGGTCCGGCGCAGCCGCATGTGGCGGCCGTGGACGCGAAGGCGCTGCGGGACTTCCTCGACCCGCGTCCCGAGCCCGCCTTCCGAAGAGTCGGAGTGGTGCGGGGTGCGACGCGGACCGAGGACGCGGAGCGGCTGGCCGGGTGGGTCTCGGCGCTGGGTGAGGGCGAGCGGAACCGGGGCCTGTTCTGGGCCGCGTGCCGTCTCGCAGAGGCCGGGGTCGCACCCTCGGTGACCCTTGACGCGCTGGGGCCGGCGGCCGAGCAGATCGGTCTTCCGCCGCGCGAGGTCGTCACCACGATCCGCTCCGCCTACCGAGCCACCTCAGCCGTCCCGGCGCGCACGGATGCCTCGGCGCCGGGGCACGGTGAAGCATCCCGCCGGCCGGTGAGGATCGAAGGGCAGGTGCTCTGGTGAGCCCCGGACCTCTCGCGGATGGGCCGGGGCGTCGTGGCCGGGTCGCGGTCGGCACCGAGACGGCCGGGACGGTGCTGATCGCCGGTCTCGCGTTCTGGCTCTCCGTTACCGCGCTCACGAACCTGGCTGAACGCTCCGGTGTCGCGCAGCGGCAGGCGTGGGCGTGGCCGCTGATCGTGGACGGGCTGATCGTGGTCGCCACTATCGCCGTCGTCGCCCTCGACCGGAAGCGAGCGGCCTGGTATCCGTGGCTGCTGCTGATGGCCGGCACCCTCGTCTCGGTCACCGCGAACGCCCTGCATGCCACGGTCGCCGCCGACCCGAGCGTGCCCGGCCTGCTGGCCGGATGCGTGGCCGCGGTGCCGCCACTGGTGCTGCTGGCCTCCACGCACCTGACCGTCGTCCTCGTCCGCTCCCACCGCGCCCCAAGGGATGTGCCCTCCGAGGTGTCGTCCGAGGAGCCGGAAGCCGGTGAGGACACGGTGGCCTCTGCCGTGCCGACTGCTGTGGGGGTGCTCGCCACGGATGCTGCCTCGGAGCCGGGCGACCGGCGCGAGCTCGCGGCGCGGCTGCGAGTCGGGGGCTGGTCGAACAAGGCCATCGCCCGTGAGCTCGGCGTCGCCCCGTCGACGGTCGGGCGCTGGTTCCCCAAGACCGACACTCCGGCCGAGACGACCGGGGCGACGGAGATGACGGCGCGGGCCGAGGCGCTGGACGCACCCGACTGGCAAGACAACCAGACGTCACAAGAGGAGCTGACCGCATGAACGACATGGACCCGACCGGATGGGCGAACCCGGACGTCGAGAGCAGGAGCAGCGCCGCGACCGCGGGCCGTCCCGAGACCGAGGAGGTCTCCGAGCTGGCCCGGCACGCGGACCCCTCGAGGGCGGCGGGCGAGGCTTCGGCCCAGACGGCGGCGGAAGCGTCGGAGAGGGTGAAGCGGGGTGTCGTGTGGGTGCGTCCGTCTGAGCTGATGAGCATGGTGAGCGCCCGCGCCGCAGGCCGGGGCATCAACTTCCATGCCGAGCTCGCCCGCCGCGCGCGGACCCCGCTGGGCCAGGCCGTCGCAACGTCACGGCGGACGATCAGCGAGCGTGCCCGGCGGCTGCCGCCGGTGACCGCGTTCGGCCGCCGTAGTCCCTCGCCGGCGGGTGCGACTCGTTCCGGGATCGGGCTGAGGTGAGCTGACATGCACTGGCCCAGCGCCACGTCGACCGCCGGCCCGATCACCGGGCGGACGTCGAGTGCTGGGGAGCGCGTGTGCACCTGCTGTTCAGGAGGTGCCGTCATGCGCGAGCAGAACACCCAACAGAACACAGGGGGCGGATCCCCGAGACAGGCTCAGCCGAAGGTCGGGGGGCTTGGCTTCGAGGACTCCGAAGGGCTGCGCGCCCTGCTGACCCGACTCCACGAGACGGGGCACGGTGCGTGGCGCGCCGACCCGGAGGTCGGGCCGCTGATGCGTCACGCCGCGCAGAAGTACGCCGCGCTGGCGAAGAAGCACGGCCTGGACCCGTGGGAGGCCGCCACCGCGGCGTTCGAGGCGATGCGTAGCCCCTCGGTTCGGGCCGCGGATGACCCGTGGGCGATGGTCACCCACGCGGTTCGGGTGACCTGCATCGCCGAAGAGCGGGGCCAGGGGCTGCTGTGCTCGACGGGGCGTGCCCGCCGACCGCAGTATTCGGCCTTCCACGATGCCGAGCGGTTCTCCGACCGGGAGAACCTGCTGACCGACTACCACCCCGCCTTCCAGACCCCACCACCCGACGCAGAGGAGGAACCCGAACAGGCCGCGGGCGAGGAGGTGACCAGCGTCGCTTCCGCCGTCGAGGACACGGTCGCGCTGTTCACGCTGCTGGGCTGGCCCTCCTCCATCGCCCGCAGCGGGGTGTAGTACGTCTGCGCCCGCCTGGCCGAGTCCGCCTCCCGGACGTCGGCGTTCGAGTCGCTGCGCCGCGACTACCCCGGCCGTCTCCTGCTGGGCCTGAGCGGGCCGTCGTGGCTGGGGCTGCTGCGGGTCGTGCTCGGCAACCCGGACCCCGACCTGGCCCACACCGCCGCCGGCCGCGGCGTGCTGCTGCGCCTGCTGATCGGCGAGCCCCTGCGTGTGCTCTTGACCGATGACCCGCTGCTGGCGGAGGTGGTCGCCTCCGCCCCCGACGCCAGGAGGCGTCGTGCCTAGCGGGCCGGGCTACATCCAGCTCCAGCGCGCGCTCGACTCCATCCGGGTCGGGCGCCGCCACCGCGCCGAGCTCGGAGACATCGACGCCCTCGCGACCTCGATGGAGGAGAACGGCGTCTTCCAGATCATCACCATCGACCCGGACGGCAACCTCATATGCGGACTGCGCCGCCTGGCCGCCATGCGCAAGCTCGGCTGGAAGACCGCCGACGTCTGGGTCCGCCCCGGCATCAGCGACCGGCTCGGCGAGCTGCTGGCCGAGCAGGACGACAACCTCTTACACAAGCCGCTGACCCTGACCGAGCAGGCCGCCCTCTACCGGGAGCTGAAGACACTCATGGCCGAGGACGCCGCCCGCCGACAGGAGGCCTCCCGGTTCACGGCCGGCGGGCCGAACCCCAGGTCGCACGGTGCCGCCACCGTGGCGGCACCGTCAACCGCCCCCGGTCTGACTGACCCCACTCTGGCGGGCTCCGGGGACAGCCGGGCGCAGGCCGCCGTCATGGTCACCGGCCGCGCCTCCTACACGAGCATGGAGCGCATCGGCGAGCTCCAGCGCCTGGCCGCCGACGAGTCCCAGCCGGCCGTGGTCCGGGAGCGTGCCGCTGCGGAGCTGGAGGGCATCGACGCGGGCGGCTCGATCACCGCCGCCCACCAGCGCACCCGCATGGAGCGGTCTCTGGCCGAGCTCGACGAGCTCGCCGCCGACTCCTCGATCCCCGAGGACGTGCGTGCCCGCGCGGCCCGCGACACGGCCGAGCTGCGGGCGGCCGAGGCGCAGACGCGCGCCGCCGAGCTGGAGCGCCTGGCGGCCGAGGCACTGGCCCGCGTACGCGGCGACGGCGCAGGCAGGAAGCGTGGCAAGCGCGCTCGCCCGGCGGCCGTCCCTGCCGCACCGGCCGGGGTGATGACGGTGCGGGCGTTCGTGCTGACCTGGGACGAGCTCGCGCTGTGGTGGGAACGCTGTGACCCGGCCGAGGTCGGGCCGGCGCTGACTGAGGAGCAATGGCAGCGGTTCGAGCGGACCGTCGCCGGCACGGCCGCCTTCGCGCAGGCCGCCGATGCCGCTCGTCGGCAAGCACGCCTGCACGCCGTCTGAGCCTCGCAAAGCCCCAGCGGCAGGGCCGGGTTCCGGATGCCTGCCGCGCACCTTCCCGGCACACCGCCTCGTGGAAGGACCCCTCGCATGGACGAGCCTGCAACCCCGTCTGCATCCCGGTCAGTAGAGGGCCGGCCCCGCCGAGTCCTGGCTGTCGTCATCGTCGCGCTCGTCGTGGCCGCGGGATTCATCGGCGTGGGCGTCTACGGCCTCGTCCACGGCCCCGGCAGCGGGGACGCTGCGCCCGGCGGCCCGAACAGCACCAGAAGCCCCGCCCCGACCGTCACGGCACCCGCCGCGCCGGGCGCCTCCCCGGTGCCGGTGGCCTCGTCCGGCGGCCCGGAGCAGTTCGCGCGCCGCGTTGCGGTTGCGGTATTCACCTGGGACACGGCCACCGGCTACGCCCCGTCCGATTACATCCAGCAGCTCGTCAACGTCGGCGACCCGTCCGGGAACGAGACGCAGGGCCTGGCCGCCGACCTGGCTGCCTACCTTCCGGACGCCGCCGCCTGGGCGCAGCTCCGGCAGTACGAGACCCGCCAGTGGCTCACCATCGACACCGCGACCGTGCCGACGACGTGGAAGCAGGCGCTCCAGCAGGGCAACGCGACGCTCCTGCCGGGCACGACCGCCTACACGATCACCGGGACCCGGCACCGAGCCGGCGTGTGGGACGGCAAACCGGTCACCACCGCCGAGCAGGTCTCCTTCACCATCTTCGAGACCTGCCAGCCCACCTACCCGACCTGCCGGGTCCTGCGGCTATCCCAGCTCGACAACCCCCTGCCCTGAGAACAGGGGTTGTCGTGATGAAGAAACTCGCCACCGGCCTCGCCGCCCTGATCTGCATCGGGCCTACCACGCTCCTCGTGCTGATCGGCCTCCTCGTCAACCCGTCCATCATCGCCGCGTGCACCACCAGCACTCTGAGCGTCGGCCCGATCCCGGACTCGCTGACCGCGACAACCAAGGACGGGGTGACCGTCACCTTGGACAAGACTCAGCTCACCCACGCCGCCACGATCATCACGGTCGCCGGCCAGGTCAACGGCGTCGGACGGCAAGGCGCACTCATCGCGATCATGGCCGCGCTCACCGAATCCTCGCTGCGGATGCTCGCCAACACGTCCACCTACCCGGACTCCGCGAACTACCCCAACGACGGCAACGGCTCCGATCACGACAGCCTCGGTCTGTTCCAGATGCGCCCGCAGTCCGGGTGGGGCACGGTCGCGCAGTTGATGGACCCGGTGTATCAGGCCAAGGCGTTCTTCGGCGGCCCCACCGGACCCAACTACCCGTCCCCGCGCGGCCTGCTCGACATCCCTGGCTGGCAGGGCATGGACCCCGGCCAAGCCACCCAATCCGTCGAGGTGTCCGCCTACCCGGACCGGTATCAGAACTACCAGCCCGTCGCCGACGCCATCATCGCCGCACTCACCCGCGCAGCCAATGACAGCCCCGGCGGCGCGGGATCGTCGGCGCCGTCCGACCTCCCGGCGGCCACTCAGATCGTCTTCCCGCTCCCGACCGGGACCTGGGTGAAGACGGACGGGTTCGGGCCGCGCGTCGACCCGATCACTGGCGTGCCCGGCTTCCACGACGGGACCGACTACGGCGCCCCGCTCGGCACCCCGATCCTGGCGATCGCCGCCGGCCGGGTCACAGTCGCCGGTCCCGCGTCCGGCTACGGGAATCTCATCGTGATCGAGCACAACATCGGCGGGCAGCTCGTCGCCTCCGCCTACGGCCACGAGGAACGCCTCTATGTCAAGGTCGGGGACCTGGTGACCGCCGGGCAGCACATCGCCGACGTCGGCACCGAAGGCCACAGCACGGGTCCGCACCTGCACTTCGAGATACGCCCCGGCGGCACCAACGCCACCGCCGTCGACTCCGACGCCTGGCTCAAAGCCCACAACGCGCAAGGCATCAGCGCCGCCGACACCACGCCAGCACTGTGCACCGCAGGAGGGACAACCCCATGAACCGCCCGACCACCCTGCCGATGGTCTCAGTGTTCCCCGACTTCGGCGCCCTGGACGGCGCCGGCCAGCTCCAAGCAGCAATCGGCGCCCTGCTGACCTTCGTGCTCATCATCGCCGTCCTGATGCTCATCGTCTGCGCCGTCACCTGGGCCGTCTCCTCCTCCCACGGCAACTACCAGGCCGCGACCAAAGCCCGCACCGGCCTGTTCGTCGCCCTCGGTGCCGCGGCCCTCGCCGGTGCCGGGGTGGCCTGGATGAACTTCCTCCTCGGCGTCGGCGCCAGCTTTGTAACGCCATGAATCGCCCCACGGGCGGTTCACTACTCGACGCCGCCCGGCGGCTATCCGCCGGGCAGCGCGTGTCTACCGAGAGATAGCGGCGCGAGAGGCCGAGGGGCCGGCTCGGGGCAGGCGAGGCGCACCTGCCAGGCGAACCATCCCCGTGGATGAAGGAGCCCAAGTCATGTCGTCCGTCCTCTCGCCCATCTCGTCCATGCTGAACCTGGCCGTCGCCGTCGTTCCGCAGGACATCAACATCCCGCCGAACAGCAGCGGCCTTCCCGGCATCGACCAGTTGCGCACAATCGTCGGCGCGGTCATGACGATCGGCCTGATCCTCTCCGTCCTCGCCTTGATCGTCTCGGCGGTCGTCTGGGGTTTCGGCGCCAACTCCTCCAACCCGCACCTCGCCAGCCGCGGCAAGACCGGCGTCCTCGTCTCCTGCGGGGCCGCGATCATCTGCGGCGCCGCGGTCACGCTCATCAACTTCTTCTGGAACGTCGGCCAGTCCGTCTGACCCGACCCGAGCAGGAGGAAGGAGCAAGCGATGGGTGTCTGCGATGTGCCGGTCATCTCCACCGTCTGCAACGTCGCCGGAGACGCAGCCGCCTCACTGGTGACCGCGCCGTTCGACTGGCTCGCGCAGGCGATGGGCGGGGCCGCGTCCTGGCTGTTCCAAGAAATCTGGACCGTCTTCGACTCCACTACCGCCGTCGACGTCACCCAGCCCGGCTTCGTCGGCGTCTACAACATCCTGTTCGGCATCGCGGTCTTCGTGATGCTGCTGTTCTTCTGCCTCCAGCTCATCACCGGCCTCATCCACCGCGACCCCTCAGCCCTGAGCAGAGCCGCGTTGGGGTTGGCGAAATCCGTGCTCGGCTCCTTCGTGCTGCTGACCCTGACAGGGCTGCTGCTGGAGATCACCGACGAGCTGTGCGTGGGGATCGTGCAGGCCACCGGCAACACCATGTCCGGCATGGGCGACCGGATCGCCCTCCTCGCCGCCGGGTTCGCCGCCATCAACCTCACCGCGCCCGGAGCCGGGGCGATCCTGACCATATTCCTCGCCGGCCTGGCGATCGCCGCCGCGTGCATCGTGTGGTTCTCCCTGCTCATCAGGAAGGCGCTGCTGCTGGTGGCGATCGTGTTCGGCCCGGTCGCACTGGCCGGATCGTCGTGGGACGCGACCCGCGGGTGGCTGTCGAAGTGGGCCTCGTTCGTGATCGCCCTGATCGTCTCCAAGCTCGTCCTCGTGGTCATCTTCCTGGTCGCGATCACCCAGGTCGCAGCTCCCATCAACGCGGACTTGACCTCGGTCAGTCAGCCCATCGCCGGTGTAGCGCTGATGTTCATCGCCGCGTTCGCCCCGTACATCAGCTACAAGTTCCTGCACTTCGCCGGCTTCGATATGTACCACGCCATGTCCGCCGAGCAGGAGGCCAAGCAGTCCCTCAACCGGCCCGTCCCGATCCCCTCCCGGCCAGGCGGGGCAGACAGCGCAAAGAAAGTCCTCGACGGCGGCTCCTCGGGTGGCTCCGGCCCGGCCGCGCCCCCAGGCGGCGGAGGCGGCGGTAGGGCAGGTGCCCCGGCCGCCGGAGGAAGCGCCGGCACCGCGGCAGGAGCGTCCGAAGGCGCAGCAGCAGGTGGTGGAGGTGCCGCTGCGGGTGGTGGCGCGGCGGCGGGCGCTGCCGCCGGACCCATCGGCGCGGCCGCGGTCGCGGGCGCCGCCGTGGTCAAGTCCGCTGCGACCGCAGGACCGAAGGCCGGCGCCACGGTCGGCGGTGCCGCCGAGGGTCACGCCTCGGCCGCCAGCGAGCAATCCGCGCCTCCACCGCCCGGCACCCCAACCCCGAGCGCCCCGGCCCCGAGCACGCCGGCTGCACCCTCCGCCCCACCGCCGGCGGCATCGAGCAGGACGACCCCGCCGCCGCAACCACCCGCCCCGCCGAGCACGCCGAAGGAGTGAACCCGTCATGACCAGAGCCGACACCGACTCCAACTACTCGGCCTACCCGCTGCGTCCTGTGCAGTTCTCCCGCCTGACCAAGCGGGGCATCATGCTCGGCCTGTCCCTGCCGCAAGTGATCGTCCTGGGCGCGGCGATCCTGCTCGTGGTCGCCGGCCTCTACCTGGCCGGCGGCAAGGGCCTGCTGTTCACCGCGCCCGGGTGGGCGCCGTGCGCTCTGCTGGCCGCGATCCCCGCCGGCGGAAGGAAGCTCATCGAGTGGTGGCCCGTCGTCGCCCGCTGGGTGTGGCGCTCCTACCTCGGGCAGCTCATCGCCCGCCGCCGGATCATCAAGCCCCGGCCCGCCGGGACCCTGGCCCTGCCCGGCGACGCAGCGGCGCTGCGGGAGTGGGAGGACTCCGAGACCGGGGCCGCGATGATCCACGACCCCCACGCCCAGACCCTCACCGCGATCCTCGGCCTCTCCCATCCCGCCTTCGTGCTCCTGGACCCCGGCGAGCAGCAGCGCCGTGTCGCAGGGTGGGGGCGCGTCCTCGCCTCCGCCTGCCGGTCGGGGCGGATCGCCCGCATCCAGGTCTCCGAGCGGACCCTGCCCGACTCCGGCACCGGCCTGGCCGAGTGGTGGCGCACCCACGGCACCGACGACGGCTCCTGGGCCGCGACCACCTACCGCGAGCTCATCGACCGCGCAGGCCCCGCCGGCGAACGCCACGCCACCACCATCTCGCTTGCCTTGGACATGAGGGCCGCCAACCGGCAGATCAGGACCTCCGGCGGTGGGATGCGCGGCGCCGCCGCGGTGCTACGCCAGGAGATGACCACCCTCACCACGGCGCTGCGCGCCGCGGAGCTGACCTCGACCGGGTGGCTCACGCCCGGCGAGGTCGCCGTCATCCTCCGCTCGGCCTACGACCCCGCCGCCGCGCCCGCCCTGGAACGCCACGGCACGCTCGGCCGCGACCTCGCCACCGCCGGCCCCGTCGCGGTCACCGAAACCTGGGAACGACTGCGTTCCGACTCGGCCTTCCACGCGGTGCTGTGGATCAACGAATGGCCGCGCTCCCAGGTCTACCCCGGCTTCCTGGCGCCGCTCGTGCTGTCCAACGGCATCCTTCGCACCCTCGCCCTGCACTACACACCCGTCCGCGCCGACCAGGCCGCTCGCGATCTGCGGAAGAAGAAGACCGAGCTCATCTCCGATGCCGCCCAGCGCCGCAAGATCGGCCAGGTCGAGGACGCCGCCGCGACCGCGGAGTACGAAGACGTGCTCCAGCAGGAGGCCGACCTGACCGCCGGGCACGGAGTCCTGCGCGTCTCCGGCCTCATCTCCATCTCCGCGCCGACCGCCGATGAGCTCGACGCCGCGGTGGCCGCCGTCGAGCAGGCCGCCATC
Source organism: Cellulomonas sp. (assembly GCA_036404115.1). Lineage (GTDB taxonomy): Bacteria > Actinomycetota > Actinomycetes > Actinomycetales > Cellulomonadaceae > Cellulomonas. Next base: position 9,609 of record DASWPG010000069.1, read on the forward strand.
CAAGCGAGCTGCGAGACCCGCCGGCTGGTCGGCCAGCAGGCCCAGGCGTTCACCGTCGCTGCGCTGCCGCTGTGCCGGTCGGTCTGACCGGGCGC
>DASWPG010000070.1:0-21272 GCA_036404115.1 Cellulomonas sp.
GCTCGGCGATCAGCAGGGTGTTGTCGCACGCCTCGGGCAGCTCGGCCCAGGTGCGACGCATCTCCTGCGCGGACTTGACGTAGTAGCCGTCGCCGCTGAACGCGAACCGGGAGCCGCCCTGGTCGTAGGTGGGCTCGTCCAGGGTGGAGCCGGACTGCACCGCGAGCAGCACCTCGTGCGCGTGCGCGTCCTCCTTGGTCGTGTAGTGCAGGTCGTTCGTGGCGACCAGCGGCGCGCCGATCGTCTCGGCCAGGCGCAGCAGGTCCTTGATGGTGCGGCGCTCGATGTCGAGGCCGTGGTCCATCACCTCGACGTAGAAGTTCTCCTTGCCGAACAGGTCCTGCAGCTCCCCCGCGGCGCGCAGCGCCTCGTCCCACTGGCCGAGCCGGAGCCGGGTCTGCACCTCGCTGGACGGGCAGCCCGAGGTCGCGATCAGGCCCTCGCTGTAGGTGGACAGCAGCTCGCGGTCCATCCGCGGCCACTTGCCCATCTGACCGTCCAGGGACGCCAGCGACCCCAGCCGGAACAGGTTGTGCATGCCCTGCGTGGTGCGGGACAGCAGCGTCAGGTGGGTGTAGGCGCCGCGTGCGGAGACGTCGTCCGATGCCTGGTGCGCCTCGCCCCAGCGCACGCGCGTCTGATCGAACCGGCTGGTGCCCGGTGTGACGTACGCCTCGACGCCGATGATCGGCTTGATGCCGAGCTTCTTGGCCTGGGAGTAGAAGTCGAACGCGCCGAACAGGTAGCCGTGGTCGGTGATCGCCATCGCGGACTGGCCGAGCCGCTGCGCCTCCGCGAGCATCTCCCCCACCCGTGCCGCACCGTCCAGCATCGAGTACTCGGAGTGCACGTGCAGATGGACGAAGTCGGTACCCGGGGCCATGCCGACATCCTAGGTCGAGCCACCCACAGCACCCGCCGCGACGCCGGCCGCCGCACCCTCCGGGCAGGACCGGTCCGGCTCGCTACCGGTACCCGTCCCGCAGGGTCTCCAGCGCCGCGTCCAGGTCCGCCGGGTACGCGCTGGTGACCTCCAGCCACCGCCCGTCCGCCGGGTGCGCGAAGCCGAGCCGCATCGCGTGCAGCCACTGCCGGGTCAGGCCCACCCGCTGGGCGAGCGCCGGGTCCGCGCCGTAGGTCAGGTCACCGACCAGCGGGTGCCGCAGCGCTGCCAGGTGCACCCGGATCTGGTGCGTGCGCCCGGTCTCCAGGTGCACCTCCAGCAGCGAGGCGGCCGGCAGCATCTCCAGCACCTGGTAGTGCGTGACGGACGGCTTGCCGTCCGCCACCACCGCGAACTTCCAGTCCTGGCCCGGGTGCCGCCCGATCGGGGCGTCGATGGTGCCGGTGGTGGGCTCAGGGTGGCCCTGGGCGAGCGCGTGGTAGATCTTCTCCACGGTGCGCTCCTTGAACGCCCGCTTGAGCACCGTGTAGGCGTGCTCGCTCTTGGCCACCACCATCAGGCCGGACGTGCCGACGTCGAGCCGGTGCACGATCCCCTGCCGCTCGGCGGCGCCGCTGGTGGCGATCTGGTAGCCACGAGCGGCCAGCACGCCGACCACCGTCGGTCCGGTCCAGCCGGGCGACGGGTGCGCGGCCACGCCGACCGGCTTGTCGATCACGACCAGGTCCGCATCGTCGTGCACCACGCGCAGCTCGGGCACGTCGCTGGCGACGACCGCAGCGGCCGCGGCCCGGTCCGGGGCCAGCTCGGCGATCTCCACCTCGAGCCAGCCGTCCGCGGGCAGCCGCGCGGACTTGCCGACCGCGACCCCGTCGACCCGGATCGCGCCGGCCTCGGCGAGCTCCGCCGCGCGGGTGCGGGACAGGCCGAGCATCCGGCCGAGTGCGGCGTCCACCCGCTCGCCGACCAGGCCGTCCGGCACCGGCAGGCTGCGCACGTCAGCCATCGAGGCCGGTGGTCTCGACCACGGTCCGCGGCGGGTCGGGCACCGGCGCCGGGGTGTCGACCGCGTCCTGGGTCGGCGGCACGGCGCCGTCCTGCGGCCCGTCGGCGGCCCCGCGCTCGTCCCGGGTGCCGTCCAGCCGGACGCCGCGCAGCGACAGCAGCATCAGCAGCCCGGCCGCGGCCACGATCGCGATGTCCGCGACGTTGCCGACGAACAGGTCGCCGTACGCGATGAAGTCGACCACGTGCCCCCGGAACACCCCGGGCTCCCGGATCACCCGGTCCACCAGGTTGCCGACCGCCCCGCCGAGCAGCAGCCCGAGGGCCACCGTCCAGCCGCGGGAGCCGAGCCGCCGGGACACCCGGAAGATCACCACCACCACGGCGACCGCGACCAGGGTCAGCAGCCAGGTGGTGCCGGTCGCCAGCCCGAGGGCGGCACCGGGGTTGAACAGCAGCTGGATGCCCAGCAGATCGCCGAGCACCGGGGTGCGCACGCCCTCGTCCAGCGTGCGCAGCGCCCACGCCTTGCTGACCTGGTCGACCACCAGCACCAGGGTGGCGATCGACACCAGCCGCACCAGCAGCCGGCGGCGGCGACGTGGCGGGACCTCGGGCAGGCCGAGGTCGGGGGCGGGAGTGGTGGACATCGGGCGCGAGTCTAGACGGCCCGGGCCGTCAGCGACGCTCCTCGCGCTGCTTGCAGCTCACGCAGAGCGTGGCGCGCGGGAACGCCTGCACCCGCGCCTTGCCGATCGCCTCGCCGCAGGAGTCGCAGCGGCCGAACGTGCCGGACTCGATGCGGGCCAGCGCGCGCGTGGTCTGGTCCAGCATGTCCCGGGTGTTGTTCACCAGCGTCAGCTCGTGCTCACGCTCCAGCGCGCTGGAGCCGGAGTCGGCCTGGTCGTCCCCCGCGCCGTCGCCCGAGTTGCGCAGCAGCTCGGTGAGCTCCTGGTCGGCGATGGACAGCTCGGAGGTGAGGCGGTCGATCTCCGAGGCCAGCTCGTCGGCGATCCCCCGCACCTCCTCGGGGGTCCACGGGTCTTCTCCGGCGCGGACCGGGAACCGGGTCGCCGCGTCCGTCAGGTCGGGGAGCGCCGGCCGCCGAGCGGGGGCGCTGAGCGAATCGTTGATGGCCACGGGAACCTCATTCTCTCAGGAGTCCGCAGAGAGTATGCGCCCGTTCCGACCCGCACAACACGACACACCACGCCCGGACTGCGGACGTGGTGTGTCGTGCGTGACAGGCGGTGGTGGTGCATGCCCCCCGCGGTCGGTCTCAGATGCGGTCTGTCGAGGGCGTCGCACCCTGGCTGCCCCGCGCCGGCAGCGCGTTCGCCCGGGTGTCGAGGTCGCCGAGCAGGTTCTCCAGGTAGCTCTTCAGGCGGGTGCGGTAGTCCCGCTCGAACACCCGGAGCTCGTCGATCTTGCGCTCCAGCAGCGAACGCTCCTGCTCCAGCTGGCTGAGGGTCCGCGCCGAGGTCTCCTCGGCCTCGCGGACGATCCGGGCCGCCTGGCCCTTGGCCTCGCCCACGAGGCGGTCGCCCTCCTCCTGGCCGCTGCGCACGTAGTCGTCGTGCAGCTTCTGCGCCAGGGCGAGCATGCCGGTCGCCGACTCGGGCTCGCTCTGCCGCTGCGGCGCGACCGGGGCGGAGGCCACGGGGGCCGGCGCGACCACCGGTGCCGGCGCGACCACGGCGGCCGGGGCGGGCGCGGGCTTCTCCAGCTCAGGCTTCGGCGCCGGCGCGGCGGCGACCGGGGCCGCCTGCGCGCCTGCACGGCTGAGCTCGGCGATCCGGCGCTCCGCCGCGGCGAGCTTGGTCTTCAGGTCGTCGTTCTCGTTCTGGGTCTCCCGGAGCGTGTTGACGACCTCGTCCAGGAAGTCGTCGACCTCGTCCTGGTCGTAGCCCTCGCGGAACTTGGTTGCCTGGAACTTCTTGTTCAGGACGTCGTCTGCCGTCAGCAGTGCCATCGTCGTCACCTCTTCGGTCGAACTGGGTCAAGCCGGTGGCAGATCACCGACCACCTCGGGCCACCGTATCGAACAATTGCGTGGATGCGCGCGACCCGCCGAGTCGTGGCCGGTCGAGATGCCTTCCCGCTGTGGTCACCCTGTGGTCACGCTGCCAGCGCGGACAGCACGGAGAGCAGGAACCAGCAGCCGAGCATCAGCACCAGGAACGCCAGATCGAGGCGCAGGGTGCCGATGGTCAGCGGCGGGATCAGCCGGCGCAGGAACCGCAGCGGCGGGTCGGTGACCGAGTAGACGGCCTCCGCGACCACCAGGGCCGCGCCGTGCGGGCGCCAGTCCCGCGCGAAGTACTGCACCCAGTCCAGGACCAGGCGCACGAGCAGGAGCAGGACGAAGACCAGGACGACGAGCTGGAGCAGGCCGAAGACGATGCTCACGCGACCGGGTCCCGGCCGTCAGCTCTGGTTGTAGAAGCCACCACGGGGGGCGTCGGCGGGCCGGCCCTCCCCGGTGACCTCGACGTACGACGGCGACAGCAGGAACACCTTGTTGGTGACCCGCTCGATCGCGCCGTGCAGGCCGAAGATCAGGCCGGCCGCGAAGTCGACCAGGCGCTTGGCGTCGGAGTCGTCCATGTCGGTCAGGTTCATGATCACCGGCGTGCCGCTGCGGAACGCCTCGCCGATCTTGCGCGCGTCGTTGTACGAGCGCGGGTGGATCGTCGTGATGCGCCGGATCTCGCCCTCGCCCGTGGGCTGGGCCGCCTGCGGCGGGTTGTACGGCCGCTCGGTCGGGGCCGCCGTGCGGTGCAGCGGCGTGACCTCGGCCTCGTAGTCCTGTGCCACAGGCACCTCCGGCTCGTCGTACTCGTCGACGTACTGGTCGGCCTCGCCGTGGTCGTCGGCAAGCCCGAGGTACAGCATGGTCTTGCGCAGCGCACCGGCCATCGCGATCACTCCATCCCCGTACTGACATGTCCTGCGTGGTCACGCTAGCAACGAGTCGCCCCGCGCCCGGGGACGACACGCCCGGCGTGGCGGACCCGCTCGCGACGGAACGGCACCGTCAGTCCCTCGCCTGCAGGGGGCGCGACCACCGTGGGGCACCCGCAACCGCACCCGCACCCGCAGGCACAGGCACCGGCACCGGCACCGGCACCGGCACCGGCGTCAGACCAGTGCGACGACCCCGGCGCAGCGACCGGTGGTGGCCCCCTGCCGCTGGGCACGGCGGTGGGAGTAGAACCGCTCGTCGGTCGCGGTGCACCAGCCGGTCTCCTGGATGCGCACGACGCCGGCCCGGCGCAGCACCGCGGCCACCCCGCGCGGCAGGTCCAGCCCGGGCGTGCCCCAGGCGGTCTCGCACGCGGTCTCGGGGACCACGGCGGCCACCTCGTCCCGCAGGTCGGCGGGCACCTCGTACTGCGGGCCGCTGATCGCCGGGCCGACGGCTGCGCGCACCCGGGCGGGGTCCGCGCCGCGCTCCGCCATCGCACGCACGACGGCCTGGACCGCACCGGCGACCAGCCCGCGCCGTCCGGCGTGCACCGTGGCGACCACCCGGGCGTCGGGGTCCGCCAGCAGCACCGGGACGCAGTCCGCGACCAGCACCCCGAGCGCGGCCTCGGCGGTGGTCGAGACCAGCGCGTCGTACCGGCCGACCGAGGTGCGCCCGTCGCCGAGCCGCGCGGTGAGCGTTCGGACGTCGCAGCCGTGCACCTGCGTGGACCAGGCCACCCAGGTGCCGGCCCACCGTCGGACCAGGTCCCGGTTCACCAGCACGCGGTCGGGGTCGTCCCCGACGTTCAGGCCGAGGTTCAGCGAGTCCCACGGCGGCAGGCTGACCCCGCCCGCGCGGGTGGTGAAGCCCGCACGGACACCCGGCCCGAGGTCGACCTCGAGCACCGGTGCCGGGGTGCGGCCCATCGCGACCGGGCTACTTGAGGAAGTCCGGCACGTCCAGGTCGTCCTCCTTGCGCCGGGCGACCTCCTCCTCGAAGATCCGCGGAACCTCGAGCTGGCTGGTGGTCGGCTGGGCCGGCTCCGTGGCGAGGAAGGCGGGCACGCCGGCGGGCTCGGCGTCGGGGCCGACCGGGCGCGGCTGGGCCACGGCGTGCGCGGCGGTGGTGGTCGGCACGGCCGGCGGGATGCTGGCCGGCGCGGCACCGGGGCTGACCTGGCCGAGCCCGCGACCGTCCCGGCGGGCGGTGGGGGCACCGCCGTCGAAGCCGGCCGCGATCACGGTGACCCGCACCTCGTCGCCCAGGGCGTCGTCGATCACGGCACCGAAGATGATGTTCGCCTCGGGGTGCGCGGCCTCCTGCACCAGACGGGCGGCCTCGTTGATCTCGAACAGCCCCAGGTCCGATCCGCCCTGGATGGACAGCAGCACGCCGTGCGCGCCGTCGATGCTGGCCTCGAGCAGCGGCGAGGAGATCGCCAGCTCGGCCGCCTGCACCGCGCGGTCCTCGCCGCGGGCCGAGCCGATGCCCATCAGCGCGGAGCCGGCGCCCTGCATCACGGACTTCACGTCGGCGAAGTCCAGGTTGATCAGGCCCGGGGTGGTGATCAGGTCGGTGATGCCCTGGACACCGGAGAGCAGCACCTGGTCGGCGGACCGGAACGCGTCCAGCACCGAGACCGACCGGTCGGAGATCGAGAGCAGGCGGTCGTTCGGGATCACGATCAGGGTGTCGACCTCGGCGCGCAGCGCCTCGATGCCGGTGTCGGCCTGCACCGAGCGACGCCGGCCCTCGAACGTGAACGGTCGCGTGACCACACCGATGGTCAGCGCGCCGAGCGAGCGGGCGATCCGAGCGACGACGGGAGCGCCGCCGGTGCCGGTGCCGCCGCCCTCCCCCGCGGTGACGAAGACCATGTCGGCGCCGCGCAGGACGTCCTCGATCTCCTCGGCGTGGTCCTCGGCGGCCTTCTTGCCGACCTCGGGGTCCGCGCCGGCGCCGAGCCCGCGGGTGAGCTCCCGGCCGACGTCCAGCTTGACGTCCGCGTCGGACATCAGCAGGGCCTGGGCGTCGGTGTTGACGGCGATGAACTCGACGCCCTTGAGGCCGACCTCGATCATCCGGTTGACGGCGTTGACGCCGCCACCACCGATGCCGACCACCTTGATGACGGCCAGGTAGTTCTGCGGAGCTGCCACGGTGGCTGCCTCTCGTCTCGTGGGCGCTGTGCGACGAACCTTCACCCTCAACTAGAGAGTTACAGTTATGTCATTTTGGTCTAGACGTGAACGTAGGTGCCGGACGCGGCAGGTTCAACGACCGGGCCGCGCGTGTCGGCATCGGGTCCGATCTCCACCCGCGCTCGCAGCTCCGCACGCGGTTCAGCCGACCACGGGCATGGTCGGTGCGGTGATGTCGTACCGGGCCGAGCCCGCCGTCTCCGGCGCCGCGCGCAGCGCCTGCAGCACCGCCACCTTGAGCGCGGAGTCCTGGTCGCTCCCCCACTCGACCACGGCACCGTCCCGCAGCACGAGCTGCACCGTGTCCTGCGAGGTCGCCGAGACCTGGCCGACGTCCGCCAGCAGATCCGCCGGCAACGACTCCAGCACGCCGAGCGTCGCCGCGAGGATGCGCTCCTCGCCCACCGGCACGTCGACCACCGGCAGCCCGTCCGGCGCGGTGTCCGAGCGGCCCACCTGCACACCCTCGGAGTCCACCAGCGCGTAGCCCGTGCCGTCGGAGGAGTCGGTGGCGCCGTCGGCCTGCTCCGCGACGTCCGTCGACTCCGGCACCGCCGCGACCGGTTCCCGGGACTCCAGCGCCACGGTCAGACCGTGCGGCCAGTCCCGGGTCACCGTGGCGTCCCGCACCCCGGGCACGTCGAGCAGCTCGGTGCGCAGCGAGGTGGTGTCGAGCCGGGTCAGCGGCACACCGGCGTGCTCGGCCACCACCGCGAGCACCTGGTCGACCGCCACCACGGTGCCCGCACCGGTGACCTCGACCTGGTCGGTGTCCAGCGCGAGCACCGGGGACAGCAGCAGCAGCCAGGCCAGCGCGCCCACCAGCACCGCGCCGCCGGACACCAGCAGGATCTGCCGCCACGCCAGCCGGCGCCGGGCCCGCGCACGCTCGGCGAACCGGGCGGCCGAGCCCTGGCTGACCACGGGTGGGCGGACCGGGAACACCGAGCCGGTGCGGGCCGTGACCGCCGTGCCGACCGGCGTACGCTCCGCGGGCTTCGCGCCGGAGGCGCCGGTCGGGCCGGTGGAACGGGACGAGCCCGCGGACCCGGAGGTGCGGCGGGGGGTCGACGCAGTGGTCGGGGTGCCGGTGCCCGGGGCGCCCGCGCCCGAGGCGCCCCCGCCTGACGTGCCCGTGCCCGCGCCCGAGGCGCCCGTGCCCGACGTGCGCGGCGGGGCCGGCCGAGGGGTGGCAGGTCGGCTGGGGCGGGCGGCGCGCCCGGGCTGCGGGGGTCGGGGGCGCTGCGGCGTCACGCCTGCTCCGCTGCCGGTGGCGGCCCGTCGGCCTCGTCGGTGCCGGCGTCGGCCTGGTCGGAGCCGGAGCCGGGGGCGGCCTCGTCGGCGCGACGGCCGGGCTGCTCGTCGCCGGCGTCCGCCAGCGCGGTCAGCACCTCGGGCGCGAGCGCGGTGACGTCGCCCGCGCCAACGGTGAGCAGCAGGTCGCCCGGCCGGGCGGACCGGGCGATCGCGCGCGCGGCCTCGTGCTTGTCGGCGACGAAGGTGGCTCGCCCCGGCGTCGGCACCCAGTCGACGACCAGGGCGCCGGTGACGCGGGGGTCCGGGTCCTCACGGGCGGCGTACACGTCGGTGACCACCACGACGTCGGCCAGGTCGAGCGCCTGGCCGAACTGGTCGGCGAAGGCACGGGTCCGCGAGTACAGGTGCGGCTGGAACAGCACCAGCACCCGTCCGTCGCCGACCAGGGTGCGGGCGGTCCGCAGCAGCGCCGCGACCTCGGTCGGGTGGTGCGCGTAGTCGTCCACCACCCGGACCCCGCCCGCAGTGCCTCGGTCCTCGAACCGGCGGCCGGTGCCGTGGAACTCGGCCAGCCCCCGGGCGACCGCGCCGGGCTCGGCACCCACCGCCCAGGCTGCCAGGTAGGCGGCCGCGGCGTCGGCGGCGTTGTGGTCCCCGGGCACCGCGAGCGTCAGCTCGGCGTCGGGCAGGTCGGCCAGCCGCGAGGTGAGCGAGACCTGCCAGGACCCGTCGGCAGCGCGCACCGGGCCGAGCAGCAGATCGACCGGCCGTGCCGCGACCGCGGAGTCGTCGGCGGTCGCGCCGGCGGCCTCGTCGATGCCCGCGCCGGCGGCCCCGTCGGCCCCCGGGCCGGTGCCGTAGGTGAGCACGCGGACGCCGCGGCGGCCGAGCCGCTCGTCCACGGCGGCCACCAGCCGCGCGGCACCGGGATCGTCCGCGCAGGCGATCAGCGCACCACCGTCCAGCACCCGGTCGGCGAACTCCTCGAACGCCGCCTCGAACGCCTCGGCGCTGCCGTAGTGGTCCAGGTGGTCCGGCTCGACGTTGGTCACGACCGCGACGGCGGGCGCATAGGCGAGGAAAGAGCCGTCCGACTCGTCGGCCTCGGCCACGAAGACGTCCCCCGCACCGGTCCGGTAGCCCGGCCGAGGGCCGCGGTCGGTGCGCACGGTGCCACCGATCGCGTAGGACGGGTCGAGCACCGGGTCCTCGCGGCCGACCGCGGCCAGCGCGGTGGCGATCATCGTGGAGGTGGTCGTCTTGCCGTGCGCCCCGGCGACGGCGATGCCGATCCGGCCGGACATCAGCGCGGCCAGGGCGTCGGAGCGGTGCAGCACCCGCAGCCCGCGCTCGCGCGCCCGGACCAGCTCGGGGTTGTCGGCCCGGATCGCGCTCGACACGACGAGGCTGTCCACCTCCGCGACGTGCGCGGCATCGTGCCCGACGTGCACGGTGACGCCGGCCGTGCGCAGCCCGGGCAGCGCGGGTCCGTCCTGCGCGTCCGACCCGGAGACGGTCAGGCCGCGGTCCACCAGCAGCCCGGCGACGGCGGACATCCCGGCACCGCCGACACCGACCAGGTGCACCCGGCCGAGATCGGCCAGCGCGACCGGCCCGACGGCACCGGGCACGACGGCACCGTGCGCCGCTGCGCCAGGCACCGCTGCGCCAGGCACGACGGTGGCCGCGCCGCTCGCGGCCTCCGCTGCCACCGACGCCTCCTCGGCCACCGACGCCTCCTCGGCCACCGGCGCGTCGTCGGCTGCCAGCGCCTCCGCCTCCGTCAGGGCCGCCTCGGCGGCCCGTGCCTCTTCGGCCACCAGCGCCGCCTCGGCCGCCAGCGCCTCCCGCTCGGCACGCGCCTCCTGCTCCTCCTGCGCGGCCAGCGCCGCCTGCTCCGCCCGATCCTCGGCAGCCGCCAGCTCGGCCTCGATCAGGTCCGCGACCCGCGCGGCGGCGTCGGGCACACCGACCCCGGCCGCCGCCCGCCCCATCTCGATCCGCTCCTGGGCCGCCTCGGGCGCCAGCAGCGGCAGCAGGTGCGCCTGGATCCAGGTGCCGGTCAGCTCGTCGTCGGCCACCAGCAGGCCGCCGCCCGCCGCGACCACCGGCTGCGCGTTCAGCCGCTGCTCACCGTTCCCCACCGGCAGCGGCACGTACACCGCCGGGATGCCGAGGGCGGCGAGCTCGCTGACGGTGCCGGCACCCGCGCGGCAGAGCACCAGGTCGGCCAGCGCGAGCGCCTGCTCCATCTCCCCCAGGTACTCGCGCACGTGGTACCGCTCGGCGCCCGGCACGCCGCGGACCGCCGTGCGCACGGCCTCGGCCTTGCCGGTCCCGGTCAGGTGCAGCACCTGGGCGCCGGTGGCGAGCACCGCGGCGGCGTGGCCGGCGACGGCGGTGTTCAGCGAGACCGCGCCGAGAGAGCCGCCGGTGACCAGCAGCGTGACCCGATCGGTCTCGAAGCCGAGCTCGGCGGCGGCGCGCCGACGCGTGCCCTCGACGTCCGTGGCCCGCTCGGCGAGCAGCCCGGCGATCTCGGGGCGCAGCGGCAGCCCGGTCACCACGGCGCCCGGCAGCCGGGTGCCGGGGAAGGTCACGGCGACGGCGGCGGCGCCACGGGAGCCGAGCCGGTTCGCCAGCCCGGGGCGGGCGTTCTGCTCGTGCACGATCACCGGCACGCCACGGGCACGCGCCGCCAGGTAGGCGGGGGTGGACACGTAGCCGCCGAACCCGACCACGACCTGCGCCCCGACCTCGTCGATCGCCCGCCCGGCGGTCTCCACCGCGGAGCGCAGCAGGCGAGGCAGCCGGAACCAGTCGGCCGTGGGCCGGCGCGGCAACGGCACCTTGGGCACCACCAGCAGCTCCAGCCCGCGCTCGGGCACCAGCCGGGCCTCCAGGCCCTCTGCGGTGCCCAGGGCCGCGAGGCGCAGCTCGGGATCGCGCCGGCGCAGCTCCTCGGCCACCGCCAGCAGCGGGTTCACGTGGCCGGCCGTGCCGCCGCCCGCCAGCAGCACCGCGCGCGGGCGCGGCTCGTCGTGCTCGGAGGTCGCGGGGGCGTCCGTCGCCACGGGGGCGGCGTCGGGGTCGGTCACGGTGTCCTCCGGTGCGGGGATGGTCGAGGGTGCGGCCGCCGGGTCGGCCGGCGGGACGTCAGGCACGGGTGCGCCCGATCACGGCGAGCGAGCGGCGCAGCACCCCTGGGCGGGCGGCGAGCGCCTCCTGGGCACCCGGCTCGGACCGGGTGAAGGACAGCACCACCCCGAGAGCGGCGAGCGTGGTGATCAGGGCGGAGCCACCGGCCGAGACCAGTGGCAGCGGCACGCCGATCACCGGCACCAGCCCGACCACCACGCCGATGTTCACCAGCGCCTGGCCGATGATCCACGCGGCGATGCCGCCCGTGACGATCTGGGCGAACGGGTCGGCGTGCCGGGCGATCACCCGGAACATCGCGAAGGCCAGCAGCGCGAACAGCACCAGCACCAGCACGGTGCCGATCAGCCCCAGCTCCTCGCCGATGATCGCGAAGATGAAGTCGTTGTGCGCCTCGGGCAGGTAGGACCACTTCTCCCGGCTCTGCCCCAGGCCGAGGCCGGCCCAGCCGCCGGTGGCCAGCGCCTGCAGCCCGTGCATCGTCTGGTAGCAGCTGCCGGCCTCGTCGCAGTCGCCGGAGAACCAGTCCGTGATCCGCTGCATCCGGTTGTCGCTGGCAACCGCCATCAGCGCGACCGCGACCCCGGCGAGCACCCCCGCGCCCGCGAAGATCCGCATCGGCACGCCGGCCACGAACAGCGCGCCGGCCACCAGCACCAGCATCACCATCGCGGTGCCGAGGTCGTGGCCGAGCAGCACGAGGCCGATCGCGAGCGCAGACACCGGCAGCGCCGGGATCGCCGCGTGCTTCCAGTCGTCGAACAGCGGGCGCTTGCGGGACAGCACCGCGCCGAGCCAGATCGCCAGGGCGAGCTTGAGCGCCTCCGAGGGCTGCGCGGAGAACCCGCCGATGTAGATCCAGCCACGGTTGCCGCTCTGGCTGCGGCCGAGCGGGGTGTACACGAGCATCTGCAGCACCAGGCCCCCGATCAGGATCGGCCAGGCGAACCGCTGGTAGAACCGCACCGGCATCCGCGAGGTCAGCCACAGCAGCGGCAGCCCGATCAGCGCGTACTGCGCCTGGCCGAAGAACACGGCATACGGGGAGTCGCCCGCCGCCAGGGACTCCACGGACGAGGACGACAGCACCATGACCAGCCCGAGCACGAGCAGCAGCAGGGTCGCGCCGATCAGCACGTAGTAGCTCGTCACGGCGCTGTTCCACTGCCCGAGCAGCGACCGCCGGCGGGGCGGGTCGGAGGGTGCGGTGGCGGACGCGGGGGCGTCGGTCGTCTGGGCCATCGGCGCCGGGCTCACCCCCTCGGGCTGAGTGCACGGACCTCGGCGGCGAACGCGTCGCCACGGTCGGCGTAGGACGCGAACTGGTCCATCGAGGCGCAGGCCGGGGCGAGCAGGACCGTGCTGCCCGCGGCGACGGCACGGGTGCTCGCCAGTCGGCGGGCCTCCTGCACGGCGCGGGTCATCACCGTCCCAGTGTCACCGGGATCGACCCGGACGACGGGAACCTGCGGCGCGTGTCGGGCGAGCGCGTCGGCCAGCGGCGCCGGGTCCACGCCGATCAGCACCACGGCGTGCAGCCGGTCCGAGCGGGACGCCACCAGCTCGTCGAAGGTGGCCCCCTTGGCCAGCCCGCCGGCGATCCACACCACGCTGCCGGGGGCGAACGCAGCCAGCGCGGCGGCGGCGGCGTGCGCGTTGGTGGCCTTGGAGTCGTCGACGTACCGGACGCCGTCCACCTCGGCCACCGTGGCGATCCGGTGCCCGCCCGGCACGTACGCTCGCAGCCCGGCACCGACCGCCTCGGGCGGGACGCCGTGCGCGAGAGCCAGGGCCCCGGCGGCCAGCGCGTTCGCCACCACGTGCGGGGCGAGGCCGTCCGGCCCGGCCAGGTGCGCCAGGTCGGCCACGGTGGCGAGCTCGGCGGCGTGCGTGTGGCGCAGCGCCGCGAAGCCCCGGTCGACCAGCACGCCGTCCACCACACCGACCTGGCCGACGCCCGGTGCGCCGAGCGTGAAGCCGACCGCCACCGCGCCGTCGGCGACGTCCGCGCCGCGCACCAGCTGCTCGGTGGTCGGGTCGGCCGCGTTGTACACGCAGGCCACCTCGACGCCGGCGTAGATCCGGCCCTTGTCGGCGGCGTAGGCCGCCATCGAGCCGTGCCAGTCCAGGTGGTCGGCGGCGACGTTCAGCACCGCGGCGGCCTGCGCAGCGAGGCTCGACGTGTGGTGCAGCTGGAACGAGGACAGCTCGACGGCCAGCACGTCCAGGGTCGGGTCGGTCGCGGCCAGCACCACCGGGGTGCCGACGTTGCCGACCGCGGCGGCCCGACGGCCGGCGGCGTGCAGGACCGAGGCGAGCATCTCCACGGTGGTGGTCTTGCCGTTGGTGCCGGTCACGGCCAGCCACGGGGCCGGTCCGCCGCCCGAGGCGCGGTCCACCCGCAGCCGCCAGGCCAGCTCGACCTCGCTCCACACCGGGATGCCGGCTGCGTGCGCTCCGACCAGCAGCGGGTGCTCCGGCCGCCACCCGGGCGAGACCACCACGACGTCCACGCCGGCCAGTCCCCCGGCTGCCGCGTGGCCGCGCGCGTCCGCGACGTCCGCGTCCGCCGCGCGCTCGTCCACCGTGACCACGGTGGCGCCGCGGTCGGTCAGCACCTGGGCGGCCGCACGCCCGGAGACCCCCAGCCCGGCCACGAGCACCCGGGCCCGGCCGAGGTCGAGCCCGTCCAGCAGGTCCTGCGACACCTAGCCCGCCACCCACTCCGCGTAGAAGATCCCGACGCCGAGCGAGACGAACAGCCCGGCGATCAGCCAGAACCGGATCACGATCGTGACCTCGCCCCAGCCCGACAGCTCGAAATGATGATGGAGCGGCGCCATCTTGAACACCCGTCTCCCGGTCAGCTTGAAGAAGCCGATCTGGATGACGTCGGACATCACGATGATGACGAACAGCCCGCCGATGATCGCGGCCAGCACCTCGGTACGGGTGACGATCGACATGCCGGCCAGCGCACCGCCGAGCGCCAGCGAGCCGGTGTCGCCCATGAAGATCTTGGCGGGGCTGGCGTTCCACCACAGGAACCCGAAGCAGGCCCCGGTGATGGCGGCGGCGACCACGGCCATGTCCAGAGGGTCACGGGTCTGGTAGCAGCGCGCACCGGCGGTCAGCGCGCAGCGCTGGTTGAACTGCCAGACGCAGACGATCACGTAGGCGCCGAACACGATCAGCGAGGCGCCGGTGGCCAGCCCGTCCAGGCCGTCGGTGAGGTTCACCGCGTTGGACCAGGCCGTGATGAGGAAGTTCGCCCAGAGCACGAACAGCACGGCGCCGAGGGCGGTCCCGGCGAACGCCAGGTCCAGCCCGGTGTCCCGGATGAACGAGATGCTGGTGGAGGCCGGGGTGCGCAGGGCGGAGTCCGGGAACTGCAGCGCGAGCACCGCGAACGTGATCCCGACCAGGCCCTGCCCGATGATCTTCCACCGCGCGCGCAGCCCGAGGCTGCGCTGCCGGGAGATCTTGATGAAGTCGTCCAGGAACCCGACCACGCCCAGGCCGGTCATCAGGAACAGCACCAGCACCGACGAGGCGCTGGGCAGCTGGCCGGAGACCACCGCGGCGACCGCCCAGCCGATCAGCGTGGCCCCGATGATCACCACCCCGCCCATGGTGGGCGTGCCACGCTTGGTGTAGTGCGCGGTCGGACCGTCCTGGCGGATGAACTGGCCGTACTGCTTGGTGACCAGGAACTTGATGAACAGCGGGGTGGCGAGCAGCGCGACGACCATCGCGACGCCGCCGGCGACCAGGACGGAGATCACCGCCGCACCTCCCCGTCCGGCACGACAGCGTCCGGCGCGGTCAGCCGGTCACCCAGCCGCCACAGCCCGGCGTCCTTGGAGGACTTCACCAGCACCACGTCTCCCGCTCGTAGCTCACGGTCCAGCAGGGCGGCGGCCTCGTCGACGTCCGCGACCTCGACCACCTCCTCGCCCCAGGACCCCTCCCGGACCGCCCCGGTGGCGATGCCGTGCGCTCCCGCGCCGACCACCACGGTCAGCCCGACGTTCAGCCGCACCACCTGCAGCCCGATCGCCTCGTGCTCGGCCAGCGCCTCCGGCCCGAGCTCCATCATCTCGCCGAGCACGGCCACCGACCGGCGGTCCCGACCGGCCAGCACCGCCAGCGCCCGCAGCGCGGCACGCACCGAGTCGGGGTTGGCGTTGTAGGAGTCGTCCACCACGGTGACGCCGTCGGCGCGGTCCACCACGTGCATCCGGTGCGGGCTGAGCGCGTCGGCGGCACCGAGCCCGGCGACGACGTCGGCCAGCGGCAGCCCGACGGCCAGCGCGGCGGCCGCCGCGGCGAGCGCGTTGTGCGCGTGGTGCTCGCCGACCAGCCGGAGCGTGACGTCCGCCCGGGAACGCGACGCGTCCGGGTCAGCCAGGTCGTCCGCGACGTCCAGGGTGAACGCGGCCCGACCTGCCCGGTCCACCCGCAGGTCGAGCGCACGCACCGCGGCGCCCCGGGTGGCACCGAAGGTCACCACCGGCCCGGGTGCGATCGCCGCCATGGCGGACACCCGCGGGTCGTCGGCGTTCAGCACCGCGGTCCCGCCGGGCACCAGGCCCGCGACGATCTCGGACTTGGCGCGGGCCACCGCCTCGATCCCGCCGAAGCCGCCGAGGTGCGCGTGCCCGACCACCAGCACCACCGCGACGTCCGGCGCGGCGATGCCGGTCAGGTACTCCAGGTGACCGATCCCGCTGGCGCCCATCTCCAGCACCAGGTAGCGGGTCTGCTCGTCGGCGCGCAGCACCGTCAGCGGCAGGCCGATCTCGTTGTTGAACGACTGCTCCGGTGCGACCGTCGGCCCCTGCGCGGCGCACAGCTGGGCGAGCAGGTCCTTGGTCGTGGTCTTGCCGACCGATCCCGTCACGCCGATCACCTGCAGGCCGGAGCCGCCCGGCTCGACGGCCGCCTCGCGCAGCTGCGCCAGCACCACGCGGGCCAGGTCGCCCAGCGCGCGCTCGACGTCCGGCACCACCACGGCCGGCAGCTCGCGGCCGTCCGGGTCCAGCACCGGGTGCGCGGCCAGCACCAGCGCGGCCCCGGCGGCGTGCGCGGCGTGGGCGTAGGCGTGCCCGTCCACGTGCTCGCCGGGCAGCGCCACGAACAGCGAGCCGGGCCCGACCTGCCGGGAGTCCACCACCACCGGTCCGGTCACCACCGTCGCGGGATCGGCGGCGCGCAGCGCACCACCGGTCGCGGCGACCACCTCCGCCGCGGTGAGCGCGATCACGCGACCGGTCCCGGGGTCGTCGCCGCACCGACCGACGCCCGGGCGGACAGCGCGGCGTCGGCCGCCCGCAGCACGTCGCGGTCGTTGTACCGGTGGAACACCCCGGCGATCTCCTGGGTCGGCTCGTGGCCCTTGCCCGTGATGATGATGGTGTCCTGCTCTCCCGCCAGCTCCAGGGCGTCGTGGATGGCCTGCGTGCGGCTGTCCGTGGCCTCGTGCACGTCGATCAGGTCCGGCCGCTCCTCGCGGACCCCGGACAGGATGGCGGCCCGGATGGACGCCGGCTCCTCGGAGCGCGGGTTCTCGTCCGTGACCACCAGCACGTCCGCCAGCCGCGCGGCGATCCGCCCCATGATCGGGCGCTTGCCGCGGTCCCGGTCGCCGTCCGAGCCGAAGACGATCACCAGCCGGCCGGGCGTGATCGGCCGGACGGCCTCCAGCGCCAGCACCAGCGCGTCCGGGGTGTGCGCGTAGTCGACCAGGCACAGCGGGCGGGCGTCCGGCGCGGGGCGGCGCTCGATCACCCGCTCCATCCGGCCCGGGATCTCGTGGGCGTGGGCGACCGCGTCGATCGCGACGTCCAGGTCCACCCCCGCCCGGTGCGCCAGCACCACGGCCAGCGCGGCGTTGGACACGTTCACCAGGCCGGGCAGCGGGCTGGCCGCGACGTGCGCGACCCCGTCCGGGCCACGCAGCGTGAACGACGAGCCGACGCCGTCCAGGCCGATGTCCGCCTCGGTGACCGCCCAGTCGGCGGTCCGCCCCTCCGGCGCCCCGACGTGGGTCGAGACGGACTCGACCGGGATGGTGGCCTCGGCCATCAGCCGCCGACCCCACTCGTCGTCCACCACGACCACGCCGCGGCGGGCGTGCTCCGGGGTGAACAGCAGGGACTTGGCGGCGAAGTAGCCGTCCATGTCGCCGTGGAAGTCCAGGTGGTCGCGCTGCAGGTTGGTGAAGCCCGCGACGTCGAGCCGCAGTCCGTTCATCCGGCCGAGCGCGAGCGCGTGCGAGGACACCTCCATCACGGCCGCGGTGGCGCCGCGCTCCAGCCCGAGCGACAGGATCGACTGCACCACCGGGGCCTCGACCGTGGTGCGCGGGCTCTCGATCGCCTCGTCACCGATCTTCAGCTCCACGGTGCCCATCACCACGGTGCTCCGGTGCACGCGGCGCAGGGCGGCCTCGACGAAGTAGCTGGACGTGGTCTTGCCGTTCGTGCCGGTGATGCCCACGGTGGTCAGCCGGCGCCCGGGGTGCTCGTGCAGCCACGCGGCCAGGTCGCCGGCGAGCGCGCGCGGGTCCGGCGCCACCAGCACCGGCACCGTGACCGCGGGGTCCAGCGCCGCGACGACCTCGGCACCCGCGGCGTCGGTGACCACCGCGACCGCACCGGCGTCGAGGGCCTGGCGGGTGTAGGCGGCACCGTGCGCGTGCGCGCCGGACAGGGCGACGAACACGTCCCCGGCGACCGCGTCGCCGCTGGCCACGGTCACGCCGCCGGCCTGCAGGTCGGCGGGGACGGCGGCCCCTGCGCTGACCAGCGAGAACGCATCGACGAGGTCGACGACCCGACGGCTGTGGGGGTGTTCCGGGCGCAGCCGGCCCTGGGGGGACGTCATAGGAAGAATCTACCGCGCGCACCGGATGCCACCGCCCGGTCCCCGCGGACGCGCGTGGCGCCCCGGACGGCCGACGTCACCATGTGGTCGGGTACAGCGTGGCGGTCGTGCCGCTGGGCGCGATCCCGAGCTCGGTCAGGGCGTAGCCGGCGACCTCGCTGAACACCGGTGCGGCGACCGTGCCGCCGTACTCGGAGGTGGTCGGGTTGTGCAGGATCACGCTGACGGCGATCTCGGGGTCGTCCGCCGGCGCCACCCCGATGAAGGACGCCGTGATCCCCTCGACCGTCTCGCCGGTGGTGGCGTCCGTGGTCCAGCTCTGCGCTGTCCCGGTCTTGCCGGCCACCCGGTAGCCCGAGATCGCGGCCGACGACCCGGTGCCCTCGTCCACCGCGCTCTCCAGCATGGTCATCACCGTGTTGGCGGTCTCCGCGGACACCACCTGGGTGGTCTCGGCCGCGTCCGCCGCGGTGTACGTGCCGTCCGCGCTGGTCCAGCCCTTGACCAGGTGCGGCGAGATGCGCACCCCGTCGTTGGCGATGGTGGCGAAGACCTCGGTGGCCTGCAGCGCCGTCACCGAGACCGACTGGCCGAACAGCACGGCGTACTTCGACCGGCCGTCCCAGTCGTCGGAGTCGTTCAGGATGCCCGCCGACTCGGCCGGCAGCTCCACGCCGGTGGTCGAGCCGAACCCGAACTTCGCCAGGTAGTCGTACCGGGTCTGCTGCGGGATGTTCTGCCCGATCATCACCGTGCCGGTGTTCGAGGACTCCGCCAGGATGCCGGTCGTGGTCAGCTGCTCGTCGGCGTGCTCGTGCGAGTCCTTGAACGTCTGGCCGTTCGAGGTCGTGTACTGGTACGGCACCGTGAACTGGGTCTCCGGATCGACCAGTCCGGTCTCGATCGCCGCGGCCATCGTGATGACCTTGGCCGTGGAGCCCGGCTCGAAGACGTCGGCGATCGCGCTGGAGCTGTGCCACAGCGACGAGTCCGCGCCGGGGTCGTTCGGGTCGACGGTGGCCGAGTCGGCCAGCGCCAGGATCTCGCCGGTCTTGACGTTCAGCACCACGATCGTGCCGGACTCCGAGCCGGTCGCGGTGACCTGCGCCTCGATCGCCTCCTGCGCCTTCCACTGGATGTCGGTGTTGATGGTCAGCTGCACGCTGTCGCCGTCGACGGCCGCGGTCGAGTCCTCGTAGCCGCCCGGGATCTCCTGCCCGCCGCGACCGCGCTCATAGGTGGTGGAGCCCGACGTGCCGGAGAGCTCGTCGTTCAGCATCTGCTCGATGCCCTGCGCGCCCTCGCCCTCGGAGTTCACCCAGCCGAGCACGTTGCCCGCGATGTTGCCGTTCGGGTAGACCCGTTCGGCCACCTGCTCGGCGGTGATGCCGTCGATCTGCAGGTCGCTCACCGACTGCCAGACCTCGGGCAGCACCCCCTTCGCCACGTACTTGAAGGTCGCGTCGCCGTTCAGCGTGGCGCCGAGCTCGGCCGCGTCCAGCCCGAGCAGCGGTGCCAGCACCTGGGCCGCGCCGGCCGCGCCGGACAGGTCGGTGCCGTCGATGGTCGCGCTCCAGTCCGCGATCAGCGTCTGGTTCACCGCGATGTCGTACCGCTCGACCGAGGTGGCCAGCACCTCGCCCTCGGAGTCGGTGATCTGGCCCCGGCTCGCGATCAGCTCGGTCGTGGTCAGCCGGCTCTCCAGCGCCTCGGCCGCGATGGCCTTGGCGTTGAACACCTGGAGGTAGACCAGGCGGCCGCCGCAGACCGCGAGCAGCAGCGCGACCACCACCACGAGGGACGTGCGGCGCCGGTTGAGCGTGGCGACGCTCGGTCCGCGATCGCGCGGGCCGCGCCCAGGCCGGTTCCCCGGTGCGACCACGGTCGGCTTCGGGCGTCGCCCGCCACGGGCCATGGGTCGCGCCGGACGGCTGCCGTGCGGTGCGACCGGGCGCTCCGGCTGCCGCTCGTCCTGCGGTCCGTCCGACGTCGTCATCCCGCGTCCTCCGCGCCGACGACGGTGCCGTCGGCCAGCGAGAGCCAGCCGGTCGACCCGGCAGGTTCCATCCCGAGCGCCGCGGCCTGCGCCGCGAGCTGCTCCGGCGAGCGGTTGGTGTCGAGCTGCGAGGAGAGCTGCTGCTCGGTCTGGGCCAGGTCGGCGAGCTGGGAGTCCATCTCCTGCTCGGCGTACGACCCCTGCGCGAGCTGGGTGTTCAGCAGCAGCGCCGCCAGCAGCGCACCGGCCAGGATCGCCATGCACACCAGCACGAACGGCACGTGCGTACGGGTCTGGGCCGGCGGGTGGACCAGGCGGAGCCGCGGCCGCTGGCGCGGCGATCGGGCCGGCTCTGCGGCCGGTGCGGCGGACGGGCGGGGGACGGCGCGGGGCGCACGCAGGGCCTGCTCGGCGCTCATGCTGTCCTCCTCGGGGTGTGGTGGGCGGTGCGGACGGCCGTCGCGGACGGCAGCAGGTGGTCGGGGGTCGGGCGCAGACGCTCGGCGGCGCGCAGCCGGACCGACTGCGACCGGGGGTTGCGCTCACGCTCGGCGGCGTCGGCCTCCTCGGCGCCCCGGGTGAGCAGCCGCAGGTACGGCTGGTGCGTCTCGGGCACCACCGGCAGGCCGGGCGGCGCGCTCACCTGCGCACCGGCGGCGAGCGCCCGCTTGACCACCCGGTCCTCCAGGGACTGGTAGGCCTCCACGACCAGCCGTCCGCCGACCACCAGGGCTTCCAGCGCGGCCGGGATCGCGCGCTCCAGCACGGCGAGCTCGTCGTTCACCTCGATCCGCAGCGCCTGGAAGGTGCGCTTGGCCGGGTTGCCGCCGGTCTGCCGTGCCGCCGCCGGGATGCCGGCGCGCACCAGCTCGACCAGCTCGCCGGAGCGG
>DASWPG010000071.1:0-75483 GCA_036404115.1 Cellulomonas sp.
GACGAGCTTCACGCGGAGCTCGTAGGCGAGCTCTTCCAGGCGTTCGACGTCGGTCATGGGGAAATCAGCTCCTGGGGGGTCGGACCGCACTACCGCGTGCAGTCGAGGATGATCTTGGGGTGCTGGCCGGAGTGGAAGAGCTCGACGCCTTCCAGTGCGTTGCTGAGCGGCACCGTCGGGCCGATGATCGTGTCCAGCGCGAGCCGCGGGATCAGGTTGATCGCCCGGGGGAACAGGTCGGGGTTGGTGAACACCGTGTGGATCGATGCCTCCTTCGCGTAGAGGTCGTACAGGTTGACCGGGAGCTCGAAGCTCGGCGGGTAGACCGCGAAGTAGACGACGCGACCGCACCTCCCGACGATGTCGAGCGCGGGCGCCGCGGCCTGGGGCGACCCCGATGCCTCGAACACCACGTCGAACCCCAGGCCGTCGGTGATCCGGTCGGCCTCCGCGGCGAGGTCCTGCGTCCGGGGGTCCAGCACGTGCGCGGCGCCCATCGCGAGGGCCATCGCGCGCTTGGCCTCGACCGGCTCGATCACCGTCACCTCGGTCGCACCGGACAGCAGGATCGCGTTCAGCAGGATCGCGCCGATGCCGCCGACCCCCGAGATCGCCACCGTCTGGCCGTGCCGGATCGGCACGAGGTCCATCGCGCGGATCGCGCAGGCGGTCGGCTCCACCAGGGTGAACGACCGGAGGTCCGCGCCGGCGGGCAGCGGGTACACGGTGTTCGCCCCGGTCACGTAGTACTCGCTGAACCCGCCGAACGGCAGCGCGTTGACGCAGTACTGCGGGGTGCCGGAGCGGCAGCTGCGGCACTGCCCGCACACCGCGACCGGGAACGCGGTGACCAGGTCGCCGACCGCCAGCCCGCTGGCCTCGGTGCCGGGCCCGAGCTCGACCACGGTGCCGCTGGTCTCGTGCCCGAGCGGCATCGGCGGGGCGGCCCCCAGCACGCCCTGCGTCACCTGGTGGATGTCCGTGGCGCAGATCGAGGCGTAGGCGGTCTTGATCTTGACCTGGCCCGAACCGGGGCTCGGCTCATCGACGTCCCACAGCTCGATGGTGTTCTCACGGGCAAAATAGAGCGACTTCATCGTGCTCACGTGCACTCTCCTTTGAGTGGTCGCCATGGGGTCCCGGGCAGGGTTCCGCTTCGATGCGTCACGTCGTCCCGGGGCCGAGTCCTGAAACATTTCGCTTCATTTCCCCCCAAAGCGCGAGGACTTTAGGCCCACCGCGGTCCGGTGTCAACGCATCGGGGACCTAGGTCCTCCGGGCGGACGGGAGCCGGCGCTCGCGGCGGACCGGAGGGCGCCGGGTGCCGGGTCCCGCGCCCGAGGGTGGGACCGAGGTCCGGGGGGCGGCGGATCCGGGTGCGGTCAGGGCGGATCCGCGCCGGTCCGCTCTGCTGCGGCCGCCGTGCGCGCGCGTCCCGGCGGCCCCGCTGCGGCCCGCATTCGGGCGGGCGAAACCGAACGGTTCCTCGCCGCTCCGGGCGACCGCGGCGAGGAAATCCGCCGCCTGGACCGGCCTGCACCGCCTCGCTATGCTCTGGCCAACCACCTCAGAGCGTGCCGAAATATTTCGGAGGAAGAATCTGATGGCGAAGCCGACCCTCCGCGACGTGGCGGAACGGGCGGGCGTGTCCAGCGCGACCGCGTCCAAGGCCCTCAACGGCCGCGCGGACATCGCCGAGCAGACCCGCACGCGCGTCGCCCGTGCGGCGACCGAGCTCGACTACCTGCCGAAGAGCCGGACGGTGCCGCAGGACCGCCCGCTGGTCAGCCTGATCACCGACTCGATCGATGCCTACTACTCGTGCGAGGTGCTGCGCGGCATGGTCGAGGAGGGGGCTCGGCGCGGCATCGACGTCGTCGCGCGCATCGAGTCGCGCGCCTCGGGCCCGCGGCTGTCCACCCGGGAGTGGGAGCGCACCTTCCTGCGCTCCGGGGTGACCGGCATCGTGCTGCTCGTCTACCACGTCGACAGCCCGGTGTTCGAGGTCGCCGAACGGCGCCGCGCGCCCGTCGTCGCGATCGACCCCTACACCGGGTCGCTCGGGGCGTCGACCACCATCTCCTCGACCAACTGGGAGGGCAGCAAGGCGGCCACCGAGCACCTGCTGCAGCTGGGGCACCGGCGGATCGCCGTGATCACCGGCACCTCGGACTTCATCCCCGGCAACGAGCGGCTGCACGGGTACCGCGCGGCCATGCTGGACGCCGGGCTCGCCGTCGAGGACGCGCTGATCTTCGAGGGCAACTACACCTTCGGCTCCGGCTTCGACGCGGCCGAGCGGATGCTGGAGCTGTCCGACCCGCCGACGGCCGTGTTCGCGCTGAGCGACCGGATGGCGCTGGGCGCCGTGCGGGCGTTCCAGTCGCACGGCATCCGGGTGCCCGAGGACGTGTCGGTGGTCGGGTTCGACAACTCGCCCGGCACGGACCTGTCCACGCCGGGGCTGACGACGGTCGGCCAGCCGCTCGCCGCGATGGGGCGCCTGGCGGTCAAGAGCATCGAGGAGCTGTCGACCGTGCCCGCGGCGGGACCGCAGCGGATGCAGCTCGCCACCCACCTGATCGTGCGCGCGAGCACCGCGCCCCCGCGGCGGAGCCCGGCCCTGGTGGGGTGAGGCGAGCCGCGTCGGTCCTGTCCCGCCCGGCTGCTCAGCCGGCCGACGGTCGGCCGACCGCCGGTGCGCGACCTCGCCCCGCATCCGCGCGGAGACCTGACCCGTCCCCGTGCTGCGCCAGGCCCGCCACGATGAGGTCGAGGCCGGTCCGGAAGGCGTCGTCGGGATCGACCTCGTCCGCGCCGGACGACCGCTGGTCGGCCGACGACGCCTGCTGGTCCGCCTGCTGCTCTAGCACGCTCCCGACGGTGAAGCGGCTGGCTGCCAGCATCGCCATCTCTGCCGGCCGCCGCGCGAGGCCCGCGCCGACCAGGTAGTCGACCTTCGCCCGGGAGCGTTCCAGGTCCGTCCCGACCGGTCGGCTGCCTGCGTGCAGCCGTGCCCCGTCCCGTCGCAGCAGCAGCGTCCGGCGGAAGCTCTGCGTGTTGCCGATGAACCACGCGCGCCAGTCGTCGGCCGGGACGGGCAGCGGGAAGTCCAGGTGCGGGAGCATCGCCGCCTCGGCCATCGCGCCCAGCAGCTCGTCCTTGTTCCGGAAGTGGGAGTAGAGCGACGGCTGCTTGATGCTGAGCCGCTGCGCCAGCAGGCGCGTGCTGACCTGGTCGAGGCCGACCTCGTCGAGCAGGTCGAGCGCCTCGCCGACGATCGTCGCGCGCGTCCATCGAGCCATGGTTGACAACCTATCACCGATAGCGCAGCATCGGCGGGTGAAACTATCATCGATAGCCTTGGAGTGCGCATGACACGGCAGACCGACGACCGAGCCCCCGCGCAGCAGCCGAGCCTGGTCCGTCGCGGGGCACCCGCCGCCGCCATCACGTGGCTGGCCAGCATCTGCGGCTTCATGACCGTGATGGACACCTCGATCGTGAACGTGGCGCTGCCGGCCATGACCAGCGCGCTGCACCTGAGCTCCGCCGACCAGCAGTGGGTCGTGGACGCCTACCTGCTCACCCTCGGTGGCTTCATGCTGCTCGGCGCGCGGGCCGGCGACCTCTACGGCAGACGGCGCGTCCTTCTGCTCGGGGTCACCGTCTTCGTCCTGGGCAGCCTGGCCGGCGGCCTTGCGCAGAGTCCGACGACCCTGCTCGTCGCCCGCGCGGTGCAAGGGCTCGGCGGTGCGGTGCTGGCCCCCGCGAGCATGGGACTGATCATCGCTGCACTTCCCGACGGTCCGGTCAGGAACAGGTCGCTGACGATCTACCAGGGCGCCTCCGCGATCGCCGTCACCGTCGCCGTGCTCATCGGTGGCGCGCTCACCCAGGCGCTGTCCTGGCGGTGGGTGATGTTCGTCAACGTCCCGGTCGGCATCGGACTGCTCGTCGCCGTCGTCCGGCTGCTCGCCCCCGACGGTCGGCGGCGGCACGGGGAGCGCCTCGACGTCGCCGGGGCCGTCACCATCACGCTCGCGGTCGCCGCACTCATCGAAGGCTTCGCCAACGCCCAGCAGCACAGCTGGGGATCGCCGCACGCTCTCGGCTGCCTCGTCGTCGGCGCCGTCCTGGTCGTCGCCTTCGTCGTGGTCGAGCTGCGCGTCGCTCAGCCGCTGGTACGGCTGAGCATCTTCCGTCTCCCCGGCATCACCCCGGGCACGATCATCCTGGCCCTGAACGGGACCGTCCTGACCGCATCGACCCTGTTCGTCTCGATCGTCCTGCAGACCGATCTCGGCCACGGCGCCTTCGCCGCCGGGCTGGCCCTGACGCCCCTCGTGCTGGCCTCGCTCCTGGCGGGCTTCGTGGCGATGATGCTCATGCGACGGATCCAGGCGCGGTACCTGATCACCGCCGGCCTCACCGTCGCGACCGCCGGGTACGGCTGGCTGGGGACGCTCGGCGCCGACCCCGGGTACGTCCGGAACATCCTCGGACCGCTGATCGTGATCGGGGCCGGCCTCGGCCTGGCGGTCATCTGCGCCACCCGAGCGGCCACGGCCGCCGTCACCCCGGACGACGCCGGTCTGGCGGCCGGCCTGTTCAGCCTGTCCCGGCAGCTCGGGGCTGCCATCGGGATCGCCGCGCTCGTGACCCTGGCCGCGACGCAGACCGCCGCCCGCGTGGCCGGTGGCGCCACGGCGGGCACCGCCGGGCTGCACGGCGATGCCGCGGTCTTCCTGGTCTGCGGCGGCCTCTGCGCGCTCTCGGCGCTGATCGCCCTGCTCCTGCCGAACCGACCCGTACGGCAGGAGTGACGCGGTGCGGGGCCGGTCGTCACGATCGCGCGCGTCGCACGGACCGCTGGCGACCGTCCGGAACCGTCACCTGCCACCACCCCCGGAACCGGGGGGCCGACCGCACGCTCCAGCGGCCCTAGGGTGGCCCCGTGATCCTCGACGCGGTCGGTGCGGTCCTGCCCGTGGCCCTCGCGGTCGCGCTCAACCCGTTCCTGCTCATCGCCGCCACCCTGCTGCTCGCCGCGCCGCGCCCGCGGTTGAACGGCTGGCTGTTCGCGGTCGGCTGGGTGCTCGGGCTGGCGGCTCTCACGGCGGTGGTGCTGCTGGTGACGGACGAGGTCGAGGACGCCGGCTCGACCGGTCCGGCCGTGCTGGCCTGGCTGCGGGTGCTGCTGGGCGCGGCGCTGATCGTGCTCGCGGTGCGCAAGGTGCTCGGCCGGCCCAGGTCGGGGGACGAGGTGACGATGCCGCGCTGGATGACCGCGTTCGAGGCACCGCGGCCGGCGGTGTCCTTCAGCCTGGGGGCCGGTCTGGGCGGCGCGAACCCGAAGAACCTGGCGTTCACGGTGTCGGCGGCCGCCTCGATCAGCGACCTCGGCCTGCACGGTACCGACGAGGCGGTCGCGGCGGGGGTCTACGTGCTGATCGGCTCGGCCGCGGTGCTGGCCCTGGTGCTCGCGCACACGGTCGCGGGGCAGCGGGTGGAACCGGCGCTGCGGGCGCTGTCGCGGGTGATGACCCGGCACAGCGCGGTGATCGTGGCCGTGGTGCTGCTGCTGATCGGCGGCAAGGTGCTCGGCGACGGGCTGGCGGCGCTCTGAGCGCCGGGGCGGCGGACGCTCTGCGTGGCCGGGTGCTGGCACCCCCGGAACCAGGGGTGACAGGCCGGTACCCCGCCCGACGCCGCTAGCGTGTGCTCCGTGCAGCCAGGCGACGTCACGGTGATCGCGGTCATCGTCGTGCTGCGGCTGGTGGTGCCGCTGCTGATCCCGCGGTTCACGCTGCCGGCGCTGCTGGCCTCGCTGGTGATCGACGGGGTGGACGGCGGCATCTTCGCCGGCCTGGAGTCGGTGGACACCTCCTGGTACCAGTCGTACGACAAGGCGCTGGACATCTACTACCTGGCGCTGACCTACCTCGCGGTGCGGCGGAACTGGCCCGACCTGTTCTCGGTGCGGGTCGCGGCGGCGCTCTGGTACTACCGGCTGGTCGGCGTGCTGCTGTTCGAGATCACCGACGCGCGCTGGCTGCTGATGGTGTTCCCGAACACCTTCGAGTACCTGGTGATCGCGGTCGAGGTGGTCCGCACCCGGTGGAGCCCGCTGCGGCTGTCCCGCCGGCGGCTGGTGCTGCTGGCCGCTCTGATCTGGGTGGTGGTCAAGCTGCCGCAGGAGTGGTGGATCCACGTCGCCCAGCTCGACTTCACCGACGAGTTCGCCCGCCGGGTGCTGGGCGTCGAGCCCGGGACCGGGCTGGTGGCGGGCCTGGCGCACCGGCCGTGGGTCGGTGTCCTGCTGCTCGCGCTGGTAGTGGGCGTGGTGCTCCTGGTCCGGTGGGGCCGGCCGCGGCTGCCCGTGCCGGACTGGCGGTTCACGGTGGACGCGGACCGGGTGTCCGAGCGGATCGGCTGGCTGCCGAGCGCCGAGGCCGCCGCCGCGGCGCCGCGGCGGTCGTTCCTGGACGCCGCGCTGGCAGAGAAGGTGCTGCTGGTCGCCCTGGTGACCACGGTGCTGGTGCTGGTCTACCCGGGACCGGCCGCGTCGCCGGGGCAGGCGTTCACGGTGATCGCCCTCGCGGTCGTCGCGCACGCCGCGGCGTCGGCCGCGCTGCACCGGGCCGGGTGGAACCCGCGGTCCTGGCTGCTGCGCGGGGCGGTGGACGTCGCCGTCACCGCGCTGGCGCTCCTGGCGCTCACCGCCCTGGTCGGTGGGCGACGCGGGCTGCTCACCGCGGTGGACCTCGCGTTCTTCACCTACGTGGTGGCGCTGGTGGTGCTGCTGTTCGACGCGACCACCGCCCGCCGTGCGGTCCGGCCGGTGCTCCGGCCGGTGGCCGGCCCGCTGGTCAGCGTCTGACCGGTCGGCCGACCCGACCCGTCATCGGGCGGGTCGCTGTCGCCGCCGTCGGACGAGCGTGAGCAGCAGGCCCGCCCCGGTCAGCAGGACCGCCAGGCCGCCCACCGGTCCGACCAGCGTCGCCCCGGTCGTGGCCAGCACGTCGGAGCCGTCCCCGGGGTCGTCGGGGTCCGCCGGGTCCGGCACGACGGCGGCGGTCACCGTGATCGTCACCAGCGCGTCGGCGCAGGCCGACGACCCGTCCGCCGCGCAGACCCGGTAGGTGAAGGTGTCCACCCCCGCGAAGCCGTCGTCGGGGGTGTAGGCGAGCGCGCCGTCCGTCGCGGCCACCGTGCCGTGCGCCGGTGCGTCGAGCAGGACCGGGTCCGCCACGGTGCCGAGGTCGTTCGCGGTGACGTCCACGGTGACCGGGGTGCCGGCTGCCGTCGTCGCGGTGTCGTCCACCGCCACCGGGTCGACCAGCACGGTCACCTGACCGGTCGAGCAGAGCATCGGCTGCCCGTCGTCGCAGACGGTGTAGGAGAAGGAGTCGCTGCCCGCGAAACCGGGCTCCGGGGTGTAGGCGACGTCGGACCCGGACACGGCGTCGGTGCCGTGCGACGCCGGGTACACCGCCGTGATCGTGGTCAGGTCGTCGTCCGGGTCGCTCACCGCCGGGCTGCCGTCGATCGCGGCGCCGACGGTGGTCTCCAGGGCGAGCGTCGGCGCGAGCGGGGCGTGGTTGTCCGGCACGACCGTCACGGTCACGACGGCGGTCGCGCAGTTCGTCGGGTCGTCGGGGGCGCAGGTCTGGTAGCTGAACTGGTCGGTCCCGAGGTAGTTCGCCCCGGGCTGGTAGGTCGCGGTGCCGGCGGACGCGTCGATCGAGACCAGCCCGTGCGAGGCGAGCGCGACCGGGTCGGGCTGCGGCACGGCGTTCGCGGTGTCGTTCGCCGAGACCGGGATGGTCACGGCCTGGCCGCGCAGGGTCGTCGCCGTGTCGGACACCGCCCGGGGGTGCACCAGCACCGTGACCGTCGCCGGTTCGCTGCACAGCGGCGTCGCCTGGTTGTCGCACACCACGAAGGTGAAGGTGTCCTGGCCGGAGAACCCCGCGCTCGGCAGGTAGAGGAACACCCCGCGCTCGGTGAGCAGGACCTGGCCCGAGGTCGGCTCGGTGCTCAGCCGGTACGTCAGATCGACGCCCGGCACGGTGGACGACCCGGTCACGGCGTGCAGCACCGGCCACCCGGCGGTCGTCTCGACCAGCAGCGGGTCCGCCTCCGGTGCCGGCCCGGGCGCGGGTCCCTCGATCGTGGTGGTCACCGAGTCCTGCGCCGCGGACGGGTCGGGGTCCGCGGTGCTGCTCGTCACCGCGACGGAGTTCACGATCGTCCCGTCGGTGGGCACCGCGGTCCCGGTCGGTGCGGTGCCGGTGACCGTCAGCGTCACCACGGTGCCGGCCGCGACCGTGCCCAGCGACCAGACCGCCTGGGTGCCGGTCACCGTCCCGCCGTCGGACACGACGACGTCGGTCAGGCTGCCGGGCAGGTCGTCGGTCACCACGACGTCCTCGGCGGCGTCCGGGCCGTCCTGGGTCACCGTGATCGTGTAGGAGATCGAGGCGCCCTCTTCGACGGAGGCCGGCCCGGACTTGCTCACCCGCAGATCGGCGGAGGCAGGGGCGTCGGGATCGGCGCACCCGGGAGCGGGGTAGTCGTCCGGGTCGGGCAGCACCAGGTCCTGCCGGACCACGTTCGTCACCGTCCGGTCCTGCACGTCGAAGAACGGCGGGGTCTCGGTGCGCGGCACGTCGACGACGATCGGCTGCTCCGCGGAGTCGCCGTCGAAGAAACCACGCATCACGGTGCTGCCGGTGAACACGTACCGGCCGAACCCGGTCACGCTCCCGGTGTCCGTCAGGTCGGTCGCGGTCAGCGCCCCGGTGCCGGACTGCTGCCACTCGCCCGAGTTGGTGAAGCCACCGCCCACCGCCGCGATGCCGGAGTTCGTCGACCCGTCGGCCTCGTTGGTCAGCCCGCCGGAGGTCACCAGCACGCACTGGTTGTTCAGCGACCCGGAGGCGTTCACCACCAGGTCGCCGGTCACCCGCACCGTTCCGGTGTTCACGAACGGCCCGTTCACGGTGAGCGACCCGCCGGACGTCAGCGTGCCGACGTTGCTCAGCTCGACGCCGGAGGCCAGGTCGCCGCCGACGCTCAGGGTCAAGGTGCCTTCGTTGACCAGGTCACCGGCCGTCGGGGTGAACGAGCCGCCGATGGTCAGCTCGGCGTCCGCCTCGTTCTGCACGGTCATGTAGCCGTTCGCGTTCAGCCCGCCGAACGTCGTCGTGCCCGCGTTCTCCAGCGTGAAGCCGGCCCCGACCGCGACCCAGGGGAGCGTGGCGGTGCCGCCCGGGGCGACGTACAGCGTGCCCGTCGGGCTGTTCACGTAGCCGGGCCGCAGCGTGGCCCCGG
Organism: Cellulomonas sp.; assembly: GCA_036404115.1. Taxonomy (GTDB): domain Bacteria; phylum Actinomycetota; class Actinomycetes; order Actinomycetales; family Cellulomonadaceae; genus Cellulomonas. The sequence goes on from DASWPG010000071.1 coordinate 9,340, forward strand.
CCGCCACGCACAGGGTCGCCCCCGCGGGCAGCGAGCCGAGCCCGCCGGTCTGGGTGCCGGTCAGCAGCACGACCTCGCCCGCGGCCACGTCGAGCGTGGCACCGCTGCTGCTGCCGGTGACGGTCCGGGTGGGGGTCGAGCAGTCGTCGGCCGCCGCGGCGGAGGCGGCCGTGGGGGCGAGGACGCCGAGACCGACGAGGGGAGCCACCAGCAGCGCGGCCAGCACCGTGACCGCCGTGGCCCGCCGTCGCGGTCGACCGTCGCGCCCGCGTGCCCTGAGCGCCCAGCCGGTCGTCCGCACGTCGCCTCCGTGGTCGGGTCCTGTTTGTCGCCGGGACGACCCACACACACTACCCAGGTGGATGCGGTCCGGCGAGGGAAGGGTGCAGCCCGGCAGGGGAGAAACGGTCGGCGCGCTCCCGGCCGGGGCTCTCGCGCCCGGGGGTCTGCGCCGGTCATCATGGTCCCCGTGCCCACGCAGCCCACCGACGACGAGCTCGAGCTCATCCGCCAGTCCGGCGTCGCCCTGCGCGTCGGACGGCTGAGCCTGTCCGCCGGCACCGGCTCGTACCGGGTCAAGTCGTCCATGGCCCGGGTCGCCCGTGCCCTCGGGGTCGACCGGCACGCGGCGCACGTCACCCTCACCGAGATCACCACCACCTCGCACCGCGGCCCCTCGTTCCGCACGGAGGTCGCAGAGGTGCGCACCGTCGGGGTGAACACCGACCGGCTGGCCGAGCTGGAACGCCTCGCCGGGAACCTGGCCCGGTCCGGGCAGCGCGCCACCGTCGAGCAGGTCACCGCCGAGCTGGACCGGATCGAGCGCAAGCCCCCGCTGTACCCGCACGTGGTGAACGCCCTCTGGGCCGCGATGGCCTGCGCCGCGTTCTCCTTCCTGAACAACGGCGGGCTGATCGAGATCATCGGCGTGTTCGTCGGCGCCTGGCTCGGGCAGCTCGTGCGGCGGCTGCTGGTGCACCGGGGCTTCAACCAGATCGGCGTCACGATGATCGCGGCCACCGTCGCCTGCCTGGCCTACCTCGGCCTGGTCCTGACGCTGCACCGGCTCGGCGCGACCGAGATCCGGCACGCGACCGGCTACGTCTCGGCGGTGCTGTTCCTGGTGCCGGGGTTCCCGCTGGTCACCGGCGGGCTGGACCTGGCCAAGCTGGACTTCTCCGCCGGGGTCGCCCGGCTGACCTACGCGCTGGTGATCCTCACCTCGGCGGCGCTCGCGGTCTGGGGGGTCTCGATCGCGGTCGGTCTGTCGCCCGACCCGGCCGCGGCGCCGAGCTTCGCGCCGTGGCTGCTGCTGACGCTGCGGATGCTGGCCTCGTTCCTCGGTGTGCTCGGCTTCGCGCTGATGTTCAACAGCCCGTGGCGGATGGCGCTGGCCGCCGCCGTCGTCGGCATGATCGCCAACACCGTCCGGCTCGCGCTGGTCGACACCGGGCTCGTGGCGCAGGCGGCCGCTGCCGGGGCGGCGCTGCTGGTCGGACTGATGGCCGCCGCCGTCGCCCCGCGGCTCGACATCCCCCGGATCACCGTCTCCGTGCCGGCCGTCGTCATCATGGTGCCCGGCGTCGCCGCCTACCGGGCGGTGTTCTACCTCTCCAACGGCGACACCACCACGGCGCTCGCCTACGGGGTGCAGGCCGCCCTGGTGGTCGTCGCCCTCACCGTCGGCCTCGGGGTCGCGCGGATGCTCACCGACCGGGAGTGGGCGTTCGAGCGCTGAGAGCGCTCGGTGCCGGGTCTCGGCGCCCCGAGTCCGGGGGCAGCTGCACGGCGCTTTGCCCGGGGCGCCTGACGCCCGGTACGCTGTCACGGCTTGGAGACGTCGCATAGCCAGGTCTAGTGCGCGACCCTGCTAAGGTCGTGAAGGGGCAACTCTTCCGTGGGTTCAAATCCCACCGTCTCCGCGTAACGAGGCCCGTCGGTCCTCTGACCAGCACAAACGCTGGTCGGAGGCGGCGGGCCTCATCAATAGGTCACGAAGAAGTCGTCACTTCTCGCGGTCGGCCACCATCTCCTGGAGCACATCCCGGACATCCGGACCGACCCTCGACCGAGCCACATAGAACCGCTCGGTGACGGCGGTCGAGGCGTGCCCCAGCACCTCGGCCGCTCGGTCCAGGTCGCGCTTCGACGCGACGAGAGTCCCCACCGACTTGCGCAGCAGGTGTGTGCAGCCCTTCGAAAGCCGATTCGGCGAGCATCTCGCCGAGCAGCCGGCGGACTCCAGACGGCTGCACCGCCGCGTCGGCGTAGCCGAGACGTGGCTTGACGTCGGCGACGGCCAGCACCAGGGCCTCGAGCTGGCCGTGGGGTCGGGGCCCGCGGCGGCGGTACGGGCGGCGCTGCGGGGCGTGTGAGCGCGAGGGGTCACATCGCAGTGCTGGGTTGCGGTCCGTAGCCGTTGGCCGCGCCGCCGTCGCCGCATCGGTCCGTCGGCAGCGGGTCACCCATCTTCCACGTGCCCCACCCGGGGAGCTCGCGCGGTCTCGTCGGCACGAGGCGGTTGGTCGCCCAGATCAGCACGCGCAGGAACTCGGAGGCGGCGGTCGGCCTGAGATCGTGCGTCATCCGGTCCAGCGCTTCGGCGTAGAGCGCGTCGGCGACACGTTCACGGGCCGCCGCCGTCAGACCGCCTCCCGCGCGGACGGTCTCGAGGATCTTCGGTTCACGCGCCGTCAGAGTCTCGTGCAGGGTCCGCTCCAGCTGCGGGACGAGCCGGCCGAAGGGGGTCGAGGATGACAGGTGCGGGCTCGGCGGCAGCGGCTGGCGCCACTCGATGTCCTCCTCGGGATCGCGGCGCGGAGGTCCACCGCCTCGAGCGATCCGTGCCGCGTCGTCGTACGGGTCGGCGGGGGTGTCGTCATCGGTGAGCCATCGACCCCAGACCAGCGGTGCGGTCTCGGCCTGGGGGACCAGTGCACGGACGAACTCGGTCGTCGTGCGCACCAGCTCCGAGGTCGGCGTCACCTCGCCCTGGGGACCGAGCTGGGCGATGCCCTCGGCCACCAGGGCGGCGTCGACGCGTCGCAGCTCTTCGGTCGACAGCATCTGCCCGGCCTTCAGAGCGGTCAGGAGGTCTGGCTCCCGCGCGCTCAGCACGAGGTCCAGTGCCGCCTGCCGTTCGGGGAAGGTCGTCAAAGATCATCGATGTCCCTCTGCTACTCGATCTACGCGGTGACGATCTCACCGAGGTCGTTGACGATGACCGTCAGGCCGTCTTTGCCGACGAACTTCCACGTCTGCTTGTCCGGCTGCCAGACCGGGGCGGTCGGCGGGTTGTCGATCAGGTCATCGACCCGCCAGCGTCCGATGTCGCGCTCGACGGTCCTCTGGCTCGCGTGATCGCGGTACCCCGTGACCGATGTCGGCGGTCGGCCCGGCGCCGCGTCGGGGCTACGGTAGCCGCCGCTTTCGCTGCCGCCGGAGCCTTCGAAGGGTCGGATGGCATCGTCGCCGACGGATTCCAGGCTCAGGGCCAGGCCGGCGTGCAGGGACATGCCGGCGCCGACGACCATGACGCCGGCGCCGGTGATGTTCAGGGCGATCCCGCCGGCCTCCATCGCGGACCCTGCACCCATGAGCAGCAGCCCACCGATGAGCTCGACCGCCATGTCCGGGTGGTGGGACATCGTGTTGCCGAACGAGACGATGGCGTTGCCGATGTCGGCGCCCAGGTCCCAGCCGCCGTGCCAGACGTCGGACCACACGTCTCCGACGTCGTCCCAGAAGCTGTGGCCGTCCGGGGCCCGCTCGGCGGCGGACCCGACCCGCACGGCGGCGTCCTCGCCGCCCTGGTCGTCCATGCGTTGCGCGGCGGCCAGGATCGTGACGGCGTCCTCGCGCAGCGGCTCGCCGGGGTCGATGAGCTTCGGCACCGTCAGCGCCGGCTCGTGCATCGCGGACCTGCGGATCGCCTGCTCGTGGTCGAGGGCCGCCAGGCGGGTCAGGCGCTGACCGCGTTCCCAGGTGTCCACCGCGGTGCCGGCGCGCCCCCGGGCGGAGCGGATCTCCTCGGCGTAGGAGTCCATCGCACCGGCCGCGCGGGCGTGGGCGTCGCCGGCTGCGGACAGGTGCTCGGCCATGGTCCGGGTGGTGGCGAGCAGCTGCTCGCCGGCTGCGCCCTGCCACACCCCGGCCAGGTCGATCCGGGTCATCTCGTCGGCCAGGGAGTCCAGCAGGGCGGCTCGGGCGTGCAGCTGGTCGGCGAGCAGCTCGGCGGCCTGCAGGCGTCTCTCGATCAGCAGGGTCGGGTCGTTGCAGGTCGCCAGCGTCTGGCTCACCGGGGGCCGTCCAGGTCGCTGCCCTGGGCCAGGGACCGGTCCATCTCCTGGTAGCAGCGCGCTGCGAGCTCCAGGCGCTGGGCGAGCTCGTCGATGTCCTGCGCGCCCTGGCGCAGCACCCGCTCCCAGCGTTCGTCGAACCGCCCGAGTGCGACGTCCAGGCCCGGGTGACGCACCCGGGCCCGTTCCAGCTCCGATGCGTCCTGCAGCCGCGCCCCGGACGCACCAGTGCGTCGACCGAGTGGTTGCCGCACGACCACGCACGAACCCCAGCCGGGAACCCGGCCCCGCACCGAGAGCGCATCCGGCACCCCCGCGAGGTGACCTCCTCGGCAGACGGAGCTTCTGAGGGCACTGACGGCGCGGCATCGGTGCTCCGGTGCGCACCCAGCACGCGGGGGATCCTCGTCGCGGACACCGGGCCGGCCCGGCCGTCTGTGATCGCGGTGAACGCGCGGCTCCACTCCGGACCGCGGCCGACGCGACCGCCGGCAGACCGGCGAACCGGTTCCGGGTCCCGCGACGCCCCGCGGGGCGAGGACCGCCGCCTCACCCCCGGAACGTCGTCGCCAGCTCCAGCACGAGCCGGGCGCCGAAACCGGTCGGGCCGGCGCTCACCCAGGCCGAGTCGGCCGGGGCCTGCGCGGTGCCGGCGATGTCCAGGTGCGCCCACGGGGTGCCGGCCACGAAGTGCTCCAGAAACAGCGCGGCGGTGATCGCCCCGGCGTTCGGGCCGCCGAGGTTCTTCAGGTCGGCGATCGGCGAGCTCAGCTGCCCCCGGTAGGAGCGGATCAGCGGCAGCTCCCACACCGGCTCGTCGGCGGCGGCGCCCGCGGCGGTGACCAGTGCGAGCAGCGCCGGATCGTTGCCGAGCACGCCGGCGACCTCGGTGCCGAGGGTGCGCAGGGTGGCGCCGGTCAGCGTGGCGACGTCCACCAGGGCGTCCACCTCGGCCTCGACCGCGAGCACCAGGGCGTCGGCCATCACCAGGCGGCCCTCGGCGTCGGTGTTCACCACCTCGACCGTGGTGCCGCCGCGCATGGTCAGCACGTCGCCGAGCTGCATGGCGGAGCCGGACGGCATGTTGTCGGTCAGGCTCAGCCAGGCGGTCACCTGGGCGGTGGCCCCGGTGGCGGGCAGCGCCAGCAGGGCGGCGAGGATCGCCCCCGCACCGGTCATGTCGTTCTTCATCTGCGAGTGCGACTCGTCGGACGGCTTGAGGCTGATGCCGCCCGCGTCGTAGGTGATGCCCTTGCCGACCAGCCCGAGGTGCCCGGTCGGGGTGCCCGCCGGGGTGTACCGGAGCCGGACCAGGCGCGGCTCGCGCGAGCTGCCCCGGTTCACGCCGAGCAGGCCGCCGCAGCCGAGGGCCACCAGCGCGACCTTGTCCAGCACCTCGACCTCCAGACCGACCTCGGCACCGAGCTCCTCGGCCACCCGGGCGATGCCCTCGGCGGTGGCCATCGAGGCGGGCGCGGCGGCGAGGTCCCGGCTGAGCAGCCCGGCCCGGGCCGACGTCAGCCCGCGGGTCAGCCCGTCCGCGACCGCGGCCTGCTGCTCGGCCGGCGCGACCAGCACCAGCTCGACCACTGCCGCCGGGTCGTCCGCCCGCGGCACGCTGCGCAGGTCGAACCGGTGCCGGGCCAGCAGCACCCCCTCCACCACCGCGGCGGCGGCCTGCTCGACCGTCACCCGCGGGCCGGACGGCACCAGCACCGCGAGCCGGCCGTCCCGGGGCACCGCCCGGGCGAACGCCGCGGCCGCGTCCCGCACCTCGGCGGCGGTGAGCTGGCCGGACTCCCCGAGGCCGAGTGCGACCACCGCGGGCCCGGCGGCGCGCGGCACCGCGAGCGCCGCACCGACCTGCGGCGCGAACCCGGCGCGGCTGAGCGCGACCCGGTCGGCACCGAGGTCGGCCGGCAGGTCGCCGTCGGCACCGACGCCGACGCCGAGGGCGTCCACGCCGGCCGGGTCGCCGACCCGGACCGTCACCGGGGCGAACCAGGACGGCACGAGCGCCCGGACGTCGGCCGGGACGGGGAGCGGGGGCGTGCTGGGGGCGTTCATGACAGGACCTTTCACAGATTGACGGGTGAGGCGGGGCCCCACGGGATGCCGAGCAGGAACCAGGCGACGTACAGCAGCACCCAGCTCACGAGCACGACGACGGTGTACGGCAGCATCAGCGAGATGATCGTGCCGAGACCTGCCTTCTTCTGATAGCGCTGGGCGACGGTCACCATGAACGGCAGGTAGACCATCAACGGGGTCAGCACGTTCACCGGGGAGTCACCGACGCGGTAGGCGGCGAGCAGGGTCTGCGGCGCGATGCCGAGGCTGGCGAAGATCGGCACGAAGATCGGTGCGAAGATCGCCCACTTGGGGATCAGCCCGGGCAGGATGAAGTCCAGCAGCACGATCACGAGGATGAATGCCAGCAGCAGCACGATCGCCGGCACGCTCGCCTGCTCCAGCAGGTGCGCCGCCTCGACGGCCGCCACGGTGGGCAGGTTGGACCAGTTGAACACCGCGATGAATTGGGCGATCATCAGGAACATCACCAGCAGGCCGCCCAGCGAACCGAACGTCTTCGCGATCGCCCCGACGATCTGGTCACCGCCGCGCAGCGTCCCGGCGCCCCGCCCGTAGGCCACGCCGGCCAGCAGGAAGCCCAGCGAGATCAGGAAGATCAGGCTCGACATGAACGGCGTCGTGCCGATGATCTGGCCGGTGTCGGCGTCCCGCAGCGGGGCACCCGGCGGCAGGGTCAGCGCGAGCACCAGCGCCAGGTAGCCCAGCATCGTCCAGCCGGCGAACTTCAGGCCGCGCGCCTCGGCGACGTGGTCCACCGCCTCCGGCAGCCCGCCCTCGCCGGCCTCCGCCGGGTCCCACCGGCCGAGCCGGGGCTCGACGAACTTCACGGTGAGCACGGTGACGACCCCGGCCAGCAGGATCGAGGACGCGATGGCGAAGTAGTAGTTCTGCGTGACCTCGATCGGGTCCATGCCGAGCTGGCCCAGCACGTCGTTGGTGATCTCGGTGAGCATCGAGTCCGACGGGGTGATCAGCAGGTTCGCGCCGAAGACCGCGCCGACGCCGGCGAAGGCAGCGGCGAGGCCGGCCAGCGGATGTCGTCCGATCGAGGCGAACGCGGCGGCGGCCAGCGGCACCAGGATCAGGTACCCGGCGTCGGTGGCCACCGAGGACAGCACGCCGACGAACACCAGGATGAAGGTCAGCCACCGGGCCGGCGCCACCTTGACGGTCTTGCGGATCAGCGCGCCCATCATCCCGGCGGCCTCGGCCACGCCGACGCCCGCCATCGAGACCAGCACCACCGCGACCACGCCGAAGCCGGCGAAGTTGTCCACGAAGGACGAGAAGAAGAACCGCAGGCCCTCCACCGAGAGCAGGTTCCGCACCGGGAAGTCCTGCTCCTGCAGCACGAAGTCCGGCAGCTCGGCCGGCTCGCCGGTGGTGGAGTCGTACAGCACGTACGGGCTGCCCTGGCTCTCGTTCAGCAGGCTGAGCGCGTTCGAGGGCACCTGCACGACGACCTCGTCGGTCACCGAGACGTTCGCCCAGGAGAGCACCGCCGACAGCACCGCGACGAACGCGATCAGGTAGACGAACAGCACCGAGGGGTTGGGCACCTTGTTCCCGACCCGCTCGACGGTGTCGAGCAGCCGGGCCATCGCGCCCCGCTCGGGTTCCACGACTTCGGTGCTCACGATGACCTCCGGGAGGGGACGGGGACTGCGACGGTCGCAAGTCGTCGGGAGTGCGTGGGCATCAGACGCTCCACAGCACGGGGATGAGGCCGACCGCGACCACGAACCAGGCGACGGTCAGGACCAGCCCGAGCCGCCAGTAGTCGCCGAACCGGTAACCGGCCGGGCCCATCACGATCATGTTCGCCGGGGTGGCGATCGGCGTCAGGAACGAGGCCGCGCCCGCGACCGCCACCAGCATCAGCACCGGTGCGGGGGCGAGCCCGGCGGCGGCCGCCGCGGACAGCGCGATCGGCGTCACCACCAGCACGGTCGCGGTGTTGCTGACCACCTGGCCGAGCACCACGGTCAGCAGGAACAGCACGGCCAGCAGGGCGCGCGGCCCGGCACCGTCCACCACGGCCACCAGCCGGTCCGCGATCAGGTCGGCGGCGCCGGAGGTCCGGACCGCCACCGAGAGCGGGATCAGCCCACCGACCAGCACGACCGTCTGCCAGGACACCGCCCGGTACACCTGCTGCGGGCGCAGCACCCGCGTGGCGACCATGCCTGCGGCGCCGACCAGGCCGGCCAGCGCGGGTGAGGTCAGGCCGGTGGCCAGCAGCGTCACGGTCACGGCCAGCACGGCGAGGGCCGACCACGCCGACCGGCCGAGCGGCACGTTCTGCCGGCGCACCAGCTCCGGGTCGTGCACCACCAGCACGTCGTCGTCCCGGGCGAGCTGGCTGACCGCCTCCCACGGGCCGTGCAGCAGCAGCAGGTCGCCCTCGGCCACCTCGGTGGGGCGCGGCCCCCGGCTGCGGCCGTAGCGCCGGACCGCCAGCACGGTCAGCCCGGAGCGCACCTGGCCGGGGAACACCCGCTGGCCGACCAGCCCGGACCGCGGCGCGACCACCACCTCGGCCACCCCCGCGTCCCGGGACAGCAGCACCTCCCGGGTGGCGACGGTCAGCGGGGTGGCGACCACCCGCAGCCCCTGGTCCGCCACGAACCGCGCGACCGGCTCGGTGTCGCCGGTGACCACCAGCACGTCCGCCGCCTCGATCCGGGCGCCGACGTCGCCGGGGGCGCCGTCCGCGTGCTGCACCCCGATCAGCACCAGGCCGTCCGGCAGCTCCGGGACCTCGGTCGGCGCGCCGACCAGGGCGCTGCCGGTCGTCACCTCCAGCCGGGTGAAGCCGCGGGTCAGGCGGTAGTGCTCCAGCAGGGTGCCGGCGTGGCCGGCCAGGTCCACGGGGGCGTCGTCGGGGTGCCGGCGCGGCAGCAGCGCCGGCCCGGCGAACCGGCAGACCAGCAGCGTGACCAGCACCAGCGGCAGGCCGACCAGGGCGAACTCCGTGTACGAGAAGCCCTCGCCGGTCAGGTCCGCCAGCGCGTCCGAGACGATCACGTTCACGGTCGATCCGGACAGCAGCAGCAGCGCACCGGCGCTGGCCGCGAACGCGATCGGCATCAGCAGCGCCGCCGGCAGCAGGCCCGCCCGGCGGGCCGCGAGCACCGCGACCGGCAGCAGCGCCGCGGCGGCCCCGTTCGGGGTGACGACGGCGGCCAGCACCGCGGCGAGGCCCGCGAGCGCCAGCACCAGCGTGCCGCGCTCGGTGCCGGCCCGGGCGACCAGCACCCGGCCGGCCCACGCGGTGACGCCGGAGGACTCCAGGCCGTCCGCGATCACGAACAGGCAGGCGATGAACACCACCACCGGGTCACCGAAGCCGGACACCGCGGTGGTGGCGTCCACCAGGCCGACCGCGTACAGCGCCAGCGTCGAGAGCACGGCGACCAGCCCGACCGGCAGCCGGTTCCACACGAACAGCACCACGGTCCCGGCGAGCACCAGCAGGCTCAGCGTCGCGTCGCTCACGGCACCTCCGGTTCGGGCGGTTCGGACGGGACGGGCAGGGCGCGGCCGGCGCCGCGAGGCTCAGGCCAGCAGGCGGGCCTTCTGCGCCTCGAACTCCTCCGGCGTGAGCAGCCCGGCGTCGCGCAGCTCGCCGAGCTGGACGATCAGCGCGAGGCGCTGGGCAGGGTCGGCCGGCGGCGTGGCGGGCACCGGAGCAGCGGGCGGCGGCACGGGGTCCGGCTGCACCGGGACGGCGGCGACGGGCGCGACGGGAGCCGGGGCTGCAGCGGCCGGCGGCGGGCCGGCGAACTTCTGCGCCTGACGCTGCTGCACACGACCGTGCACGGCGCTGGCGACGGCGACCCGGCGGGCCGTGCGGAGCATGCTCATCGACGTCCTCCCTCGATCTCCAGATCCAGCGCGGTGACCAGGTCGGCCTCCACCACCGGTCCGGCGCCCACCAGGTGCACGCCCGGGACGTCCAGGGCCGCGACCACCGGCAGCACCACCGTGACCTCGTACACCACGACCACGGCGACCGCGCCCGGCGTCAGGCCCTCGGTGGCCTCGCGCAGGTCCTGCTCGTCCAGCAGGCCGGACCACAGCCCGTCCACCGCGTGCAGGTCGACGCCGGCCTGGTCGCCCCAGGCGCCGACGTCCAGGCTCTCCGGCCCGTCCGCGCCGGCCCGGACCACCTCGAGGTCCAGCACCAGCACGGCACCGTCGTGCACCAGGTCGAGCAGCCGGCTCAGGCCGGGTCCGACCGCGGCCGGCTCCTCGACGTGCAGGACCAGCAGCTCGACCGGGCCGAGCCAGTCGGCGCTCATCGCGCGGCCAGCGCGCGGGCCTTGAGGTCGGCGAACTCGGCCTGCGTGATCGCACCGGTCGAGAGCAGCTGCTGGGCGGCGGCGATCTCCTGGGCGGGCGAGGTGCCGGCGACGGTGCGGATGTAGTCGTCAGCGGCGGCCTTCTGCTGCTCCACGGCGACCACGGAGCGCTCGGTCATGCCCCGGCCGCGCACGATCAGGTAGAGCACCGCACCCAGGAACGGGAACAGGATCAGCAGCACGACCCACACGGCCTTGGCCAGGCCACCGGTCCCGCGGTCACGGAACAGGTCACCGACGATCTGGAAGAGCACCACCAGGTAGGCGAAGAAGAAAAAGACCTCGACAACGAGCCAGAAAGACTCCCAGAAAGTCATGCCAATTCTCCTTCGTGATCACGCGTCGGCTATCTCGTCGGACTTTACATCCCACGATTGCGCTGGCCAGGCGATCCCCCCAGGACTGGGGGTCGGCACGGGCCGGCCGGGCCGGCGAGGGCCGGCACGGGTCTGCGAGGAGGGGTCAGGCGTCGTATCCGGGGTCCGTCGTCAGGTCGACCGTCGCCCACACGTCCAGCCCCAGCTCGTCCAGCCCGGCGATCACCGCCCGACGGACCGCGTCCTCCTGGTCGACCGTCCACCGGCCCGGGGCGACCAGGAAGTCCGCCTCGACGTACAGCCGGTCACCCACCTGCGATCCGCGCACCCGCGGGGCCGGCAGGTCGAACTGCGCCTGCACGGCGGCCACCGCGCGGTCCACCGCGGCCGCGACCGCCGGGTCCGGCGCACCCTCCAGCAGCTGGTGCGTGCCCTGGCGCAGCAGCCGCACCGGGGCGGGTGCCAGCAGCAGCACCGCGACCAGCAGCAGCACCGGGTCGACGTAGCGTGCGGCGCCGGCGTACGCCGACCGTTGCAGCGCGATCCCCACCCCGCCGCCGATCGCGATCACCACGCTCAACCAGGCACCGGCCCGCCACGACACCACCTCGGCGAGCGCCAGGGTGGACCCCGGGGCGCTCCGGCGGACCAGCAGCGCCAGCACGGTCGCCCCCACGGCGGCCACCGCCCCGTAGGCCAGCAGGTGCAGCGGCGCACCGTCGGACCCGCCCGCCACCAGCACGGCCACCGAGTCGACCAGCCCGTACAGCATCGTCGCCAGCAGCGCCGCACCCTGGATCACGACGGCCATCGGCGTCGCGGCGTGCCGCCCGAACGGGTACCGCGCGGTGGGGGCCGCGTCCGCCGCGTGCGACGCGAGCACCGAGACGGACACCAGCACGATGCCCGCGGCGGCGAACACCCCGTCGAACAGGATGACGCCCGATCCGGCCAGCCAGCCCCAGATCAGGGCGACGGCCGCGAGCACGCCGCCGCCGACCGCCGAGATGCGCAGCGCCAGCCGTTCGCGGCGGACCAGCTCACGCGCTGCCGACGGGTCTCTCGCCACGGCCACACCCCTGTCCTCGCCTCCGGCGGTCCGGGACGCGGACGGCGCACCCGCACGCCTGCCCGGCCCCGAGAGCGAGGATAGGCACCGGTCGGGCGGACGGCTCCCCCGACTTCCAGGGGGGGGGAGCCGCCGGCATCCGTCCCGGGACGCACCGCCGGCATCCGTCCCGGGACGCACCGCGCCCCCCGACCGTCGCGAAGGACGTCCGGGGGGCGCGGTACCCGTTCAGGGGGTGCGGTCAGGCCGTGCCCGCATCGGCGGTCGGCGGCAGCCCGCGGTTGCGGCGCACCAGGCGCAGCGTCACCCACGCCGCACCGCCGATCGCCAGCAGCCCGAGCAGCACGTCCGCCGCGATCAGCGCCCACCGCCACAGCGGGGTCACCGCGACGATCTTGCCGTCCGCGGTCAGCCCGTTCATCGCGTTGCTCGCTGTCACCGCGTAGGCGATGTTGTGCGAGGCCCGGCGCAGATCACTGACCACCGAGGCTGTCATCTGGTCGTCGGTGAGCTGCCACAGCGTGGCGTCCGTGTTCAGCCACAGGTCGGTGCCGGCCGCCAGCCCGGCGCGCAGGTCCTCGTAGGCGAACACGGAGTACGACGCCTGGTCGGTCACCACCATGCCCTCGAAGCCCCACTCGTCCCGCAGCGTGGCGGTCATCAGCCCCGCGTCCGCGCCGGTCCACGTCGCGCCGAGGCGGTTCATCGACGCCATCATGCCGTGCGCGTCACCGTCCCGGACCATCATCTCGAACGGGGTCAGGTAGAGCTCGCGCACCGCCTGCTCGTTCGAGAACGTCGCCAGGCCGATCCGGTTGGTCTCCTGGTCGTTCAGCGCGAAGTGCTTGGCGAACACCAGCACGCCCTTGGACTGCGCACCGGTCACCACGGCCGCACCCATCGCGCCCGAGAGCACCGAGTCCTCCGAGTAGTACTCGAAGTTCCGGCCGCTGTACGGGGAGCGGTGGATGTTCGCCGCCGGGGCGTACCAGCCGGTCACCCCGAGCGCGAGGGAGTCCTCGCCGATCGCCTCGCCGTACTCCTCGGCCAGGTCGTCGTTCCAGGTCGAGGCGAGCACGATCGCCGGCGGGTAGCCCATGCCGCTCTCGCCGCCGACCAGGGTGTCGGAGATGCCGGCCGGGCCGTCCTTGTCGGTGGTGCCCGGCAGCTGGATCGACTCGACCCGCTTGGTGGCGTAGCCGCCGACCCGCACCAGCTCGTCCATGTCGCTCACGCTGAGCTGGTCGAGCAGCGCCTCCCAGGACGCCGAGTCGTAGTCCTCGCCGATCAGGGTGGCGGCGGACAGCTCGCCGTACTCCTCGCTGATCGTGTCCGTGGTCGGCATCTCGGCGTCCGGGTCCTCGACGTCCTGGATCTCCAGGTCCGCCAGCAGCTCGTCCGGAGCGGTCCACTCGCCGTCGGCGTACGTGGTCGGCCAGGTGCCGGTCCAGTCGGAACGGCTCAGGTACGTGAAGTCCTCGTCGTAGGTGCGCAGGTCTGCGTCCTCGAACTGGTTCGTGATCGCCTCGCCGGTCTCCTGGGAGACGGCGTAGGTGGTCGCGTCCAGCTCGTCGACGGTGGTCGACCAGGCGAAGGTGGCGTCGCCGTCGTCGGTCATGCCGTCGGCGGTGGTGGCGCCCTTGGCGGCCAGGATGTTGTTCAGCGCCTCGTGCGCATCGGTGCCGGCGGACAGGTAGTAGTCGCCCGCGTCCAGCACGTAGGTGCCCGCACCCTCGGAGTCGTAGACCTTCATCAGCTCCTTGGGCACCGACACCGTGACGGTCGCCGACTCGCCGGCCGCCAGGGAGTCGGTCTTGGCGTAGCCCGCCAGCTCGACCGACGCCTTCTCGATCCCGTACTGCTGGTCGTAGTCCGTGTACGGGGACTGCAGGTAGACCTGCACCACGTCCTTGCCCGCCACGTCGCCGGTGTTCGTCACCGTGACCGCGACCTCGTACGCGTCGTCGCTCTCGGTGACCGTGTAGTCCGACCAGTCGAACGTCGTGTACGACTCGCCGTAGCCGAACGGGTACTGCACCTGCGTCGCGTAGTCGTAGGACGACGCGTCCTCGTTGCCGAGCACCACGTCCTCGTACCGCGTCTCGTAGTACCGGTATCCGACGTAGATGCCCTCGGCGTAGACCATGTACTGGTCGCCGCGGTCCACGTCGGAGTTGCTGATCGTGTACGAGCCGAAGTTCTCGCTGCTCGGGGCGCTCAGCGAGTCGTAGGCGTAGGTGTCCACCAGCGCACCGGAGGGGTTCACCTCGCCGTCGAGCACCTGGCCCACCGCGGCGGCACCGGTCTCGCCGAAGGCGCCGACCCAGACCGTCGCGTCGATCGGGTACTCGTCCAGGAAGCCCAGCTCGACCGGGTTCTGGGTGTTCAGCAGCAGCACCACGGTGTCGAACGAGTCCGTGACCACCTGGAGCAGGTCGCGCTCCTCGGTGGTGAGCTGCAGGTAGGTGTTGCCGTCCGCGTCCTCCTCGGTCGACAGGTCGCTGCTCTCGCCGCCGGAGCGGCCGAGCACGATCACCGCCGCGTCCGCGTAGTCGGCGTAGGACGCGGTGACCTCGTCGGTGTAGGCGCTCTGCGGCACCTCGTTCACCGCGAACTCGCCCTCGCCGTACACGTCCGGCGTGGTCTTGCGGTACTCCGCGCCCGCCCCGTCGGCGTAGAAGTCCCACAGCGTCGGGTTGACCTCGAAGCCGGCGTCGTCGAACGACTGCTCCAGGTCGATCACGGAGCTGGCGTCCACCGAGCCCGCGCCGCTGCCGCCGTAGACCGGGTCCACCGCGTCCTGCCCGAACACGCTGATCCGTGCGCCGGACGCGAGCGGCAGCGCGCCGTTGTTGTCCAGCAGGGTGATGCCCTCGGCGGAGATCTGGGTGCCGACGTCCGCGAGGTACGCCTCGCGGTCCTCCTCCGAGGTGAAGCTGCTGCTGTAGTAGTCCGCGTCGGCGTCGTCGCCGTCCGCCGTCACGACCTTCTGCGTCGGCTGGTCGAGGTACACCGAGATCAGATCGGAGTACTTGTTCGCATACACGTTGCCGACGACGAGCCCGCCGACGAGGGCGGCGCACAGCACGTATGCACCGACCGCGACCGGCGTCGACAGCCGCCGGTGCTGCTTCCTGGACATCTCTGGCCTCATCTCCTGCGCTGGTGGCCGGACCGCAGGAGGGCAGCGGACCGACCTGCCGACCCCGACGGACGAAGCGCGACGGCGCGGTCGTCCGCCTCGGTCGGCGGCTGGTGTCTGGTGGTTCCGCGGGCCGCCGGAGCCGGGATCGTCGTCGAACGCGTCCGGTGGGGGCTGTCCCGCACCGCGATCGAAGCACCGGGGCCGCGAGCCGCCGAGACCCGCGGAACAACTCGGCGCGGGCGGAGCACAACCTGTCGCGCGGCGGGGCGCTACCCCCGGACGGCCAGGTGATCGGTCAGCGCGGCGAGGAACGCGGACCGCCGCGGACGGCTGATCGGCACCTCCTGCCGGTCCCGCATCCGGCAGGTCAGGTGCTGCACGCCGACCACGTGCGCCAGGTTCACCACGAACGCGTGGTGGCAGCGGAAGAACCCCTGGCCCGCCAGCTCGGCCTCGCGCGCCTTCAGCGGCCCGGGCACCGTGTAGGGCCCGGCGAGCGTGTGCACCAGCACCCGCTGCCGGGCCGCCTCCAGGTGCACCACCTCGGCGGTGTCCACCCGCAGCGCGCCGTCGCCCAGCACCACGGGGTGCGCGGCCAGGCGCCGGCCGCGGTCCAGGGCGCGGTCCAGCTCGCGGTCCAGGGCGAGGGGCTGCACCGGCTTGACCAGGTAGCCCTGCGCGCCGACCGCGTAGCCGCCGATCGCGTGCCCGGCGGCGTGCGAGAGGAAGACGATCGCCACGTCACGGTCCCGCTCCCGGATCCGCGCCGCGGCGGTCAACCCGTCGACCTGCGGCATCTCGACGTCGAGCAGCAGCAGATCGGTGCTCAGGTCGTAGCCGGCGATCAGGTCGGCGCCGTCCGGGTAGGTGCGCACCGCGACCTCGACCCCGCGCTCGCGCCCGTACCGGTGCAGGTGCGCCACCAGCGTGCGCGCGCTCGTCGGGTCGTCGTCGACCACCGCGACTGTCACCACGGTCCTGCTCCCTCGCCCTCGCCCCACCCGGTCGTCCGCGCCGGGGTCGAAAATCTACCTCCCTAGAGTTTGATGTCCGAGGAACGCCGAGAGCACCGGCGCCGCCCGGTCGGGGCCGGAATCTCTCACAGGTTCGACCGGGTCGCCGGTTAGGCTCGACGTCATGCCCGACCCGACCGACGACGCCCACGGCCCGGCCGTTGACGCGGGGCCGGCCGGACCGGCCACCGGTCGGGCCCGGCGCGGCCCGTACGGCAAGACGTCCGGCCGGGCCCGGCTGGTCGCGAGCACCGCCCACGACCTGGTCGTGAGGGGCGGCCACCGCGCCCTGACCCTGGCCGAGGTCGCTCGCCGGGCGGACCTGACCGAGGCCCAGGTGCTCTACCTGTTCCCGTCCCGGGACCACCTGCTGATCGCGGCCCTGGAGCACGCCGACACCCTGTCCGGCGAGCGGTACCGGGCCACCCACGCCGGCGCCGCCCTGGAACCGGACCTCGCCCTGGCCCAGGCCGTCCGGGAGAGCCTGTCCGACCCGGCGGTCCTGCGGCTGTTCGTCGCGATGACGGCCGAGGCCGCCGACCCCGAGCACCCCGCGCACACCTGGGCCGCCCGGCACCAGCGCCGTGCCGCGCGGGCCTACGCCCAGATGCTGATCGACCTGCAGCACCAGGGATGGGCGCACCCCGACGTCGACCCCGCGCAGTTCGGCCGTCAGCTCGTCGCCCTGTGGGACGGCCTGCAGACCCAGTGGCTGGTCGACCCCGCGTTCGACCTCGGCACCGAGGTCGGCGCCGGCCTGCGCACCCTCGCCCGCCACGACGCCGTGCTGGCCCGCGCCGCCGTCGAGCGCCTCGCCACCCGCCTCTGACGGCCACTGTCCCGCCCGGCCCGGCACGACTCATGTGTACGTTCGTACGCATGCGCTGGTACGGTCGCTCGCATGACCAGCGACCACTTCGCCGGGGACCCGCGCTCGAACCACGAACGGATGCTGGCCGGGGACCTCTACATCGCGGACGACCCCGTGTTCGAGAGCCGGAACCTGCGGGCCGTCCGGCTGGCCGCCGCCTACGCCCGGGACTACCTGACGGACCCGGCGGCCGCGCGACCGCTGCTCGCGGAGCTGCTGGGCGAGCTCGGCGAGGACGCGCACGTGCGTCCGCCGCTGCTGGTCGACTACGGTGCGAACCTCCGGATCGGCCCGCGCACGTTCGTGAACTACCACCTCACCGCCCTGGACGTCGCCGCGATCACGATCGGCGCGGACTGCCAGATCGGCCCGAACGTCCAGCTGCTCACGCCGACGCACCCGATCGACCCGGGACCGCGCCGGGACAAGCTGGAGGCGGCCCAGCCGATCACCATCGGCGACAACGTGTGGCTCGGCGGCGGGGTGATCGTGTGCCCGGGCGTCAGCATCGGCGACGACTCCGTGATCGGGGCCGGCTCGGTGGTCACCCGGGACGTCCCGGCCCGGGTGGTCGCGGTCGGCAACCCGGCGCGGGTGATCCGCTCGATCGGCTGAGCGGTGCCCGCCCGACCCGTGCCCGCCCCGGCGGACCGCACGCCCACCCGTCGTCCCGACCCCGGCCGCCGGGACCGGATCGTCGACGCCTGCGTGGACGTGATCGCCGAGCACGGGGTGGACGGCACCTCGCACCGACGCGTCGCCGCGGCGGCCGGGGTGCCGCTCGGCTCGATGACGTATCACTTCACCGGGCGCGACGACCTGCTGCACGCCGCGTTCGAGCGGTTCGCCCACCGGGTCAGCGACCGGCTGTCCGCCCGGATGGCAGCGGTCCCCGCCGACGACCGGGAGGCGGCGGCGCACGCGGTGGTCACGTCGATCGTCCACGACGTCTTCCCGGACCACCGCGAGCTGGTGCTCACCCACGAGCTGTACACGCTCGCCGCGCGCGAACCGCGCTACCGCACCCTGACCGACGCGTGGATGCGCCGCAGCCGGGCCGCGCTGGAGCGCTGCTTCGACCCGACCACCGCCCGGGTGCTCGACGCCCTGATCGAGGGCCTGACCATCCACCGCGCGCTGGTCACCGAGCCGTCGGCCGACGAGGACGTCGCGACCGCGGTGCGGCGGATCACCGGCACCGCCGGCTGAGCCGCGCGGGCACCGCACCCGCCTGCGGGCACCGCGGACCGGGCGTCGACCGGGGTACTGCCAGGGTCTCCCACCGGGCCCGCGTCCGGCGTTCCCTGGTGCGTGGGAGCGCCGCGACCGGCCTCCGCACCACCGGCGAAGGAGCAGCACCATGCGCACCACCCCCGAGCAGCCCGCACCGCGCAGGGAGCACCCGTGACCGAGCTGCTGCCCACCTCCCCCGACCAGCCGACCTCCCGCGGCCCGGCGGCCTGGTTCACCGGCGACGTCTGGTTCGACGTCCTGGCCGCACCGCCCGCCCCGGCGCGGCTGCGGGTCAACACCGTGCGGTTCGCCCCGGGCGCACGCACGCACTGGCACGTCCACAGCGCCGGGCAGTCCCTGCACGTCACCCAGGGCCTGGCCCGGGTCGGCACCCGCGACGGCCGGGTGGTCGAGGTGCGGCCCGGCCAGACCGTCTGGTGCCCGCCCGGCGAGTGGCACTGGCACGGTGCCGGTCCGGACTCCTTCATGGAGCACCTGGCGATGTGGGAGGCTGCCGAGAGCGACGACGGCGCCGGCACCACCTGGGGCGAGGCCGTCGACGACGTCACGTACCACCGTCCGGACGGAGATCGGGCATGAGCAGCACCCGAGCGTGGACGGCGGCCGAGCTCGACCGGGCGGACACCTCCGACGAGCTCGACATCGCCTCGGCCAGGCCCGACGGAGCACTGCGGCCCGCCGTGACCATCTGGCTGGTCCGGGTGGGCGACGACCTCTACGTGCGGTCCGCGCACGGCCCGCAGAACGGCTGGTTCCGCCGGGCGCTGGCCGCCGGGACCGGGCGGGTCACGTTCGGCGGGCAGGGCGTGGACGTGACCTTCGAACCGGCGCCGGACGACGTGCACCCGGCGCTGGACGCGGCGTACCGCACCAAGTACGCGCGGTACGACCCGCACTACGTCGAGCCGGTGGTCAGCGCGCTCGCCGCGACCGCGACCCTGCGCGTCGTGCCGCGCGCCTGACCCGCCGCGCACCCGGCGCGGGCGCACCCCGCCCCGTGCGGGCCCGCTCCCGGCCGGCACGAGCCCCGGTCCGGGCCGCCGGCCCGCGTCAGCGCGGCGCGCGGGGCAGCGCGCGGGCCGCGGGTGCGGAGAACTCCAGCGTGATCCGCAGGTAGCGCAGCTCGCGGGAGTCCAGGACCCGGCCCGCGCCGGTGTAGTGGATCGACTCGGAGTCGATCAGCTCCAGGTGCGCCATCGGGGCGTCCACCAGCGGCGCCCCGGTGGTGGCGTCCGCCACCCGCAGGCTCGCCGCGGTGCCCTCGATCGTGATCGTGCGGCCACGCAGGTCGATGCCGCGCAGCAGCGCGCGGGTCTCGCCGTCACGCAGCAGCAGCCGGGTCGGTCGCAGCACGGGGCTCCCTTCCGGGCAGCCGTGGCCGGACGGCTCCCCACCGTCCGATCGGCAACCGTTTCCCGCCGATCGAGGACCTACGTCCCGAGCGCCCGGTCCCGGTCGGCCTTGCGCGCGAGCATCCCCCGCTGCGCCTCACGGACCAGCAGCTCGATGTCCACCACCCCCGGCCCGGAGACCGCAGCGCTCACCCGCACCTCCGGCTCGCGCACGCCCCGAGGCGCCAGCGCCCGCTCGACCTGCTCGACCACGCCGGCCACCTGGGCACCGGCCTGCGCCGGCGGCACCGCGCGCAGCAGCAGCACCGCCATCAGCTCGTCGCTGCCGGTGCGGCCGACCACGCTGCCGCTCGGCACCGCGCCGACCAGCCGCGCAGCCAGCGCCCGCAGCAGCGCGTCGGCCGGGTCCGCGCCCGCCCAGGCGTTCACCGCGGCGAAGCCGACCACGTCGGTCTGCACCAGCAGCAGACGCCGCTCGCTGCCGGCCAGCATCCGCGCCCAGCTCCGCACCGTGTGCAGCACCAGGTCGCGCCCGGGCAGCCCGGTCAGCGGATCGTGCAGCGCCCGGCTGGACAGCGCAGCCACCAGCGCCCGCACCAGGTCGGACGTCGCCACCGCGGACCAGCTCTGCGAGCGGACCAGCACGTCGTCGTACCGGCCGCTGCCCGCCCGCTCCATCGCCAGCGTGGCGGCCTCCACCACGCCGGTGCCCTCGTCGACCACCAGCGGCGACCAGTCCGCGACCTCCTCGACCGGCCGCCGTGCCAGCACCGCCCGGCCGAAGCCGAGCCGCCCGGTCTGCGCATCGGTGAACCGCGCCCGGGACACCATGCCGACCCGGCCACCGGCCGCCAGCACCGCCAGGCACGGCAGGTGCGGCGAGCGGAACAGCACCTCGACCTCGTGCATCGGCACCCCGGCGTCGACCACCGCGACCGGCACGGCGAGCTCGCCGACCGTCCGCAGCACGCCGCCGACCGCGCGAGAGGTCCGGACCAGCAGGTCGACGTCGTTCGGCACGGCGGTATCGTGCCAGCCCCGGCGCCGGCGCTCTGACCAGGTACGGGACCGGTCGCACGATGTTCGTCAGGAGTTCACCGGCCGCTCCTGCGACCGATCGGGGCGCGACCGGCACCTCCTCCGGCCCGACCGGGGTGTCCACCACCCGCAGCCCCGACCCGTCCGGACCGATCACGACCTGCGCCGTGCGCAGCGACCCGTGGTCGCGCTCGCTCGGTCCGAGCACCACCGTGATCGCGTCCCGGGCGGCGGCCCGGATGATGCGGGCCGCCGGCCCCGACCACCTCAGGCGGTGCCGCCCTCGACCACCCGGAGCGTCCGGACCGTCTGCACGTCCAGCTCCTCGTAGGCCGGGTCGTCCTCGGCGACCACCGCACGGGCGATCGCGAGCGCCTGTGCCGCGATGTCGTACCCGATCGTGGTCAGCCGCGGATGGGTCTGTGCGGCGACGGGCGAGTCGTCCACGCCGATGAAGGCGAGGTCGCCGGGGACCTCGCGCGCGAGCACCCGCGCCGCACCGAGGGCAGCGGCCGCGGTCTCGTCGTTGAAGCAGGCGACGGCCGTGCCGGCCGGCAGCGCGGCCACGGCGTCGAGGTCGGCATCGGCGCGCAGCGCCACCGTGACGACCTGCGGGTCGGGCAGGGCCGCCTCGCGGCACGCCTCCCGGACGCCGCCCTCGCGGGAGGCCAGCAGCGAGTCCGCGCCGGCCTCCGCGAGGCGCGCGTAGGCGACGCGCCGGTGCCCCTGGGCGACGAGGTGCGCGACCTGGAGCCTGCCGACCGCCCAGTTGCTGCCCTGCGGACGCGATGCCGCCCGAGCCACGTCGACCACCCGGGTGCCGGCACTGTCGAGCACGGCGAGCTCGTGGCCGCTGAGCTCGGTCAGGTTCACCACGGCGCGCGGCCGGACCGCGGCGACCATCGCGGGGAAGGTGTCCGGGGCTGCGGTGGCGGAGCGCAGCAGCAGGGCGAGCCCCTCGGCGGCGAGCGCGGCGGTCAGTGCGTCGATGATCTCGTTGATCCGACCGCCGGCGGCGTGCGGCAGGACGAGCAGCACGATGTCGCTCTGGCCCCGGACGAGCGCCCGCCCGGCGGCCTGCGGGCGGTAGCCCAGATCGGCGACGGCGCGCTCGACCGCGGCACGGGTCGTGGCCGAGAAGCGGTCACCGTGCCCGTTCAGGATGTAGCTCACGGTCGACCGGGAGACGCCCGCACGATCGGCGACGTCCTTGCTGGTCAGTGCCACGCTGCGCTCCACCCCCGCACTGCCGCCCGCTGCGGGCGGCCCCGCGCCCCGCGCCCCTGGTGGACACCGTCGGCAGACTTACCCTACAGTCCAGTCACACGTGTGATTCACACGTGTGAACTCGACGAGGAGTACTCAATGACGAGTCTGACGACGCCCGGGAACGACGAGCTCCCGGTGCAGGAGGCCCCCACGGGCCCTGAACGGATGAGCCGGTGGCTGTGGGTCGTGTACCCCCTCGCGCTGATCGCCATGGGCGCGGTGTGGGGCGGCGTGATGCAGGTGCTGCTCGGCAAGCAGATCGCCACGATCATCCCGGACGCAGCCGCCTCGGCGACGGCGCTCGGCGTGGCGATGAGCGTCGGTGCCATCTCCAGCGTGATCTCCCAGCCCGTGATGGGCCGGCTGTCCGACCGGACCCCCGGCCGGTTCCTCGGCCGGCGCAACTCCTGGGTGCTCGGCGCGAGCATCGCCGGGGCGATCGGCCTGCTGGTGATGTCGCAGCTGACGTCCACCACCGCGCTCGCCATCACGTGGGCCGTCGTGATGTGGCCGCTGAACGGCACCCAGGCGGCCCTGACCGCAGTGATGCCCGAACGCGTCCCGGTCCGGTTCCGCGGGTCGATGTCCGGCCTGGTGGGCGCCGCGAGCTCGGTGGGCATGTACATCGGGGTCGCGATCGCCGGCCTGTCCGAGGATCTGTTCCTCGGCTACCTCGGTGTCGCCGCGGTCTTCGTGCTCATCTGCGCGCTGTTCGCCCTCAGCACGAAGGACTACGCGCCGCCCGCCATCACCGCCACCTCGGCGTCCGCGCTGCGCGAGGCGGCCCGGTTCCCCGGGTTCCGCACCGCGCCCGACTACTGGTTCACGTTCGTCGGCCGGTTCCTGCTGGTGTTCGGGTACTTCTCGGTGGCGAGCTTCCAGCTCTACATCCTCCGGGACTACATCGGCCTGGACGACATCGACGCCGCGAGCACGGCGCTGGTCGCCCTCACCGGCCTCAGCACCGTCCTGAGCGTGACCTTCGCCCTGTTCGGCGGCTGGCTCTCGGACCGGCTGGGGCGCCTGCGGCTGTTCGTCGCGATCTCCACGCTGCTCTTCCTGCCGGCCGGACTGGTCTACCTGCTCGTGCCGACCATGACCGGCGCGTGGATCGCGACGGCGTTCACCGGCTCGGCGTTCGGGATCTACTCCGCCGTCGACCAGGCGCTGATCACGCGCGTCCTGCCGAACGTGCACAACGCCGCCCGCGACCTCGGGGTGATGAACATCGCGAACGCCGGGCCGCAGATCATCGCCCCGAGCGTCGCGGGCCTGGTGGTCGGCGCCACCGGCGACTACCGGGTCGTCTTCATCGCCCTGATCGTCTGCACGATCCTCGGCGCGATCTCGGTGCGCTTCATCAAGGGGGTGCGCTAGACCCGACCGGTTCGAGCAGGACAGGACGTGAGCACGATGAAGGGCTGGGCACTGTGATCAGGACATCGTTCGACGACGGATGGACCTTCGGTCCGCGCAAGACCATCTTCGAGCACATCGGCGGCGGGAGCCCGGGCGAGCCGGTCACGCTGCCGCACGACGCGATGCTGCACGAGGGCCGCGGCGCGGACAGCCCGAACGGGTCGCACACCGGCTACTTCCGCCCGGGGGCCTGGGAGTACGAGAAGCAGCTGGAGGTCCCCGCGGCGTGGGCCGACCGCCGGGCGACGCTCGAGTTCGAGGGCGTCTACCGGGATGCGATGGTCTACGTCGACGGTCACCTCGCCGGCCAGTGGTCGAACGGGTACTCCACGTTCTACGTGCCTCTCGACCCCTATCTGACCTACGGCGGGACCGCCACGGTCCGGGTCGAGGCGCAGGCGTACAAGGACTCCCGGTGGTACAGCGGCGGAGGCATCCACCGCCCGGTCAGCCTGCTGCTCGGCGGCCTGGTGCACATCGCCGCCGAGGGGCCGCAGATCACCACGCCCGACGTCGACCAGGACCTGGCGACCGTCGCGGTCGCCACCCGCGTGCTCAACGAGAGCACCGCCACCCGGACGGTCCGGCTCCGGGCGACGGTCACGGACGGCGCGGGCGCGCAGGTCGCGACGGACGACACCCGCCTGACGATCCTGGCCGGCGAGGCGCTGACCGCCCGGCTGCGGCTCTACGTCCCGCACCCCGCCCTGTGGAGCGTCGAGCACCCCGCCCTGTACACGGCGACGGTGGAGGTGCTGGACGGCACGCACGAGCCCGATGCGCACACGACGGCCTTCGGCATCCGCACGGTGACGGTGGACCCCTCGCGCGGCCTGCGGATCAACGGCGAGGTGGTGAAGCTGCGCGGCGCCTGCGTCCACCACGACAACGGCGTGCTCGGCTCGGCCGCGATCGGACGGGCCGAGGAGCGCCGGGTCGAGCTGCTGCGCGCCGCGGGCTTCAACGCGATCCGGTCGGCGCACAACCCGATGAGCCGGGCGATGCTCGATGCCTGCGACCGGCTCGGCATGCTCGTGATGGACGAGACCTTCGACATGTGGACGGTCTCCAAGACCGAGGACGACTACGCCCGGCGGTTCCCGCAGTGGTGGGAGCGCGACGTCGACGCCCTCGTCACGAAGGACCTCAACCACCCCAGCGTGATCCTGTACTCGATCGGCAACGAGATCCTGGAGATCGGCACCCCGTTCGGCGCCCGGGTCGGCCGACTGGTCGCCGAACGCATCCGGGCGGCCGACCCGACCCGGCTGGTCACCAACGCGATCAACGGCGGCATGACCGCGATGGAGCTGATGCCCGCCCTGCTGGCCGAGGCGCAGGCTGCCGGCGCAGCCGGCGGGCCGGACCCGTCGTTCAACTCCGCGCTGGGCGAGATGGGCGACGCGATGGAGCGGCTGATCGCGTCGGACCAGGTCGGCGAACGCATCGTCGAGGCCAGCTCCTACCTCGACGTGGTGGGCCTGAACTACGCCCACGCCCGGTACCTGCCCGACCACGCCGAGTTCCCCGGCCGGGTGGTGGTGGGCAGCGAGACGTTCCCGAGCATCATCGACCGGTACTGGCAGCTCGTGCTGGACAACGACCACGTGATCGGTGACTTCACCTGGACGGGCTGGGACTACCTGGGCGAGGCGGGGATCGGCCGGCCGATGCGACCCGGCGACGACCAGGGGCTGTCCGCGGGCTACCCCTGGCTGACGGCAGGGGCCGGGGACATCGACATCACCGGTCTCCGCCGCGCCGTCTCCTACTACCGCGCGACGGTGTTCGGCCTGAGCGACGTGCCGTACCTCGCGACGCAGCCGCCCGCCCACCGCGAGACCCCCGCCCGGCCGCGGTCGTGGTCCTGGTCCGAGGCGGTGCCGTCCTGGACGTGGGACGTCGCGGAGGGCACCCCCGTCACCGTCGAGGTGTACAGCGACGCGGAGGAGATCGAGCTGCTGCTGGACGGTGCTCCCGTCGTACGGGTCCCGGTGGGGACGGAGCGCCCCTGCTATGCCGAGGCGGTCGTGCCCTATCGGCGCGGGACGATCACGTCCGTCGCGCACCGCGGCGGCCGCGAGGTCGGCCGGACCTCGCTCGCGACGGCCGATCCCGCGCTGCGGGTCGAGCTGTCCGTCGACCGCGACGTCCTCGCCGCCGGCCCCTGGGACCTCGCGCACGTCGAGATCCGGCTGGTCGACCAGCTCGGGCGGGTGGACCCCGGCGCCCGGCGCGAGGTGACCGTCCAGGTCGACGGCCCGGGCACCCTGCAAGGTCTGGGCTCCGCCCGGCCGGACCCGCGGGAGTCCTACCTCGGTGACCGCTGCACCAGCGACGCCGGGCGCGCACTCGCCGTCGTCCGCCCGACCGGGCCCGGCACCCTGACGGTGACCGTCCAGGCCGAGGGCTGCGCACCCGCGCGGTGCGTCCTGCTGGTCGACGGCGCCGACCGCGTCCCGGCGTCGGCCCCGGTCCGGTGACCGGAGCGCAGACCACCGGAGACCGGCAGCACCTCGTCGCCGTCCTCAGCCTCTTCCTGCTGACGCCCGCCGTCGCCCTGGTGCTGCCGTCGGTCGCAGCGGTGGCCGCCGAGCACCAGGTCTCGGCGACCACCGCGACATGGATCGCGACCGCACCGAGCGTCGCGATGGTCCCCGCGGCCCTCGCCACCGGGGTGCTCGCGGGGGCACGGCTCCGGTACCGGCCACTGGTGCTCGGGGCGACCGCGCTGTTCGTGCTGGCGGGCGTGCTGCCGGCGCTCGTCCCCCTGGGGTTCAGCGCCCTGATCGGGGTGCGCGTGCTGTGGGGCGCGGCGACCGGTGTGCTGCTCACCTCGGCGAACAGCCTCGTCGCGCTCGCGGGCGACGGGCCGGGCGGACGTGCGCGACGGTTCGCCACGGCGAACGTCGTGTTCAGCGTCGGGTCGGTCGCGAGCCTCCTCGCGGGCGGCCTGCTCGCCAGGTCGTCCTGGGCGGCGCCGATGTGGGGCCACCTCGTCGGCATCCCGGCGCCCGTCGTGATCGGGAGGTGGCTGCGCGAGCCCGAGCCCCCCGCGCCCGGCACGGCGCACCGCGGTCGGCCGGGCATCCCCGGCCTCGCGCTGGTGCCGATGATCGCCTTCGCGCTCCTCGTGATGAGCGTGTACCCCGTCAGCACGCTGATGTCGGTCGTGTTCGCGCAGGCGGGGCTGGGTGCACCCGGCACGGTGGGTCTGGTCGGCTCGCTGCTCACGGTCACCGGCCTGGTGGTGGCCCCCGCGTTCGCACGGCTGCACGCGCGGCTCGGCGCCCAGGTGCTCACCTGCTCCGCCGTCGTCTGCGGGGCCGGCCTCGCGATGATCTACCTCGCGACCCCGGCCGGCGCCGGAAGCCTCGCGCTGTACGTCGTGGGACTCCTGCTGGCCGGGGCGGGCCTGACGGGCAGCACGATCGGCACCCCCGTCATCACGAGCGAGCTCGTGCCGCCCGCCTCGACATCGGCAGCGCAGGGCATGGTGGCGGCCGCGCTGAACATCGGCGGCATCCTGTCGACCGGCTTCGCCGGGATGGTGCTGCCCCGGTTCGGCACGGACGAGGTCCGACCGCTCTACCTGGTGTCGGCGGTGCTGGTGGTCGGGATCGCCATCACCCTGGGGATCGTCGGCGCCCGCACGTCGCGCACCCGGACGAGGATCCGGCCCGACGAGGACGTCCCGGGTGCGCACACCGCCACGGGCCGCCGGCAGAGCGAGCTCCTGGACGCCGAGAGCGCGCGCACCTAGGCCGGCCGGCGCCCTGCACCGGGGCCGATGCCGGTGCCGTCGTGCACCGGCGCGGCGCGCACGTCCAGCATGGTCAGCACCAGCCGGGACGGCTCGACCGCCTCGACGGTGTGCGGCACCCGGGTGCCGAGGTGCAGGACGCCGCTGGGCACCAGGTCGGTGGTCCGCCCGGCCGCACCGACCCGGAGGTGACCGTCCAGCACCTGCAGCAGCACGGGCATCGCGGCGGTGTGCTCGGTCAGCACCTGCCCGGCGTCGAAGGCGAACAGCACGATCCGCACCCCGTCGGCGCGCAGCACGGTGCGCGAGACGGTCGCCTCGGGCTGGACGGCGACCAGCGCCCGGAGGTCGGCGACCTCGGTGGTGGCCGGTCCGGCCGTGGCGGGGCCGGTCGTGGCGGGGTCGGTCGTCACGGCGTCGGTCATCGCGGGTCCTCCTGGGCCTCGACGGGGCTCACGGGCAGGTGGGCGACGAACGCCACCCCGACCAGGGAGTCGCGCTGGCGCCGGAACGTGGCCCGCATCGCGAGCACCCGGCTGCGCACCTCCCGGTCGCGCAGCACGTTGCGCAGGATCCGGGCGGTGCCGCGCACCCCCTCGTCCGCGAGGTTGCGCCGCAGGCTGAGCAGCGACATCGGTGCGGTGCCGACCCAGTCCACGACCAGCCCGGCCTCTTCGAGCAGCCCCTGCCACTCGGTGATCGGCAGCGGACGCGCGTTCACCTTGATGCTGCGGGCGAGCTCCTGACGGGCGGCGGTCGCCGATCCCGGCTCGGTCGGCACGGACCGGAGCCCGAGCTCGTGGATCGCGTAGCGCCCGCCGGGCCGCAGCAGCCGGACGGCCTCGGTGATGATCGCCTGCTTGCCGCGGTCGGACTGCATGGTGAGCATCGCCTCGCCGACCACGACGTCGGCGGAGCCCGCGGGCAGGCCGGTCGCGGCCGCGTCGCCCTGCAGGCAGCGTCCCCGCCCGGCGACGGCCCGGGCGACGATCCGCGCGGCGTCGGCGTCCTGGTCGACACCGGTGTAGGACTGCGGCCCCGCCGCCAGGATCTCGGCAGCGGTCCAGCCGAGGCCCGGTGCCAGCTCGACCACGTCGGCGCCGCCGAGACCGGCCTGGTCCAGCATCGCCCGGGTGAGCTCGGCACCGCCGGGCCGGAGCACCCGCTTGCCGATCCGGGCCAGCAGCCAGTGGCCGGGCACGTCCTCGGTCCGGCGCTCCTCGAACGGGAGCCGTGCCGTGTCGTCCGTCATCTCGTGCCCGATGCCTCTCTGCTGCTGGTCCGGTACGGATCGGGCTGCCCTCGGCCGGTCCGGCCGCCGGGGTTAGGCTGCCCTCACCACCGATTGTGCTGACCGGCGCGCCCCGCGTCGGTTGCCGTGGCAACGTCGATCGAGAGGCGGACGGATGGACGCTCCGGCGCTCGATGCGCACTGGCTGGCCGACGCCCGCGGCACCGACCTGTTCGCCCGGTTCACCGACCAGGAGATCGTGCTGGTCACCCGCTGCCTGGGCACCCGCACCCGCACCTTCGCGGCCGGCGAGGTGCTGGTCCGCGCCGGCGACCCGCTGACCGAGGTGGGCGTGGTCCTCGACGGGCAGGTCCAGGTCACCGCGGCGGCCGTCACCGGCTCCCGTCTGCTGCTCGGCCGGCTCGGCGCCGGCGACGTGTTCGGCGTCGACCTGCTCGCGGACGACCGGTCCCGCACCGCCCGCACCGTGACCGCAGCCACCGACGGTCGCGCGCTCCTGGTCGCGATGGGCCGGATCGTGCACGCCGACGGGCCGCTGTGCACGCTGCGCAGCGGTGTGGTGGAGAACCTGATGCGGATCGCCCTGCGGCAGAACCGGCACCTCGAACGGCAGCTCGACATCGTCTCGCTGCGGTCGCTGCGGAGGCGGATCTGCCGGTTCCTGGCCTGGCAGCAGGAGACGCACCGGTCCGCGCGCTTCACCGTCGACTACTCCCGGGCCGAGCTGGCCGACTTCTTGAACGTGGACCGCTCGGCGCTCTCCCGCGAGCTGTCCCGGATGCGCGAGGAGCGGCTGATCGACTTCCACCGGAACAGCTTCGACGTGCGCGCCGACCTCGACGCGGCCTGACGCGCACCGGCCCCGGGGAGGGGCGCTCCGCGATGCCCTCCGGTCGGCAGACGAGTCCCGGTCGTCGTCGCGATCGCTCGATCCGCCGGCGGACGACGAGGTGACCTCGGGCCTGAACCTGACCGCAGGTCAGGACGGGCAGACGTCGATCGAGGCCCTGGGCACCGGTGCGACCGTGGCCAGCACCTCCGCTCAGGGCACGACGCCCGGCCCGGACGGCGGCGGGCCCGGCAGCCCGGGCCGCCTATCGTGACCGGATGCCCCACCGACGACCGCTGCTCCTCGGCGCCGTGGCGTCCGCGACGCTCTTCCTCGCGTCCACCGCGCTCATGGTGCTGACCGGGCTCGGCCCGACCCCGCTGGACCGGTGGTGGGCGTCCGTGGTGCTGTCGGCGCGCAGCCCGGCGCTGACGACCGTCCAGACCGTCGTCAGCGACCTCGGCGGTGGGGTGGTCGGCGCGGTGCTCGTCCCGACGGCCGTCCTGCTGGGGATGCTCCTCGCCCGGCTGCGGCGGGAGCCGGTCGTCCTCGTGGTCGCCCTGCTCGGGTCGGCGGCGACCGTGCAGGTCGTCAAGCACCTGGTGGCCCGACCTCGGCCCGCCGACCAGCTGGTCGCCTCCGACTTCGGCTCGTTCCCGTCCGGGCACGTGGCGAACGCCGCCACGCTGGCCGTCCTGCTGGTGCTCCTGCTGCGCCGACGCCGGCTGGTCGCGGTCGCGGCGCTGTGGACCGGCGCGATGGCGTTCAGCCGCACGTATCTGCAGGTGCACTGGCTCACCGACACCCTGGCGGGCGCCGCCCTCGGCACCGCCGTGGCGCTGCTGTCCGTCCTGGTCGCCGAGCGCGTGCGTCCGGCCGGCGACGCGGCTACCCCGTGACCAGTGGCAGCTCCGGCCGCGCGCTCCGCTCCGCCAGCGACCCGTCGTCGACCGCGACGTCGTCCCGACCTGCGACCGCGAGCGCCAGCGCCAGCCGGCCGGCCGAGACGCCGCCGCAGTACAGCACCAGCGGCTCGGCGGCGGTAGCGGCTCGCCGCGGTGCCGTCGAACTGCTCGGTGCCGAGCGCGCAGACCAGGTGCCCGGGCCGGCGGCCGGCCGCGATCTCCCGGACGTCGTCCAGGGTCGCCCACACCTCCGGGCGGGGACGTGGGCGCCGGGGCAGCGGGGGCAGCCCGCGGGGCCGGTGCGCGCCGTCATGCGACCGGGCTCGTCGCGTGCAGGTGCGGCAGCAGGTCGGCGGTCGCGCGGTCGGTCTGCTCCTCGTCGTCGCCCAGCGGGCTGAGCGCGACGGCCGTCGCACCGGCGGCGCGCAGCGCGTCCAGGTGCGCCAGCGCCCGCTCCGGGGTGCCGACGGCGAACACCTGGGCGAGGTCGTCCGGGGAGATCCCCCGGGTGGAGGACCTCGCCCAGGCGGCCCGCGCCTCGTCGTTCGCGGCCTGGTCCGTGCCGGCGAGCGTGAACCGCACCTGGACCGTCACCGGCAGCGGGCCGTGCGGCACGGCGACCGGCAGCCCGGCGGCGACGGCCCGGTCCCGCAGCTCGTGCAGCAGCCGGACCCGCGGCGCGAGGTCGGCGGGCCGGATGTTGTAGGTCAGCCACCCGTCGCCGAGCCGGGCGACCCGGTCCAGCACGCGCTCCAGGGTCCGGGGCCCGGCGTCGGGCCCGGGGTTGCCGGTCAGCCAGACCGGCAGCGGCTGCTGCACGAACGGCGGCGTGAACGTCAGGTCGTCCACCCGCACGTGCTCGCCGTGGAACGTGACCGGGCCGGGGGCGGAGGCGGTTCGCAGGAAGGCCACGTACTCCTCGGTGCGGGCGAGCTTGTCGTCGTAGTCGATGCCGAAGGCGGCGCGCTCCCGCTCGTGCTTGGCGCCGGTGCGGTTGCCGGGGCAGGCCACCAGGTGCACCCGTCCGCCGGAGAGCTGGTCGAGGTTGGCCCACTGCTGGGCCACGGTCAGCGGCTCGCGCAGGCCGAGCGTGGACAGGCAGGCCACCACCAGGCGGGCCCGCCGGGTGCGGGCGGCGAGCGCCGCGAGCGCCACCGTGGACTCGTGGAACCCCAGCGCGAAGGCGCTGTCCGCCACGGCGAGCGCGTGCCACCCTGCGGCGTCGGCCTGCTCCCCCAGTCGCAGCAGCCGGTCGTAGGAGCCGGGGCGGGCCGTGCTCGGCAGCACCAGCCAGGGTTCGAGCGCGACGTCCGCGCTCATGCGTCCTCCCGGGTCCAGGTGGTCAGGATGCTGCTGGGCAGCGCCCCCGGCTGCTCGCCGATCTCACGGAAGGTGCGCAGCCGCAGGCCGGCGGCCGGGTACGGCGCGAGCCGGGCGTCCAGCGGCAGGTGCCGGGAGCCGACCCGGCCGCGGATGGTCGTGGCGTGCTGGTCCGGCCCGCGGTGCGCGACCTGCAGGTAACCGGGGTCGACCAGCACCGATCCGTCCGGTGCGTGCGTGCTGAACCCCCCGTTCAGCACGGGGTGCACGAACACCGCGACGTGCAGCCCGCCGGGCCGCAGCACCCGGGCGGCCTCACGGACCGCGCCGTCGTGGTCGGGGGCGGCGGAGAACGTGGTGATGACCGCGTCGAGGGAGCCGGTCCGGAACGGCAGCGCGGCGGCGTCGCCCTGGACCGCCGGCAGCCGGGTCCGGGCGATCCCGACCTGGTCGGCCGAGTAGTCCACGCCGAGCACGGTCCAGCCGAGCGGGGTGAGCCAGCGCGGAGACAGCCCGGTGCCGCACGCCACGTCGAGCACCAGGCCGGGGCCGCGGCCGAGCTCGCCGGCGACCAGGTCGTTCACCAGGGCGGTCAGCGGTCCGTGCCGGTCCGGGTCCTGCATCACGTCGTCGTACCAGTCGGCCACCCCGTCGAACGCTGCGGTCGGCAGAGCGCCGGCCGCCCCGGCCTCGGGCAGCAGGGCGGCGAGGCCGTCCCGGACGGGGTAGCGCGCCGCGGTGCGCGGGTTCACCAGCCCGTCCGCAGTGTCGGTCAGCGGTCCGTGGTCGACGGGGTCGGCGAGCAGGTCGCGCAGGGTGGGGTCGAGGGTCACGGGATCTCCGGGGTGGGGTCGGTGCCGAGCGCGTGCAGCGCGTCGAGCAGGTGGGGGACGAGGGTGCCGGGGCCGCTCGCCCGGGCGGCGGCGATCTCACCGGCGCGGGCGAGCACCGCGCTGGCGGCGACGGCGGCCTCCGCGGCGGGGACGACGGCGGTGAAGGCGGCCACGATCGCGCCATGGGTGCAGCCGAGCGCGGAGACCAGCGGCATCCAGGGGTGCCCGCCGGGCACCAGGACGGTCCGACGCCCGTCGGTGACGAGGTCGGCCACCCCGCTGACCGTCACGACCGTGGACCAGCGCGCGGCGAGCGCGGCGGCGGCCGGCCCGGCGTCGGCGGAGTCCAGCGCGCTGTCCGGCCCGCTGCCGGTCCGGGGTCCGCCGGCCAGCGCCACCACCTCGGAGGCGTTGCCGCGCAGCACTGCCGGGGCCAGGGCCAGCAGCTCGGCGGCGACGGTGCGCGCGGCCGGGTACGGACCGTTCGCACCGATCGGGTCGAGCACCCACGGCGCCCCGCGCTCTCGGGCGGACCGGGCCGCGGCGAGCCACAGCGCCGGGCTGCCCGGGCCGCGCACGCCCAGGTTGACCAGCACGGCGCCGGGGCCGGCCCAGCCGACGTCCGGCACCTCGACGGTGGCACGCGCGGCGGGCACCGCACCGAGCGCGGTGAGCGCGTTGGCCGTCAGCGCGAGCGCAACCGGGTTGGTGTAGAGGTGCACCAGCGGCCGGGCGGCCCGGAGCGCGGCCAGCGCCGTGACCACCCCGGGGTCGGGCCAGCGTCGCTCCGGCGCGGTGGTGCTCATCCGCCCACCGCCGGACCGGCAGGGCCGGCCGCCCCCGCCGGCACCGCGGCCACCCCGCCGAGCAGGTCGAGCAGCGCGTCCTCCAGCTCGGGCCGCCGGTGCTGCCCGCCGCCGGCGTCGTCCACCCGGACCTCTCCGGCGATCCGGCCGCCGTCCAGCACGACCACCCGGTGCGCGAGCCGGATCGCCTCGGTGACGTCGTGCGTGACCATCAGCGCAGCCCAGCCGTGCCGGGCGTGCAGGGCGGCGACCAGCTCGTGCACGCTGAGCCGGGTCAGTGCATCCAGCGCGCTGAACGGCTCGTCCAGCAGCAGCAGGTCGGGCCGGCGCACCAGCGCGCGGGCGAGCGAGGCGCGCTGGGCCTCGCCGCCGGACAGGGTCAGCGGCCACGCCTCGGCGCGCGCGGTCAGCCCGACCTCGGCGAGCGAGGTCTCGACGGCGACGTCCCGGTCGGCGCCGGTCAGCCCGAGGCCGACGTTCGCGCGGACCCGACGCCAGGGCAGCAGCCGCGGCTCCTGGAAGGCGACCGCGACCCGCCCGGGCACCTGCACCTGCCCGCCGTCGGCCCGGTCCAGCCCGGCGACGATCCGCAGCAGCGTCGACTTGCCGGAGCCGGACCGGCCGATCAGCGCGACGAACTCGCCGGGGACGATCGTCAGGGACACCCCGTCGAGCACCCGGGTCGCGCCGAACGACCGGCCGACGTCGTGCAGCCGCAGCGCGTCCGCCATCTCAGTCGGCCTCGGTGACGTCCAGCACCGCGGTGGTCAGGTCCGGCACCGCGTCGATGAAGCCGAAGTCGACGTAGTCCTGCGCCAGCGCCTCCAGGTTCGCCAGCGCGTCGGCGTCCACCGCGGTGATCGTCGGCACGTCGAAGGTGCCGATCACGTCCACCACGTCGGCGGAGGCGCCCGCGGCGGTGTAGGCGTCGGTGATCACGGACGGGTCGTCCGCGGCCGCCTCGGCCTGGGCCTGCAACCCGCTGAACAGCGCCTCGACCACCACCGGGTGCGCCTCGGCGAACGCCCGGGTGACGAAGTGGATCGACGCGTTGTGCGAGCCGATCTCGTCGCCGCGGGCCAGCACGGTGGCGCCCTCGGTGGCTTGCGCGGTGGCGAAGAACTGGTCGTAGGTGGACCAGGCCGCGATCTCGCCGGTGGCGAAGGCGGCCGCCGCGTCGGAGTCGGCGATGTACACCTTCTCCACCTGGGAGGAGTCGAGCCCGGCCGCCGCGAACGCCTTCTCGAAGATGTAGTCGCCGGTGCCGCCCTCGGCCGGGCCCACCGCGACCTTCTTGCCGTACAGGTCGGCCAGCTCGGTGACGCCCGAGCCGGGTGCGGCCGTCAGCCCCTGGCTGTCACCGCTGTAGGACTCGACGGCATAGGCCAGGATGTCGCGGTCCTCCGACGCCCAGATGATCTGCCGGGAGGCCCCGGTCGAGCCGGTGTCGGCCTGGCCGCCGTAGACGGTCTCGTAGGCGGTGGTCGGGGTGGTGAACGGTCCGAGCCAGTCCGCCGAGGCACCGACCGACT
The DNA here is from genome assembly GCA_036404115.1 of Cellulomonas sp. GTDB lineage: Bacteria > Actinomycetota > Actinomycetes > Actinomycetales > Cellulomonadaceae > Cellulomonas. The sequence goes on from DASWPG010000071.1 coordinate 44,083, forward strand.
CCAGCGCGTCGTCCACCAGCCCGCTGGCCCGCCCGAGGGTGAGGTAGTTCGCGGTGGACAGCTCGGCGATCCGGACGGTGGTCGCATCCTCCTGCGCGTCCGTGGCGGTCGCCGAGGCCGACCCGGTGGAGGACGCGTCGGTGCCGGAGGAGCAGGCGGCGAGCACGGCGGTCAGGGCGAGGACGAGCACGCCGGCGGCGGAGCGACGGGTTCGGACGGACATGGCAGTGCCTCTCGATCGGGGATGCAGGGGGGGTACGGGGTACGGCGGTACGGCGTGAGGTGAGACGGAGCGCAGGGGTACGGACGGGGCGCCGGCCGCGCGGCGGGGCGGTCGGTGGTCAGTCGCCCTGGTAGGTGACGCGCCAGCGGAGCAGGAAGCGCTCCAGGGCGCGGACGAGGGTGTCGGTGATCGCGCCGAGCGCGGCGTACACGGCGATGCACACCAGGATCACGTCGGTGCGGACGTACTCGCGGGCCTGGGTCATCAGCGCACCGATCCCCTGCCCGGCGGCCAGCGTCTCCGCGACGATCAGCGCCACCCAGGCGATCCCGAGCGCGAAGCGCACCCCGACCAGCACGGACGGCAGCGCACCCGGCAGCAGCACCTGCGTGGCCACCCGGGCGCGGCTGAGCCCGCAGACCCGGGCCGCCTCGACCAGGCGGGCGTCCACGTCCCGGATGCCCGCGAACGTGTTCAGGTAGACGGGCACGGCGACCCCGACCGCGACCAGCAGCACCTTGGGCGTCTCGCCGATGCCGAACCAGATGATGAACAGCGGCACCATCGCGGTGAACGGGATGGTGCGGATCATCTGCACCGGCTTGTCGACCGCGCGCTCGGCCAGCCGGGACAGCCCGGCGACCAGGCCGAGGCCGAGCCCGAGCACGAGCCCCAGACCGGCGCCGACGGCCGCCCGGGCGGTGCTGGCCGCGAGCGCGGAGCCCAGCGCACCGGTCCGGACCAGGTCGACGGCGGCGGACAGCACCGCGCCCGGGCCGGGCAGCACCGTGGGGTCCAGCCGGCCGGTCGCCGACGCCAGCCACCAGACCAGCACCAGGAGGATCAGGCTGGACCAGGGCAGCAGCCCGTCCCGCAGCCGGCGGGAGCGGCCGGACCGCGCCGGGCGGGACCGCCCCGGAGTGCGGGTGCTGCCGTGCGCGCGCTGCTCAGCGGCGCTGTCACGCTGCTGCACGGTGCCGGTGCCGGCCGCGGCGGTGCGCGCGGCGAGCTCGGTGCTCTCGGTCATCAGGGGTCACCAGGTCGGGGCCGGCGTGCGCCGGCGGTGGTCGGGGCTGGGGTGACGACGCCCCGGGCACCTGGCCCGCGGTGTCGTCTACCGACAGCGCCGGACGCGCGCAGGACCGGCCGGGCGGGCAGCGCCGGTCGCGGTCATGGTGGTCCTCCTGGTCTCGGGTGCGATGACCGTAACCCCCCTCGGATACGTGAGCAAGCATCGGCATACGTATGTATACGCATCGTGAGATACCGTTTCGGCCGTGGACACCGGGGACAGGACGATCGGCGCGGGCGCCGAGACCAGCGACGGGCCCATCGGCGGCCGGCTGTACGAGCAGCTCCGCGACGACGTGCTGGCCGGCGAGTTCGGCCCCGCGTCACTGCTGCACGAGACCACGCTGACCGCCCGCTACCAGGTGTCCCGCACCCCGATCCGCGAGGCGCTGGCCCGCCTGGAGCAGGACGGCCTGCTCGAACGCGCCGCGCGGGGCTACCGGGTCCGCGCGGGCACCCCCGGCGACGTGCTGGAGATCTACGAGGCCCGGATCGCCCTCGAAGGTCTGGTCGCGGCGCGGGCGGCGCGGGGCTGCTCCGATCTCGAGCTGGCCCGGCTGGAGTTCCTGGCGCAGGCCGCCGCGACCGCCGACAACCCGGACGACGAGCGCCGGCTGAACGCCCAGTGGCACCGCGACCTGTGGACCGCCGCCGGCAACGCCACCGTGACCAACCTGCTGGTCCGCCTCACCACCCAGCTGCGGATCTACGACGGCCGACGGGTCGAGGACCAGGACGACCTGACGCAGAGCCGCGCGGAGCACGCCGAGCTCCTGGACGCCCTGCGCACCCGGGACCCGGAGCGGGCGCGGGCGGCGAGCGACCGGCATCTGGAGCGGTCCCGAGCGCTGCGGCTGCGCGACTACGCCGCGGCCATCCCGACGCACTGACGACCGCCGCCCCGGCCGGACCCGTCAGGGACCGGGCGGCGCGGTGAGCACCGCGTTCAGCCGGACGATGTCGTCCGCCATGTCGATGCTCGGGTCCAGCAGCCACTGGATCTGGATGCCGTCGACCGCCGCGATCAGCACCCGCGCACGCCAGGACGCCTCCGCGGGCGCGAGGCCGTCCCGCACCAGGTTCCGTTCGGTGGCGGCACGCATCGCCGCCGCCCGCTCGCGGAGGAGCTCGCGCGCCGGGCGCACCGGACCGCCGAGCCGCCCAGGTCCCGCGTCGGGCTCAGGGGCGCGGGACCGGGAGCGTCAGCAGCCGGATCACGGTCGCGGCGGCGCGCTCCAGGTTCTCCGGCCCTCGCGCGAGCGCGTCGGCGAGGGTCGAGCCGGCGTGCAGGATCGGGACGATCGCGGCGAACCCGTGCCCGATCAGCGCGTCGGCACCCGGGTCGACCCGACCGGCGAACGCGATCACCGGCACACCGGCCCGCGCCGCGACGTCGGCGACGCCCGCGGGGGTCTTGCCGGCGGCGGTCTGCGCGTCGATCGCACCCTCGCCGGTCAGCACCAGGTCGGCGCCCCGCAGGTGCCCGGCGAGCCCCGCGGCGTCCGCGACCAGGGCCGCACCCGGGCGCGGCCGGGCGCCGAGACCGAGCAGCGCGAAGCCCAGCCCGCCGGCCGCGCCGGCACCGGGGACGTCCCGGACCGGGGCGCCCGTCGCCGCCTCGACGGCGTCCGCGAACCGCCGCAGCGCGTCGTCCAGCACCGGCACCTGCTCGGGCGCGACCCCCTTCTGCGGGCCGAAGACGGCACTGGCCCCGGTCGGGCCGAGCAGCGGGCTGGTCACGTCGCAGGCCAGGTCGATCCGGGTCGCCGCGAGCCGCGGGTCCAGCCCGGTCAGGTCCACGGCCGCCACCTCCGCCAGCCGCCACGGCAGCGGCGGGACCTCGGCGCCGTCCCGGTCCAGCAGCCGGGCCCCCAGCCCGACCAGCAGCCCCGCGCCACCGTCGTTGGTCGCCGATCCGCCGAGCCCCACGACCAGCCGGGTCACGCCGAGGTCGAGCGCCCCGCGCACCAGGTCGGCGACGCCGCGGGAGGTGCTGGACCGCACGTCGCGCCGGGTGACGTCGATCAGGGCGATGCCCACCGCCTCCGCGACCTCGAGCACCGCGACGCCGTCCGGCAGCAGCCCGATCCGGCCGATGCGCGGCCGACCGAGGGCGTCGACGGTGCCGACCGCCACCGGCCGACCGCCCAGCGCGGCGACCAGGGCGTCGGTGGTGCCCTCGCCGCCGTCCGCCATCGGCACCTCGACGCAGTCGGCGTCCGGGAGCACCCGGTGCACGCCACGGCGGATCGCCGCCGCGGCCTCGGCTGCCGTCATCGACTCCTTGAACGAGTCGGGCGCGATCACCAGCTTCATCGTCGTCCTCCGGTCACGAGGGTAGGCGCCGCGGGAGCCACCGCACGGGTCCGACAATGAGAACTGCTATCGTTTAGCCGAGACGCGTGCGTCGGCGGGGGGCCGCCCCAGGCGTCCCGGACCCCGAAAGGACACCGTCATGCGCATCTCCGCGCGCCCCGCAGCCGCCACGGCTGCCGTCGCCACACTCTTCGCCCTGACCGCCTGCTCGACCGACTCGGCCGACAGCACCTCCGACACCACGTCGGCGGCCGCGACCGGCGTCTCCGTGGTCACCTCCACCAACGTCTACGGCGACATCGTCGAGCAGGTGGGCGGCGACCTGGTCGACGTGACGTCGATCATCTCGGACCCGTCCGCCGACCCGCACTCCTACGAGGCGAACGCCCAGACCCAGCTCGCCCTGTCCGAGGCCGCCCTGGTGATCGAGAACGGCGGCGGCTACGACGACTTCGTCGACACCATGCTGTCCTCGCTGGACGACCAGCCCGAGCTGATCAACGTCGTCGACCTGTCCGGCAAGACCGCCGAGGACGGCGAGGAGCTGAACGAGCACGTCTGGTACGACTTCCCGACCGTCGTGACGCTCGCCGACGAGATCGCCGACCAGCTGTCCGCGCTCGACCCGGACAACGCCGACACCTACGCGGCGAACGCGGCGACGTTCACCGACCAGGTCGACGCGCTCGAGTCCGAGACCGCCACCATGAACGAGGAGTACGCCGGCCTCGGGGTCGCCATCACCGAGCCGGTCCCGGGCTACCTGCTCGACGCGGTCGGCCTGGACAACCTCACCCCGGACGAGTTCTCCGAGTCGATCGAGGAGGAGACGGACGTCCCGGCCACCGTGCTGCAGGAGACGCTCGCCCTGTTCACCGACCACCAGGTCGCCGCGCTGGTCTACAACGAGCAGACCACCGGCTCGGAGACCGAGCAGGTCCTGGCCGCGGCCGAGGACAACGACATCGCCGTGGTCCCGGTCACCGAGACCCTTCCCGAGGGGGAAGACTACGTGTCATGGATGACCGCGAACCTCACGGCGCTGGACGAGGCGCTGAGCACCGCCTCGGAGCAGTGAGTGTCCCGCTCGAGCTGACCGGCGCCAGCCTCGCCTACGGCAGCCGCACGGTGTGGTCCGGGCTGGACCTCACCGTGCGGCCCGGTGACTTCGTCACCGTGCTCGGCCCGAACGGCTCCGGCAAGACCAGCCTGCTGCGGGCGGTGCTGGGGCTGCACCCGCTGACCGCCGGCCGACTGACCCTGCTCGGCCGGCCGGCGGTCCGCGGGAACCAGGCGATCGGCTACGTCCCCCAGCAGCGCCAGATCGACACCGCCGTGCCGGTGCGCGCCCGCGACCTGGTGGCCCTCGGGCTGGACGGCCACCGCTGGGGTCTCGGCCGGCGGCACCGCGCCCGGGTCGACGACCTGCTCGCCGCGGTCGGTGCCGACGTGTACGCCGACGCCCCGCTGTCCGCGCTGTCCGGCGGCGAGCAGCAGCGGGTCCGGATCGCGCAGGCCCTGGCGTGCGAGCCCGCCCTGCTGCTCTGCGACGAGCCGCTCGCCTCGCTGGACCTGCGCCACCAGCGCGACGTCACCGCGCTGATCGCGGACACCCGACGCACCCACGGCACCGCGGTGGTCTTCGTCACCCACGAGATCACCCCGGTGCTGCCGTACACCGACACGGTGCTGTACCTCGCCCCCGGCGGCCACGCCGTCGGAGCCCCGGACGAGGTCCTGACCTCCGCCCAGCTGACCCGGCTGTACGGGACGCCCGTGGACGTGCTGCACGTCCAGGGCCGGATCGTCATCGTGGGGACCGACGAGACGGTCCACCACGCCACCCCGGAGCGCGCATGACCGCCACCCTGTCCGCCGTCCTCGCCGCGAGCGACACCGACCCGTCCGGGTGGCACCGGCTGTTCTCGTTCGAGAACTACGGCGCCCTGCTCGCCCTGGTGCACAACTCGCTGATCGCCGGCGCCGTGCTCGGACTGGTCGGCGGCCTGGTCGGCGTCTTCGTGATGCAGCGCGACCTGGCGTTCGCCGTGCACGGCATCAGCGAGCTCTCGTTCGCCGGCGCCTCGGCGGCGCTGCTGATCGGGGTGGACGTCTCGGGCGGCTCGCTGGTCGGCTCCCTGATCGCGGCGGTCCTGATCGGGGTGCTCGGCACCCGGGCGCGCGACCGGAACTCGATCATCGGCGTGCTGATGCCGTTCGGCCTCGGGCTGGGCGTGCTCTTCCTCGGGCTCTACCAGGGCCGCGCCGCCAACAAGTTCGGCCTGCTCACCGGTCAGATCGTCGCCGTGGACGACACCAGGCTGACCGTGCTGCTCAGCGTCTCGGCGGTGATCCTGGTGACCCTGGCGATCATCTGGCGCCCGCTGACGTTCGCGTCGCTCGACCCGGACGTCGCCGCGGCCCGCGGGATCCCCACCCGCAGCCTGTCGCTGGTGTTCATGCTGGTGCTCGGGCTCGCGGTCGCGCTCGCCGTGCAGGTGGTCGGGGCGCTGCTGGTGCTGTCGCTGCTGATCACCCCCGCCGCGGCCGCCAGCCGGGTCACCGCCTCACCCGTGGTGATGCCGATCCTGAGCGTGCTGTTCGCCATGACCAGCGCGGTCGGCGGCATCCTGCTCGCCCTGGGCGCCAGCGTGCCGATCAGCCCGTACGTCACCACGATCTCGTTCCTGATCTACCTGGCCTGCCGCGGCGTGGGTGCCGTGCGCACCCGGCGGGGCTGGTCCCGGCGGTCCGCCGCCGTCCTCGCCTGACCGCCGCCGCGACCCGGTCGGACACGCACGACCGGATCGTGGACGGTCCCTGTCGCACGGCCGTCCGCCGACGTAGCGTCCACCCCGGTCAAGAATCGCGCGAAAGGGCTCGGACCACGCGATAGCAACCCTTCGACGGACGAGCGGGGTGCTCCCGAGCAAGACCTGGCCGTGCGAGAGCCGCCGGCAAACGTCTCCGTAGGAGCTCGTCCCCATGAACGGGTCCTTCCTCTCCTTCCAGCCTGGCACGAGCTGTCTGTGCCTGGGACGTCGCTGAACCTCAGCGCCCCAGGAACCCCCGCAGCAGCCCGCCGTACTCTCCCCCACGCCAGAAGGATCGATCTGCCATGTCTGCACCCCGTACCCACGTCGACGCCCGCAGCGGCGCCGGTGTGCTCGTCAACCCCAACAGCCTGACCCTCGTCCTGACCATCAGCGCGCTCGCGGTGGTGGTGAACGTGATCGGCGGCACCCTCGTCGGGCTGCTGTCCATCCCGTTCCTGTTCCTGGACACGATCGGGACCTTCGTGGTCTCGGCGCTGTTCGGCATCCGCTGGGGCATCCTGGTCGGCGTCGTCTCGAACCTCGTGCTCGGCGTCACCAGCGGGCCGACCTCGATCCCGTTCGCGCTGGTCCAGGTCGTGATCGCGGTGATCGTCGGCGCCGCGGCCAACCGCTGGGGATACACCCTGCGCTCGGCCACCGTCGCCGGGATCGTCGTCGCGATCGTGGCACCCGTGGTCGGCACGATCATCTCGGTGGCCCTGTTCGGCGGGCTGACCGGCGGCGGGCTCGACGTCGTGGTGCTGTGGCTGGAGCAGTCCGGCCAGAGCGCCTTCGGCTCCGCCTTCTGGCCGCGCCTCGGCTCGAACATCATCGACAAGGTCCTGACGGCCTACCTCACCTACGCGGTGCTGCGGGCCATCCCGGCGAGCCTGGTCAAGCTGCGGTTCCGTCAGCAGCCGGTCGTCACCGACCCGACCCCCGAGCCGGTCGCGAGCACCGCGGCCACGGCCTGAGGACGGCGCTCACCACCCATGACCACGAGCACCGACAGCTCACGCGCCCGGGGCCGCACCGCGGCCCCGGGCGCCGCTCACGCAGGCGGGCCGCGGAGCACCGGCCGACGCCGGCTCCTCGTCACCTCGCACTGCATCCTGAACCAGAACGCCGTCGTGCAGCCGCTGGCCCGGTCCAGCGGTGTGCTGCGCAGCGCGGCCGAGTGGGCCCTGGACCAGGGCTACGAGATCTTCCAGCTCCCGTGCCCCGAGTTCCGCTTCGCGGGCCCGCACCGGGCGGGCGCCTCGTTCGACGACTACAACACGGCCGAGTTCCACGCCTCGAACCGCGAGCTGCTCGGCCCGGTCGTCGAGCGGCTGCGGCGCTACCAGGACGCGGGCTACGAGATCGTCGGCGGGCTGCACGTCCAGGGCAGCCCCGCGTGCGACCCGGACACCGGCAACTGGATCACCGACCTGCTCGCCGCGGCGCACGAGGCGGGCATCGAGATCGACCAGCTGTGGCAGGTGCCCGCCACCCCGGACGGTGCCTTCGACCCCGCGGACCCCGCCACCAGCTTCGGCGACCCGAGCACCCGCGCCGTCTACCCGGCGGACGCCACGACCGTCTCCGCCCAGGACCGCGCCCGGCTGGTCTGCGGAGCGACCATCCCCGTGCGGCCGGCGGCACCCGTGCCCGTCGCGCTCCGCGTCGTCCCCGCCGCCCCTGCTGAGCCGGCCCCGCCGGCCCGACCGGTGACGCAGGCCCGACCGGCGACGGCGGCCCGCTGATGGCCGAGACCGAGATCGACCTGCGCGAGTACTCCCTCGTGCTGGTCAGCAACCGGCTGCTCGCGCCGGTCGGCGACTCCGCGCGCGCGCTGGCCCGCGACCTGGTCGCGTGGGCGCACCGGCAGGGGCACGGCATCGTCCAGCTCGGCGCGCCCGCCTACCGGGTGCCCGGCGGGCACCGGTCCGACGACGCCGCCCTCGATCGCGCGCAGAGCGAGTTCGTGCTGTCGCAGCTGCGCGTCTACGTCGATGCGGGGTACCGGGTGGCCGGGCTCGTCCTGACCCGCGAGGACCTGCGGGCCGCCGCCGGTCGTCGCTGGCTGGGCACCCTGCACGACGCCGCGCACGCCCAGGGCGTCGCCCTGGGCCCGACCTGGGTCGTCCCCCGGGGCGCCACCCGGCTGGACCCGGCCCGCCACCTCCAGGACCCGGCAGCGGGCCCGCGCGCGACCGGCACGGACGAGGTGCTGGCGGCATGATCGAGCTCTCGCGCGTGCGGTTCTCCTACTCCGCGCCGGACGGCCCCGAGATCGTCCGCGGGCTGGACCTGGCCATCGCCCCCGGGGAGCGCGTGGCCCTGCTCGGCGCCAACGGGTCGGGCAAGTCCACCGTCGCCCGCCTCGTCAACGGCCTGAACGTGGCGACCTCGGGACGGGTCCTCGTCGACGGTCACGACGTCTCACGGCCGGAGAACCTGCCCCCGGTGCGCCGGCTGGTCCAGCTGGTCTTCCAGAACCCCGAGAACCAGCAGGTCGGCACGACCGTCTTCCAGGACATCGCGTTCGGCCTGGCGGGCCTCGGCGCGCCGACCGGCGAGATGCGCGGGCGCGCCCAGGACGCGCTCGAGACCGTCGGGCTCGACGTCGGCCTGGACCGCGACGTCCTGACCCTGTCCGGCGGCGAGCTGCAGCGGCTCGCGCTCGCCTCCGTGGTCGCCCTGGAGCCCCGCTACCTGGTGCTGGACGAGATCACCGCGATGCTGGACCCGGCGGCGCGCGCCACCGTGCTGGCGAGCGTTGCGCGGCTGCACCGCGAGCGCGGGGTGGGCGTCGTACAGATCACGCACCACCTGGACGAGGTCGTCGACGCCGACCGGGTGGTCGTCGTCGGCGACGGCGTGGTGCAGGCCGAGGGCAGCCCGGCGCAGATCTTCGCCGACGGCCCGCTGCTCGTGCGGTACGGGCTGCGCGCGCCCTACCGGTGGCAGCCGCAGCCGTCCGCCGCGGCGTCCACCGCCGCCTCGGCCGGCCCGTCCCCCAGCACCACCGCGACCAGCACCACCGCCACCGGCGCTCCCGCCGAGGCGCGGGTGGTGGCCCGCGGCGTCGTGCACGACTACGGCGTCCCGACCCGGGGCCGTCGGGCGCGGGCCACCCGCCGAGAGCTCGCCCGCGCGGCGGACCCGCTCCGGCTGCTGGCCCGCCCGACGCTGACCGGCGTCGACCTGGCGGTGCGGCCCGGCGACCTGCTCGCGCTCGCGGGGCGGTCCGGCGCCGGCAAGTCGACCCTGGTCTCGATCCTCAAGGGGCTGCTCGAGCCGACCCTCGGCACGGTGCACGTCGACGGCACCGACCCGTGGGCCGAGCGCGACCCCGCGGGGTTCGACCGGATCGGCTACGTGTTCCAGCAGCCCGAGCGGCAGTTCTTCGCGGTGACCGTGCACGACGACGTCGCCTTCGGGCTGACCGCCCAGCACCTCCCGCCCGAGCAGGTGGACGCGATCGTCGCGGCCGCGCTGCGCCGGGTCGGCCTCGACCCGGACGAGGTGGGGCAGGCGAGCCCGTTCGCGCTGTCCGGCGGGCAGCAGCGCCGGGCGGCCTTCGCCGGCGTGCTGGTCGGCGAGCCGGACGTGCTCGTCCTGGACGAGCCGACCGCCGGCCTGGACGAGCCGTCCCGCGCACAGCTGTTCGCGATCCTGGACGCGCTGCGGGCCGACGGGGTCGCGATCGTCTGGGTCAGCCACCGGCTGGAGGAGATCCTGGAGCACGCCGACCGGCTGGTCGTCCTGGACGGCGGCACCGTGGTCGCCGACGACGACCCGGCCACGGTGATCGGCGACCCCGCGGTCCGCGCCCGGCTCGGCTGGCCGCTGCCCGACGAGCTCGACCCCGACGTCGAGCGCGGCGCGGCGCTGCACACAGCGCTGCACCCCGCGCTGCACACGGCGCTGCACACGGCGCGCGAGGGCAGCACCGGGCCGTGGGCGGAGGTGGCCTCGTGACCGCGTCCGCCCTGGTGCTGTTCCAGGCCTCGGGCAGCGTGGTCGAACGCCTCGACCCGCGCGCCAAGGCCACCGCGACCGTCGCGCTGCTGCTCGCGCTGATCACCACGGACTCGCTGCTGCTCAAGGCCGCGATCGTCGCGGTGACGCTGGTCGGCTGGTTCGCCGCGCGGCTGTCCGGCCGCGTCCTGGCCGGCACGACCGCCACCCTCGCGTTCTTCTTCCTGACCACCCTGGTGCTGCGCGGGATCGTCCGCGCCCGCACCGCGACCGACGCGGTGGCGCTCGGCCCGATCCTGGTGTCCCGGTCCGGGGCGATCGACGGCGTACGGATGTGCGTGCAGATCCTCGGCGTCGTGCTGCTGCTCACCCTGCTGGTCCGGTCCACCGAGCCCACCCACCTCGCCGAGGGCGTCGAGCTGATGCTCCGGCCGCTGGCCCGGATCGGCGTGCCGGCGCACGAGGCGACGATGATGTTCATCATCGCGCTGCGCTTCCTGCCCATCATCTCCCGCGAGGCGCAGAGCATGCAGCGCGCCCAGCTCTCCCGCGGCGGCGGGCTGGTCCGCTCCGGCGTGCTGACCCGCGCCCGCGGCGTGCTGCCGATCCTGATCCCGCTGTTCCTGGCCGCGCTCGTGCGCGCGCGGGACCTCGCCGAGGCGATGGACTCCCGGGGCTACCGCGGCGCCGAGGGCCGGACGACGACCCGTGACTTCGTGCTCGGCACCGCGGACCGGGCGCTGATCGTGCTCGCCGTCGCCGTGCTCGCGCTCGCCGTGGCGACCCGCCTCGCCTGAGCCCGGCGTACGGGCACCTGGTAGAAGTGGTGGCGACGCAGCGCGCCCCCGGGGCGCGGCACCGGGGGACCGAGGGGCAGCATGGCGACCGCCATGGAGGTGCGCGGCCTGACCAAGCGGTACGCGAGGATCACCGTCCTGGACGACGTGAGCTTCCGGACCCGGCCGGGACGCGCCCTGGCGCTGCGCGGCGGCAACGGCTCGGGCAAGACCACGCTGCTGCGCTGCCTGAACGGCACCCTGCGGCCCGACGGCGGGCAGGTGCTGATCGACGACCAGCCGTACGACCCGGGCAGCCCGGGCGATCCGGCGTCGGTCTACGGCGTGCTGGACGACTTCGCGTGGTTCCCCGAGCTCACGGTCGGCGACCACCTGGCGCTGCTCGATCCACGCTGCGACCCGCCGGCGGTGCTGCGCCGCCTGGGTGCCGGTGATCTCGCGGACCGCACCGCCGCCTCGCTCAGCTCCGGACAGCGGCGCCGCTCCGCGCTCGCGACGGTGCTGGTGCGGCCGTTGCGCGTGCTGCTGCTGGACGAGCCCGAGCAGCGGCTGGACGACGACGGGCTGGCCCTCGTCGCTCGGGAGCTGGGCGCGTTCCTCGCGGCCGGCCGGTGCGTCGTGCTCGCCACCCACTCCGACCGGCTCCGGGCGGCCCTCGACGCCGACGAGCTCCGGATCGGATGAGCCCGCCCCCCAGCGGGTTCCGCGCAGCCGCGCGCCGGGCCTACGAGGCGGCGCTCGTCGTCCTGCTGGCCGCCGCCGGCCTCGGCGGGATCGCCACCGCGGTGCTGGCACCGGCCGTGACGCGCGCGCTCACGATCGCGCAGCCCGGTCGGCTCGCCGTCGTGGCGGGGCTCGCCGTGGCGGGGACCGTCCTGATCGCCCTCGGCCGGGTCGGCCCGATCTGGCTGACCGCCGCGGAGCACCAGTGGCACGACCTGCCCACGCTGCTGCGCCGGCGCCGGCGCGCCGTCCGGGTCGCGGGTGCGGCCCTCGCGCTGACCGGCGCGCTGGTGACCGCCGCCGCCGTCCCGGGCGGACCGTGGGTCGCGGTGCCGGCCGCCATGGCTGCCGCTGTCGTGATCGCGCTGGCCGCCGCCGTCGTCGCCCTCGGGCAGCGGCAGGACCGGGCGGCGCTCGTCGGTACGGTCGGTCTCGTCCTCGCGGCCGCGTCGATCGGCCTCGCCGGGCTGCTCTCCGGCCGAGGGACGGTCCCGCTGCTGGCCGTCGCCCTCGCCCTGACGGCGGCACTGGCGCTGCGTGCCCCGTCGTCCGTCCGGGTCACCGGCCCCGGCCACCCGCGGCCGGCCCCGCCGCGCTGGGAGCTGCGCCGCGCGGGCGCCGTCGTCGAGGCCCTGGCGATGTCCACCGTGATGCTGGACGGCACGCCGCCGCTCGCCGCCCAGGACGCCCAGCTCGCCCCGCGCCGCCGCCGGCTCACCGTCCCCGCCCCGCTGCGTCCGCTCGCCCGGCTGCTGTCGTCCTCGCGCGTCGTCGACCTCCTGGTGACGGTCGCGGTCCCGGCCGCGGTCCTTGCCGCCGCAGGGCAGGTCGCCGCGGTCGGCTGCCTGCTCGTGCTGACCACCCTGTTCAGCCGCCCGGTCACCCGGCTGCTGGACACCTGGGCCGACAGCCCCGCGCTGGCCCGCACGTTCCGCACCGGTCGCCGGCCGTCGCTCGGCACCGTGCTGGCTGCCACGTCGCTCGTCCTCGTGCTCGGATACGCCTCGCTCGGGTGCGCGCTCGCCGGCCTGGACGGCACCTGGGGGCCGGTCGCCGCTGCGCTCGCCGCCCTGGTCTGGGCCCGGCGGCTGTCGGGTCGCCGGCTCGGCACCCGGGTCGGCGCGCTGATCTCGACACCGGCCGGCGCGATCCCGGTCGACCTCGCCCGCCGTGTGCTCGCCGGCCCGGACGTCCTCGTGCTCGGGCTGCTGGTGCTGGCGCACCTGCCGGCCACCCTCGCACTGACGCTGGTGGTCGTGGTGGCGGCCGCCGTGACGTACCCGCTCGGTCGCGCCGCCGGCGGCCGGTGAGCGCCCCGGCTACCGCCGTGGGTCCGCGGACCCTGCGGCAAGCGCCCCGCGCGCCGGACGGCGACCGCGCCGGACCAGCTCACCGAGCAGGTAGCCCGCCGGTCCCAGCACCGGGACCAGGACGATCAGCAGCAGCTCCGTCAGCGTCCCGCCCGGCTCCCGCCCGCGGACGCCCCACACCACGAGCGCGGCCAGGAGCAGCAGGGCTCCGCCCGCGACCAGCACCGTCCAGGCCAGGTCGAAGCTGCTCGGCACCTCGAGCCGCCAGCCGTCCGTGTCCGCCATGCGCCCCCCGCTCGTCGGCGACGGCCCCGGGGACGCGACCGCTGCTCCGACCTTCTCGACACAGTACGCCGCCCGGGGCAGCCGGGGACGACTCCGGGTACCGTCCACCTGCCTCAGGGACGCGTCGCCGCCACTCCCCGCATCCGGTGGATCTCAGGAGTCGACCGTGGCCCACGGCACGGGCCCGGTGGCCGAGAAGACCGAGGTGAGGAACGTGCGGTCGACGGTCGATCCGGTGTATCCCATGAGCCGCAGCAGCGCGAGGTCGAGGTAGCGCGAGGCGAGACGGGAGGCCTCCGGGAGCAGCCGCGGGGACTCGAGCAGCGGGTCGCTGTGCTTCGGATGGGTCACCTCGTTACGGAGCTGCACGACCACGCCGGGGCCGTCTCGCCACTCCGGCTTCGCGATGTGCCGTTCGGCGTAGGCGGCCAGCTCGGGTTGGCGGGCGGCGTCGATCGACGTGTCGACCCGCGCGTCGTGCAGGAGGCGGCGCAGCCCGTCCGTGACACTGCTTCCTTCGTGTCCGTACTGGAGCCAGTGCAGACGTCCCAAGGCGCTCACCGCGGTCTGCAGCCTCTGCTCGGTGTACCCCGTCCCGCTGGCGGCGACCGAGGCGTGCAACGCGTAGCTCAACGAGTCGCGCACGTCGGCGTCGGCCCATGCAGCGAGGAACGCCTCGAGGTAGGTCGACAGGTCCTGCGGCCGATGCTCGGCCCACCAGCGCCCGTGCGAGATCGAGGGGCTGTCCAGGAGGAACGGCGCCCACTCGCTCCAGCCGACCCGGCGCGACTCGTCGTGCCCGACAGACAGCACGGGTGCGACCCATCGTCCGAGCATGAAGCTGAACGCGACGTGCAAGCGCTCCACGACGTCCATCGCGTCCGCTGCGAAGAACGACGCACCGTCTCGCCGCGCAACCCTCATGACGTGCGTGACGACGTGCTGCTGCTCGCGCGTGGCCACCTGCAGCGCGGCCCGGACGTCGGACCGCTCGTCGATGGTCAAGGACCAGCCCTCGATGTCCATCTCCCACCGCCCCCGCCAGACCGTCCTCGTCTGGTCGGAGGCGCGGGACTCGAGGTCCGAGCTGCCCGGCAGCGGCACGAGGTTCACCCAGTGCGTGATGACGTCCCGCAGCGGGCGTTCCCCGCCGAAGCGCATCCCTCTGAGCAGGGTCCCGCCGCCGAGATACCCATGGTGCACGTCCAGCTCGGTGCGGGTCCCGTGGAAGTCGAACGACAGCGTCGTCGGTTCCCCGACCCGCAGTGCCCAGTCCAGACGGACCTCGTCATCCTCACCGCCGAGGTCGACCCCCCACCGGATGACGCTCGACGCACGTCGCTGAAGCACGATCCGACCGGGGCCGCTCACCGCCGCCCCGTGGGCCTGCCTCAGATCCAGCACGCCGTCGAACAGCACGATCGTGTCGGACGGGTCAACGAAGGGGATCAGTCCCTCCAGAGGTCTGTCCATGGGCCGGAACCTACCCCCGCACACCGACGCACCGACGGTGCCGGCACGGAGGTGTCCGATCGAGCCGAACACGTCCGTGCGGGACGGGTCCGTGCTCCGCGGCCTCCGCCCGGTCACCGCGGCCGGACCCGCCTCCCCCCGGCGCCGGCGAGCCGAGCGAAGTCCGACGCGACCTCGGTCGGCACCCGTTTCAGCGCCCCGTCGGGCTGCTCGTCGAGCCGGACCAGGCCCATCCGGCGCAGGAACGCCGACTTGCCGTCCCGGGGGTCGCCGAGCGGGCGCAGCGCCGCGATCGCGGTCGACCCGTGCTCGTCGCGGTGCGTGGTCACGAACTCCTCGACGCTGCTGCCCCCGGACGCCCACGACCAGTCCACGAAGTCGAGCAGCGGCCACCAGGTGTAGCCGCGCACGTCGACGCCCTCGTCGACGAGCTGCCGGACCGCGCCGGCCGACGAGCTCAGCCAGGCCCGGCGCACCGCGTCGTCCCCCTCGATGCTGGTCTCGGTGACGACGAGGGGCAGCCCGTACCGGTCGGCGAAGCCGCGCAGCACCCGCCGCAGGCCGTCGGCTCCGGCGTCGTGCGCCAGCTGGACGGCCCGCCCGTCGAGCTCGACGAGCCGGCGCGGCGTGAGGTCGGGGTAGTAGTTCACCCCCATCAGGTCGGGCCGCTGCGGGTGCGCCTGCAACCAGGCCAGCGTGCCCGGGTCCGCGTGGTGCTCCAGCAGCCAGTCGTGCATCGGGTGCGCAGGGCCGACCCGGCCGAGCAGCAGGTCCGTCGGGAGCCAGCCCACCCCCTCCAGCAGGCGGGCCTCGTCGTCCAGCCCGTCGATCTCCGTGTCCACGTGCGTCGACGCCTCGACGTGCACGATGCGCGTGGCCGGAGCCGCCTCCCGGATCGCCTGGACGGCGCGAGACATCCCCTCGGCGATCGGCATCGCGACCCGCACCCAGCCGTCCCAGCCGTGCAGCGCCGGCGGCCAGACCCCGCGCAGCCCGCAGAACGACGCCGTGGTGATCGGCTCGTTCAGCGGGGTGATGTGCTCGACGCGTCCCGCGTACCGCGCGGCGAACGCACCGGCGAACTCGGCGATCGCCTCCGGGTAGCGCGGGTCGGCGAACGAGCCCTCCAGCCAGGTGGGCGTCCCGTAGTGCACCAGGTCCGCGATCACCGTGATGCCGAGCTCCTCCGCCTCGTCGACCGCCGCGTCCAGCGAGCGCCAGTCGAAGACGCCCGGCGCCGGGTGCGCCAGCGGCCAGCTCGCGCCGTAGCGCAGCGCGTCCGCACCGAGGTCCGCGACCAGCCGCAGGTCCGCCGACCGGCGCAGGTCGTGCTCGGTCAGCACGTGCTCGTCGAGCGTGGTCCGCGACTCCGACACGTGGTAGACGCAGGTGTCCTCGATGCCCAGGACCCAGGCGAAGGTGTTCGGTGCGAACATCCGTCTCTCTGCCGTCACTTCAGTCCTGTCTGGGCCACGCCCTGCACGAAGTAGCGCTGGGCGAGGAAGAACGCCAGGGCCAGCGGCAGCATCGAGATCGTCGCGCCGGCCAGCAGCACCGCGTGGTCGTTCACGTGCTGCCCGCCGAACAGGGTCAGCGCCGCGGGCAGGGTCCGCATCTCGGTGCTGGAGGTGATCGCCAGCGGCCAGAGCAGGTCGTTCCACAGGTTGGTGAAGTGCAGCACCGCGAGGGTCGCGAGCGCGGGCTTCGCCAGCGGCAGGATCACCGTCCAGTAGATCCGCAGCCGGCCGGCCCCGTCGATCCGGGCGGCCTCGTCCAGCTCGCGCGGGATCGACAGGAAGAACTGCCGCAGCATGAAGATGCCGAACGCGCTGGTCGCGCGCGGGATGATCAGCCCCTGGTAGGTGTCGAGCCAGCCGAGGTGGAACAGCTCGACGAACACCGGGATCAGCGTCACCTGGGTGGGGACCATCAGCGTGACGATCACCAGCCAGAACGCGAGGCGCCGGCCACGGAAGTCGAGCCGCGCGAGCGCATAGGCGCACAGCGAGTCGAACAGCAGGCACAGCGCCGTGGTCACCCCGGCGAAGATGAAGCTGTTCGCCACCACCCGCAGGAACGGCAGCTCGGTCCAGATCCGCACGTACCCGGCCAGGGTCCACTCGTTCGGGAACAGGCTCGCCGGCGACGCGTAGAGGTCGGCCTCCGTGCGGAACGACCCCGAGACCATCCAGACGAACGGCACGACCGCGACGACCACGCCGATCGCGAGCAGGGTCCACGTCACGGTGCGGCGGGCCCGGTGCGTCCCGGGCACCCGCGTCCGCGGGCTAGTCGACGTCGTCATAGCGGAACACCCTCAGCTGGACGGCCGACAGGACCAGGATGATCGCCAGCAGCACCCAGGCGATCGCGGACGCGTACCCGAGGTCGAAGTTCTCGAACCCCTCGCGGACCATCATGTTGACCAGCGTGTCCGTCGAGAACAGCGGGCCGCCGCTGGTCATCACGTAGACCAGGTCGAACACCTGGAACGAGTTGATCGTCAGGATCATCGTGGTGAACAGCAGGGTCGGCCGGATGCTCGGCAGCGTGACGTGCCGGGTCAGCTGCCAGCCGCTCGCCCCGTCGAGCCTCGCCGCCTCGTACAGGTGCGCCGACACGCCCTTCAGCCCGGCGAGCAGGATGATCATCGTGAACCCGACGTTCTTCCAGACGCTCACGAAGATCACCGTCGGCAGCGCCAGCGACGTGTCCTGCAGCCAGCCGACCGCCGGCAGCCCGAACGCGGTGGTGATCCCGGCGACGAGCCCGATGTTCGGGTCGAGCAGGAAGCGCCAGACCAGGCCGATCGTCGCCAGGGCCACCACGGTCGGGAAGAAGTAGACCGACCGCACGACCCGGCTGACCAGCCCCTCGCCCTGCAGGGCGCTCGCCGCCGCGTAGCCGAGCACGAGCTGGGCGAGCACGCTCGCCACCGCGAACACCGCGGTCACCCGCAGCGCGTTCCAGAACAGCGAGTCGGAGAGCAGGCGCTGGTAGTTCGCCGCCCCGAGCCACTCCTGCTCGGCGGCACCGATCTTCCAGTCGTGCAGGCTGAACCAGAACGACTGCCCGATCGGGACCAGGATGAACACCACGATGATCGCGAGGCTGGGCCCCGCGAACAGCCACGCCGTCCAGCGCCGCGCCGGTCCGCGGCGGGTCGTGGCCACCCGGTGGGCGGTGCCGTGCGCACCGCCCACCGTGAGTCCGGTGGGGTGGGCCATCAGGCGCACCCCGTCAGCGCGTCGATCGTCTCGGTCGCCTTCGCCACCGAGTCGGCCACGTCGCCCCCGCGGGTGATCTCACCGATCATCGGGACGAACCCCTCGGAGTCCACCTTGGTCGCCTGGGTGACCCCGGACAGGTACAGCCGGGCGCTCGGCAGCGCGGCGACGAACGCCGACACCGTCGGGTCCGCCAGCAGGTCCGGGTCGTCGGCGAGGTCGGTGCGCACGGTCGGGTAGCCCGACGCCAGCGCGAACTGCTTCTGCGCGTCGACGCCCGTCCACCAGGCCAGGAACTCCTGCGCCTCCTCCGGGTGCTCGGTGCTCGCCGAGACCGCCATCGGCACGATCGAGGCCAGGGTCACGTCCCCGTCCACCCCGGTCGGGATCGAGGCGACCCCGAGGTCGATGCCGGCGTCGGTGTACCCGGCCGCGGCCCAGGGGCCGTTGATCTGCATCGCGGCCTTCCCCGCGCTGAACAGCGAGTCCGACTCGGCGCCGGTCAGCCCCACCGGGGCCGCACCGTCCAGCACGAGGTCCTGCCAGGAGGTGAGGCTGGCGATGCTCGCGTCGCTGTCGAGCACGGAGCACCCGTCGTCGTCGACGATGTCGGCTCCCTCCAGCCACTGCAGGACCGGCCACATCGCGATGGTGTCGCTCTCCGCGAGCGAGAGCCCGTAGACACCGTCCGACGTCAGGTCCCGCGCCGCCTGCTGGAGCTCCTCGACGGTGGTGGGCACCTCGACCCCCGCCGCCTCGAACAGGGCCTTGTTGTAGTACAGCTGTAACGTTGCAACATTGGCAGGGACCGCGTAGAGCGTGCCGTCGGACGTGAACGCGTCGACCGCGTCGGCGTACAGGGCGTCCACGTCGATCTCGTCCTCGCCGTCGCCCACCTGGTCCAGCGCGAGCAGCGAGCCCGTGTCCAGGTAGTCGGCCACGACGTTGGGGTCGGAGCTCAGCGCGGCGATGTCGGCCCCCTGCCCGGTGGCCCACGCGGTGGGCAGCGTCTGGGCGATCGAGTCCCACGGCTCGATCTCCAGCGTGACGTGGATGTCGTCATGGGTCTCGTTGAACGTGTCGACCAGGCCCTCGTAGGCGGCGCGGTCGTCACCGGTGAATCCTGCGAGCATGCTCAGCTCCACGACGCCGTCGGAGGACGACGTGCCGGACGAGCCCCCCGAGCAGCCGGCGAGGGCGGCCAGGGCGACGACGCCCACGGTGGCCACGGGTGCGGTGATCCTCATCGTGTTTCTCTCCTTCGGGAAATGACGATCGGACGGGTGGTACGAGACAGCGATGTCAGGCGCGAGGACGGTCCTCGCAGCCGCAGGACCGGCGGGGCACGAGCTCCACCGGGAGCACGGGTGCCGGCTCGTGGCCCGCCGCCGCGCCCAGGATCAGGTCGAACAGCCGCTCGGTGGCCTGCCGCGCCCACCGCTCGGCAGGCACGTGCACGGTCGCGATCGCCGGGGTGGTGACCCGGCTCAGGCCGAAGTCGTCGAACCCGACGACCGCGACGTCCTGCGGGACGGTGCGGCCGGCCTCCTGCAGGGCGACCATCGCGCCGTACGCCATGTCGTCGTTCCCGGCGACCAGGCCGTCCAGGCCGTCCAGGCCGTCCGCCGCCAGCGTGCGTCCCACGCGGTAGCCGGACTCCTCGGAGAAGTCGCCCTCCACCACCCGGCCCTCGGCGCCCGTCTCCCGCATCGCGTCCAGGAACCCGTCGCGCCGGTCCATCGCGGCCTGGTGGTCGAGCGGCCCCGACAGGTGCACCAGCCGGCGACGACCGTGCACGCGCACCAGGTGCTCGGTCGCGAGCCGCTCCGCCGCACGGTCGTCGATGCCGACGCTCACCGCGTCCGGCAGGTGCGGGAAGCGACCGAGCAGCACCACGGGCAGGCCGCTCGCGATCAGTCGGCCGATGCCCGGGTCGTCGACGGAGGCGCTGGTCACGATCGCACCGTCCACCGAGCCGGACTTCATCACCCGCTCGTAGGCCATGCCGCCCTCGGCGTCGTCCGGGTTGGTCGAGATCACGAGCTGGGCGTCGTGCCGGATCGCGACCTCGTTCACGCCCGTCAGCACCTTCATGAAGTAGGTGTGGCCGAACACGTGGTGGCTCGTGTTCGGCACGATCACGGCGATCGCGTCGGCCCGGCGGGCGCGCAGGGCACGGCCCGCCGAGTTCGGCACGTAGCCGAGGCCGGCGGCGATCCGGCGCACGCGCTCCTTGGTCTCCTGGCTGATGCGCGGGTGGTCCTTCAGCGCCATCGAGACGGCGCTGACCGACAGGCCGGCCTCCTCGGCGACCTCACGCAGCGTGACCGCGTGCGGCGGACGGCTCAGGGACACGAGGGCCTCTCCTTCGAGGTTGCTCAAACGTTACAGCAGAGAACAGTAGCGGCGGTGGGGCGCGATGTCCACAGTCCGGCGCAGGACACCGGCCCGCCAGGGTCACGGCTCCTCGGGGTAGACGTCGATCCACAGCTCGCCGGGCAGCACCAGCATCCGCTGGATGGACCCGTCGCCGGCGCGGAGCACGAACGTAGTCCGCGACAGGCAGTGCGCCGGAGCGCGGGTCGGAGCCCTCCGAGGTCGCGCTCGACTGAGGCAGGATGGAGCGGTCCGGCCCGCCGCCAGCCGCAGCGAACCCGCCACCGACCCGCCACGAGGAGGCCTGTGCTCCCGACGTCCCCCGAGTTCTCGGCGATGATCGCCGCCCGCGAGGGCGCAGCCGGCGTGGAGTGGCTGTCCCGGCTCCCCGGGACCGTCGACACGCTGCTCCAGACCTGGGAGCTGCACCCGCAGGGGCCCACGCTCTACGGGACGTGCGCCGTCGTCGTCCCCGTGCGGACGGCGGACGGCGGGCAGGCGGCGCTCAAGGTCGGGCTGATCGACGACGAGACCCGCGGCGAGCCAGCGGCGCTGCGGGCCTGGGCGGGCAATGGCGCCGTCCGCCTGCTGCGCGCCGACGAGCCGCACGGAGCGCTGCTGCTGGAACGGCTCGACGAGCGGCGGACGCCGCTGCACCTGCCCGTCCAGCAGGCGCTCGACGTCGCCACGGACCTCGTCGCCGAGCTGCGCGCACCGGCGGTCGCGGGCCTGCGCCTCGCCAGCGACACGGCCGGCCGGTGGTCGACGGAGCTCTTCGACGACTGGCAGCGGCTCGGCCGGCCGTGCGGCGAGCCGCTGCTGCGGTCCGCCCTGGAGGTGTGCCAGGAGCTGTCGGTCCCCGTGGCAGAGCCGTCGATCGTGCACGGCGACCTGCACGACGCCAACATCCTCGGGCGCGGCCCGGACGGCTGGGCCGCGATCGACCCGAAGCCGCTGGCGGGCGACCCGGCCTCCGAGGTCGTGCCGCTGCTGCGCAACCGGTGGAGCCAGATCCGCGGCGACGACCCGACCGACGCGAGCGTCGGGCGTCGGGTCCGGCGCTTCGCGGAACGCGCCGGGCTCGACCTCGACGCGGCCTACCGGTGGTGCCTCGTGCGCAGCGTGGACGACGCGCTGTGGTTCCAGGACACCGGGCAGCCGGAACGGGCGGAGATCTCCTGGGACATGGCCCGGTGCATGCTCACGCTCCGACGACCGCACCGGTGACGGCGCGGGTGCGGCCGGGGGCAGGTCCGCACTGATCATGCAGAATGAGAGCTCCCTCGAGGCTTCGTCGATGTCTGACGACTGCGTCGAGAAGATCGCCGACGGTGAGGTGTTCGCCGAACATCTCGACGAGCTCGGCGCCGGCACGCTCGAGCGGATAGCGGAGATCATCCGCGATGTGGTCAGGTTCGGCGAGAGGACAACGCTCGACAGAGGTCGCACTGCATGGCGGTCGGATGGGATCGGGGTGATTCGCGATCCCAGTCGTCGGGACATGGGAAGCGCGTTCCGAATGGAGCGCAAGTACTTCTTGGAGCTGGACGAGAATGATTGTTCACAGCAATGACATCTCCGACCAGCAGGGCTCGGCCGAGGTCACTCTGGAATACGAGGACGTTCTATCGATCTCTAACGCCCTCAACGAGGCGACCTCGGCCATTCCCGATTGGGAGTACCACATGCGCACAGGCGTGGAGCGCGAGGATGCGATTCGGCTGCACGGTGAGATCAAGAAGCTGCTGAAGAACCGGTAGGGAGCACCGTCACCACCGGAGCGGTCGGCCGCCGGCCCAGCGGATCGTGAGCCGACTCTCGCTCGAGCGTGCCGAGCAGGGCATGCCCTCGCCCCCGCTGCACGCTCTCGCGAACCGGAACGACGACCCGCGATCACCGTTCGACAGAGGGGTCAAGTCTCCATCGACGGGGAGGGAGCCGATGCCCTGGTCACCGAACTCCAGCCATCCGGTGAGCAGAGCTGCGGTGTCGGCCGAGTGGAGTCCAGCAGAGTGGTGTACCGGTAGCCCGGTGAGCGCGTCGTCGTAGACGGCGGCGCGGTCACCGCGTGACCCTTCGAGTGAACCTCTCACAGCACTCTCGAAGTGGAGCAACACGATGACCGCACCGTCGAGCATCGACCCTGCCCGGTTCCTGCACGAGCACCTCGAGCAGGCCTCTCCTGATCTGGTGCGGCACCTGCTGGGCTCGTCTATCGACGCACTGCAGTCCGCGGACGCCGACGCGGTCTGCGGAGCCGAATGGGGTCAAGTCAGCCCTGAGCGGGTCAACCCCCGCAACGGCTACCGGCACCGCGACCTGGACACCCGCGTCGGGACCATCGACGTCGCGGTGCCCAAGCTGCGCGCCGGGTCCTACTTCCCCGACTGGCTGCTGGACCGTCGCCGGCGCGCGGAGAAGGCCCTGATCAGCGTCGTGGCGACCTGCTACCTGCTGGGGGTCTCGACCCGCCGGATGGACAAGCTGGTGCAGTCACTGCGCATCACCGGGCTGTCCCGCTCGCAGGTCTCCGAGATGTCCAAGGACCTGGACGCCCAGGTCCGGGCGTTCCGGGACCGGCCCCTACATGTTCGTGGCCGCCGACGCGTTGACGACGAAGGCCCGCGAGGACGGGCGCGTCGTCAACGCCGTCGTGCTCATCGCCACCGGCGTGAACACCGACGGCCACCGCGAGGTCCTCGGGATCCAGGTCACCACCGCCGAGACCGGCCCTGCATGGCTGACGTTCTTCCACGAGCTGGTCGCCCGCGGCCTGACCGGGGTGCAGCTGGTGGCCTCGGACGCCCATGGCGCCCTGGTCGCCGCGATCGGGGCGACCCTGCCCGGGGCGACCTGGCAGCGGTGCCGCACCCATTACGCGGCGAAGCTGATGTCGTCCTGCCCGAAGAGCTCGTGGCTCGCGGTCAAGGCGATGCTGCACCCGGTCGACGACCAGCCCGAGAAGATCCAGGTCAGCGCTCAGTTCGACAAGCTGCTGGACGCCGTCTCCGACAAGCTCCCCGCCGTGCACCAGTACCTGGACGCGGCCCGCGCCGACGTCCTCGCCTTCACCGCGTTCCCAAAGAGATCTGGCGCCAGATCTGGTCGAACAACCCCAACGAGCGCCTCAACCGCGAGATCCGCCGTCGCACCGACGTCGTGGAGATCTTCCCCGACCGCAACGCCGTGACACGCCTGGTCGGGGCCGTCCTGGCCGAGCAGCACGACGAATGGGCCGAAGGTCGCCGCTACTTCGCCCTCGACGTCTTGACCAAGGCGCGCCTCAAGGCCGTCCCGGACCCCCCGCGGGAGGTCAACGACACCGACCAGCCCCTGGCGCTGAGCGCCTGAACAACCCCAGGATCACGCCGAACCGGCTACACCACTCCCCAAGGACTTGACCGCCCGATGGGTCATCGGGTTCGGCGCCGCAGGGTCTGCGGGTCGTGGGAGACGCGTACTGCCCGGTGCCAGACGGGCGGAGCACAGGTGCGACGGAGAAGCGCATCCGCCGCCGCCAGGTCGACCCGGATCGGAACGGTCGCCGATCCGAGGTGGACGAGAGGCTCACCGATCCGCTCGAACCCCCAGCCTCGGTCTTGCATCGCTCGGAGCAGCCGCGCGTCGACGCCGGCGACGACCGAGTCGCTCACAGGATCGAGCTGGCAGTAGACGTTCAGTGTCGCGGCGAGCTGCCACGCGAGCCCCCGGGAGCCTGCCGGGTCGGAAGCGAGCCGCGCGAACTCGAACACGCGACCGCCTTCCGATCGGATCGGGGCGACCGAGATGCCGAACACCCGCTCGACCGGCAGGATCGCGGTCGAGTCTCGACGTTCGATCAGTCGCGCAGTCGAGACGATGCTGCCGTTGCGGTGACGAGCCAGCGCGATGGTCGAGGTGCGAGCGAGTGAACGATCCTCCTGCGCGATCTCGCTCCTGAGCTGCTCGTGCGAAGTGAATGCGAAGTGATCGACCTGGTGGTAGCGGTCGGCGACGAACGCCGACACCTCGTGCCGATGGAGCTGGGCATAGATCTCGATGCTGAAGTTCTTCATCGCAGCCCGGTCCGTTCCTTGTCATCGGCGCAGAACGGCGATCGCGCCGGGTCTGCGACGTCGAGCAGCACCCCGCCGTGGTACTCGTAGGACCAGCGGCCGAACGTGAAGCGTGTGCCGTCGACGATGTCCGTCCGCTCGAGCGTCTCCCGGATTCGGTCCACGCGTGGATGGGTCATCCCCTGACCACCGTTGCGGATCGCTGTCGCCGAGACCGTGTCCCTGCGGATCGCGACCCACGGCCAGACGAAGAACGCGGAGTCGAAGATCATGCGGACGATCGACCCTCCGCCGTCACTGCCGTGCAGCCCGTGGACGCGCTGGTGCGGGTGCCGAGAACGGACGTCGGCGAGAACTCCGCCGAAGCCGGACCGCGCGTAGACCTCCGGCAGGTACAGCACCTCGGCCACCTCGTCGAGGTGCTCGTCCTCGAGCGCTGCACGCAGCATCGCGAGCCGGTTCGGGCCCTCGTAGAACGTGTTGCCGGTGGGGAAGTAGTCGATGTGGAGGTTGGCGCGGCCGGTCAGCCGATAGACCCTCATCCCCGAGCGCTGCTCGGCGATCTCGATCACGCCTTCTTCCAGCAGACCGCGGTAGAACGACGGCACCACCGTCGAGTGCAGGTAGACCTTGCTCAGCTGCCGAGCGTCGATGAACTCCCGGAGGATGCGCAGGTGACTGGTGTGGACCGGGTTGAAGGTCCCGAAGAACACACCGACGCCCCCTGACGGGGCGACGAGCCCGGCGATGTCGGTGACGGCGCTCCAGAACGCGCCGATGACGCCGAGGACCAGGCCGACGACGACGAAGACGACCTGCACTGCGCCATACCCCAGGGCCGCGAGCGCGCCAAGGACGATGTTGAAGCTCAGGGCGAGGACCACGTTCAGGTAGCGGTTGCCGACGTTGCGGTTGCCGAGGTCGATCACGAGGTACTGCGTACCTTGGGAGGCCAGCGACATCAGGGCGACGGCGCCCAGGACCCCGCCGACCGTCGCGAGGTCGTCGAGGTCGACGATCCCGCCGGCGACCAGGGAGCGCAGCGCCAGGAAGTTGAACAGGAACTGCCAGCAGAAGCGGCCGATCTTTCCTGCGAAGACGCTGCCGGTCCTGAGGAACACCTGCGCTTCGAAGAAGTCGGACAGCCGGGCGAAGAACGGCAGGAAGACGCCGACGAACGTCGCGACACCGATCAGCCAGGGATTGGCCCAGCCTCCGGTGGGCGCCGCGTAGGCAAGGTACATGACGGCACCCATCAGGTATCCGAGACGGGTGAAGAAGCTCTGCAGATATGACTTCAGCAACGGAGCTGCCTCCTAGACGTCGTCGTTGATGGCGCGAGACGAGAGAACGGGAGCGCGGGTGGACGCGAGCTGGGCCGCTCCCGCGCTGAGCGCCGCTGCACCAAGGCAGACGATCGCTGAGGCCAGGACAGGAAGGTCGAACTGCACGGACGACAGGCCTGCTGCAGCGAGCACCGACCCCAGCAGGTGCCGGCACGCGACCGCCGCTGCGACCGCCCCGATCAGCGCACCCACCAGCGCGGCGAGGGCGAGCCGTGCTGCGAGCTCACGATGCAGCGCCCGCCGGGGTGATCCGAGCACCTGGAGAACTGCGAGCTCCCGGCTCTCGGCGGCGACCGTGGTGGACGCGATCAAGAACGAGACCATCACGGCGACGACAGCCGTCGTCACCATGAAGACGGCCAGAAGCAACCGCACGGTGCTCTGCAGCGTCGTCACGAGCGCCTCGACGGCTGCTCGCCCGGGAACGGCGCTGACGCCGTCGACAGAGTTCAGCCTGGCGACTGCCTCGTCCACAGCACTCCCGTCGTCGGAGACCAGGTCGACGACAAAGGTCTGGGGCGAGAACGTGGGTTCGAGCGCGAGGTAGGCATCACTGGTCATCCAGAGAGTCAGTCCCGTCTGATTGACGGTCTGGTAGATCCCGGTGACGGTCAGCACCTGTCGGCCACCGTCCGAGGTCCCGATCTCGAGGCCACTGCCGACATCGATGCTCAGCTCGTCGGCCAGGCCCGCTGCGAGCATCACCTCGTCCGCGGCTGCGGGGGCGCGCCCTTGTCCGATCTCCTGCTTGTCGGGGACGGTCCCGGACACCGTGGCGACGACGGTACCGACCGATGTGCCGACGTTCACCTGCTGCATCGAGGTGGAGAAGGCGACAGTGTCCTGACTGAACGCCCGCTCAAGCACCTCGGTCAGCCAGTCCTCCTGTGTGCCTCGCCCTTGGTCCGTGCGGGACAGCGTGACGTCGTAGGTGTTCAGGCCGAGCGCCAGGGACACCTGCTGCTGCGACGCGAAGACCGAGCTCAGTGCCAGCAGGCTCAGGCTGAGCAAGGAGAAGGACGCGACAGCCGCGCTGAGAGTCGCGTAGCGAGAGGGCTCGCGCCGCAGAGACAGGACTGCGAGGGCGACGCGAGGAGCACGCACGGCCAGCCGCCGGTTGAGGCCGGCGCGGGACGCGCCCGGGCGCTGACCGCCGCCGGCGGCGACGGCGTCTCGGGGGCGCGACCGGCGCAGGCTCCGGGTGGCGGAGAGGGCCACGACGCAGATCAGCACAAGACTCGCCAGCGCGGCAACGAGCGCCGGCCACAGAAGGGGAGCACCGCGGGACACCAGGCCGTTGGACCGCAGATACGCGGCCGTGAGTCGCGGGCCGAGCCAGAGCGCGAGCAGCGCGCCCAACAGCGCACCGGTCGCACCGAACAGCACGAGCCGTGCCACCAGCCGCGCTCTGGCCTGCTGCGGGGTGAACCCGACCGCAGCGAGCAGCCCGGAAGTCCGGCGTTCACGGTGTACCAGGACCAACGTGGTCTGGCGCAGCACGAGCACCAGGACGAACGCGAGCGTGACCGTGACCAGCGCGAGCAGCGCGGAGACGATCCCTGGAACCATCGTGAAGGCGCGTCGGACGAAGTCGTCGGTATACGCGAAGGTGGCGCGTGACGTCCCTGAGAAGCTGTCGATGACGGCTCGTGCCTCGCTGAGCTGGCCGTGCGTCGTCCTCACGTTCACGAGCGTGGCGAGCTCGCTCCGATCGTTGGGCGTCCCGCCGAGATCGGCGAAGGTCTCGGTGCTCACCACAGCACGCGCCAGACCCATGATCGGAGATCCCAGGACGGGGTCATCGGTGAACGCGCTCACGAGGAGCGTGGTCGTTCCGGTGGTGGTCGAGACCTGGATGCTGTCGCCGATCGCGACGTCGAGCGCACTCGCCACCTTGCGCGGGAGAGCAGTCGTGCCAGGTGCGTCGCCGAGCTCGCCTCCGTCGAGCCGGATCTCGGAGACGGCACCCTCCGGGACCACGAGCACAGCAGACTCGTACCCTCCTGCCGAGGCACGCCCTTGCACTGCGCGGACGACCTCGACGGATCCGGTCTCAGACATCGCATCGAGCTCATCAGCGTCGTCGTCGCGATACTGCCCGGACGCGAAGGCGATGACGACGTCCGGGACGTCCCGTCGCTCGCTGATCGCGTCGTAGTCGCGAGTGTTGCCCAGCGCACCGCCCAGCGCCGTACCCAGCACGGTCACGAGCAAGAAGGTCAGGACGAGCACCGCACCGGTCAGGACACGATCGCGAGTGATGTCTCGGCGGAGCAGGAGAAGAACGGCGCGCACGGCGGCTCACCAGCCCATCGAGGCTAGCCAGGCGATCAGCTCGGCCTCGCGCTCGGGGCCAGGCTCCCGGACCGGCCGCATCTCGCCACGGATGCGCCCGTCGGCCAGGTAGATCACCCGACCTGCTCGTGCTGCGGCCTTCGGATCGTGCGTGACCATGACCATGGTCTGCCCCGATCGGTTCACCTCGTCGAAGAGGTCGAGCACCTCACGACTCGACGACGAGTTCAGCGCACCGGTCGGTTCGTCGGCGAAGAGCACGCGCGGCGACGACATGAGCGCGCGAGCGACCGCTGCGCGTTGCTGCTCACCGCCCGAGGCCTGCGACGGTCGGCGATCGCAGACCTCGGCGAGGCCGACACGCTCGAGCAGCCGCCCGGCCCGGGCGAAGGCGTCGGCGCGGACCTCTCGTCCGGATGCCAGGAGCCCGACAAGAGCGACGTTCTCCCGAAGGGTCAGGTGCGGGAGCAGATTGATCTGCTGGAACACGAAGCCGTTCGCACGACGGACCGAGGACAGCTCGAGCTCGGACAGGTCGTGGATCGGTCGGGCGTCCAGCCGTATCTCCCCAGAGGATGGACGGTCGAGCGCGCTCAGGCAGTAGAGCAGGCTGGACTTCCCTGCTCCAGAGCTGCCCATGATGGCCAAGAACTCGCCAGCGCCGACATCGAGGTCGATCTCGTCGAGCACCCGGGTACCAGGCTGCGGCTCCCAGATCAGCGAGCTGGCGGCGAGCACAGTCTCAGAGGACACCGGCGATCTCCTCCTGCCGCCCCGACGTCTCGCCGGTCACCGGGATGAAACCGCCCAGCAGCTCTTTCGTGGAGGTCACCGTCGCGAACCGTCCGCCTGCGAGGTTCGCCGCAGTGGCTTGAGCGAGCTCATCAGCGGTGAAGGTGCGCCCGTCGACCTTCAGGTCGAAGGTGTGGGTCGCGTCCAGCGGGACCACCACGTCGTAACCCAGGTTGCCCCCGGTGCGTGCCGTGCTCTCGACGCACATGTTCGTCTGGATCCCGACCACCACGATCTGGCGGATCTGGTGCTGCCGGAGCCACTCGTGCAGATCGGGTGTGCCAAGGAATGAGGAGTTCACCGACTTCTCGACGGTGACGTTGAACCTGACCTGGACGACCTCCGGCTTCAGCCCGCGCCCGGGCGACCACGTCGCGAACGGCGAGAGAACCCGGTCGGTGGTGTGCCGGACGCAGACGACCGGACGACCTGTCGCCTGCCACATCTCGCACAACGCGGCGATGTTCCGCTCCGCATCAGGATTGTTCCGACGACCCCAGACCGGCGCGAGGTCGAATCCCTTCTGGACGTCGATGACGATGAGTGCAGAGTTCTTGGCGATGTGCACGGGCTTCGCATTCTCCTCGGAGACAAGGCAGTCGAGCGCTTCACATGGATGGGCCGACTGCGTCGAGCCGACCGCCCGGGGACACCAGACGGGCACATCGATGATGAGAGCGCAGCGACGTGGCGGCGTGCGATCTGAGTACTAGCACGTAGAGACGGCCCTGCGTGCACGCAAAGACCCGTCTGTCAATTCCGAGCTTGTTCGGACTCCCTGGTGCTGACCTGGGGTGCAGCCCCTGCGAGGGGCTCTTCGCCGATTCGGTGGGGGTCAGTTCGTGAGACGGCCGGTGGCGAGCAGCATCCGTAGCCGGTAGTTGTCGCGGTTGCGGTCGCCGCGGGCGAGTCGTCGGCGCAGCTCGATGATGCCGTTGACGGCCTCGGTGCCGGCGCTGTTCGCCCGGTCGGTGTCGACGTAGGCCAGGAACGCGTCGCGCCAGCGGCGCAGGGTCCGTCCCAGACGGGCGACCTCGGGGATCGGGCAGGTGTGGAACGAGGCCAGGATCGTCTCGGCGCGGGCCCTGCCTGCGTCGGTGTGCTTGGTCCAGTAGGCGGCCCGCAGGTCCTGGGCGCAGCGCCAGGCGACGTCGACCTCCTCGTGGGCCTCGTCCGCGTCGATCGCGGTCTCGAGGCGGGCGACCTGACGGTCGTTGAGGTTCTGCGCTCCGGCACGCAGGATCGTCTGGATCCCGAGCAGGGGGTCGCCCTTGCGTCCGCGATGCCCGGTGGTGTCCTGCTGGACGCGGCGGCGGACCTCGTCCACGACCTGGGTGCCGAGCTTGACCACGTGGAACGCGTCCAACACGGCGGTCGCGTCTTCGAGCTGCTCGTCGATCGCGGACTTGTAACCGCCGAACGGGTCCAACGCCGCGACGTCGATGTTCGTGCGGAACGTCTCGCCGCGTTGGTCGAGCCACTCGGCGTAGGCCTTCTTCGACAGGCCGGGAACCAGGTCCAGCAGCCGGGCATGCCAGCGGGGCCGCCTGTCGAGGTGGGCCTCGAACAGTTGCAGAAGACCAGCCGTCTCCTGAAGCCCTGCGTACAGCTCTTGGTGGGTCGGCTGCGTCGTCGCCCAGCCCTTCCCCTTGACCAGATGCAGGGTGAGGACGCCGTGGTCGTTCGGCAGGATCGAGTACTGGTCGTGGACCGCGCGGTTCCGTCGTTCACGCAAGTCCCACGCTTGCGCCCAGTGCAAGGCGTTCTTCATCTCGGGGCGCACTTGGTCTCCGTGGCCCTGATCTTTTTCTCGACCGCATGCGGCTGGCCGAGCGGTTCCGAATCCAGATGACGTAGAAGCCGGATGAGCGCTCCCTCGACCCTCGCGCCCATGACAACGACCTGGCTCACGCACATGTATAGCGCGAA
Source organism: Cellulomonas sp. (assembly GCA_036404115.1). Lineage (GTDB taxonomy): Bacteria > Actinomycetota > Actinomycetes > Actinomycetales > Cellulomonadaceae > Cellulomonas. Next base: position 75,083 of record DASWPG010000071.1, read on the forward strand.
GGGGTACGGCAGGGTGACTTGCCGTCGGTCTCGGCCGGTGCGAGCGTCGGGTCCTCGTTGGGCATGACAGCAGGGTGAGAGCGCACTCGGACGCCCGGTCGGGCCGCGCGGTTCGCCGTACGTTCGGTGGGTGACGACTGTCTGGCACGGGGGTGCGCCTCGTCTCGGACCTGGTGATCTCCTGCTGTCCCCGGACCGAACCGGCGTGGAGTTCACGCGTGCGACCCAAGCGGCACAGCAACAACTGGGAGCGATCTCGCAGCGTGGCGACCGCGTGTACGTCACGTCAGACCGCGGCCTCGCACGGGTCTACGTCAGCAGCGAGTCTGACGACGGCGTGCACTTCGGCTACGGCTGGCTCTCTACGAGGCCACCGTCGACGAGGTGTCGCTCAAGCCCGA
>DASWPG010000072.1:0-8366 GCA_036404115.1 Cellulomonas sp.
CAGCGGCGACGTCCGCACCCGCCCGGTCGAGCACGCCCCAGCCCGCCTCGGCCATCCCGACCGACAGCGTCTCGCTGACCTGCGGCAGCGCGAGAGCCGCCCCGGCGGGGTCGTCCGCCAGCACCGCCTGACCGAGCTGCAGGTACGGGTCCAGCAGCGGCAGCCGGACCCGCTCGGCGGCGGCGGAGATCCGGCCCGCCGCGGCGGGTGCCGGCGGCTCGTCCTGAGCCATCCAGAACAGCAGCGCGACGCCGACCATCCCGTCGTCGAACGCCTCGTCACCCGCCGCGGCGAGCCGACGGGACGCCCCCGAGCGGTCCCCGGCAGCCCGGTCGATCGCCGCCTGGGCGAGCGGGCGCAGCGGGTGCAGCAGCTCGGTGCCGGTGCACAGCCCGTCCAGCTCGCGCAGCAGCTGCTCCGCGAGGTCGTCCTGCCCGTCCGTCGCCAGCACCGTCGCACCGATGCTGAGCCCACGCCGCAGGAAGGTGGCTGCCACCGGCCCCGGCATCCCGGTGCCGAGCACGCCCTCGAGCACGAACCAGGCGTCCTGCGGGCGACCCGCGAAGAACAGCACCTCGGCCAGGACGGCACCGTCCACCCGGATCGCGGAGAGGTCCCGTGCCGCGTAGGCCTCCTCCATCAGGGCGCAGGCCGTCCGCAGGGCCGTGCCGACCTCGCCGGCCATCATCAGTGCGAGCACCTGCAGCGCGCGGGCGTACACCCAGGCATCGGGCTGACCGGCCGGCACCGCCTGCACGCAGGGCAGTGCCAGGTCGGGTCGCCCCGCGTCGATCAGCGCGGCTGCGCCCACCACCGCCTGCCAGGCGTCCGACCACGGGTCGCCAGTCCCGGCCGGCACCGATCCGTCCAGCCCCGGCTCGCTCTCCCGCAGCCCGTCCAGCACCGCCGCCCGCACACCGACCAGCCGGTCCAGCACCCGGACGGGGCCCGGGTCGCGGCCACCCGGCAGGGCCGCCACCCGGTCCGGGTCGACCCGGGCCCAGCGCGCCCAGCGCAGCCGCCGCACCCCGAAGCGCAGCAGAGGAGCGCCGGGCTCCGCGCCGGTGACCGGGGTCCGGGTGAACACGCTCTCCAGCTCGTGCCGGGCCGGCCGCCGCTGCAGCACCGTCAGGTAGGCGTCGGCGGTCGTGACGCTCGGGCTCAGGCGCCAGCGCTCGTGCAGCACCGCCTCCGCGTCCGCCGACTCCGCGAGCACCAGATCGGCGATCTGCCCGGCCCGGACGCACCAGGCCGCCCGCTCCTGGCGGGACCCGGACTCCAGCAGCCCGTGCAGGTCACGCCGGGCCGGCGGCACCGGCACCACCGAGCGGTCGGCCGACCCCGCCACGACCTCGGCGAGCTCCAGGGCGCGGCCCGCGTCGATCCGCTGCCGCAGAGCGACCCCGAGCGCCGGCGGTGACACCGCGGCGACCGGCCCCCGCGCGCCCGGGACCGTGTGCCGCACCAGCCGGCCGCTGCGGTACAGACCGTCGAGCACCTCCCGGTCCACCAGCTCGTCCATGGTCGCGACCGCCAGCGGGCCGAGCCACGCGACCAGCTCGAGGGTCTGCACCTGGTCACCGGGGGTCCGCCCGAGCAGCAGGTGCACCACCGCGTCGGTCGGCACGTCGTCCAGCTCGGACGTCATCCGCCAGACCCCCTGCTCGCAGTCGATCGCCCGCGCGTGCCGCGCCGCGTCCACCAGGGCCCGGGCCACCCGGGGGTTCCCGCCCGAGCGCGCCAGCACCTCGGACGTCAGCGCCACGTCGGCCGGAGCACCGAGCGCGCCGGCCACGAAGCGCGACATCGCACCGAACCCCAGCGGGAGCAGCGGCTCCTCTGCGAGCGCCCGCTCGGCGACGACGCGCCCGGCCGTGGTCCCCTCGCCCCGCCAGCCGCTGCGGACGGTCGCGACCAGGACGACGTCCCGCACGGCCCGCAACGCCCGCAGCAGCACCGCCACGGACCGCTCGTCCAGCAGGTCCAGGTCGTCGACCAGCAGCATCTTGCGCCGGCCGGACAGCTCGGACGTCAGCCAGGCGGTCGCCTCCGCCACCGAGATCGCTGCCCGCGACGGCCCGAACGAGGGGTGGGCGAGGATCGCCGAGAGCGGCACGTCGTCCACCGCACGGAGCAGCACGCAGGCGATCCCGCGCCGCGCCGCGCTGGTCGCCAGCGCCTGGAGCGTGCCGCTGCGCCCGGAACCGACGTCTCCCGTGATGAGCACGTCACGGCCGAGCGCGAGCCACTTCCGGGTCGCGGTGAGGATCTGGTCGTTGCCCTCCGGTGCCGGACGGGTCTGCTCGCGCATCGTCATCCGCACAGCCTGTGCGCCGGACGGCACCACCTAGACCCTGATCCGTGCACCTACGCAGACGACGCCCCGGGCCGGCCGAGGTCGGCCTCGTCGGGGACGGCCCCGTCGGGCACGGGCACCGCGGCGAGCACCCGCCCGCCTCCCGGGCGGCTACAGCGCGAGCGGGCTGCCGGTCAGGCGCTCGAACGCCTCCAGGTAGCGGGCGCGCGTCCGGTCGACCACGTCCGCGGGCAGCGCCGGCGGCGGCGCGTCCGCGGCCCGGTCCCAGCCGGACGCCGGCGAGGTCAGCCAGTCCCGCACGAACTGCTTGTCGAAGCTCGGCTGCGCCTGCCCCGGCTCCCACGCGTCGGCGGGCCAGAACCGCGAGGAGTCCGGCGTCAGCACCTCGTCGCCGAGCGTGACCGCCCCGGTGGTGGGGTCGATGCCGAACTCCAGCTTGGTGTCCGCCAGGATCACGCCCCGCTCCCGGGCGATCTGCTCCGCCCGGCCGTACACCGCCAGCGTCAGGTCGCGCAGCTCCTCGGCCCGGTCCCGGCCGATCTGCGCCGCGACCACGTCCAGGCTCACGTTCTCGTCGTGCTCGCCCAGCTCGGCCTTGGTCGCGGGCGTGAAGATCGGCGTCGGCAGCCGCGAGCCGTCCACCAGCCCCGCGGGCAGCGGGATCCCGGTGACCTCGCCGCCGGCCCGGTACTCCGCCAGCCCCGACCCGGTCAGGTACCCGCGTGCCACGCACTCCACCGGGAACATCTCCAGCCGCCGGCAGACCATCGCACGCCCCAGCACCGCCGCCGGGACCTCCGGCGCCGCGGCCGAGACCACGTGGTGCGGCACCAGGTCGGCCAGCTGCTCGAACCACCACAGGCTCAGCGCGGTCAGCACCGCGCCCTTGTCCGGGATGCCGGGGCTGAGCACGTGGTCGTACGCCGAGACCCGGTCGCTCGCCACCACCAGCACCACGTCGCCGTGCGCGGCCGTCACCACCGCACCCTCGGGCTGCGCACGGTCGGGGACGTAGAGGTCGCGCACCTTGCCGGAGTAGGTGTGCGTCCAGCCGGGCAGCGCGGGAGCGGACGTCATGGGCTCATCCTGCCGCAGCGCGCCGCACTCGCGGCACAGCGTCCGGCCCTGCGATGCTGACCGGCATGGAGCTCCCTCTCGCCTGGTCCGTGCTGCTGCTCGTCGCCAGCGCCTGGAACCTCGCCGTGTGGCCGTCGTTCCTGATCCGGATCGCCCGGGACCCCCGGGCCCGCGACGCCGACGGCCGCCCCACCCGGTTCCTCACCGTGCACCTGGTGCTGGTCGGCGTCTCGATGCTGCTCGGCCTCGGCGTCCTCGCCGTCGCCGTCCTCACCCTGCTCTAGGCCGATGCCCCGGGGCCGCTCCCGCGCGCGGGCGGGCCACGCGGTCAGCGGGCGGCGCGGGCGGCGATGTCGGAGCGGTGGTGCGAGCCGGCGAGCCCGATCCGGTCGACCCCGGCGTAGGCGCGCTCGCGTGCGGCGGCGAGGTCCGGCCCCGTGCCGACCACGGACAGCACCCGTCCGCCGGCCGACACCACGGTGCCGTCCCGGTCGGCGGTGCCGGCGTGCAGCACGTGCACCCGGTCCAGCGACTCCGCGTCGACCAGGCCCGTGATCGGGTCACCGGTGACCGGCTGCTCCGGGTACCCGGCGGAGGCGATCACCACGGTCACGGCGGCCTCGTCCCGCCAGTCCAGCGGCGGCAGGTCGGCCAGGCCACCGGTGGCGGCGGCGTGCAGCACCGCGGCGAGCGGGGTGGCGAGCCGGGCCAGCACCACCTGGGTCTCGGGGTCGCCGAACCGAGCGTTGAACTCCACCACGCGCAGCCCGGCCGAGGTCAGCGCGAGCCCGCAGTAGAGCACCCCGACGAACGGCGTGCCGCGCCGGGCCATCTCGTCCACGGTCGGCTGCGCGACGCGCGCGACGACGTCCTGGACCAGGTCGTCCGGCGCCCACGGCAGCGGCGAGTACGCGCCCATGCCACCGGTGTTCGGCCCGGCGTCGTCGTCGCCGACCCGCTTGAAGTCCTGCGCCGGCACCAGCGGCCGCACGTGGCGGCCGTCGCTCAGCACGAACAGCGACACCTCGGGGCCGTCCAGGTAGTCCTCGACGACCACCCGGCCGCCGGGCTTGTCCAGGCAGGCCAGCGCGTGCGCGAGCGCGACGTCCCGGTCGTCGGTGACGACCACGCCCTTGCCGGCGGCGAGCCCGTCGTCCTTGACCACGTAGGGGGCGCCGAACGAATCCAGGGCCGCACCGGCCTGCGCCGGCTCCGTGACGACGCGCGGCTCGGCGGTGGGCACCCCGGCGGCGGCCATCACCTCCTTGGCGAACGCCTTCGACCCCTCCAGCCGCGCAGCCTCGGCGCTCGGCCCGAACACCGCGATCCCGGCGTCCCGCACCGCGTCCGCGACCCCGGCGACCAGTGGCGCCTCGGGTCCGACGACCACCAGGTCCGCGCCGAGGTCGACCGCGAGCGCCGCCACGGCCGCCCCGTCCAGCGCGTCGACCGCGTGCAGCGCGGCGAGCTCACCGATCCCAGGGTTGCCCGGCGCCGCGTGCAGCCCGGTGACAGCGGGGTCCATGCTGAGGGCTCGGACGAGCGCATGCTCACGCGCACCGGTCCCGACGACGAGGATCTTCACGGCCCAGACCCTACCCACCTCACCGCCGTCACGGCCCCCACCGCCGAACGGTGGACCGCCACGACCGCCACTGCGCACGGGGCGCGGGGTGGGCGTGGGGGCCGGGGCGCGGGGTGGGCGTGGGGCGCGGGGTGCGTCGGTGGGTGTGGGGTGGGTCGGTGGGTGGGGTCAGGCGATGAGGTCGTGGCGGGTGACGGTGGCCTCGCGGCCGGGGCCGACGCCGATCGCCGAGATCCGGGTGCCGGAGATCTCCTCCAGGTGCAGCAGGTAGCGCTGCGCGGCGTCCGGCAGGTCGTCGAACTCACGGGCGCCGGAGATGTCCTCGGTCCAGCCGTCCAGGTACTCGTACACCGGCTTGGCGTGGTGGAAGTCGCTCTGGTCGTCCGGCATCTCGTCGAACCGTCGGCCGTCCACGTCGTAGGCCACGGCCACCGGGATCCGGTCCCGGCCGGTGAGCACGTCGAGCTTGGTCAGCACGATGTCGGTCAGCCCGTTGACCCGGGTGGAGTACCGCGCGACCACGGAGTCGTACCAGCCGGTGCGGCGCGGGCGACCGGTCGTGGTGCCGAACTCGCCGCCGGTCTGGCGCAGCCACTCGCCGTCCGCGTCGAACAGCTCGGTGGGGTACGGGCCCTCGCCGACCCGGGTGGTGTAGGCCTTGGCGACGCCGACCACGCGGTCGATCCGGGTCGGGCCGACGCCCGAGCCGGTGCACGCCCCGCCCGCGGTGGCCGAGGAGGACGTGACGAACGGGTAGGTGCCGTGGTCGATGTCGAGCATGGTGGCCTGACCGGCCTCGAACACCAGGGTCTTGCCCTCGTCCAGCGCACGGTTCAGCAGCAGCGGGGTGTCCGCGACGTACGGGTGCAGCCGGTCGGCGAACCGCAGCAGGTCCTCGACGGTCTCGTCCACGGTGATCGCGCGCCGGTTGTAGACCTTCACCAGCAGGTGGTTCTTCTGGTCGAGGGACCCCTCGACCTTCTGCTGCAGGATCTTCTCGTCGAACAGGTCCTGCACCCGGATGCCGACCCGGTTGATCTTGTCCGCGTAGGCCGGGCCGATGCCGCGCCCGGTGGTGCCGATCCGGCGCTTGCCGAGGAACCGCTCGCTGACCTTGTCGATGGTGCGGTGGTAGGGCGCGATGATGTGCGCCGCCGAGGACACCACCAGCCGCTCCGCGGACAGCCCGCGAGCCTCCAGCGCATCGATCTCCTGGAACAGCACCTCGGGGTCGATCACGACGCCGTTGCCGATCACCGGGACGACCCCGGGCGAGAGGATGCCGGACGGCAGCAGGTGCAGGGCGTACTTCTGGCCGCCGATCACGACGGTGTGCCCGGCGTTGTTGCCGCCGTTGAACTTCACGACGTAGTCGATCCGCGACCCGAGCTGGTCGGTCGCCTTGCCCTTGCCCTCGTCACCCCACTGGGTCCCGAGCACCACGACGGCCGGCATGTTGTTCCCCACTCCCACCCCGCCGGTGTGCGAGCCCCCGGCCGCGTCGGCGCGAGCGCTCGGCTCGGCCACGGCGGGGTCGGGCACCGGCGGCAGGTCGTCCGGTACCTCGGGAAGGATACCGGAGGCGCAGGTGGAGCGCCCGGCGCGTCCGATCGGCAGACCGGGCCGCCGGTCAGCGCAGGTCGGCGACCTCAGCGACCGAGGTGCCCGAGTCGAGCAGGAGCTGCGTGCAGCGCTCCGCCTCCTCGTCCTCCGCGATCGCCTCGGCGGCCTCCGCGAGCGCGAGCAGCGCCCGGAGGAAGCCCTGGTTCGGCCGGTGGTCCACCGGGATCGGCCCGCGCCCGCGCCACCCGGCCCGGCGCAGCGCGTCCAGCCCCCGGTGGTAGCCGGTGCGCGCGTAGGCGTAGGCGGCCACCGGGTCGCCGTCGTCGGCGAGCGCCCGCTCGGCGAGCAGCGCCCAGGCCAGCGACGACGCCGGCACCTGCCGGGCTGCGTCGCGCGGGTCGCCGCCCGCGTCCAGCACGGTGCGCGCCTCGCCGTCGGCGCCGTCCGGCAGCAGGGTGGGCTCGGGCTCCAGCAGGTTCGCTCCGGTCATGGCGACCAGTCTCGCACCGTCGACGCGGCCGGCGACCGTGCGGGCTGCGGGCCCGCCGCGGCCGACGGACCGGTGCCGCGCGGGACGCGCCCGCAAGAAGTGCACCGCCGCCGCCTTCGATCGTCTAGCGTTCCGAGCAGGTCCGGACCACCTCGTCTCCCGGACCGGTCGATCACCTCGCGGCGGCTCCCGGCCGTCGATGGCCGGAAGGAGCACCGTGCGCGACGGTGACAGCACGCCGCAGGGCCGGCCCGCCGAGGGGCAGGGTCCGCTGGGCACGCCTGTCGACACCGCGCCCGTGCAGAACGACGACGCCGGGGAACCGGGATCCGTGCACGTGATCCTGTCCCCCGACCGCACCCGCATCGTGCTGTCCGGCGAGATCGACGCCGAGCTCGGCGCGGACCTCACCCAGGCCACCGCGGACGCCGAGCAGGCCGGTGTGCAGATCGAGGTGGACGCGCACCACGTGACGTTCATGGACTCCTCCGGCGTGGCTTTCCTGGCCCGCCTCGCGGCCCGGGCCCCGCACCGGGTCCGGCTGCTGCACGTGCCGCCGACGGTGCAGTTCCTGCTGGAGGTCACCCGGATCGGCGACCTGCTCGACGTGGTCGAGGACGAGCCGCCGACCGTCTGACGCCCCGCGGTACCGACTCCTCGCCGGGACCGGTGCCCCGCCCCGAGCTCCCCGCCGGCCGGCGCTCCCCGCACGCACGAGGGTCCGGCCACCGTGCTGGTGGCCGGACCCTCGTCGCTGCTGCGGACCGTGCGGTCAGGACAGCTTGTGGCCCGCCGAGCGGAGCTGCTGCGCGGCCTCGACGATGCGCGCGGCCATGCCGGCCTCGGCCGCCTTGCCCCAGGCACGCGGGTCGTAGGCCTTCTTGTTGCCGACCTCGCCGTCGACCTTCAGGACGCCGTCGTAGTTGGTGAACATGTGCCCGGCGATCTCGCGGGTGAACGCGTACTGGGTGTCGGTGTCGACGTTCATCTTGACCACGCCGTACGACAGCGCCTCGCGGATCTCGGACTGCGCCGACCCCGACCCACCGTGGAACACGAGGTCGAACGGACGGTCCTTCGCTACCTCGACGCCGACCGCGTCCTGAATGTCCTTCAGCACGGACGGGCGCAGCTTGACGTTGCCCGGCTTGTACACACCGTGGACGTTGCCGAAGGTGGCGGCGAGCAGGTAGCGCCCGTTCTCGCCGGTACCCAGCGCGGCGGCGGTGGCCAGCGCGTCCTCGGCCGTCGTGTACAGCTTCTCGTTGATCTCGGCGACGACCCCGTCCTCCTCGCCTCCGACGACGCCGATCTCGACCTCGAGGACGATGTGC
>DASWPG010000073.1:0-47152 GCA_036404115.1 Cellulomonas sp.
GCCACACCGTCGAAGCAGTTCACCCCCACCACGAACGGGATCCCCCGCGACTCGAAGTAGTCCACCGCCGGAAAGCACTGGTCCAACCGATCGGTGTCCACCAGCACCACCGCACCGATCGCACCACGCACCAGGTCGTCCCACATGAACAAGAACCGGTCCTGACCCGGCGTCCCGAACAGGTACAACCACAACGACCCCGGCAACGCGATCCGACCAAAATCCATCGCCACCGTCGTCGACGTCTTCCGATCCGAGACCCCACCCGCGTCATCCACCCCCAACGAGTGCTCCGTCATCGCAGCCTCGGTGTTCAACGGCTCGATATCCGAGATCGACCCGATGAACGTCGTCTTCCCCACCGCAAAACCACCCGCCACCACAATCTTCACCACCGTCGGAGCGGAACCGTGGTCACCGTCGGGGCGAGCGGTGGGCAGGCCGGCGGACTGGCCGGTGTAGGCCGGGCCGACCGTGGCGTCAGAGGGCGGAAATGCCATTGAGAACACTCTCCAGGACGCTGAGGGACAGGGCGGGAGACTGACCGGTGCGGGCCTCGACCGGATCGGTGGAGTGGACGCGCACGAAGCCCGCGTCCACCAGGTCGGACACCACGACACGCACCACGCCGATCGGCAGGTGCAGCAGGGCCGACAGCTCGGCGATCGAGATGTAGCCGTGCGAGGCGTGCTGCAGGATGTTGCGCTTCTCCGGGGTCAGGTTCTGACCCCCCACGCCCGCCGGCAGCAGCTCGACCAGCGCCTCGATCGGGTAGTCCGACCGGTCGGAGCGCACACGCCCGCCCGTGACCGCGTACGGCCGGACGGTCCGGGTCTCGAACTCGCTCTCGCTCATCCGACCCTCACCCGAGGGGATCGCGCGTCGCGCCGTCGATGGGGAGCTGGCCGCGCATCTCCGAGATGAGCTGCGGGGTCAGGGTCGACTCGGTCCGCGAGACCAGCATCGCCATCTCGTAGCCGATCAGGCCGACGTCGCAGGTCGCGTCCGCGACCACGGCGAGGACCGAGCCGTTCGAGACCGTCATCAGGAAGAGGAACAGGTTGTCCATCTCGACGATGGCCTGCCGGACGTCGCCGGCGCGCAGCTGGCGGGCGGCGCCGCGGGTGAGGCTCGACATGCCCGCGACGATCGCCGCGAGCTGGTCGCCGCTGGTGCGGTCGAGCTGCTCGGACATCGCCATGAGCAGACCGTCCGCCGACACCACCAGCGTGTGCCGGGTGCCGGGCACGGTCCGGACGAAGTTGTCCAGCAGCCAGCCGAAGTTGGCTGCCTCGGTGCTGAGGGTGGTCACGCATCCTCCTGACGTGATGCAGCCGGAGCTGCGGGGGCGTTCACCACGACGGCGACGACCAGGTGGGCTGCTGCTCGGACTCGACCGGCTCGGCCTCCGGGGTGGAGGTCTCGCCGGTCGGGGACCCGGCCTGGGCACGACGGCCCCGACGGGTCCCGGACTGGAAGCTCGACAGCCGGTCACGCAGGCCGTCGGCGTCACGAGGGGCGGTCGCTTCCGCGGCGCCGGCGATCTCCGGGGCGGCCGGGATCGCGGTGGGCACCCGCCGGGTGAGCGAACCGTTCGCCGGACGGCTGACCACCGTCGGTCGGTAGGCGGACAGCTGGCTCAGCTCGCTCAACGCCTGCTCCTGGATGTCGGCCCGCATGGAGAGCATCGCGGCGGCCTCGACGTCGAGCGCCCCGGACCGCCGACCGGTGTCCGTGCCGGCCGGGGCGTCGGCATCGTCCGGGTGGTCGGTCGACCAGGACCCGGACCCGGCGCCGCCCTCGGGCGACCAGGCCGACGCCCAGGCGCTGACGTTCCGCGGAGCCGAACGGTCGGCGGGCAGGGTCGGGTCCTCGACCGGCGGCGGCACCGGCGCGGGGGTGCGCAACGGCAGCGAGGCGACCGCGGGCTCCCAGTCGTCAGAGGGGTCAGCGGCCGTCTGCGGCGCCCACGCGGTCTCCGGCTCGGCGGCCGGGGACCACCCGCCGAAGCCCGGCACCGGGGCCGGCTGCTCGGGCTGCCCGACGTCCGGCTGTGCCCAGCCGGACGGCTCGGCCGGGGCCGGCAACGGCTCGCCGACGAGGGTCTCGGTGCCCGCGGCCGGGGTCACGCTCCGGAGATCGGCCGGGGCGCCGAACGGTCCCGGGGCGACCGGCTCGGGCAGGACCGGACCTGCGGCGACCTGCTCCGGGGCGGGAGCGAGGGCGGGCCAGGCGCCGGACGTGGGCAGGGCGGCCGTCGGATCGCCGGCGTCGGAGCCCGGTGAAGTTCCGGTGCGGTCTTCGCCGGTGCGGGCGCTGCGGCGCCGTCCGAAGGAGAAGAACGACCGCTTCCGCCCGGCGCGGTGCGAGACGGTCTCGTCCTCGTCACCCTGCAGCAGGGAGGCGAAGTCGGGCAGCGGGGCCGCGTCCTGCGCCGGCTCGGCCGGTGCCAGCTCGGCCGGTGCCAGCTCGGCCGGTGCGGAGAACGCGCTCGCCCGGACCGGCAGGACCGGCGCCGGTGCGGGCTCGACGTCCACCCCGGGGGTGAACGAGACCGGGGCGACCTCGGCGGACCCCTCGGTCGCCGGCTCGTCCTGGGACCAGGTGGGCAGCACGGGCGGCGGCGCCTGGGTCCAGTCCGCGACGGGCGCAGGCACGGCCGGAGCGGGCTCGACCGGTGCGGACCAGGCTGCCGGCTCGACCTGGCTCCAGCCGTCCGGCTCCGTGGACGGCCATCCGGGATCGGTGGTCGGCCCACCCGGCGCGGTCGGCGCCCAGCCGCCTGCCTGCGCGGGCTCGACCCACCCATCGGCAGGTGCGGGCTCGACCCAGCCGGTGGTCGGTTCGGTCGGGAGCAGGTCCGGCACCGACTGCACGACCTCCCAGCCCGGGACCTCCACGCTCGGCAGCACGGCGTCGGTGTCCGGCAGCTGCTCAGGCACCTCCGCCACGACCGGGGCGGCGGCGGGCCACGCCCACTCCTCCGGGGCCGGCTCGTCGGGGACCAGTCCGGGCACGACCAGCGCGGCATCGGACGCGACGCCCGGATCGACGGCGGGCTCGACGTCCTCGACCAGTCCGGGGACCGCGAACCCGTCGACCGGGGCCAGGTCCGGGACCGCCGGGCCGTCCGACCACGCGGTCGGGTCCGCCAGCGGCTCGGCGAGCAGGTCGAGCGCGGGCGTCATCTGGCTCGTCGCCGCGCCGGGCTGGGGCGGCTCCGCCGGCTGGGGCAGCGCATCACGGCCACGGAACCCCGCGAACAGGCCGGACCGCCGCTCGGTGCCGCCGACGACCTCCCCCTCGGTCGGGGCCGGCACGACCGGCGCAGCCGGTGCCACCGGGGTCCGGGTGGGCAGGCCGGCCGCACTCGTCCGGACCGGCTGCCCGGCGCCGGAGCGGCTGGGCAGCGCGGCGGGCGCGTCCGACACGACGGCAGGCAGCCAGCCGACGCTCGCCGCGGTGATCTCGGGCGCCAGGGTCGTCTCGGCCGGGGCCGGCAGCACGATCTCCGGCTCCTCGGGTGCGGCGTCGCCGCCGACCCGCCGCCGCGGCAGGCCGGTCGAGGTGGCGCCGTCGGTCAGCGCAGCGAGATCCACCGGCACCTGACCGGCCGGCAGCGCGCCGGGCACCGGGGCCGGTGGCACGGCAGCGGGGCGCGCAGACGGCTGACCGCCCAGCGCCGGGTCGTGCGAGGTGAACAGCGCCGCCGGGAACGCGACCGAGGCCACCGTGCCCGAGGCGCTGTGCGTGCCGCCTGCACGCTCGATCCGCACCTGGGCACCCAGCCGGTGCGCCAGGCGCGCCACCACGAACAGGCCGAGGCGCTGCGCCCCGATCGCGTCGGTGGCCGCCGAGGCGTCGATGGTCGCGTTGACCTCGGCCAGCTCCTCCGGGGACATGCCCAGACCCTGGTCGATCACCCGCACGGTGACCAGGTCGCCCTCCACCCCGGTCGAGACGATCACCGGTGTGCCCGGCTCGGAGAACAGCGTGGCGTTCTCCAGCAGCTCGGCGAGCAGGTGGGCGGCCGCCAGGGCGTTGAAGCCGTGCATCAACGGATCGGCGTGCAGCTCGAGCTGTACCCGGTCGTACTGCTCGATCTCGGAAGACGCGGTGCGGACCACGTCGGACAGCGGCATCGCCTCGCGCAGGCGACGGCCCGAGTCGATCCCGGCGAGCACCAGCAGCGACTCCGCGTTGCGACGCATCCGGGTCGCAAGGTGGTCGAGGCGGAACAGGTTGGCCAGCGCGGCCGGGTCCTCCTCGGAGCGTTCGAGCGAGTCGATGAACGCCAGCTGGCGGCCCAGCAGCACCTGGTCACGGCGGGCCACGTTGACGAACATCTCCGCGATCGACCCGCGCAGCGCGGCCTGGTCGCGGGCGACCTGGATGGTGGTGGCGTTCACCGAGTTGAACGCGGCGGCCAGCCGGCCGACCTCGTCCGAGGACTCCACCGGGATCTCGGCCAGCGTCAGGTCGGGGCTCTCGCCCGGCACCGCCACCTGCTCGACCAGGCGCGGCAGCTCCTCGCGGACGTTCGCGGCGGCACTCGTCAGGCGCCGCAGCGGGATGGTGATCCCGCGGGCCACGACGAAGGCGATCAGGATCGACAGCGCGGTCGCGAGCGCAGCGGCGGCGACCGTGATCAGGGCCTCGCGCTGCGCGCTGCTCGACAGCGCCGACGCCTGGTCGGAGGCGGACCCGAGCAGGTCGGTGGCGACGGGACGCAGCGCGGTCAGCTCGGCGTCGATCAGCGTGTTCCACCGCTCGACGTCCAGCGCGGAGACCGTCAGCTGGTTGCCGGACACCAGCGAGAGCTGCATGGCCGTCAGGTCGGCGTTCCGGGACGGCACCTGGATGCCGGTCAGCCGGAGGTTGTTGGTCGCGGTGCGGGCGTCGTCCCGGGCCTCGTCCTGCACGGCGAACAGCGATGCGAGCTCCTGCACCTCGTCGCTGTCCGCACCGTCGTCCGCGAACACCGCCTGCGCGGTGGGTTCGGCGCGCAGCACCTGCTCGATGGTGTCGGCGACCAGGCCGTACGCGGTCAGGCTGGAGGCGAGGGACCGCTCGGACAGCGTCTCGCCGACCAGGGCCGGCACGTCGTTGGCGGCCGCGATGATGTCGGTGTAGTTGCTGTCGACCAGAGAGGACGGGATCGACGCGGCATCCACCCGGGCACGCAGGTCGGTCAGATCGTCCTGCCCGTTCGCGGCGGAGGTGATCGCGTCGCCCACCTGGGCGTCCAGCGATCCGACGTCCAGGTCGGTGGTCGCCGCGGTCAGCGCGGTGACCGCCGTGTCCGTGGCCGACCGCGCGGTGGTCAGGTCGTCGGACGTCGTGCCCGAGACCGCCGCCATGGACAGCGTGCGCTCCTGCTGCAGCGCCTCGACCACGTCCGCGTACTTCGGCAGCACCGTCACGACGTCCTCGACCGCCGCTGCCGTGCGCACCGAGACGACCGCCTGCACCGAGATGTACGAGGCAGCGATCAGCAGGAAGAGCACCGGCACCGCGAGCACCGCGAGCACCTTGGCGCGGATGCCGAGCCTGCGCAGCATGTCGACCTGCCTCTCGGTACCCGGTCCTCGGGCTCGGACGCCGCGAGCCGCGACCGAGCGCGGGCGCCACGGACAGCACCCGTCCTCGTTCCATCGGCGTGCGTGCGTGACGACATGAGCCCGTAGCGCCGATTTCGTGCCGAGACGCCGCAGGGACCGCGCCCAGCCCTAGGCTCGGCAGATGCGCGTGGTGGAGATCAGGCAGCCGGGCGGACCGGATCAGCTCGTCCTGGCGCAGCGGCCCGACCTCGTCCCCGGGCCGGGCGAGGCCCTCGTCCGGGTGGCCGCCGCCGGGGTCAACCGGGCCGACCTGCTGCAGCGCGCGGGGCACTACCCGCCACCGCCCGGTGCCCCGCAGTGGCCCGGTCTGGAGGTCTCCGGCACGATCGTCGCGTTCGGGCCGGACGGCGGCGCCGGCACCCCGGCCGGGTGGCGGATCGGCGACCGGGTGGTCGCGCTGCTGGCCGGCGGCGGCTACGCCGACCAGGTCGCCGTGCCCACCGGCCTGCTGCTGCCGGTACCGGACGACCTCGATCTGGTGGACGCCGCCGCGCTGCCCGAGGCGGTGTGCACCGCCTGGTCGAACCTGGTCGACGTCGGGCGGCTCGGTGCCGGCGAGGTGCTGCTGGTCCAGGGCGGCTCCGGAGGCGTCGGCACGGTGGCGGTGCAGCTCGGGGCGGCACTCGGCGCCCGGGTGCTCGCCACCGCCGGCGGGCCCGACCGGACCGCGCGCTGCCGGGAGCTCGGCGCAGCGGTCGCGATCGACCACCGGACGCAGGACGTCGCCGCCGCCGTGCAGCAGGCCACCGACGGGCACGGCGCAGACGTGATCCTGGACGTGCTCGGGGCCGGCGGGCTCGGCACCAACCTCTCGGCGCTCGCCACCGGTGGCCGCCTGGTGGTGATCGGCACCCAGCAGGGCAGCCGCGGCGAGCTCGACCTCGGGCTGCTGATGGCCCGGCGCGCCAGCGTGCATGCCACCGCCCTGCGTCCTCGGCCGGTCCCGGAGAAGGAGCGGCTGGTCGCAGACGTGCGCGCCCAGGTGTGGCCGATGCTCGCCGATGGTCGGCTGCGTGCGGTGGTGCACGCGCGGCTGCCGCTGGCCGAGGCCGGTCGGGCGCACGAGCTGCTGGCGTCCGGCGGAGTGCTCGGCAAGGTGCTGCTGGTGCCGTGAGCGCCCGGACGGGGCAGGATGGAGCGATGAGCGACGCGAAGCCCGAGGTCCCGCGGGTCGTGGTGGTCGGCGCCGGTGGCGTCCCCGAGGGCACGACGCCTGGCGCGGAGGACCCGGCCGCCCTGGTCGGTCAGCCCGCCAAGGTGATGCGGATCGGCACCATGATCAAGCAGCTGCTGGACGAGGTGCGCAGCGCCCCGCTGGACGAGGCCGCCCGCGCCCGGCTCGCCGAGGTGCACGAGCGCTCGCTGCACGAGCTGGAGGACGGCCTGTCCCCGGAGCTGATCGAGGAGCTGCACCGGATCACGCTGCCGTTCTCCGACGACTCGACCCCGAGCGACGCCGAGCTGCGGATCGCCCAGGCCCAGCTGGTCGGCTGGTTGGAGGGGCTGTTCCACGGGTTGCAGACCGCGCTGGTCGCGCAGCAGATGGCCGCGCAGGCCCAGCTCACCCAGATGCGGCGCGCCCTGCCCGGCGGCCCGCCCGAGCAGGGCCCCGCGGGTCCGTTCGCCCCCGGTGCCGACCCGGGCCCCGGCCAGTACCTCTGACCTCGACCCCCCGCGGGCGGCCGCCGGGGCCGCCGCACCCGTGGGTCGCCGGCGGCCGGCGGCTCATGACGCCGCGACAGGACCGCGGGAACGGCCGCCGGGCTCTCGGGCTCCGTCCGCACCTCTCGGTCGCTCAGCCCGAGGGCAGGATCGGAGCGCCGGTCAGGACGGGTCAGGGGTGCGCCGGGTCGCGGTGAGCACGATCGCGAGGGTGACGCAGGCCAGCCCGGCGAGCTCCCAGCCGTGCGGCCACTGCCGCAGCGCGAGCGCCCCGACCACCGCGGCCGTCGCCGGCAGCATCGCGAGCAGGACCGCGAAGGTGGCTGCGGTGACCCGGCGCAGCACCACCTGCTCGATCGCGTACGGCAGCACCGAGGACAGCACCGCGATGCCGACCACGCTCAGCGCGAGACCGACGTCGTGCAGCACCGGCCGTGCCGCAGCGGCGAGGAACGGGGCGCTGACCAGGGCACCGGCGCTCATCCCGACCGCCAGCGAGCCGATCCCGTCGGGCGCGCGGCGCCCCTCGGCCGCGTCGGCAGCGGCGCCGGCGGCAGAGTCGGCAGCGGCGGGGTCGGCGGCGGCGAGGTCGGCGGCAGCGGGCCGGCGGCCCTGCGCCACCCGCCGGCCGAGCAGGATGTACCCGGCCCAGCACGCGGCGGCGAACCCGATCGCCACCAGCCCGCGGACCGCACCGGGCGCACCGCCGCCCTCGAGCTCCGCACCGGCCAGCAGCAGCACGCCGACCGCCGCGACCAGGATCCCGCCGCGCTCCTGCCAGGTGCGGCCGGTCACCGCGGCGACCGCGACCGGCCCGAGGAACTCGATCGCGACTGCCGTGCCGAGCGGCAGCACGTCGATGGCCAGGTAGAACGCGATGTTCATCGCGGCGAGCACCACGCCGAACGCGACCGCCGCCAGCAGGTCGGGCCGGGTCCACCGGGCTCGCCACGGCCGGCGCCAGGCCAGCAGCACCAGCGCCGCGACCGCGATGCGCAGCCAGGCGACCGTCGGGGACGGCAGCACCGCGAACAGCCCGATGGCCAGGGCGGCACCGCCGTACTGCGCGAGCCCGGAGGCGACGAACAGCGCGGGCGCGGGCACCCGGTCCAGCGCGCCGACGGACGGTGGGCCGCCGCTCGGGGCACCGCTCGTCGTCACCCCGCCACCCTAGGCCCGGCCGCACCCGGACCGACGACCGCGCCCGCACGGCCGGCCCGCTGCGCGCGCGGCGAGCGTGCAGCGGGCCGGCCGTGCGTCCCGGCAGCGGGCGGAGCGGCGGGCGGAGCGGCGGACGGTGCGGCGCGGGGTGGCGCCTGCGGTCAGCCCTTGACAGAGCCGGCGAGGAGGCCGCGGACGAAGTAGCGCTGCAACGAGATGAACACCACCACCGGCACGATGATCGACACGAAGGCGCCCGCCGACAGCAGGTGCCAGGCCGTTCCGCGCGTCCCGGTGAGGTTGAACAGCGCGACCGTCAGCGGGTTGACGTTCGGCTGGCCGCCGAAGGTCAGGCCCACCAGCAGGTCGTTCCACACCCAGAGGAACTGGTAGATGCCGAATGCCGCGAGCGCGGGCTTGAGCATCGGCAGCATCATCCGGAAGAAGATCGTCACGTGCCCGGCGCCGTCCACCCGGGCCGCCTCGATCAGCTCACCGGGGATCTCCCGCATGAAGTTGTGCAGCAGGAACACCGCGAGCGGCAGCGCGAACATGGTGTGCGCGAGCCAGATCGGCCAGAACGTCCGGTTGATGCCGAGGTCCACCCAGAGCTCGAGCAGCGGCAGCAGGGTCACCTGCAGCGGCACGACCTGGAGGGCGAACACGGCGACGAACAGCACGTTCTTGCCCCGGAAGCTCATCCACGCGAACGCGTAGGCGGCCAGGGCCGCCACCAGGATCGGTGCGACCACGGCCGGGATGGTGATGGCGACCGAGTTGACGAAGTACTTCGCCAGCCCGTCCTGCGTCTCGCTGCCGAGCACGACCTCGTAGTTGTCCAGCGTGAAGCTCGGGTCGGTGAAGATGTTCCACCAGCCGTTGCTCTTGATGTCCGCCTCGGGCCGGAACGAGGTGACGAGCAGGCCGAAGGTCGGCAGCGTCCACAGCACGGCGAGGACGACCGCGGCGAAGGACGCCCACGGCGAGGCGAGCCGCTTCGTGGCCTGCTCCGCCGCGGACGACCGGCGCCCGGTGCGCCGTGGGCGGTCCGGCCCGCCGGTGCCGTCGGCGAGGGTGGGGGTGCTGAGCTGGGTCATCATCGACCCTCCGATGCGCGGAGCTGGCGGACGTTGTAGACGATGATCGGGATCACCAGGATGAACAGCAGCACCGCGAGCGCGGCACCGAGCCCCTGGTTCCCGGCGGAGAAGCTCTGCGTGTAGAACTCGTTGGCCACGACGCTGGTGCCGAACGAGCCGCCGGTCATCGTGCGGATGATGTCGAACACCTTGAGGCAGCCGATCGCGATCGTGGTGAGCACGACCACCACCGTCGGCCGGATGCTGGGCAGCGTCACGAACCGGAACATCTCCAGCGCGCCGACGCCGTCCAGCCGGGCGGCCTCGGTGATCTCGGCCGGGATCGCCTTGATCGAGGCGGACAGGATCGTCATGGCGAAGCCGGCCTGGATCCAGATCATCACGGCGATCAGGAAGAACGTGTTCCACGGCGAGTCGATCAGGAACTGCTGAGGTCGCCCGCCGAGCCAGACGATCACCTGGTTCAGCAGGCCGATCTGCTCGATCTGCTGCTGGCCGGGCAGCAGGTTCTCGATGTGGTCGCGGTACTCGTAGACGAACTTCCAGATGATCGACGCGCCGACGAACGAGATCGCCATCGGCAGGAAGATCAGCGCCTTGGCGAACGACTCGCCGCGGGCGCCGTCCACCAGGATCGCGTAGAGCAGGCCGACCGCGGTGGCGACGAACGGGGTGACCAGCACCCAGAGCACCGTGTTGCGCAGCACGACGAGCTGGTCCTCGGAGCTGAAGATCGTCAGGTAGTTGTGCAGGCCGATGAACTGCGAGCCGGCCGCGTCGTAGAGCGAGCGGACGATGGTGCGCCCGGCCGGGTAGACCAGGCCGACGGCCAGCAGCACCAGCGTGGGCAGCAGGAACAGCCAGGCGACGCCGCGGCGACCGCGGCGCTCGACCAGGCTGGCGACGAACAGGATGAGACCGACGACCGCCGCGAACGCGAGCAGCGCCAGCAGCATCGTGAGGAACTTGCCGCTCGTGGTGGTGGCGGCGGTGGCGAAGTGCACGGGACCTCCCCGGGTGATCCGGTGGGACGAGGACGAGCGGGCAGGACGGCCCGGGTGCACGACGTGTGCCGTCGCGCACCCGGGCCGTGTGCCGGCTCAGGTCAGGAGCTCGGCCAGGACTCCTCGATCTTGTCGAGCGTGTCCGCCGTGGACTGCCCGGTGATCCAGGCGGTCGCCTGCGTCCAGAACGAGTTCGACCCCACGGCGGCGGGCATCATGTCCGAGCCGTCGAACCGGAACACCGTGTTCGGGTCCTGCAGGATCTCCGCCGACAGCTTGTCGATCGGGTTCACCAGGTTGGCCGTGTCCAGCCCGGTGTTCGCGGAGATCCAGCCGCCGGAGGTGAGCTCCGAGGACGCCTTCGCCTTGTTGTTGGCCCAGGTGTCCGTGGACAGGTAGGTCTGGAACGCCTGCACCTCGGGACGGTCGGAGAACGCGAGGTTGAACTCGCCGCCGCCGAGCACCGGGTGGTCGTCGGTCGTCTCGCCCGGCAGGTAGAACGCGTAGGCGTTGCCGTCCTCGGCCACCGTGACCGAGCCGTCGGTCGGGAAGTTCGAGGCGTAGAACGACGCCATCCGGTGCAGGAAGCAGGTGCCGGTCGGGATGCCGAGCCCGGCGTCCTGGAACGTCGTGGTCGCGATCGAGCTCACGTCGCCGAAGCCGGCGTTCACGTAGTCGGAGTTCTTCAGGTAGTCGCCGACCGCGTCCAGGGCCTCGGTGGGCACCTCGGAGTTGAAGGCGATCTCGTGGCTGACCCACTGGTCGTACACGTCCGCGCCGCCGTCCGGCACGCGGAGCATGAAGTCCTCCATCCAGTCGGTGATCGGCCAGCCGGTCGCCTCACCGGAGGAGATGCCGGCGCACCACGGCTTCTGGCCGGTGGCGGCGATCGTCTTGGTCAGGTCCATCAGCTCGTCGAGGGTGGTGGGCACCTCCCAGCCGTTCGCCTCGAAGATCTGCGGGTTGTACCAGACCAGCGACTTCACGCTCGCGCCCGAGGGTGCGGCGTAGAACGTGCCGTCCACGGTGCCGTAGGACTTCCAGTCCTCGCCCCAGAACTCGTCGACGTTCGCGGCGACCGCGTCCGGGGCGGCGACGGCGGCGCCGGTGGCGACCAGCTGCTGGAGCAGGCCGGGCTGCGGGACGATCGCGATGTCCGGGGTGCTGCCCGCCTGGGCCTGCACCAGGATCTGCTGCTCGAAGCTCTTGTCCGAGGTGTACTCGATCGTGGCGCCGGTGCAGTCCTCGAACGGCTGGTACGACTCGATGTACGGCTCGTCCTCCGGGGCGACGATGCCGGAGTACACCGTCACCGTCGTGCCGCTGAGGTCCCCGTACTGCTCGAAGTCCGTGCAGTCCGCCGTGGTGGCGCTGCCGGTGCTGGAGCCGTCCCCCGCGTCCCCGCTGGAACAGGCCGCGAGCGCGAGCGTCAGCCCGAGACCCCCGGCGACCACAGCGCCCGCGCCGTGCCGAATCCTTCTCATGCGTAGCCTCCACCTCGTTGTGGTGCCAGCCGAGGCGTACGCCCCGGTGCGTCCCACCATGCAAGCGCTTACATAGGCAACGCACAAGCAGTCCGGCTCACAGCGGGGTCACGATTTGGTCACATGGTGGCGCCGTGCTGGACCGCTGGACGAGCTGCGTGGGGAACACCACCTCCTGCGGCACCGGCGCCCCGGTGATCATCTCCAGCAGCATCGAGGCCGCGGTCATCCCCTGCTCGTGCGTGTTCTGCGCCATCGTGGTCAGGCCCAGGTGCTCGGCCATGTCGTGCCCGTCCACGCCGATCACCGAGACGTCCTCGGGCACCCGCAGGCCGCGGTCCCGGATCGCCAGGATCGCACCCATCGCGATCTCGTCCGACGCGGCGAACACGCCGGTCACGTCGGGTCGACGGTCCAGCAGCGTGTGCATGGAGGCCCGACCGCCCGCGACGTCGAAGTACCCGTGCGCGACCAGCCCCTCCGCGTCGTCCAGCCCGCGCGCCCGTACCTCCGAGCGCCAGCCCGCGGCGCGACGCACGGCCGGCGACCAGGGCAGGGTGTCGTCGGCGCCGCCGGTGAGGTGCGCCACCACCCGGTGCCCGAGCCCCGCCAGGTGCGCCACCGCCTGGCGGGCCGTGCCGACGTCGTCCACGCCCACGGTGACCCGGCCGGGCGCCCCGGCACCGACGAAGACGATCGGGTAGCCGAGGGCCTCCAGCGTCTCGACCTCCGGGGTCTCCATCGGCAGCCCCACCACCAGCACCCCGTCCACCCGGCGACGCAGCACGTCCGGGTCGAGCCGGTGACGGCGCAGGTCCCGGGAGACTTCGAAGGTGTACAGCAGCGCGTCGAAGCCCTCCGCGCGCAGCGCCCGCTCCGCTCCCTCGATCACCTGCGCGAAGAACCAGTGCGCCACCCACGGGCTGAGCAGGCCGATCGTCCGGGTGCGCCCCGATGCGAGCGAGGACGCCGACGGCGAGGCGACGTAGCCGAGCTGGTCGGCCGCGCGGCGCACCCGCTCCCGGGTGCTCTCGGTGACGTTGGGCAGGCCGCGCAGCGCCCGCGAGACGGTTGCGGTGGACACCCCGGCCGCCCGGGCCACGTCGACGATGCCGTGCGCCATGGTGGGGATTGTCCACGTGCCGACGGGGGGCGGTCCACCTTCGCAGGTCCGGGCGGTGGCCCGACGGGGATGGGAGCGCTTCCGCGTCCGCGCTGGTCAGAACCGGGCAGCGCGGCCCGGTGCGGGGCCGACCCGCGCGACCCGGCCCGCGGTCAGGCGCCGGCGACCGCCCCGGGCAGCAGGCTGCGGAGCACCGCGACCGCGCCGTCGTCCTCGATCGTGCCGGTGACCTCGTCGGCGGCCGCGCGCACCGCGTCGGAGGCGTGCCCCATCGCGACCCCGCGCGCCGCCCAGGCCAGCATCTCGACGTCGTTGCTCCCGTCCCCGATCGCCACGGTCGCGAACGGCTCGACCCCCAGCCGACGCCGCAGGTCCTCCAGCGCGCTCGCCTTCGAGACGCCACCGGGGGTCAGGTCGAGCCAGGCGGACCAGCCCACCGCGTAGGAGACCTGGTGCAGGCCGACCCGCTCCACCAGAGCGTGGAACTCCTCCGGGGTGCTGCCCGGGTCCCGGATCACCACGCGGGTGGCCGGGCTCGCGCACAGCTCGGCGAAGGTGGACACGGTCTGCTCACCGGTCAGCTCGCCGTCCGGGAAGGTCCGCGACACCCGGAAGCCCCGGCCGAGGTCCTCCACCGCGAAGTACGCGTCCGGCAGCTCCATCGCCAGCACCCGCAGCACCGGCTCGGGGTCGAAGGTGGTCATCTCGACGACCTCGTAGCCGTCGGGCAGCACCGGATCGATCCGCGCGGTCACCGACCCGTTCGAGCACACCGCCCAGCCGTCGGTCAGCCCGAGCTCCGCCAGCACCGGCATCGTGCCCAGCACGGCCCGGCCGGTGGACAGCACCACGCGCGCACCGGCCTCTCGCAGCCCGGTCACGCAGGCGCGCACCTCCGGGGAGATCACCCCGTCGTAGGACATCAGGGTCCCGTCGACGTCCAGGGCGACCAGCAGCTCCGCCGGCGTGCGCGGGTGGGTCATCGCGACCCGCCCCCGGTGGCGGCGGCGGACCGGGTCCGTCCGGTCGGCTCCAGCACCTCGAGGCCGCCCAGGTACGGGCGCAGACCCGCCGGCACCCGGACCGATCCGTCGGCCTGCTGGTGGTTCTCCAGGATCGCCACGATCCACCGGGTCGTCGCGAGCGTGCCGTTCAGCGTCGCGACCGGGCGCACGTCGCCCTCGGCGGTCCGCTCCCGGACGCCGAGCCGCCGAGCCTGGAACGTGGTGCAGTTCGAGGTCGAGGTGAGCTCCAGGTAGCGCTGCTGGCTGGGCAGCCACGCCTCGCAGTCGAACTTGCGCGCCGCGCTGGACCCCAGGTCGCCCGCGGCGGTGTCGATCACCCGGTAGGGCAGGTCGACCAGGGCGAGCATCTGCTCCTCCCAGCCGAGGATGCGCTGGTGCTCGGCGGCGGCGTCCTCGACCGTCGTGTAGCTGAACGCCTCGACCTTGTGGAACTGGTGCACCCGGATGATGCCCCGGGTGTCCTTGCCGTAGGAGCCGGCCTCCCGCCGGTAGCAGGCCGACCAGCCCGCGTACCGCTTCGGCCCCGCCGACAGGTCCAGGATCTCGCCCGAGTGGTAGCCCGCGAGCGCCACCTCGCTGGTGCCGACCAGGTACAGGTCGTCGGCCTCCAGCCGGTAGATCTCGTCGGCGTGCGCACCGAGGAAGCCGGTGCCGGCCATGATCTCCGGCTTCACCAGCGTCGGCGTGATCACCGGGGTGAAGCCCGCGCCCACCGACAGGTCGACCGCCGCGTTCAGCAGCGCCAGCTCCAGCCGCGCACCGATGCCGGTCAGGTAGTAGAACCGCGCCCCGGACACCTTGGCGCCACGCTCGGTGTCGATCGCGGCCAGCCCCTCGCCCAGCTCCAGGTGGTCCCGGACCGTGAAGTCGGTGCCGTACTCGGCGACGAAGTCGCGCGGGGTGCCCTCGTGCCGCAGCACCACGTAGTCGTCCTCGCCGCCGGCCGGCACCCCCGGCTCGACGACGTTGCCGATCGACCGGGCCAGGCTGGTGGACAGCTCCTCAGCAGCGTCCGCGTCCGCCTGCAGCGCCTTGACCTGCTCGGCGATCTGCTTGGCGTGCGCGAGCAGCGCCTGCTTCTCCTCGCCCTGCGCGGCGGCGACCTGCTTGCCGAGGGTCTTCTGCTCGGCCCGCAGCGTCTCGAACTCCGTCAGGGACGACCGGCGCCGGGCATCCGCGTCCAGCACCTGGTCGACCAGCCCCGGGTCGTCCCCGCGCGCCACCTGGCTGGCACGCACGACGTCGGGGTCCTGACGCAGAAGCTTGAGATCGATCACGGCCCGAGCCTACCGACCCCCGACGGCACCCGGTCGGTCCCGCACCACCTCCGGCGCACCCGGGGCGGCACCCGCTACCACCCCGGGCTGATGCCGGGACGGGAACGGCGACGTAGATTCACTGCATGACCTGGGAAGCATGGCTGGCCGTCGCGGGCCTCGTGCTGGGGACCGTCGCCCTGACGGTGGCGATCGACGCGCGCCGCACCGCCCAGCGCGCCACCACCCGACGCCCCGCACCGGCGGGGGTGCGTGGCGCGACGGAGATCAGCACCGGCCACGGCGGGCACACCCCGCACCGGCCGCTGGTCGCCTTCGTCGCGAACCCCTCCAAGGCCGGTGTGCCCGAGCTGCGGGCCGAGGTCCGTCGGCTGTGCGCCGAGCAGTACCTGCCCGAGCCGCTGTGGCTCGAGACCACGCAGGACGACCCTGGCGTCGGGCAGACCCGCGCCGCCACCCGCCAGGGCGCGGAGGTGGTGGTGGCCCTCGGCGGCGACGGCACCGTGCGCGCCGTGGCCGAGGGCCTGGTGGGCACCGGGGTGCCGATGGGCCTGGTGCCGGTGGGTACCGGCAACCTGCTGGCCCGGAACCTGGACATCCCGATCGGCGACCCGCTCGCCGCGGTGCAGATCGCGCTGGACGGCGCGGACCGCACCATCGACGTCGGCTGGCTGCGCGTGCTGCGCTACGCCGACGACCAGCAGGACGGCGGCGCCGAGGACGAGGACGAGCCGCAGCCGGGCACCGCAGACCGGCAGCGCGACCACATCTTCCTGGTGATCGCCGGCGTCGGGTTCGATGCCGCGATGGTGGCGGACACCGATGACGGCCTGAAGGCGAAGGTCGGCTGGGTGGCCTACTTCGTCTCCGGCATCAAGCACCTGCACGGCCGACGGCTGCGCACCGTCGTGCGCCTGGACGACGCCCCGGCCGCGCCGGCCCGGGTGCGCAGCCTGCTGATCGGCAACTGCGGCCGGCTGCCCGGCGGACTGACCCTGCTGCCGGACGCGGTGCTGGACGACGGCTGGCTCGACATCGCGGCGATCGACACCCGCGGCGGCGTCGCCGGCTGGGCGCAGCTGTTCGGCGAGGTGGTGCTCCAGGGCGTGGGCGTGCGCAGCCAGCTCCCGGCCCGGATCGGGCGGATCGACCACGCCCGGGCCCGCGAGGTGCACCTGGCGGTGTCCGGCGGCGAGTACGTGCAGGTCGACGGCGACGTGCTCGGCGAGGTCAGCGAGCTGTCGGCCCGGGTCGACCCCGGGGCGCTGGTGGTCCGGGTGCGCGACGGGCAGGCCTCGGTCAGCCGCTGACCGGCGCCAGCCCCTCGTTCGCCCGGAGCTGGTCGAGCAGCGCCCGGACCGCGGCGAGCGAGCCCGGGGACAGCCCCGCAGCCCGGGCCGCGACCGCCTCGGCCGCCGGGTCGGCGTGCAGCTCCGCGAGCGCCGGTCGCACGTCCTGGTCCGAGAGCAGCACCGCGGGGTCCACCTCGAAGAACGCCGCCAGCCCCTCGATCGTGCGCAGCGCGGGCCGCGCCCCCGGACGGTTGCGCAGCATCGACAGCGCCGGCGGGGTGATCGGGAAGCCGTGCTCGGTCATCCAGCGCGCCATCTCCGCGTTGCTCACCGGGGCTCCCTGACGCGCCGACCGGTCGACCAGCGCGTTCAGCCGCTGCTGGAACACGCGCCCCAGCCGCTCGCCCGGCACCTCGGCAGCCATCGGCCCTCCCTTCGCACACAGATCAGTAGCGCTGATCGCCAGGACCGAGGATCAGTATTGCTTACCGCCGACCCGCGTGCTCTACTCGTCACGCTGCCGACGCCGACCTGCGCCGCCACCGGGCTCACGACCGGGGCGGTGCCCGCAGGGCGTCGCGGCCCGGAGGGTCAGCCGCGCCCACCCCTCCGGTGCGGACGGACGTCAGGGGCGGACGATGAGCAAGGAGCGACAGGGCGACGCGGCCCGGGCCACGAGGCCGGACGCGGGACCCGGTGCGGGACCTGGTGCGGGACCTGGCGCGGGACCCGGCGCGCGGAAGAGCGGCGGGCCGGGCACGCAGCCGGGCGGCCGATCGGGCGGGCCGGGCACGCAGCCGGGCGGCGAGCCGGGCCAGCAGCCAGGCGCGGAGCCGTGCGAGCAGCCAGGCGCGGAGCCGTGCGAGCAGCAGCACGGCGGCGGGCCGGGCGGGGCGAGCCGACCACGGCGCGGCCGTCGTGCGCTGACCGTCCTGGTCGTGGTGGCCGTGGTGCTGGCCGGGGGTGGGATCGGGCTGCTCCGCCGGGACGCGCACCTCGACGCCCGGCTGGACGAGGCGACCGCCGCGCTGGACGAGGCGTCGGCGGAACTGCACGCGGCGCGGGACGACGGCCTCGACGCGCTCGACGCCTCGGCCGCCCGCGTCGCCGACGACGCCGTGCGGGCCACGCTCTCCGACGCGCTGCGCGAGGCGGACCACGTCCTGGCCCGGCCGCAGCCCGGGCAGGGCGCACCGGACGGAGCGGGCCCGCAGGACGGACGGGCGGCGCGGGCCGCCCAGGCGGTGGACCTCGCCGAGCGGTCGCAGACGGTCCGAGACCGCCTGGCCGGCGCGACCGGCGCCGTCCGGGACGCCCTCACGGCCTGGGAGCTCGACCGGGCCTCCGCCGAGCACCGTGCTGCCGTGCACGCGCTGCGGGCGGCCACCGAGGCTGCCGGAGCGGTGCTGACCGGCTCCGCGGGGCAGGTGGCGGACGAGTCGGTCCGGCTCGATCTGGCGGCGGCGACCTCCGTCGCGACCTCGGCGACCTTCGCGGCCCTGCCCCTGGGGGATGCCGCCCCGAGACGGACCACCGAGTCCCTGGCCGCCACCGCGGCGGCGCTGCGACGACGGGCGGCGGCGCTGGCCGTCAGCCAGCAGGTCGTGCTCGACGCGCAGACGGACTGGGCGGCGGAGCAGGAGCGGGCGGCCGCCGAGGCCGCGGGTGCCGGGGCGGGATCGGACGGGGCGGGATCGGGCGGGGCGGGATCGGGCGGCCGGACCAGCCCGGGCACCGGGAGCGGTGGTGGGTCGGGGACGGGGCCGGGCGCCGGGACGGGATCCGGCAGCGGCTCGGGGACCGGCAGCACGCAGACGGGCGACGGCGCGGGGTCCGGCACGTCGAGCGGCACGGGCGCCGGCAGCGGCAGCGGCGACCCGGGCGGGGACGGGTCGACCTGGGTGGAGTCCGGCTCGGACACCTGGTGCGGCGACGGCGACACCTCCGGCGCCGAGGGCTCGGGCGGGTGGTGCTGATGCCTGGCAGATGACCGGGGGCCGAGGGGCCGCTCCCCACCTGGGTGAGGGGCCCGGCGCTGCAACGCCGAACCCCTCGTGCCCGCACGGACCCGATCACGGACCGACCAGCGACGGGGCGCGAGCCCCGAGGAGGCATCGATGCAAGCACGTCCATCTTGGCACGCCCCTGCCCGGCCCCGGGCGCACCATCGGCGAAGGTGGGGGCGCAGCACGGTCGCGGCCCTCACGGTGACCGGGCTGACCACCCTGACCGCGCTGACCCTCGGCGGGGCCGGCACCGCGCAGGCCGCGCTCGGTCGCGTCGAGCCCGGGATCGAGGTCGCCGGCGTCACCGGCTACGGCACGGTCTGGCTCGGGGCGGTGCTGGGCACCGCGGAGGCGCAGGCCTCGGGCTGGCTGTCCTGGTGCGTCACCGCCGGGTACGCCTCTCCCGCGGGCGCACCCGCCACGGCGGTCGGCACCGTGCACGACCCGGAGCTCGCGTGGGCCGTGCAGGCGCACGAGCACGACGGCTCCGCGCTGTCCCGCGCCGCGCTGTCCTACCTGGCCCACGTCCGGCACGAGACCGGCACCGCTGCGGTGCCGGCGGCGGAGCGCGTCGCCGCGTTCGAGTCCGCGACCCCGCAGGCGGTGCAGGACACCGCTGCGGCGTTCCTGGCCGAGGCCGCCGCCCAGGCGGGGCCGTACCGCGCGGAGCAGGGCGGGACGCAGTACACCCAGGCCCGACGCACCGGCGCTGTCACCGTGCACCCGTTGGTCTCGGCGAACGGCACCGCACTGACCGGGCGTCCGGTCCGGGTCACCCTGGACGGCCCCGCGGTGTTCGACGCCGACGGCGACGGCACCGCCGACCCCGGAGAGGGTCGCACCTGGTCCGGGACGTCCACCGCGGACGACCGGCGACTGGCGTGGGTCGCCACCGGGACGGGCACGGTGACCTGGAGCTACGCCTACTCCGGCCTGCCCCGGCAGACCCTCACCCGGCTCTCGGCGGCCGGTCAGGTGCAGGACTCGCTGACGTACGGCCTGCGCGCACCCACCGACCCCGAGGAGATCACGACGCCCGGCACCCCGTTCGAGGTGGTGCCGGACTTCCAGCCGGTCGCGACCTCGGACGTGGCGGGCGCGAAGGTGGTCGAGGCCGGCACGGCGCTCGGGGACACATTGACCGTCGCGGCAGCGGCCGGCGAGGAGTGGATCGTGCTGGACGGCGACCCCGTGGACGTGCTGCTCGAGGGCACCGCGTACGCCACCGGAAGCGTCCCCGCGCCGGAGCGGGCCACGGTGCCGACCGGCGCACCGGTGGTCGCGACCGCGACCGTGCTGGCCGACGGCCCGGGCCGGTACGCCGTGACCGCCCCCGGCCCGGGCACCGGTCAGGTGGTGACCTGGGTGTGGCAGGTGGTCAAGGAGCACCAGCCCGGAGCGTCCCGTGACCTCGTGCGCGGCGACTGGTCCGACTCCTACGGGCTGGCGGCGGAGACGACCTCGGTGCGCCACGACTCGGTGACGGTCGACTCCTCGCTGTCGGTGCGCGAGACCCGGTCGGGCACGTATCTGCTCGACGACCTCTGGGTGACCGGGTTCCCGGCCGATCACCCGACGTTCGCCGGCGGGGCCGGTCTCGGCCCGGACACCGCGACCATGGCGCAGGAGCTGTGGTTCTTCCCCGCCGAGGTGCCGGTGACCGACGCGGACCTGGGCTCGGCCGAGCTGGTCTCGTCCGTTCCCGTGCCGGCGGGCAACGGCCTCGTGCCGTCGGTCGGCTCGTCGGAGCTCCGGGTCCGGACCGCCGCGGACGGCAGCCGGGTGCCGGGGACCTACGTGTTCCGGACCGTGTTCGCCGGCGACGACCGGGTGGCGCCGTTCACCTCGACCGTGCAGGACAGCACCGAGCAGCTCGTGGTGGCGTCCGCACCGTTGGCGGTCACGACCCGGGCCCGTTCCGACCGGGACCTGGTCGAGGGCGACCGCGCGACCCTCTGGGACGTCGCCACCGTGACCGGCACCGTGCCGCCCGGTGCGACGTTGGAGTTCGACCTGTACCGGTGGGACGGCGCGGAACCGGTCTGCACCGCGCAGACCTTGGTCGAGCAGGTCGGGACGACGCCCGACCCGGGCACGCCGACCGGTACCGGCTCCACGAGCGGGGCGACCGGCACGAGCACGCGGTCCGGGCCCGGCACGAGCACACCGACCCCTGGACCCGACGGGCTGGGGGCGGGGGACCACCGCTCCGCCGAGACCACGCTCGACGCGGTCCTGGCCGGAACGTACGGATACGTCGAGACCGTCCGCGGCGCCGAGGGCCAGGTCCTCGCGCGGGGGCGGTGCGGGGCGGCCGACGAGACGCTGGACGTCCACCCGGCGGCACCCCCGGCAGCGCCGTCGGCACCGCCGACGCCGACGCCAGCACCGACCACGCCGGTCGCCGCCCCGGCGGTGAGCCCTGCGCCGACGGCGAGCCCGACACCGGCCGCGGCGGCGCCGGACGACCACCCGCTGGCCGTGACCGGGACCCGGGTGACGGCCCTCGGCCTGGCCGCGAGCGCGCTGCTGCTGCTCGGCGCCGCGCTGTCCGCCGTCCGACGGCGCGGCGGTCACGGCACGCAGGCCGACGGCTGACGACCCCCGGTTCCCCGGGTGCGGGGTGGACGGTCCGGTCCCGGGCCGTCCACCCCGCACCGCCCGACCCCTACCGTGCGTGGAACTACTGACGATGAAGATCTCAGGCGGCACCCTGTTGCCATACTGTCGGCGCCCAGCGTCACTGCGGGGCCGACCGAACGAGGGGGACCGGATGACGGCGGGGGACACGACCCAGATCAGCGAGCGGGAGCTGCGGCACGCCGCGGTGCTGGTCTCGCAGATCGGCACGGTCTTCGACCAGCGGCTCGTCGGGCAGCGCAACCTGCGCACCGCGCTGGTGTGCGCGCTGCTGTCCGGCGGCCACGTGCTGCTGGAGAGCGTGCCCGGTCTGGCCAAGACGACCGCTGCCCAGACGCTGGCCTCGGCGGTGTCCGGCTCGTTCCACCGCATCCAGTGCACGCCCGACCTGATGCCGAACGACATCGTGGGCACCCAGATCCTGAACTACGCCACGGGGACGTTCTCCACCCAGCTGGGCCCGGTGCACGCGAACGTCGTGCTGCTCGACGAGATCAACCGGTCCAGCGCGAAGACCCAGTCCGCGATGCTCGAGGCGATGCAGGAGCGCCAGACGTCGATCGGCGGCGAGGTGCACCCCCTGCCGAGCCCGTTCATGGTGCTGGCCACGCAGAACCCCATCGAGGAGGAGGGCACCTACGTGCTCCCCGAGGCGCAGATGGACCGGTTCCTGCTCAAGGAGGTCATCGACTACCCGGCCCCCGACGAGGAGGTCGAGGTGC
The DNA here is from genome assembly GCA_036404115.1 of Cellulomonas sp. GTDB lineage: Bacteria > Actinomycetota > Actinomycetes > Actinomycetales > Cellulomonadaceae > Cellulomonas. Next base: position 22,118 of record DASWPG010000073.1, read on the forward strand.
TGAACCGGGTGGCGAGCGGCGCCCAGACCGCCCCGCTGTTCGGCCAGCCGATCACGCTGGACGACGTGCGGTTCCTGCAGGGGCTCACCCGGCGGGTGTACGTGGACGACTCGATCCGGCGCTACATCGTCGCGCTGGTCGCGACCACCCGCGGCGGCGGGCCGAACCCGTTGCCGGGGATCCGCCAGCACGTCCGGGTGGGCGCGAGCCCGCGTGGCTCGATCGCCCTGATGCAGCTAGCGCAGTCGCTCGCGGTGCTCGCCGGCCGGGCGTACGTGATCCCGGAGGACGTCAAGGCGATGCGGTACCCGGTGCTCCGGCACCGGCTGGTCCGCACCCTCGACGCCCTGGTGGACGGGGTCACCGCCGAGAGCGTCGTCGACGCGGTGTTCGCCGCCGTCCCGGCACCCTGACGGCCCTCGTGACCGAGCACCGCGGTTCGCGGACCGAGCGGGTCCGGGCGCAGCTGGAGCTGCCGGCGGTCCGGCGGGCGATCGGTCTGCTGGACGGCCGGCACCGCTCCGCGATGCGGGGGCACGGCCAGGACTTCGACGACCTGGCGCTGTACACGCCGGGAGACGACGTCGGCGACATCGACTGGAAGTCGAGCGCCCGTGCGGGCGGCGTTCCGGTGATCCGGCGGTACCAGCGGGACTCCGCGGCACCACTGGTGCTGGCGGTCGACACCGGGCGCACGATGGCCGCGACCGCGGCCGACGGCGAGCCGAAGCAGGCCGTCGCGCTGCACCTCGCGGAGCTGGTCGGCGTGCTCGCGGGCGACCGTGGCGACCGGGTCGCCCTGGTGGCGGGGGACGCCGAGCGGCTGGTCCGGGTGCCCGCGCGGACCGGGCGGACGCACCTCGAGCTGCTGCTGCGCCGCCTGGAGCGCGCGCTGGAGGTCGACGGCCCGGCCCCGGACCTGGACCGGGTGCTGGCCCGCGCGCTGGTCACCTCGCTGACCCCGAGCCTGGTGGTGGTGATCTCGGACGCGACCTCGATGACGCCGGAGCGTGCCGGGGTGCTGTCCCGGCTGGTGGCCCGGCACACGCTGCTGGTGCTGACCGTGGCGGACGCCGACCCGCTGGGGAACGTGCCGTCCCGGGACGTGCTGGACGGCTGGTCGGTGCCGCCGGCGCTGCGCGGACGCGCGGACCTCAGCCGGGCGCTGGCCGCGTTCCGGGAGCACCGGGCCGCGGAGCGGGACGCGATGCTGCGCCGGTTCGGCATCCCGCACGCGACGGTGCCGGGCACCGAGCAGGCGCTCGCGGCGCTGCTGCCGGTGCTGGACCGGAGGCGCCGTGCGGTCCGCTGAGCTGATGGAGCCGGTCGGCTACTCGGGCTGGGTGCTGGTGGCCGGCCTGGTCGCCGTGCTGCTGGCCGTGGGCTGGGTGGTGGCCGCGCTGCTGTGGACCCGTGGCCGCCGGTCGGGGCCGCCGGCGGCACGGACCGCGCTCGCGGGCGGCACCCCGGGGGACCCGTTCGCCGAGGCCCGCAGCGCCGGGCTGGCCGAGCTGGACCGGGTGCGCCACGAGCACCAGGCGGGGGCGATGGACGACCGGGAGGCCGACCTGGCGGTCGGCGCGGCGCTCCGTGACTTCGCGCAGGCCCGCTCCGGGCTGCCGGCCCGATCGCTGACCGCCGCCGAGCTGCGCACGCTCGGCTGGACGGGCGGCACGTCCGAGCTGCTCGGCGATCTGCTCGCCCCGACGTTCTCCGCGGGCGGCGCGACGCCGGAGTCGGTGGCGGTCGCGCTGGACCGGGCCGGGCGGGTGGTGTCCGAGTGGTGAGCTCCGGGCTGGTCTGGCCGTGGGCGCTGGCCGCGGTGGTGGTCGTCCTGCTGACGACGCTGCTGGTGGCGGTGCTGCGACGCCGGCGGCGCACGAGCGCCCGTGCCGCCGCAGACCGCTGGGTGGCTGCCACGGCCGATCTGGACGTGCTGCCCGAGGTGCAGACCGCGCTGCGCCGGTACGTCTGGCTGCGGGCCGTCGGGGTGGTGGCGCTCGCGGTGGCCGTGCTGGCGGCCGGGCTGCTGGTTGCCCGCCCGGCCGAGCGGCAGATCATCTCCGACCGGTTGGGCACCCGGGACATCGTGCTGTGCCTGGACGTCTCGGGCTCGATGGTCCCGTACGACGCCGCGGTGCTGCGCAGCGTCGAGGACCTGCTCGACTCGTTCCAGGGAGAGCGGGTCGCGCTGGCGGTGTTCAACTCCACCACCCGGACGGTGATCCCGTTGACCGACGACTACGGCGTGGTCCGCGAGGAGCTGGAGGCCGGGGCGGTCGCGCTGGAGGGGGTCGAGAACGGGTGGGCCGCGACGTACGCGGACCTGGAGCGCTACGAGGAGTTCACCGCCGGCACCCTGGGGATGGGGTACGACCAGGCGTCCCTGATCGGCGACGGCCTGGCCTCGTGCAGCCTGCTGTTCGACGAGGAGGGCAGCGACCGGTCCCGGTCGATCGTGCTGGTCACGGACAACGAGCTGCTGGGCGACCCGGTGTACACCCTGCAGCAGGCCGCCGACCTGGCGGCGAGCCGGGACATCACGCTGTTCGGCCTGTTCGGCGGGGCCAGCGACCTGCGTGGCACGTCGCTGAACCGGGAGTTCGACTCGGCCGTCCAGGGCGCGGGCGGGCGGACCTGGTTCGCGGACGACGCCGGGGTCGTCGAGGAGATCGTGGTGGACGTGATGGCGCAGCAGGCCGTCGACCTCGATGCCGCCCCGGAGGTGCGGGTCACCGACCGTCCCACCACCTGGTTCGTGGTGCTGCTGCTCGCTCTCGGTGCCTTCCTGGTGCTGACGGCGCGGGTGCGCGGATGATCCGGCCGCTGCTGCCCGTGTGGCTGCTGGTGCTGCTCACCGGCCCGCTGCTGGTGCTGTGCGGGCGGGCGGCGCTGCTGGCCCGTCGGGCCGCCCGCAGGTCGGGCGGCACCGACCGGTCGGGCGACGCGCTGCGGTGGCGGCTGCGCACTGTCGGGGTGCTCGCGCTCGTCGCGATCGGCCTGGGTCCCTCGGTGGCGCGCACCAGCAACGAGCGGATCGGGGTCGGGGTGGACGTCTTCCTGGTGGTGGACCGCACCGGATCCATGGCGGCGGAGGACTATCTGGACGGCACGACCCGGCTCGACGGTGTACGGCAGGACCTCCCGGCCCTGGTCGCGGCGGTGCCGGGCGCACGGTACTCGATCATCTCCTGGGACAGCGAGGCCACCCGGCAGCTGCCGCTGTCCGCCGACGGCCGGGCGGTCGACGCCTGGGCCCAGACGCTCCGCCAGGAGAGCACCGCGACCTCGTCGGGCTCCCGGCTGGACCGACCGCTGGCGGCGCTGCGCACCGCGCTGACCACGGCCGCCGAGGCGCAGCCGGGCCATGTCCGCCTCGTGTTCGTGCTCTCGGACGGCGAGCAGACCGGCGAGGGCGACGCGGCGTCCTTCACGGAGCTCGCACCGCTGATCGACGGCGGTGCGGTGCTCGGCTACGGCACCGCGGAGGGCGGGCAGATGATGACCAGCGACGGCGACGGCTACATCCTCGGCGCGGACGGTCAGCCCGGCGTCTCGCACCTGGACGAGGCGGCCCTGACCACGCTGGCGGGCCAGCTCGGCGTGACCTATCTGCACCGGGCCGGGCCGGACGACGCGGCGCTGGCCGCCCTGGTCGACGGCGTGGAGGCGCAGAGCGAGGTGCGCGCGGACGACCGGGAGGTGCAGCTGTGGAGCCCGGTGGTCTGGCCGGCGGCCGTCGTGCTCGTGCTGCTGCTGGTCGCCGAGGGGTGGTGGCTGATCGACGGCTGGACGGTCGTCCGGCGCCCGCGCACCGGCCCGGACGGCCGACGCCCGCGGGAGGTGACCAGATGAGCCGCGGACCCGCGACCCCGCCGCCGCGACGCTGGGTGCTGCTGGGCTGGACCGCGCTGCTCTGGGTGCCGCTGCTCGCGGTCGGCATCGCGCTGCTGGTGGTCTTCGGTTCCGGACGGCAGGCGGTGCTCGACTACCGGGACGACCGGCCGGACCGGGCCGCCGACCGGTTCACCTCGCTCGACGGCGTGCCGTTCGAGCGGTGGAAGGCGCCGTTCGGTGCGGGCACCGCCCTGCTCGCGGACGGCGGTTCGGCGAACCTCGCGCTGCTGCAGCTCGACCGGGCGCTGGGGCTGGTGCCGGACAGCGCCCGGTGCAGCGTGCAGACCAACCGGGCCGAGGCGCTGACCCGGGTCGCGGACGGCCTGAACGCGGACGCGGTGCAGCGCGCGGGGTGGACCGTCCAGCTGCAGCAGATCGAGCAGGGTCTGGCGGACGCCCCGAGCGATCCGCCGTGGGGCACGGCCACGCTGGACACGGTGATCGCCGAGGGCATGGACCTCGCCGGACGGGCCGCGACCCGGTACGGCGAGGCCGCCACCGCGCTCGAGGACCCGACCTGCGAGGACAGTCGAAGCGGCGAGGAGCAGCAGGACGCGCAGGACCGCACCGACGACCTGCGCGACCGCCAGCAGCAGTCCGAGGACCTGTCCGACCAGCTGGACCCGGACTCCTCGGACTCCGGGTCCTCCGGCTCCGCGGACCCCGGTCCGGACTCCGGCTCGGGTACGGACCCCTCGGACCCGAGCACGAGCGAGGAGACGCCGAGCCCGCAGGAGCAGGAGGAGCAGCAGCGCCAGCAGGAGCTGCAGGAGCGCAACCAGCTGCCCGACCCCGAGGACCTGCTCCCGGGCGGCGGCAGCGGCACCGGTGACGGCAGCGGCGATCAGGACGGCTCGGGCGGCGGAACCAGCCAGCCCTGGTAGCCCTCCGGTCAGGCCGTCCGACGCCGCACGGCACCGCCGAGCCAGACCAGGACCGCCCAGCCCGCGGCGGTCGCCAGCAGCCCGCCGACCGCGAGCCAGGTGAGCAGGCCGGTCAGCCCACCGCCCCACGCCTCCAGCAGCGCGGTCGTCACCGCCGATCCCACGTCGCCCCAGTCCCCGGCCAGGCCCGCGACCAGATCCGGCGCCCGGTCCGCCGCAGCACCGACCGCCAGCCCGCAGGCCGCCGACCACACCGCGAGCGCCGCACCGGTCCAGCCGACGGCGCGCAGCCGGGAGCCGACCAGCAGCCGCACCCGGTCCCGGCGCCGCGAGGTCCCCCCGACCGCACCCGCGACGCCGTCGGCACCGTCGGCACCCGCACCCCGGGTACCGGTCGCACCGGTGCCGCGCCCGGCTCCCGCGGCCCCCGGCAGCAGCGCCACCCCGACCAGCGCGAGCGCGAGCACCGCCCACGGCGCCCACCGCCCGACCTGGTCGAGCAGGTGCACCGCGTCCACCGCCTCGACCAGCGCATCGCCGCTCAGCAGCACCACCTGCGCGTCGTCGGGGACGACGGCACCGAGGTCGGGCAGCCCGTCCAGCGCGAGCCGGTCCTGCACCGCGGTGACCAGCGAGGCGACCGGGAGACGCAGCTCGGCCTCGTCGGAGCCCCGGTCCAGCACCAGCAGACCGTCCTCGTCCCGGGCGAGGGCGATCAGCTCGGCGTGCGCGGTGCGGTTCGCGGTGGCCCACACGGTGCCGACGGCGTCGGAGCCGACCACCCGGACCGCGGCCTCGCGCACGTAGCCCTGCACCAGGCGGGAGACCGGCACCTGGACGGCCTGGCCGATCGCTCCGAGGTCGGTGGTGGCGTCGGCGGACCCGAGCCGGTCGAGCAGCCGCTCGGTCACCAGGTCGCCCACGGCGTCGCCGACCGCGGTCTGCACCCCCGGGTCGTCCAGCACCGTCGACATCGTCGCGACGTAGCTGTCGGTGTCCAGCACCTCGGCGCGCAGCCAGCCCACGGCGACCGCCACCGGCGCGAGCAGCACCGCCAGCACGATCAGCAGCACGCCGGTCGCGCGACGCACCGCCCGGACGGTCGCGCCGACCGGACCGCCCGCACCGCCCGGGCGGGCCATCAGGTCGCCGATCCGTCGCGCAGCGTGCCGAGCCACGCCCGGGCGGTGCGGAAGTCGGGGTCGGCCGTGCCGACGTGCACCTCGGCGGGCCGGCCGTCCGCCCGCGGGTACGAGCCGAGGAACCGGACGTGCGGGCACACCCGGTGCAGGCCCATCAGCGCCTCCCCCATCCGCTCCTCCGCGATGTGCCCCTCGGCGTCCATCGAGAACGAGTACCGGCCGAGCGAGTCGCCGATCGGGCGGGACTCGATCCGGGACAGGTTGACCCCCCGGGCGGCCAGCTGCTCCAGCATGGTGAGCAGCGCGCCGGCCTCGTTGCTCGGCAGGTGCACCACGAGAGTCGTCTTGTCCGCGCCGGTGGGCGCCGGCACCGCACCGGGCCGGCCGACCACCACGAACCGGGTGACGGCGTTCGGGTTGTCCGCGACCCCCTCCGCGAGCGGCGCGAGGCCGTAGTGCTGCACGGCCGGCGGCGGGACCAGTGCGGCGTCGAAGGGCAGCGGGGCGTCGTCGGCGGCGTGCGCGGCGATCAGCGCCGCCGGGGCGGTGTTCGAGGTCGCGGGCACGTGCACGGCGCCCGGCAGGTGCTCGGCCAGCCAGCGGCGGCACTGCACCCACGCGTGCGGGTGGGCGGAGATCCGGCGCACGTCCGCGAGCCGGGTGCCCGGGCGGGCGGCGAGGGTGAAGCCCACCGGCACCAGCACCTCGCGCTGCAGCACCAGCGGGCTGCCGACGGCCAGCGCATCCAGCGTGGCCGTGACACCGCCCTCGACGGTGCTCTCGATCGCGACCACGGCGTGGTCGGCCAGCCCGGAGCGCACCGCCTCGATCGCCGAGACGACGTCCGCCTGCGGCAGGTACTCGGCCTGCTCGGGCGAGGCGACCTGCCGCAGCGCCGCCTCCGTGAAGGTACCGGCCGGGCCGAGGTAGGCGTACCGGGGGCGGGCGGGGGTGGGCATCGGGCCTCCAAGCGGATCGTGCTGCCGGTCGAGCGGTCGGGCGATCGGGCGGGCACCGGCCCGGCGGGCGTGGCGACCGCGTGCGCGCCCTGTGCACCGCGCGTGGACGTCCCGCCGACAAGCCCTCGCGCGACGGGACCGAGACTAGTGCGCCCGTAGTCTGGGCCGGTGCCGACGTCCATGCCCGCGCCCCGCCCCGCGCCCGAGCGACCCCGCCGGCGCCGTCGCCCGACGGGGGCCGTCCCGCGACGGCCGCGCGGGACGGGAGCGCGGACGGCCGGTCTGCGTGCGGCGGCGGTGCTGCTGCTCGCGGCCCTGACCGGCGCCCTGGCCCTGCCCGCCGGCGCCGCCACCACGACCGACGACACCGCCACCACGACCACCGGCTCCGGCTCGCCGGTGGTGCTGGTCGGCGTGACCGGGCTGCGCTGGGACGACCTCGGCTCGCTGACCACCCCCGCGCTGTGGCAGCTGTCCCGCGAGGCGTCGGTGGGGTCGACCGTCGTGCGCTCCACCTCCTCGTACACCTGCCCGAGCGCCGGCTGGCTGGCCATCTCCTCGGGCGGCCGGTCCGCGGACACCACGGTCGCCGACGGCACCTGCCGCACCCTGCGCGAGACGCTGACCGACGGCTCCGTGGCCGGCTGGTCCGACTACGTGCAGGCGACCGAGGCCTCCAGCTACGACTCCCAGCTCGGCCTGCTCGGCGACACCCTCGTCGCCGGCGGCGTGACCGCGACCGGGATCGGCGCCGGCGCCGCGATCGCGCTCGCCGACTCCGACGGCGTGCCGGTCGGCACCCACGTGCGGCTCCCGACCAGCACGCGGGTGCTGGAGGACACCGTCGAGACAGCCCTGGTGGACTCCTCGCTGGTGGTGGTCGACGCCGGCACGGTGCGCGACCCCGGGTACCAGACCCGCACCCGGGCGGAGGGCGACACGGACGAGTCCACCGACTCGGACGAGGCCGACCCGGACGTCTCGGGCTCCGACGTCGTCACCGAACCCACCCGGGCCGAGCAGGTGCAGGCGATCGACGACCGGCTGGCCGCGATCCTGGCGGCCGTCGAGGACTCGGGGGTGGACGCCACGGTGCTGGTCGTCTCGGTCGCCGACTCCAGCCGGCGCGCCCAGCTCCAGGTCGCCGCCGCGATCGGCCCGACCATCGACGGCACCTCCACCTACGGCTCCAGCCTGCTGGGCAGCTCGTCGACCCGCCAGAGCGGCTACCTGCAGACCACCGACATCACCCCGACGCTGCTCAGCGCGCTGGGCATCCGGGACCTCGCGCCGGACGGTGCGCTGGTCGGCTCGGCGATCAGCACCCAGGCCGACAGCGGCACCGGGGGCGAACGGGTCACCCGGCTGATCGACGACAACCTGCAGGCCCAGGCCGCCAAACCCCTGGTCGGCACGTTCTACGTGATCTGGGTGGCGCTGAACCTCGCGCTGTACGCACTCGTGACAGTCGGCCTGAACAACCGGGTGCGCGCCTGGTGGACCCGACGGCTGGACCGGTTCTGGCCCCGACGACGGCACGTCCCCGGCCTGAGCCCGCAACGCGTGCTGCGCGTGCTGCGCGGCGCGGCCGTGGCGGTGGCGGCGGTCCCGGTGTCCACGTTCCTGGCGAACCTGGTGCCGTGGTGGCGGGCGGGCTCCCCCGCCTGGGCGCTGGCGGCCATCGTGGTGCTGATCTCGACGGCCCTGAGCCTGGTGGCCCTGCTGCCCCGGTGGGGGTCCTGGTTCCTCGGACCGCTCGGGGTGGTCGCCGGGGTCACCGCCGTGGTGCTCACCGTGGACGTCGCGACCGGCGCGCGGCTCGCGATGGACTCGATGATGGGGCCGGGCTCCCTGGTCGCGGGCCGGTTCTACGGGTTCGGCAACCCGGCGTTCGCACTGTTCGCCACCGCGATGATCCTGTCCACCGTCGCGATCACCAACCCGCTGGTCGAACGCGGTCGACGCGGAGCCGCGGTGCTGGTGATCGCGGCGATGGGCGTGGCCGCCACCGCGATCGACGGCCTGCCGAGCGTGGGTGCCGACTTCGGCGGCCCGCCGGCGCTGATCCCGGGCTTCGCGATCATGGCGCTGCTCGCCGCCGGGATCCGGCTGAACTGGCGTCGGGTGCTCGGCGTGCTGCTGGCCGGGGTCGTGGTCGTGGTCGGGATCGCGGTGCTGGACTGGACCCGGCCGGCCGACGAGCGGTCCCACCTCGGCCGGTTCATCGAGACCGTGCTGGACGGCGGCCTGCTGACCGTGATCTGGCGCAAGGCGCAGGCGAACCTCGGCATCCTGTTCGGCAGCGAGCAGACCCTGCTCGCGATCGGCGGCCTGCTGCTGGTGGTGCTGCTGCTCGGGCGGCCGGCGCGGTCCGCGGTCGACGCGCCGGACGGCGGCCCGTACGCCTGGCTGTCCGCCGGCTCGCCGCTGCGCCGGCTCGGCACCGACGCGCCGATGCTGATGCCGGGCCTGACCGCGCTCGGCGTGACGCTGGCCGCCGGCTTCGCCCTGAACGACTCGGGGATCGTCGTGCCGGCCACCGGGATCGCGCTCGCGGTGCCGCTGCTGATCGCGGCGTGCGCCACCTGGATGCTGCTGCTGCAGCCGGCCGCGCTCCGGGGCACGGCTGCCGAGCCGCGCGCGACGTCGGGGACGGCGACCGCGGGGACCGAGCCCGAGCCGGCCTGACGACGCCGCGGCGGCGCAGGCGCCCGGCGCGGACGTCGGGCCGTGGGCGGCGTCAGCCCTTGGCCGGGCGCCGCGGTGCCGCGAACGTGCGCAGCCGCCGTGCCGCCACCGCGAGCTGCACGTCGCGGTACTGCGCCGCCCGGTGCATCTGCCCGCGCAGGTCGGAGCCCGACGGACGGTGCCGCAGCTCGCACGGCACCTCGACCGCCACGAATCCCTTGCGCAGCAGGTCGATCGTCATGCCGGTCTCCACGCCCCAGCCCCGGGCCAGCGGCGTGGCCGCCTCGAACGCCTCGCGGGTCAGGCAGCGCATCCCGGACAGCGGCTGCGTCGGCGTCCAGCCGGTCATCGACATGATCGCCCGGCGCGCGGCACCGACCACGATGCCCCGGCCCCCGGCACCGGGCTGCGGCGGCAGCAGCGCGATCGACACGTCCGCGGTGCCCTCCAGCACCGGCGGGACCAGCGGCGCGGTGTTGACGGCGGTGTCGCCCAGGTCGCCGTCGATGAACAGCAGCAGCCGCGACGGGCGGTCCGGGGCGTCCCGCATCGCGACCACGGCGGCGCCGGTCTCCATCGCGGCGGCCTTGCCCCGGTTGTGCGAGTGCCGGACCACCACGGCACCGGCCTCGCGGGCGACGTGCTGCGTGTTGTCCTCGGAGCCGTCGTCCACCACGAGCACCAGGTCCACGTGCGGGATCGCCCGCGCCGAGCGCACGGTCGCGGCGATCCGCCGGGACTCGTCCTTGGCCGGGATCACCACGGCCACCCGCTGCCGCGAACGGCCGGTGCGGGTGGTGGTGGTCGCCGTCTCGATCGGTGCGCTGGGCTGCGGCCGACGGCGGTGGCCGCGGGGGCTGTGCGCCGGCCGGGCCGGGGGCTCCGTCCCCTCGGCGGTGCCCGACGCGGCGTCGGCGTCCTCCGAGCCGGGACCGTCCTGCGCGACCTCGTCGGTCACCTCGCCCGGGACCGCCTCTCCGTCGCTCTGCTCGCCCTTCGCACGCGTCACAGGGGAAGCCTAACGACCCCGGAGGCCGCCCGCGCCCTCGCCCGGGGGTCGTGCCCGGGTCCCGCACCGTTCGGTCACGCGATCGGCCCGCCGTCCTCGCACGACCGGTCCTCGGGAGGGGGGTCGGAGGAGAGCAGCGAGCCGACGGGCGCGGCTCCGGGACCGGGCGGGCCCCGACCCGGTCCGCGGCGACCGGGTCAGCGCAGGGTGACCTGCCGGGCGACGATGCCGGCGCGGGCCCGGCGGGCGTTCGCGTCCAGCGGCGCGGTGTCCTCGATCGCGGCCAGGAACGACGGCACGAAGGCGGCCAGCGGCCCCTCGACGTCCTCGGCCTCCGAGCCGCGGGCGAGCTCCCAGACCGGGACCACCAGGCCGTTGGAACGGAAGTAGCCGATGAACTTCGAGCCGTCGAAGCCGGACTCGCGGCGGCCGTGCAGCCGGGCCAGGCCGTCGATCACCTGCTGCTCCTCGTGCGGCTGCGCCCAGCGCAGGTACTCGCGCGCGCCCATCCGGCACCAGTAGCCGGACTCGACGGCCGCGACCTTGCGGGTGGCGATCACGCCCGCGTCCGCCTCCTCGACGGCGGCCTTCAGGTCGGCGGTCATCTCGGTGCCGTCGGCGATCCAGTACGCGAACGAGTCCTGCACCGTGACCTCGAACGGCACGGTCAGGTCGAGCACGTCCTGCAGCCGCGGGCCGGGCCCGGGCAGGCCGACCGGCTCGACCGCGGTGCCGGGCTCGACCTCCAGCGCCTCCAGCAGCGCGGCGGCCAGGTCGCGGCTGGCGTCGCCGGAGCCGGCGACGCTCTGCAGCGCCAGCAGCACCACCCCGTCGGCGCGGTGCAGGGCGGACCAGCCGGACGGCAGCACGGTGGTGACGACGATGTCGCGCGCACCGTGGGCGGCGGTGGTCCGGGCGGTCGCGGTCGCGGCGGGGACCAGGTCGCGCAGCGCCACCCACTCGGGCTCACCGGGCAGGCCCTCGAACGGGCGCAGGACGAACTCGACGGAGGATGCAGAAGCCATGCGGGCCAGGCTACCGGCAGGCCGGTGCCCCGAACGGTCCGTCGGGTGGCAGGATCGGGCGCATGGACCCGCGCGCCGGAACCCCTGCCCAGCCGTCCGACCTCGTCGACGTGGACGCGATGCTCGCGGCCTACCACGACCGTCGCCCCGACCTCGACGATCCCGCCCAGCGGGTGGTGTTCGGCACCTCCGGCCATCGTGGGTCCAGCCTGGACGGCGCGTTCAACGAGGCGCACATCGTGGCGATCACCGCCGCGATCGTGGAGTACCGCCGCAGCCAGGGCACCGACGGCCCGCTGTTCATCGGCCGCGACACCCACGGCCTGTCCCTGCCCGCCTGGCAGACCGCCCTGGAGGTGCTGGCCGCCGCCGGTGTCGAGGTGCGGGTGGACGCCCGCGACTCCTGGACGCCGACCCCGGCGGTGTCGCACGCGATCCTGCTGCACAACGGCGCCGCCACCTCCGAGGGCGTGCGCGCCGCCGGACCCGGCCTCGCGGACGGCATCGTGGTGACCCCCTCGCACAACCCGCCCCGGGACGGCGGCTTCAAGTACAACCCGCCGCACGGCGGCCCGGCCGGATCGGAGGCCACCGCGTGGATCGCCGACCGGGCCAACGCGCTGCTGGCCGACGGTCTGGACCGGGTGCCCCGCGTCGCGCTGGCCACCGCGCTCGGCGCGGACACCACCCGCCGGCACGACTTCCTCGGCGCCTACGTGGACGACCTGGCCAACGTGCTGGACCTGGAGGCGATCCGCGCCGCGGGCGTCCGGATCGGCGCAGACCCGCTCGGCGGCGCCTCGGTGGAGTACTGGGGCGCGATCGCCGAGCGGTACGGGCTCGACCTCACCGTGGTGAACCCGACGGTCGACCCGCAGTGGTCCTTCATGACCCTGGACTGGGACGCCAAGATCCGGATGGACTGCTCGTCCCCGTCCGCGATGGCTTCGCTGGTGCGCGCGATGCAGGCGGACGGCGGGCCCGCCCCGTACGACATCGCCACCGGCAACGACGCGGACTCCGACCGGCACGGCATCGTCACCCCGGACGCCGGGCTGATGAACCCGAACCACTTCCTGGCCGTCGCGATCCGCTACCTGTTCTCCGGCGCGCGGCCCGGCTGGCCGGCCGGTGCCGCGATCGGCAAGACGCTGGTCTCCTCCTCGTTGATCGACCGGGTGGCAGGCAGCCTCGGCCGCCGGCTGCTGGAGGTGCCGGTCGGTTTCAAGTGGTTCGTGCCCGGGCTGCTGGACGGCTCGGTCGGTTTCGGCGGCGAGGAGTCCGCCGGTGCGTCCTTCCTGCGCACCGACGGCACCGTGTGGACCACCGACAAGGACGGCATCCTGCTCGCGCTGCTGGCCTCCGAGATCACCGCCACCACCGGCCGCAGCCCCTCGCAGCACCACGCCGAGCTGGTCGAGCAGTTCGGTCGGTCCTGGTACGCGCGGGTGGACGCCCCCGCCACGCTGGAGCAGAAGGCCACGCTCGGGAGGCTCTCCCCCGAGCAGGTCACCGCGACCTCGCTGGCCGGCGAGCCGATCGTCGCGAAGCTCACCTCGGCGCCGGGCAACGGCGCGTCGATCGGCGGCCTCAAGGTGACCACCGAGAACGCCTGGTTCGCCGCCCGGCCGTCCGGCACGGAGAACGTCTACAAGATCTACGCCGAGTCGTTCCTCGGCGAGGAGCACCTGGCGCAGGTGCAGGCCGCGGCGAAGGACGTCGTCTCGGACGCGCTCGGCTGAGGCCCGGTCCGCGCGGGCGCGGCCGGGCCGCCCCGCGCACGCGACGACGGGCGCCGCCTCCTCGGACCCGAGGGGACGGCGCCCGTCGTCGCGTCTCAGGCCGGCGTGACCGGCAGGCAGATCCGGGTCACCCAGGCGTCCGGGTCCGGGTCCTGGGTCGGACCGACCACGTACACGTTGAACATCGGTCCGTCCGCGCGCAGGCCGTGCTCGGTGATCCACGCGCCGAGGTCGGCCAGCACGGCGCCCACCCCGTCGTAGGAGCCGCGCAGCTCGCCGACCGCGGCGTCCACCGGGGGCACCTCGACGTACCGCAGGTCGCCGGCCTCGGCGAACGGCGCGGTCACGTCGAGCTGCACCTCGATGTCCGGGTCCTGGTCGACGAAGCCGTCATCGTGGAACACCGCGACGGCGAGCGCGTCCGGCGAGCCCTGGGCCCCCGTCGCGGCGAAGCCGGCGCCGATCCGCTGCCAGAGCAGCCCCTCGTCGGCGTAGCCCGGCACGACGTCGCGCAGCGAGGCGACGCGGCGGCCGGGGAAGGTGGTGCGGGTGATGGTGGTGGACATGGCGGGTCTCTCCAGCTCGTCGAGGAATCGGTCGATGTCCCGCAGCCGGTCCTGCGCCACGCCGAGCTCCACCCGCACGGCGACCCGGCGCGCCAGCAGCACCTCGCGCAGCCGGGCCTCGTCCGTGAACGGGGCGCAGGCCGCGAGGTCCGCCACACCGAGCCCCGCGTCGCGCAGCGCACGGATGCGTGCGGCCGTGCGCAGCTGCGCGGGGTGGTAGGAGCGGTAGCCGGTGAACGGGTCGACCCGGGTGGGCGGCAGCACGCCGTGCTCGTCGTAGTGACGCAGCATGCGGATGCTCAGCCGGGACAGGCGGGAGAGCTCGCCGATGGTGAGGAGCCGGTCGCTGGACATGTCCACGAGCCCACACCCTGCCACCGTGCGAGGGTCAACCGCGTCGGGCCGGGCACCGCGGCATCCGCCGGCACCTGCCGCGCACAGCTCGCTCCCACCGGGCTGCTAGGTTCGTGCCCAGCCGCACGACCTTCGATCATCGGAGACCCCTGTGGCCCGCACCCCGCGCGATCCCGCCGAGCCCCGCACCCCGCTGCGGCGCCGCGACTCCTTCCCGATCCTGGTCACGCTCGCGCTGATCGCGCTCGTGCTGCTCGGCATCGGCGCCGGCAAGCTCGCCGAGCGCCACCAGGAGCATGTGCTGGACGACCAGGCGGTCCACCTCATCCGCGCCCTGAGCGACGGCAACCTGTCGGTCGGGAACGGATCGGTCACGAACGGCTGGTTCACCACCCAGCTCCGCGGGTACGTCGTCTCCGGCGCCATCGACACCCCCGGACCCGAGGAGGTCACCGCGCTGATCGAGCGCAGCGCGGCCGAGGTCGACGTCGCCGCGCTGTGCACCACGCTCTACGGGGCTGCAGCCGGCAGGTTCGTGCACGACAACCTGGCGATGCCGTACACCGACGACGAGTGCCCCACCGTCGTGTGCAACTTCTTCTACCGCGACGACGCGGCGGGGAAGATCGCACTGTGCACGACATCGAAGGGGTCGGCCATCCTCCGCTTCACCTACGGGATGGACCACCGCAACGGCTACCGCGTGCCCGGCATCGGGCTCCGCGACGACCAGGGGATCGACGACTGACTCGACCGAAAGCACAGTCCGTGCACATGCGGCGCTCAGATCGCTGCTAGGTTCGCCGGTGCAGCCGCACCACCGTCGATCTTCGGAGGACCCCTGTGGCTGCCCTGCGTCCCGTCCCCCCGCCGCGCGCCGCCGCAGCGCTGCTCGCTCTCGGCGCCCTGGCGCTGCCGTGGGTGGACCCACCGCCGGCCCTCGCCGACGTCGCGGCGGACTACCGGGTCACCGTCGCGCACCCGGCCGACGGCGCGGCGGTCGAGGGGCTGACGATCCAGGCCCACGGCATGGTCGTACCGACCACCGACCTCACGCCCTGGATGGACGTGATGCTGGCCGTCGACGTGTCCGGCTCCACCTCCGGACCCACCGGGATGGACTGCAACGGCGACGGGCAGGTGACCTCCGACCTCGCGGGCGACGACCTGAACGCCGACGGGAACGTGGGTGACGTGCTGGACTGCGAGATCGGTGCCGTGGTCGCCCTGACCGCCGACCTGCGCACCCACCCCGGGGCGGCGGACCGGATGGGCGTCGCGATCACCGGTTTCGGCACCCAGGCCGTGGTCGCCCGCCTGATGACCGAGGAGATGCAGCGGAAGGAGGAGGAGACGCAGCAGCGTGCCGTCGACCCGTACTGGGTGGCGCCCGGCGCCACCGGGGAGGACCGGGACGTGCTGCCCCGGGTGAGCACCGTCGCGGCCGGGCTGCTCCGCGGTCGGATCACCCAGTACGAGGCCGCCACCGTCGGGACGGGAACCAGCTTTCGGGCCGTGCTGACCACCGCCGTGCAGGCGTTCGCGGAGCGGGAGGGCTCCGCGGTGCTGCTGCTGCTCTCCGACGGCCAGGCCGACATCGACCCGACCACCCTGGACGCGCTGACCGCCTCCGGCATCCGCACCCGCACGTTCGCGATCGGTGCCGCTGCCGGGGCCTGCGGCGCGAGCACCGCGCTGGCCCGGATCGCCGCCGCGACCGGCGAGGAGTGCACCGAGGTGGCCGACCCGGCCGCGCTCACCACCAGCCTGGTCGGCAGCGGCCCGGCCGGGCTGGCGGGGGTGGAGGTGACGCTGGGCGGCGAGACGGTCACCGCCGAGGTCGACGCGCTGGGCCGGTGGAGCGCCGACCTGACCGCGAGCCGCACCGGGCGGCACACGCTGGTCGCCACCGCGACCTACGCGGACGGTTCGACCAGCACGACGAGCAGCGGGTTCCGGGTCACCGACGCGACCACCCGCTACGTCGCGCTGGGCGACTCGTACGCCTCCGGCGAGGGCATCGAGCCCTATACCGCGGACGACCTGAGCATGGCCTGGGGCATCGTCCCGGCCACCGAGGACTACCTGTGCCACCGGTCACCCGCCGGGTGGCCCACCGCGGTGACCCTGCCGGACGACAGCGCCCCGGTACGCGACCTCGCCGGCACCGGCGATGCGCACCAGTTCGTCTCGACAGCCTGCTCGGGCGCCCGGATGGTCAACCTCGACACCGTGCAGCAGGTGAAGCTGCTGCCCTACGTCGAGGATCCGGAGGAGGACACGGAGGAGCATCTCGTCCCGCGCCAGCTCGACTCGCTGACCCCGGACACCGACCTGGTGACCATCTCGATCGGCGGCAACGACATCGGCTTCGCGCCGATCGTGATGCACTGCCTGACCCAGCTGCACTGCCAGAACGACGGGTTCGTCACCCGAGCCGACGGCTCCGACCTGTCGCTGCACGACTGGGCGTCCATCCGGCTCGCGCTGATCGGCGCCGAGCTGTCCGGCACGTACGCGGCGATCACGGACCGCACCGGCCCGGACACCGCGGTGGTCGCGCTGACCTACCCGCGGCTGGTCGCCCAGGACCCGAGCACGTCCTGGCAGATCACCTGCCGGCCGGCCACGCTGCAGAACGACGAGCGGGAGTGGCTGCGCGGTGCAGCGGACGCCTTTGCCGACGTGGTGCACCAGCGCGCCGCGGCGGCCGGGGTGCGGGTCGCGGACGTCCGGGACGTGTTCGAGGGGCACCTGGTCTGCGACGGGGACGAGTGGCTGTTCGCCGCCCAGCTCCACCGGGACACCGACCTGCCGGACAGCGGTCTGGCCAGCGCCGCGTCGTTCCACCCGAACGAGGACGGGGTGGCCGCGTACACCGAGGTGGTGAACGCCGCCGTCGAGGACGCGCTCGCGGACCAGGGGGCCGCGGCCACCTTCGGTCTGGACCTCACCCCCACCGAGGACACGACCGGCGTCGGCCCGTTCGACCCGCGGGTGGTCACCGATCCGGACGCCGTCCTGGTGCAGTTCTCGGCGGAGACGGTCGAGGCGGTGCGGGCCACCATGCTGGGTACCGCGACCGCGCTGGCCGCGCAGGACACACCGTGCGAGGCCGCCGGAGCCGGCGAGCGGGTCCCGGTGGCGGGCGGCGGCTTCGCCGCGGGCAGCGAGGTGCAGGCCACGCTGCTCGACCAGCAGGGTGCGGCGATCAGCACCGCGACGGTGCGCGCGAGCAGCACCGGCATCGCGCGGACGACGCTCACCGCACCGGACGTGATCGCCGAGGACGGCCTGGTCGGGCTGCGGCTGGACGGGACCGGTGCGACGGGCGGCACCAGGATCGACCTCGGCGCGATGGCCGTCACCGCGGACGTGTCGTGCGCGGCGCGGGCGCAGGCGGACGCGGCGCCGGCGGAGGATGCGCCGGCGCCGGCCACTGCACCCGGGCACGCGGGGGCGTCGTCCGACCCGGAGCCGGCAGGCATCGTCGGTGCCGGCGGCATCGCGATCGCCGCCGCTCCGACCCGGACGACCACGCTGTCGATCGGAGCCGACCGGGTGCCGCTGCCGGGTACCGCACCCGGTCCGGCGGCCGGTGCCTTCGCGTCGGTCCTCGTCCCGGCGCAGCCGACCGTCCTCCTCCCGGCGCCGGACCGCGCCGGGTCGCCGCAGGACCTCACCGGACCGCAGCCCGACCACGCCGGGGCCCAGCCGGACCGCACCGACGACGAGAGCCCGACGACCACCACCGACGACGCCGCAGCTCGTCCGGGCACCCGCGAGCTCGACGCCGCGGGAGCGCGTCTCGGGCTGCCGACCACGGCCGGGATCGCGCTGCTCGCGATCAGCGCGCTGCTCGTCGTCGTCCTGGCGATCCGGCGCCGACCGGATGAGCAGCCTCGATGAGGTGAGACCGCATCCGGCCGTCCCCCCGACCCGGACGGCCGGGTGCTCCCACCCCGCACTGCCGGCCGCATCGTTCTGCTCCCTCGCGGCGGGGACCAGACCGGGCCGGCAGGATCGGGCGGGGCGCAGCAGCGGGCGGGGCGCAGCAGCAGGCGGTGCGCCGTCGTGCGCAGGCGGTATGCCCCGAGCGGGCGCGGACGGGACCGGTCGCGCCCGCCGCGGTCTGCGAGGATGAGCGCGTGCTCGGTCCCTATCGTCGTGTGCTGTCCCGACCGGGCGCCCTCGCCTTCTCCGCCGCCGGGGTGGTCGCGCGGCTGCCGATGTCCATGGTCGGCATCGGCATCGTGCTGATGATCCAGCAGCTGCGCGGCTCCTACGGCCTGGCCGGCGCCGTCTCGGCGGTGTACGTGCTGGCCCAGGCGCTGTGCTCGCCGCAGCTCGCGCGGCTGGTCGACCAGCACGGCCAGGCCCGGGTGATGCGGCCGGCGGTCGCGATCTCCGCGGTGTCCCTGGTGGCGCTGGTGCTGTGCGCGACGCTGGGCGCGCCGGACCCGACGCTGTACCTGTGCGCCGCGGCGGTCGGGTCGACGATCGGCTCGTTCGGCGCGCTGGTGCGGGCCCGCTGGTCCGACGTGGTGGCGGACGGCCGCGAGCTGCACACCGCGTACTCGCTGGAGTCGGCGCTGGACGAGGTCGTGTTCGTGATCGGCCCGGTGCTCGCCACCACGCTGGCCACCGGCGTCGCACCGGCAGCCGGGCTGATCGTGCCGGTGGTCGGCATGGTGCTCGGCGGGTACTGGTTCCTGTCCCAGCGGGCCACCGAGCCGGCACCGACGCCTCGGCCGCCTGCGGGCGGTCCGCGCCGGACCTCGGTGATGCGGTCCGGCGGGATGATCGTGCTCGCCGTGGTGTTCGTCGCGATGGGGTCGATCTTCGGGGCCACCGACGTGGCGACGGTCGCGTTCGCCGAGGAGCACGGCCGGTCCGGGCTCGCCGGGGTGATCCTCGCGGTGTTCGCGACCGGCTCGATGCTGTCCGGCCTGCTCTACGGCGCCCGGCACTGGGTGACGCCCCTCTGGCAGCGGTTCGCGGTCGGCATGGTCGCCCTCGCCCTGGGCGCCTCGCTGTTCGTGCTGGTCAGCTCGCTGCTCAGCCTGGCCGTGGTGATGTTCGTGGCCGGCTTCGCGATCGCGCCGACGCTGGTGAACGGCAACGCGCTCGTGCAGCACTTCGTGCCGCGCACGCGGTTGACCGAGGGGCTGACCTGGGTCGGCACCTCGCTCGGCGTGGGGGTGTCGGGCGGGTCGTCCGTCGCCGGGCACGTGATCGACAGCCAGGGATCGCACGGCGGCTTCCTCGTCGTGGTCGCCTCGGCGGTGCTCGCCGTGATCGCCACCCTGGCGTCGCTGCGCGCACTCCGGCACGGCACCGCGGACCTCGCCGATGCGGAGCGACCACGCAACCGGCAGGGCGGCGATACGCAAATCTCACCGAGATCTCCGGAGGATGACCCTGGTCTGCCCGGAGCGCCGCGGCCCGGATCCTAGATTCGCGGTGTGCCCGAAGACCCTCGAGCAGACCTGCTCGACCCCGACACCGCCTCCTGCCTGGGCACGCTGCTGGCCCGCTGGGGCCGGCCCCGGTCGCTGACCCCGGTCGCCGGCGGCACCGTCGCGACGACGTATCGCGTGGCCCTGCCGGACGGCGGGCGGCTGGTGGTCAAGACCGGTCCCCGCGCGGAGGAGCGCCTGCTCACGCACGAGCGCGACCTGCTGCGGACCGAGGCGATGGTCTACCGGCTCGCGGAGGACCGCCCGGGGCTGCTGATGCCGCGGGTGCTGCACAGCGACTTCACCCGCTCCGTGCTGCCCTACGACACCGTGGTCGCCACCGCGCTCACCGGCGAGCCGCTGCTGGACCACCCGGCGCTGGCCGAGGCGACCCGGGTGGAGCGGGAGCACCGGCTCGGCACCCTGATGGCCGACCTGCACACCACCACGGGTGACCGGTTCGGCTACCCCGGAGCCGACACCGCCCTGCGCGGCGACACCTGGGCGGAGGCGCTCGGGCGGATCGTCGCCGCCGCCCTCGCCGACGGCGCCCGATGGGGCGTCCCGCTGCCCGAGGCCGAGGTGTGGGACGCGCTCGAACGGCACCAGAGCTCGCTCGACGACGTCACCCGACCGGTGCTGGTGCACGGCGACCTGCGGCCCGGGAACCTGTTCGTCGACCCGGCATCGGGCGAGCTCACCGGGGTCGCCGACCCCGGGCGGGCCCTGTTCGGCGACCCGATGGCCGATCTGGCCGCGGCAGAGCCGTGCGCCACCGGCGCGCCGTCGATCGCGCTGCTGTCCGGGTACGCGGCCGGCGGCGGGCACCTGAACCCGAGCAGCGCGTCGGGCCGGGTCCGGCTGGCGCTGTGCCGGATGACCCAGCGCCTGACCCTGCGGGTCGAGACCGCGCTGCGCGCCTACCCGGGCGACCGGCGGGCGGGCGCCCGGATGGACGCGCTGCTGGCGTCGGCGCTGGCCGAGCTGGTCTGACCGGGTCCCGGTCCCCCGCCCGGGCCCGCCGGTGGAGCACCGGGCCGGCGGCTCAGCGCAGCACGCGCGCCGGCTCGGCCTCCGTGCCCGCCGCCGCGAGCAGCGTGCGCCGCCGCTCGAAGTAGATGCCCAGCACCAGGAGCAGCCCACCGGCCGCCAGCAGCGTCAGCAGCCACGGCCCCACCGAGACCGCCCGGCCGAGCCGGCCGGCGAACACGCTGACGACCGCGACCGGCAGCGCCGCCGCACCGACCACGAGCGGTGCCCGGAGCATCTGACGCGCACCGAGCAGCATGGCTCCGAGCGCCAGCACCACGACCATGATCGCCCGCCAGGTCAGCGGGTCGGTCCAGATCGCGAGCATGGACGGGCCGAGCGTGGCCAGCAGACCCGGCGTCAGCGTGGCGACCGAGCCGGTGAACCCGATCGGCCACGTCCGGACCGGCCGCGGGCCGACCGCCGGACCGGCAGCGGCGGGGGCGGCGGGGGCGTCGCCGGCACGCAGGGCCGTCAGACCGATCATCGTCAGTGCGAGCCCGAGCGGCAGCGCGAACACCTCGACGCGCAGCTCGCGCAGGCTCCAGCCGCTGATCGCCCACACCGTGGCGAGCAGCCAGAGCAGCCAGCCGGGCGGCAGCACGGCCGGCCGCTCGCCCGGCAGCGACCGCTCGCCGGCCACGGGGTGCGCACCAGGCACCGGGCGCGGCCCCGGGCGGGCACCGGCGCCGTCCGGCGCACCCGCCGCCAGCCGCACCGACAGCACAGCGAGCCCGAGCAGCGCCAGCTCGACGGCCCAGGTCGTCCAGACCACCGTCCAGGTCGGCCGGACGGCGGCCAGCGTGCCGATCGATCCGGCGACCAGCGCGGGGACGAACGCCCACGTCCGCGCCGCGCCGCCGCGACGGTCCGCGAGCACCCGGCCGGCGACCGCCAGGACCCCGGCACCGAGCGCGGACCAGGCGAGGGCCGAGAGGAACACCTCGGCGTTGCGGATCTCGGAGCCGATCGGCGTGCCCGCGGCGAGGTGCAGCGCGCGCAGCGGTCCGGCGAGACCGGCGGCCATCGCGCCGAGCGCCAGCACGTCCGTCACCGGTCCGAACCGGTCCCGGGCGCGCGGCCGGTCGGTGACCACCGTGACCGTGAGCAGCGCTGCCGCGACCGCGAGCAGCAGCGCCGTCCGGATGCCGGTCGCCCGGCCGACGGTGGCGAGCAGCAGGGTCGGCGCGATCAGCAGCGCGACTCCGGTCGCGGCCAGCGGCGCCCGGATCGACCCGGCCCGCACGGCCAGCATCCCGACCCCCAGCGCCAGCAGCGCCGGCGGCACCGTGTACGCCTCGACCAGCCCGACGCCGGACCAGACCAGCGCGGTCCAGACCACGCCGAGCCAGAGCAGCGCAGCGGCCCACCAGACCGGGCGGCGGTCCGGCCGCTGCGCCACGACGGTGGCACCCGCGCCGAGGATCGCGCACAGCTCCAGCACGGTGCTCGCCCCGGTGCTCGGACGGACCAGCGCGAGCAGCAGGGCGATGGCCGCCGTCGCCGCGGCCGCGCTCTCGACCGCCTGACGGCAGTCCTCGACCGGCAGCGTGCCGGTGCGCACGCCCAGCCGCTCGGCCGTGGTCGGCGCACCGATCGCGACCGCGACGACCAGGACCGCGATCACCGGCAGCAGCACGGGTGCCCCGGACCCGGGCAGCCACACCGCCCCCGCGGAGATCACCGCGACGGACACGGTCGGCACGACCAGCGCGGCAGCAGCCACGCGCAGCCCGTCGGGCACCGGGCGGGCGCGGACCGCGAGCAGCACCGCCTCGGCGACCAGCAGCACCATCGCGACCGCGGCGGACCACAGCGTGCGCTCGAGCACCGTCATCGCGATGCCGAGCACGGCGGGCGGCGCAGCGACCGCCAGCAGGGCCAGCCAGGAGCCGTGGTCCACCCGACGCACGGCGGTGGCCGCTGCGGCCAGCGCCACCAGCAGCACCGCCAGGACGCCGATCGTCGCGTAGCCGTCCCAGCCCTCCCAGGTGAGCTGCACGGCCAGCACCGCGGCGGGATAGGCCGCGGCCAGGACGACCAGCGCCGGGCGCCAGGCCGGCGCGGCGAGGGTGCGTGCTCGGAGCAGCAGGGCCACCAGCACGATCGTGCCGACGACGAGCACGGGACGCGCGACCCAGGTCATCGCCGTGAGCAGCAGCAGCTGGGCCACCAGCGCGACGCGCACGGTGACCGCCCACGCCTGACGCTCGCGCAGCAGCACCGGACGGACGGACGGGACGGCGAAGACCTGGTCTGCGGTGGCGGCGACGCCGAACCCGGCGGTCGGCGCGGTCGGCGCGGCGTCGGCAGCACCGCGAGCCGGCAACCGGCGCGCCGCCTCGACCAGCACCGCTGCCAGCAGCATCTCGGTCGCCAGCACCGGCACGGCCCACGGCCGCAGCATCGCGACCGCCGCACTCGCGAGCAGCACCGTCGCGGCCGGACCGAGCAGGCGTCCCACCTGGACCACGAGGGCGACGTCCGCCCGGACCAGCGCAACCGGCTCGCCGGCCTGCGGCAGGGTCCCGATCGGCGTGCCGGGCGGGACCGGCCCGACAGGTCGGGCCAGCCCGACGGTGCGCAGCTCGGTCAGGGGCAGCCGGGCGGCGACCAGCAGCGCGGCGGCGAGCACCGCGGCCGCCAGCACCGGGCCGGTCAGCCCGGCGTCCGACGAGCCGAACCGGTCGAACACGGTGCTGTCGAGGTCGGCCACGGGCGAGCCCGATGACGCCGCACCGGGCTCCGGCACCAGCGCGAGCACGCTGACCACGGACCACACGGATCCGGGCAGCGCGACCAGCAGCACCGCCAGCCAGCCGCCCGCGACCAGCGAGGTCGCCCGCGGATCGCTCGCCGAGACGGTGCCGGTCGGGCCGGCGGCGGCGCTCTCCCGGGGCGCCCCGGAGGGCCGGTCCGGCCACCTGCGCGCCACCAGGAGGAGCAGCACCCACGCGGCCGCCGCCGCGAGCGGCGACAGCCCGACCAGCAGGGTGCTCGACGTCACCAGCACGCTCACCGAGGCGGCCGTCACGACCAGCCCGCCCGCGGTCGCGGTCCAGGCGGGCAGGCAGCCCACCCTGGCCTGCGCGAGCGCCACGGCGGCCATCAGCAGCAGGGTGAGCGCGACCGCTCCCGCCGGCCAGACCAGGTCGGTGCCCGTCGTCACGACGCCGTACGTCCCGATCGGGAAGGCCAGCGCCAGCAGCGCCGCCCCGGTCGCGCCGAGCAGCCAGCCCTCGACCTCCGGGTCGGTCCCGAGCGCCGCGCGGACGATCCGCCGGTGCTCGCGCCGCAGCAGCGTGACCAGCGATCCGGACATCACCGCGATCACCCAGATGATCGGCCGGGAACCCGGCGTCCCGACCGCACCGGCCAGGCAGAGCGGCACCAGCGGCAGCACCAGCGCGGCCGTCGTCCAGGACCGCAGCCGGAGCGCACGACCGGCCGCCGTCACCCCGAGACCGGCCGCCAGCAGCAGCACGGCCAGCATCGCCCAGCGGGCCCGGCCCGGCACCAGCACGGCCAGCATCCAGGTGTCGACCACCACCAGCGCCGCGGACAGCCCGGCCACCGCCTCGGCGGAGGACCCGATCCCCCGGCGTCGGAGCAGCACCGTGCCGACGACCCCGGCACCGGTGGCCACCAGCAGCACCAGCGACCGTGCGGCCGGCGCATCGGCCAGCATGAAGAACGCGAAGACCAGCGCTGCGGCCGCCACCAGCCCCGACCCGGCGAGGGCGAACAGCGCCGCGACGTCGAGCTGCTGCGCGGGGGCCGCGACCGCTCCTGGAGCCGCGAACGGCGCGTGCGGCGGGGTCGGCACCGGCCGCATCGTGGCGGGCGGCGCCGTCCCCGGTCGCACCTGCGGACGCTGCACCACCGGCGGCCGCGGCATCAGCGGCCCCGGCACCGACGGGCGCTGCGCCGACGGAGCCGCAGCCCGCGGCGCCGGCGCGGGACCCGGCGCGCCGGCGGCTGCCCGCAGCACCCCGACGAGCCGCTGCCGCTCGGCCAACGCCGCCGCGGTCGCCCAGGAGGCGTCGGCCACCGCGCGGGCCTGCGGGCCGTCCAGCCGGACGCCGCAGTACGTGCAACGGACGCTGGTCAGCCCGGCACCGCACGAAGGGCAGCGCGTGAAGTCGATCAGCTGCCGCCTGAGGTCGTCCAACCAGATGTCGTCCACGTCCGAGAGCGTGGCAGGCCCTGGCGACGTCGCGTACCGGATGCACAGTTTCTCCCCAGTCGTTCACAAGGTGACCGGGGCCACATCACCGATGT
>DASWPG010000074.1:0-122690 GCA_036404115.1 Cellulomonas sp.
TCGACGCCCCCAACCGCGCCACCTGATCATTCGTCACCGCCGCCGCCTCCGTGGCCTGCCCCGCCACCTTCGCCGCCTGCGACGAGTTCTGCGCGATCTCCCGGATGCTCGCCCCCATCTGCTCCGCACCCGCCGCCACCGACTGGACGTTGCGGTTCACCTGCTCCGCGGCGGCCGCTACCACACCGGCCTGCGCGGAGGTCCGGTCCGATCCTGCCACCACCTGCGACGACGAGGCCGACAGCTGCTCGGCCGCCGCCGCCACCGCCTGCGCGGTCGCCGCCACCCCGGCCATCGTGCTGCGCAGCTGCTCGGTCGCGGCGTCCAGGGACCGTGCGGTGTGCCCGATCTCGTCGCCGCCGGTCACCTGGCTGCGGGCGGTCAGATCGCCGGCGGCGATCGCGTCGGCGATCGCCCCGACCCGGTCCAGCCGGGTCCGCAGCCGCCGGGCGACCTGGATCCCCACCGTCGCGGACAGCACGCTGCCGAGCAGCAGCAGCACCACGATCAGGAGCGTGCGGCGCGTCCCCATCGAGGCCGCCGACGCGTCCGACGCCTGCGAGGCGGAGACCTGGAGCTGCACCAGCCCGTCGATGCCGTCGGTGATCGAGGAGCCGATCGGGGCGGTCTCGGTCTGCAGCTCCTGCGCGGTGGCGGTGTCGCCGGCCGCCTGCGCCTGCGCGGTCTCGGTCAGCTTCTCCTGGTAGGAGCTGACGTCGGCCAGCACCGCCGCGATCGCCGAGGTCTGCTCGTCGGTCAGCCCCGTCTGCTCCTGGTACTCGGCCCCCAGCGTCGCGACCTGGGTCAGCGCGGCGTCCCGCGCGTCGGTGAACTGCTTGATCATGTCGTCGCCGCCGTTCACCGCCTGCTGGTACAGCGCGGCGACCGTGTTCTGCCGGGCCGTGGCCATCTGGAACCGCATCTCGCCCGCCAGAGCGGTGCCCTGCACGTCCTGGTCGTACATCTCGTGCGCGACGCCCACCATCGAGCGCACCGCGACGACCGCCGTGATGCCGACGCCGAGCGTCACCAGCAGAGCGACGCTCACGGTGAGCAGGATCTTCGCGGTGAAGCCCAGGCCGCCAACACCTCGTCGACGGTGCGGTGCGGCGCTGGCGTCGGCAGGATCGGTGGGCACGGCACTGGTCGACATCGAGGACGCTCCTTAGCGGTCGGCGCGCCGGGACAGCGCGTTCCACCCCACCCATCGACGTGGGCGCGGAGCGGGTGAGACGGGGCCTGGGCATCGTTCGGGTGAGGCACCCGGGTGAGACGGGCACCCGGGAGCGGGACCGGGCGGGTGACGGCTCCCGGCACGGCTCGTCGGACGGGTGACGTGCGCCGGGCGTCCGGGTGACGCGCGGGTCCGGTCGGGTGACCGTCCGGCCGCGGAGGCGGACGGGTGCCGCGCTGCTCGGGGGCCGGGCGGGGCCGGTCCGACGTGCGGGAGGCGGGAGTCGAACCCGCACGCCCTCTCGGGCACCAGGACCTAAACCTGGCGTGGCTGCCGTTTCACCACTCCCGCGCGACGGCCACCGGACGACCTGCGCCGGCGGCCGCGTGGAGCTCCGGGGCTGCGGACCTCAGTCGATGCCCAGGTCCCGGCGCAGCTTCGCGACGTGCCCGGTGGCCTTGACGTTGTACTGCGCGAGCTCGACGGTGCCGTCCGGCGCGACGACCACGGTGGACCGGATCACGCCGGTCACCGTCTTGCCGTAGAGCGACTTCTCGCCCCAGGCGCCCCATGCGGTCAGCACCGTGTGCTCCGGGTCGGAGCCCAGCGGGAAGGTCAGCGCCTCCTCCTCGGCGAACGCGGCGAGCTTCGCCGGGGCGTCGGGGGAGACCCCCACCACGCGGTACCCGGCGCCCTGCAACGAGGACAGCGAGTCCCGGAAGTCGCACGCCTGCGTGGTGCAGCCGGGGGTGCCCGCGGCCGGGTAGAAGTAGACCACCACGTGCTCGCCGCGCAGGTCGGACAGGGTGATCGAGCCGCCGTCGGCGGTCGGCAGCGTGAAGTCCGGGGCAAGGTCCCCGACGGCGAGGCGCGGCATGGCGTTCTCCTGCGTACGACGGTCGCGCCGGTGGACCCCGGCGCCGTGGCCAGGGTACGTCCCCGGTGCGGTCGACGGGCGGTAGCGTCGGGCAGGTGAGTGCACAGCGACCCGCCACGGGTGCCGTCCGGCCGGTGCTGCCGATCCGGATGCTTAACGACCGGCTGCTCGTCCAGCTCGACCAGGACGCCTCGGAGCGCCGGTCGACCGCGGGCATCGTGATCCCTGCCACCGCCGTGGTCGGCAAGCGGCTGTCCTGGGGCACCGTGGTCGCGGCCGGCCAGCACGTGCGCCAGGTGTCCGTCGGCGACCGGGTGCTGTTCGACCCGGACGAGCGCGCCGAGGTCGAGCTCACCGCCCAGACCTACCTGCTGCTGCGGGAGAAGGACGTGCACGCCGTGGCCGAGCCGCAGGACGGCGGCGAGGGCACCGGGCTGTACCTCTGAGCCGGCCGCCCGGGCGCACCGCTCTTGCACGGCGCCCGGGCGGGTGGTCCTATGGACGGCAGGGCGAGGTCGGAGGTGCACCGTGTGCGACGAGACACCGAGGCAGCGGGCGGCGACGTCCGCCGCGGGCAGCGTGATGGATCTGCTCGCCGAGCACGTGCCGCTGGCGCTGCTCGCCGACCTGGCCGAGACCAAGCCGCGGTCGGCCGCGATCCTGGCCGACGAGGGGCTGCCGGCCGACGCGTGGTGGGAGCAGGACGACACCCCGGGCGACCCGGACGCCGCCGCCGGTCCCGACCCGGAGTGACCTGCATCACCGCACGTCAGCGCGTCGCGTGGGTCGTCGTCGCGGGACCCGCACCGGGGCCGGCGGGTGCGCGGGAGGCGATTCGCCATCCGCGCCGGGGTGGTGCTAACGTTCTCAACCGCGCGCCATTAGCTCAATTGGCAGAGCAGCTGACTCTTAATCAGCGGGTTCGGGGTTCGAGTCCCTGATGGCGCACCAGCGAGGCCCTCGATCCGCACGGCGGACCGGGGGCCTTCGTCGTGCCGGTGCTCGCTCGGCGGGACGGACGTCACCCGTGCCGGGCCGACCCGTGCGACCCCGGTCAGGCGCGGACCGACACCCGGACCGACACCCGGGAGCCGACGTCCAGCCGCTCCGCTCGGCGCACGGCGACCTTCACCGGCAGCAGGTAGCCGCCGTCCTTCGGGAACAGCGAGGTGGTCCAGGTCGTGCCGCCGATCCGGGCAGTCACGGGGATCACGCCCCAGCCGTAGCTGACCACGCGGGAGACGGCACGCAGCTCGGCGCAGGCGTCCGGCGGCACCGGCACGAACTGGTGCGGCGCCGGTCCGTGCCAGGCGATCACCTCGCCGTCGAACCGCAGGTCGATCTGTTCCATTCGCCCAGGGTAGGGATGACGCAGGTCGGCCGCACCCGGCCCACCGGTCAGGCGCTCTGCCGAGCCACCACGTGCATGGCCAGCACCTCGGTGCGGGGCGGCGCGCCCTCGATCATCTCGACGGCGACCTCGACAGCGCGCACGCCCTGCTCGTGGAACGGCTGGTGCACCGAGGTGATGGTGGGGGTGGTGGTGGCGGCCACCGGGTGGTCGTCGAAGCCGACCACCCGCACGTCCTGGGGGACGCGTCGGCCGGCGGCGGCGAGCGCCTGGAGCGCTCCGCGTGCGATCCGGTCGTTGCCGCAGATCACGGTGTCGAAGCCGGGATCGGCCGTGCACAGGTCGGCGGTGGCCTGCCGGCCGGACTCCTCGTCCCAGGGTCCGAACCGCACGTCCGGGTCGAGCCGGTCGCCCAGCACCTGCCGGTAGCCGCGCAGGCGGTCGGTGGTGGCGGGGTTCTCGGCGGGTCCCATCACGGCGCGGATCCGGCGTGCGCCGCGCTCGATCAGGTAGTCGGCGGCAAGGGCGGCGCCGACGGCGTCGTCGGAGTACACGGTGGAGAAGACGTCCTCGTACCGTTCCTGGCGCTGGGTCTGCCCGCACAGGACGACGGGCAGGGCCAGGTCGCGCAGCCGGGGGAGCAGGCCGTCGTCGGTGTACGGGGACAGGTGGATCAGGGCGTCGGCCGCTCCGCGCTGGAAGCGTCGCAGGCTCTTCTCCCGTTCGCGCTCGGTGGCCATGGTGAACAGGGCGGGGGTGAGCGGGGTGGGGGTGAGCCCGTCCAGGATGCCCTTGAAGATCACCACGAAGGTGGGGTCGGCGAAGAGCTCGTCGACCGGCTCGGTGAGCAGCACGGCCACGGACTCGGCCCGCCCCGTCGCGAGCTGCCGGGCCGAGGTCGAGGCCAGGAACCCGGTGGACGCGACCGCCTCGTGCACGGCGCGGGCCTTGTCCGGGGCGACGGGGACGGTGCTGTTCAGCACCCGCGAGACCGTGGCCCGGGACACGCCGGCGAGCTCGGCCACGTCGGCGATCGTGACCTTCGTGCGGCGCTTCACCGGCCCATCGTCGCCGGGTGGCCTGCCGGGGTCAACACGGGCGGCGCTCGGTGCGAGGTCTTGCATTCGGTGGGTGCCCCGGCTACCTTCGTGGTTCTGAAAGCGGTTTCAGATCGACGCAGGCCCGATCTGCACCGCCCCGCCGCAGGGATCGGCAGATCGACGCCGACCCTGTCGACTCGCGAGGAGGCGAGCATGGTCGAGCCGTGGCAGGACCCGACGCGAACCGGGCAGGGCCGGCTCGCACCGCACGCCTACCTGTTCGGCTACGACAGCCCGCAGGAGGCCCGCAGCGGGGATCGTGAGCGGTCGCAGGGCTTCCGGTCGTTGTCCGGTCTGTGGTGGTTCCGGCTGTACGACGCCCCGGCACGGGTCCGCCCGGAGGACTGGGGCGAGGCGCCGGTGGCAGATCCGGAGCAGTGGGTGCAGGTGCAGGTCCCGCACGTCTGGCAGGCGGACGGCTTCGGCCGGTGGCAGTACACCGACGAGCGCTACGTCTTCCCGGTCGACCCGCCGCTGGTGCCCACGGCCAACCCGACCGGGGTGTACCGGCGCACCGTGCACCTGCCGGACCCGGTGCCCGGTGAGCAGCGGGTGCTGCGTTTCGACGGGGCGGAGAGCTTCCTGGAGGTCTGGGTGAACGGCCGTCGGGTCGGCTGGTCGAAGGGCTCGCGTCTCACCGCCGAGTTCGACATCACCGACGAGGTCCGTGCAGGGCAGAACACGCTGGTGGTCCGGGTGCTGCAGCTCGCGGACTCCTCCTACCTGGAGGACCAGGACATGTGGACCTCCGGTGGGATCTTCCGGGACGTCAGCACCTACACCCGCCCGGCGGCCCGGCTGGACGACCTGGTGGTCGACACCGTGATGGCCGACGACGGATCCGCCCTGGCCACCGTCACGCTCACCACCACCGGGTGCTCGGCCGCCGACTGGTGGCTGGAGGACGACGCCGGCCACCGGCCGGTGCAGGGGAGGGTGGGTCTCGGCACGGGCAGCGCCCGGGTGCAGGTGCGGCCCGGCCCGATCCGGTGGTGGCACCCGGAGCACCCGGACCTGTACACCTTGGTGGTCCGGCCGCAGGACGACCGTGGCCGGGTCACCCAGACCGTCGCCGTGCGGATCGGCTTCCGCGACATCCGGATCGAGGGCGGGCTGCTGCTGCTCAACCGCCGGTACATCGAGCTGCACGGGGTGAACCGGCACGACGTCGACCCGGTGCACGGGCGTGCGGTCGACCTCGACCGGGTCCGCGCCGAGCTGCTGGCGATGAAGCGGCACAACATCAACGCGGTGCGCACCGCGCACTACCCGAACGACCCGCGGTTCTACCAGCTGTGCGACGAGATCGGCCTGCTCGTGGTCGCGGAGACCGACCTGGAGGCGCACGGCATGGACGTGGTCGGCCGGCTCGACGACCTGGCCGGCGACCCCGCCTGGCGCGCCGCGCACGTGGACCGGATCGAGCGGCACGTGATGGCCCAGCGCAACCACCCGTCGATCGTGGTCTGGTCGCTGGGCAACGAGTCCGGCTGGGGGCCGAACATCGCGGCGATGTACGACCGATGCCGTGAGCTGGACCCGCTGCGCCCGGTGCTCTACGAGGAGGACCGGGACGCCACGGTGGTGGACCTGGTCGCCACGATGTACTCCCGGGTCTCCCAGCTGAGCGACTTCGCCCGGCACCCGCACCCCAAGCCCCGGTTCCTGGTCGAGTACGCGCACGCGATGGGCAACGGCCCGGGCGGGCTCGCCGACTACCAGCAGGTGATCGACGCCGCGCCGGGCATCCAGGGCCACTTCGTCTGGGAGTGGTCGGACCACGCGCTCGCGGTCACCGACGAGTCCGGGAGCACGGTGTACCGGTACGGCGGGGACTTCGGCGACGAGCCGAACAACGGGTCGTTCTGCGTGGACGGCCTGGTCCTGCCCTGGGGCGAGCCGAGCCCGGGGCTGCTCGAGTACGCCCAGGTGCTCTGCCCGGTGCTGGTCGAGCCCGCACCGGACGGCATGCTCCGGGTGACCAACCGGCGCTACGACAGCGACCTGGGCGATGTGGACCTGCTGGTGGAGGACACCCTGGACGGTCGGGTGCTGCGGCACGCCACGGTGCCGTCCGGTGCGATCCCCGCCCGGGAGCAGGCGGTGGTGGCTCTCGTGGGCTGGGCCGGCGACGACCCTGCTGCGCACGCCGTGGGGGAGCGGCACCGCCGGGTCGTGGTGCGCCAGCGCGCCGGCACCGCATGGAGCGGCCCGGGAGCGGTTCTCGGGCGGTACCAGTGGGAGCTGGGCGACCCGGCCGGGCCGGCGCCGGCCGTCGCCGCACCGGTGCGGGGTCGGGCCGCCCCCGTCGTCGCGGCGGAGCACACCGCACTGACCATCACCGCGGGTGACGTGCGGTGGACCTTCGACACCGTCACCGGCACCCTGACCGACCTGTCCCGACAGGGGCGCACCGCCGTGTCCCGGGGACCCGCGGTCCAGGTCTGGCGGCCGGTGGTGGACAACCACAGCGACCTGGCGGCGCGGTTCTGGCACCCGAACCTGCTGCACCTGTGCCAGGAGTCGCTGCGCAGCCTGACCTGGGAGCAGGGTGACGGCGTGGTGCGGCTGGAGACCACCACCACGCTCGGCCCGCCGTCGATGGACTTCGGCCTGCGCTGCCGGTACCGGTGGGAGCTCGACGCCGACGGCGGCACCACCGTCCGGATCACGGGCGAGCCCTACGGCGGCTACGACGGCCTCGTGCCCGCCCTGGGTGCAGACCTGACCGTCCCGGCCGGGCTGGACCGGATCGAGTACGTCGGGCTCGGTCCCGGAGAGAACTACCCGGACTCCCGTGCGGCGGCCACGCTGGGCCGCTACCGGACCACCGCCGCGGATCTCGCGACGCCGTACGTCGTCCCCCAGGACCATGCCCTGCGCGGTGGCACCCGCTGGGTCGCGCACCAGGCCCCGGACGGCTCCCTCGGGGTGCTGATCCGCAGCGAGCGGCCGGTGGGCTGGTCCACCTGGCTGCACGACGCCCGCACGATCGATGCCGCACGGCACCGGGACGAGCTGCCGCCGCCCGCGGACGACCTGACCGTCACGCTGGACGCCGAGGTGCTCGGCCTGGGATCGGCCTCGTGGGGCTCGGAGGTCGGTGCGGGCTACCAGGTCCGACTGACCCCGTTCCGGATCGACCTGCGGGTGCAGGTCTTCGGCGCGGACGGCCCCGGGCTGGCCGACCTGCTCGGCTCCGGAGCGGGGGAGCGGCCATGACGCACCTGTACCCGTCCGTCGCCGACCTGGCCGGGCACAACGGCGGGCGCCGCGCCTGGGACAGGGCGGTCGAGGCGCTGTCCGCCCTCTCGCCGCAGGACCCGCCGCACGCCCGGTCCGTGGGTGACTCGGTGACCTACTGGGTCACCGGCGCCGACGCGCTGTCCCGGCCCGAGCTGGTCGCGCACCGGATGTACCAGACCCTGCTGCACCCGCTGACCGGGGATCTGGAGCTGACCGTGGCCGGCCGTTCCGGGCTCGAGGTGCTCGCGCGCTACCGGGACACCGACGACGTCGAGCTGCTGGACGGCTCCGGTGCCGGCAGCGCGCTGCGGGTGCCCGTCGGCGCGGTGGCCCTGGTCGGCCTGGACGAGGGCTGGCGGGTGGCGCCGGGGTCGGTGCGGGTCGCCGTGCTGCGCCTGACCGGCGAGGCCCCGCCGGCCCGCCCGGTGGCCCAGGTCGCGCCCGGCGTCCCGGCCCGAGCGACCGCTCCGCACCCTCCAGGGGGTGCGGCATGAGCGGCACCCGCCGTGGTCACGTGCTGCCCGTCCTCGCCCTGGTCTGTGTCACCGCGGTCTGGGGGTCGACGTTCTTCCTGATCAAGGACCTGCTGCACCAGGTGTCCCCGGTGGACTTCCTCGGCGTGCGCTTCGCCCTGGCGGCGCTGGTGATCGTGGTCTGCTGCGGGCGACGGCTGCTCCGTGCGGGAGCGCGGGTGTGGGCGCTAGGGGGCGTGCTCGGCCTGGTCTACGCCGCCGCGCAGATCGCCCAGACGGTCGGGCTGGCGCACACCCCCGCGTCGGTCTCCGGCTTCATCACCGGCATGTACGTCGTGCTGACCCCCGTGCTGATGCTGCTGGTCTTCCGGCACCGGGTCGCCCTGGCCACCTGGTTCTCGGTGGGGCTGGCCACCGTCGGGCTGATGGTGCTGTCCCTGACCGGCCTGTCGTTCGGCTCCGGCGAGGCGCTCACGCTGCTCGGATCGCTGCTGTACGCCCTGCACATCGTCCTGCTCGGCCGCTGGGCCGGGCGTGAGGACCCGTTCACCCTCGCGCTGGTCCAGGTGGTGGCGGTCGGCGTGGTCTGCACGCTGGCGGCGCTGCCCGGTGGGATCGGTGCGCCGACGACCCCATCCGCCTGGGGGTGGCTGGTCTACATGGCCCTGGTCGCCGGCCTGGGTGCCCTGGTTGCCCAGACCTGGGCCCAGTCCCGCATCCCGGCGACCAGCGCCGCCGTGGTGATGACCACCGAACCGGTGTTCGCCGCGGGCTTCGCCATCGCGTTCGGCGGCGAGCAGCCCACCGCTCGCCTGCTGGTCGGCGGCGGGCTCGTGCTGGTCGCCATGTTCGTCACCGAGCTCGCTCCCGGGCTCGCACCCCGGAGGACCGCACCGCGGTCGTCCCGTTCCCTGCACGCACCTGTCGAAGGAGACAGACCATGAACCGCACCACTCGCCTCGTCGCGCCCGTCGCCGCCGTCGCGCTGGCCGCCTGCGCGCTCACCGCGTGCTCCTCGGACGGCTCCGACGCCGCCGGTGGCAGCACCGTCACCTGGTCCACCTGGGGGACACCGGACGAGCTGACCGCCTTCGAAGAGTTCAACGAGGAGTTCATGCAGCGGCACCCGGACATCACGGTGGACTTCCAGCCGGTCGCGTCCTACGACGACTACCAGTCCAAGCTGACCACCCAGCTCACCTCGGGGACCGCGCCGGACGTGTTCTACGTGGGCGACGACTCCATCGCCGCGATGGTGTCGAACGGAGTGCTGGCGCCGCTGTCCGACCGGCTGTCCGCCGCGGGCTCGGCGATCTCCGCCGACGACTTCAGCGAGAGCATCTACCAGGTGGCCATGGCCGACGGGGAGATCTACGGCCTGCCCAACGACGTCAACCCGGATGCGCTCTGGTACTCCAAGGACGCACTGGCGGCGGCCGGGATCACGCAGGACCCGGCCGAGCTGGCCGATGCCGACGAGTGGACCACCGAGACGTTCTTCGAGATGACGGCCGCGATGCAGGACGCCGGTCTGACCGGGGCGGCGTTCTGGAACTACTGGGCGACCACGGCCTCGATCATGGTCTCCCAGGGCGGCACGGTGTACGACGACGCCGGCGCCTACGTGGCGAACTCCGACCCGACCAGCGTCGCCGCGCTGCAGGAGTGGGCGGACCGGTTCGCCGACGGAGAGCTGGCCGTGGCCGACACCCTGCCCACCGGTGGGGACGCCGACACCCTGTTCGTCACCGGCCGGCTCGGCTTCCTGGTGCAGGGCCGGTACACGGTGGCGACCATCGAGGGCGCGGGCCTGGACACCGAGGACTTCGACGTGGTCCGGTGGCCCACCGCGGACGGCACCGCCGCGCCGGCCGGGGTCGCCTCGTCCTTCCTCGCGATCAACAAGGACGCCGAGGACGCCGATGCCGCGTACACCTTCTTCTCCGAGTTCCTGTCCGCCGACGGGCAGACGCTGCGGCTGTCGGACAACGGGAACGCGCTGCCGTCCATCAGCGGCATCGACGACATCGTCACCGAGTCCGGGACGCCCGCCCACGTGGCGAGCCTGATCGAGATGCGTGACCTCGGCTTCACCAACTTCCCGACCGAGGCTGCGGTGCCAGGCCTGTCCGCATCGATCTCCACCGACATCATGCTGCCGCTCTACCAGGGCAAGACCACGGCGCAAGAGGCCCTGGACCAGACCGCCGCCCTGGTGGCGGAGAAGACCGGTGAGTGACCCGAGATGAGCGACGCCGCACATGCCGCCGAGCGGGTGCCGGTGAACCGGCCGCCCCGGTGGAAGAGCCGCGACCGTTGGTGGGCCGCGTTCTTCCTCGCACCGCAGGGTCTGGGCATCCTGCTGTTCACGATGGTGCCGTTCGCGTTCTCGTTCTACCTGGCCTTCCACCAGTGGAACGGGTTCGGGGAGATGACCTTCATCGGGCTGGACGGCTTCGCCGACCAGCTCACCGACCCGCTGTTCGGCCGCGCGGTGCTCAACACCGTGATCATCGCCGTGGTCACGGTCCCGATCGGCCTGCTGCTGGCGATCTGGGTCGCGGTGATGCTCAACCGGGTGCGCCGCCGTGCGGTCTACCTGGTGATGTTCTTCGCGCCGGTGGTGACGTCCTCGGTGGCGGTCGCGCTGATCTGGCAGCAGCTGCTGCGGACGGACGGCTGGTTGTCGCGCGTCGTGGCCGCCGTCCTGCGGATCGACCCGCCGGACTGGTTGAACGACCCGCACCTGGCGCTGGCCGCGCTGTGCGTGGTGACCATCTGGTCCGCGCTCGGCCTGAACGTGGTGATCTTCCTGGCCGGCCTGCAGAACATCAGCCCCTCGGTGCTGGAGGCCGCGGCGATCGACGGGGCGGGCACGATGCGCCGGTTCTGGTCGGTGACGATGCCGCTGCTGTCCCCGACCGTCTTCCTGCAGTCGGTGATCGCGTTCATCTCCTCGTTGCAGGCCTTCGACCTGGTGTTCGTGCTGGTCAAGGACGCCGGGCCGGACAACGCGACCCGAACGATCGTCTACCACATCTACGACCTCGGCTTCCGGCAGTCCCAGCTGGGGCTGTCCGCCGCCGCCGCGGTCTTCCTGCTGCTGCTCTCGGTGATCGTCACTGCGATGCAGTTCGGTGTCGAGAAGAGGTTCGTGCACTATGACGGCTGACACCGCACGGGCACCGGTCGGCCCGGCGCCCCGGCGCAGGCGCGGGGTGGTGGCACGGCTGCGGGCCGGGCGCACCCTGACCCACCTGCTGCTCGTGCTGGGCGCGGTGGTGATGTTCGCGCCCTTCGTCTGGATGACGCTGTCTGCGTTCAAGACGCTGCCTCAGCTGCTCACCGATCCGTTGAGCGTGATCCCGGACCCGTGGACCACCGACTCGTTCGTCGAGGCGTGGAACGCGCTGCCGTTCGGGCGGGCCTACCTGAACTCGATCTACATCATGCTGCTGATCGTTGCCGGGGCCCTGATCACCACGTCGATGGCCGGGTACGCCTTCGCCGCGATCCCGTTCCGCGGGTCGCGGGCGCTGTTCGGCGTCGTGCTGGTCTGCCAGATGATCCCCAAGCAGGTCACCCTGGTGCCGTTCTACCTGCTGATGAGCAGGCTCGGCTGGGTGGACTCGCACCTGTCGCTGATCGTGCCCGGGATGCTGATGAACCCGTTCGGCATCTTCCTGGCCCGGCAGTTCGTGCTGTCCATCCCGCATGAGATCGAGGAGTCCGCCACGATCGACGGGGCCTCCCGGCTCCGGATCTACTGGCAGATGGTGCTGCCGATGATCCGGCCGGGCCTCGGCGCGCTGAGCATCATCGTGGCGCTGGACGCCTGGAACAACTTCCTGCTGCCGCTGATCTTGCTCAACCGGTCAGAGCTGTTCACGGTGCCGCTGCTGCTCTCCCAGTTCCAGGGTCAGTTCGGCGGGATCAACTACGGCCTGATCATGGCGGCGACCACCGTGTCCACGGTGCCGATGCTGATCGCCTTCGTGATCGGCCAGCGCCAGATCATGTCGTCGTTGGCCTCGTCCGGGCTGGGCGGGCGATGACCGTGGCGGGCGCCGTGCCGCTGGAGTTCGTCGACCTGGTCGAGGTGCCGTTCACGGTGCCCGGTTCCCGGTTCGTCGTGCAGCGGGGGACCGGGCCGCACGCGGGGTCGTTGGAGGTGCTGCACGTCCGCTACGAGGTGCCGGTGGCCGAGTGCCTCGCCGTCCGGCTGGTGCCGCCGGGCGGCGGCGTCGCCGGCGCGGGTCCGGACGCGGCGCAGACGGCGGTGCGGGCCATGGGCGGTCGGCTCGTCGCGGACGGCCTGGAGATCGTCGTCAGCGGCGAGGAGCTGCGGGTGCTGACTGCCGCGGGTTCGGGCTGGCGGGCGATCGGGGGGCCGGCGCCCGACGTCGTCCCGCACCGGGTCCCCGACTCGTCCCGGCTGGTGCTCACCGTCACCGGAGCGACGCCGGCGACGGCCACCGACGAGGCCTTCCGCGCCGGTGCCGACGCGGTGGTCGCGGACTGGCTCGCCCTGACCCCGCGTGTCCGGCCGGAACGGGCGCCGATGGCCCGTCAGTGCTGGTGGGTGCTCGGGACGAACCAGATCGACCTGGCGACCCCTGTGCGCGGCGCGGCCGCACGCAGCGCCGGTCCGGTCCGCCGGGCGGTGGTGCCGTCCAAGCGGGGCTATGTCGCCCTGTGGCAGTGGGACGCCTACTTCATCGCGCTCGGCCTGCGGCACACCGCCCCCGCGCTGGCGGCGGAGCAGCTGGACATCGCGCTGACCCCGGGGCCGGACGGCCAGCTGCCCGACGTGGTGCACGACACCGGGGTGCTCGCCTCCAGCGCCGACCTGCCGCCCGCCGACCGGGCCAGGCTGCTCGCAGCGGGCGCGCCCACCACCGGGGGCGAGGTGCCGCTGACCAAGCCGCCGCTGGCCGCCTGGGCCGCCGACCGGGTGCTGTCCACGCTGCCCGTCGACGAGCGTGCCGGGTGGCTGCGCCGCTGGTTCCCGACCGTGCTGCGCAGCCAGGACTGGTGGTTCGCCGCCTCGGACCCCGACGGTGACGGCCTGCCCGCGTACCTGCACCCGTACTCCTCCGGCCTGGACGACTCCCCGGTGTTCGACCACGCGCTGCCGGTCACCGCACCCGATCTGCTGGCCTACCTGGTGGTGCAGGACCGCATCCTGGCCGGCTGGTGCCGGGAGCTGCCCGACCTGTGCGCGCACGACCACGGCCTGCCTGCGCGTCTGCTGCGGCGCGCCGCGCGCGTGCGTCAGGGGCTGACCGGCCTGTGGGACGACGACGGCCGGCTGTTCCGACCCCGTGCCGGTACCGAGCCGGTGCCCGAGCGCACCGTGGTCTCCCTGCTCGGCTGCTTCGCCGGCGACGCCACGTCCGAGCAGCTCGCCGGCGTCCTGGCCGACGTCCACGACCCGGCGCGGTTCGGCACTCCCTACCCGCTGCCGTCCGTGGCCTGCGACGACACCTCGTTCCGTCGTGAGCAGATGTGGCGCGGGCCCACCTGGGTCAACACCGGGTACCTGGTGGCGGAGGGCCTGGAACGGTGCGGGCGACCCGCTGCCGCAGCCGAGCTGCGTGCGCGGATCCTGGCCGGGGTGGAGGCGGCCGGCGGCCCGGTCGAGTACCTCGACCCCGGAACCGGGCGGCGCTGCCCGACGGCCACCACGAGCTTCGGCTGGTCGGCGGCGCTGTACCTCGACCTGGCGGTGCGCGAGGAGGCCGGCGGCCAGCGGTGAGCGTGCAGGCCCGGGTGCGCTGAGCACGCGGGGTCCGACGGTGGTCAGCGCGTGGGGCGGGTGCCCGGGACCAGCACGGACGGCGCCGTCGGCCGGACCGCTTTCACCCGCTGCTGCTGCTCAGCAGTGCGCCGGCCGCGCCGATCAGGGTGTTCGACGGTCAGTCGGCGTCCGGGGTGCGGGCGCCGCGCCGGGCACGGAAGTCGTCGGCGATCTGCTGCGCCTGGGCGCTGACCAGGAGGCGCAGGTCGTCGTGCAGATGGTCGACCTCGGCATCGGTGGCATCGCCCTCGCGCGCGGCGATCAGGGCGCGCTTGGCGGCGCGGATGTCGGCGTCGGTCACATCGATGCGCCACGGGTCCTCGGTCATGGGTACAAGGTCCCATCCCTGTGGCGTGCTTTGTAGCAGGACGGCCCGGTTTCACCCGGGTGTCAGCACCTTTTCGCCCGGGCCCGGGCCCTGTGCGGCACCGGGATGCTGCTGGCCCGTGCCGGGCTCCGGGACGGTGCGTCGTCCCCCTGCAGCCGGGCGCGCGGTGCTGCGTCGTCGACCTGCCATCGGGGTGCTGCCCGTCCGCTGCCCACCTGCCGTCGACCTGCCGGACCCGCGTCATGGCGACACGATGGGAGCTGCTGCCCGGGCCGCCGAGCGGCGCACCGCCGATCGAACGGAGACCCACGATGTCCGCAGCGAGCAGCGAGCCCGGCAGCACCGTCACCTACGACGTGGTCGTGATCGGCGCGGGGGCGGTGGGGGAGAACGCCGCCGACCGGGCCGGCCGGC
Source organism: Cellulomonas sp. (assembly GCA_036404115.1). Classification (GTDB taxonomy): domain Bacteria; phylum Actinomycetota; class Actinomycetes; order Actinomycetales; family Cellulomonadaceae; genus Cellulomonas. Next base: position 14,764 of record DASWPG010000074.1, read on the forward strand.
GCGGGCTGTCGGTGGCCGTGGTCGAGGGTGAGCTCGTCGGAGGCGAGTGCTCGTACTGGGCCTGCATGCCGTCCAAGGCGCTGCTGCGACCGGGTGCGGTGCTGGCGGCGGCGCGGGCCGTGCCCGGAGCGGCCGAGGTGGTGACCGGGCAGCCGGATCCGGCCGAGGTGCTCGCCCGCCGGGACTCCTTCGCGGCGCACTGGGACGACCAGGGCCAGGTCGCGTGGCTGGGCTCCGCCGGGATCGAGCTGGTGCGCGGCACCGCGCGGTTCCTCGGGCCGCGTGCGCTCCTGGTGCAGCAGGACGGCACGCGCACCCGGGTGCTCGCCCGGCACGCGGTGGTGGTCGCCACCGGCAGCGAGCCGGTGCTGCCGCCGATCGACGGGCTGGCGCTGGTCGCGCCGTGGACCTCCCGCGAGGCCACCGCGGTCCAGGAGGTGCCGGGCAGGCTGGTGGTGCTCGGCGGCGGGGTGGTCGGCGTCGAGATGGCCGTCGCCTACCGGGACCTCGGCGCCGAGGTGACGCTGCTGGTGCGTGGGGACCGGCTGCTCGCCGCGGCGGAGCCGTTCGTCGGCGAGGAGGTCGCCGCCGGGCTGCGCGACCTCGGCGTCGACCTGCGGTTCGCCACAGTCGCCACGGCGGCCCGCCGGGACGCGGACGGCGTGCACCTGGCCGTGACCGGGCCGCAGGGCTCCGACGAGGTGCACGGCGACGAGGTGCTCGTCGCCACCGGTCGCCGGCCGCGCACGCACGGCCTCGGGCTGGACGTGCTCGGCCTGGTGCCGGGTGCGGCGCTCGCCGTGGACGACAGCCTCACCGTGACCGGCGTCGACGGCGGCTGGCTGTACGCGGTCGGGGACGTGACGGGACGCACCGCGACCACCCACCAGGGCAAGTACGACGCCCGCGTGGTCGGCGACGTGGTCGCGGCGCGGTTCAGCGCGGTGAGTGGTGCGGACGGCGCCGGGGGCGACCCGTCGGGGCACGACGACCTCGATCTCGACGGCCGCGACGACCCGTGGCACGAGCGCGGCCCGGCCGACGCGATCGAGCGGGACGCCGGCCCCTGGTCCCGGTACCGGGCGACCGCCGACGAGGGCGGCGTGCCGCAGGTGGTGTTCGCCCGGCCGGAGGCGGCGTGGGTCGGCCGCACCGAGCAGCGGGCGCGTGCGGACGGCCTGGACGTCCGCACGGTCCGGTACGCGATCGGCCAGGTGGCCGGGGCCGCGGTGGCTGGAGACGGCTACCGCGGCACCGCGCAGCTCGTCGTCGACCGCGGACGCGGGACGGTCGTCGGCGCGACCTTCACCGGCCCGGACGCCGCCGAGCTGCTGCACGCCGCCACCGTCGCGGTGGTCGGCGAGGTGCCGCTCACCCGGCTGTGGCACGCCGTGCCGGCCTACCCCACGGTGAGCGAGGTCTGGCTCCGCCTGCTCGAGACCGCCCTGCTCTGACCCGGCCGGGCAGCCGGCTGCCCGGCCGGGCGGCTCAGGCGGCGAGCGAGCCGTCGGAGGACAGGACGAGGCCGATCGTGGCCTGCCCGTCGCGGACCGCGTCGCCGATCAGGCCGAAGTCGTAGGAGTCGAACTCGGTGACCACCAGGCCGTAGGTCTCCTCCAGGCCGGGCTGGCAGAACGGCCGCTCGGGGCACTCCGCCGGACCGGCCAGCACCACGCCACCACCGCACGCGGTCGCGAGGTCGGACAGCGTGGTGACGTCGTGCTGCTCGGCGAACGCGCTGGTCACCGCGAAGGCGTTCTGGTCCTGGGCTGCGGAGACCGTGCCGACCACCAGGCCGACGGCTGCGGCGAGCGGGGTGAGCGCGGCGACGGTGGCGTCCGGGTCGCTGCTGGCGACCGGATCGGCGTCCGCTCCGTTGGCGGCGGCGTTCAGGAACTCGGTCAGGGTGGCCGCGTACTCCGGCACCAGCGTGACCTGGCCGCTCTCCACCGCCGGCAGGTAGGTCTCGCGGTTGCCGATCGTCTGCACCTCGGCGCTGTAGCCGGCGGAGCGCAGCACGGCGGCGTAGACCTCCGCGAGGGTGGCGCTCTCGGAGAAGTTCGCGGCGCCCACGACGACGCTCTTGCCGGTGCCGAGCGTGCTGTCGGCGGCGGCGAGGTCCTGGTCGGAGACGAACTGGGCTGCGGCGTCGGAGGAGGTCTGCCGGTCGATGTCCACCGCCTTGTTCAGCCCGATCAGCAGGTCGGTGTCGAGCGCGGCGGAGACGGTGTCGAGCAGCGGCACCAGGTCCGGGTCGGCGGCTGCCGCCGCGGCGTTCACGGCGGGGATCACGTTGTCCGCGTTCTGCAGGCCGAGGTCGTCCTCCAGCACCACGAGCTGGTCGCCGGCGACGGGGGCGCAGACCGTGCCCGTGGCGTCGGCGGCGGCGGTGGTGTCCGCGGTGCCACCGCCGGACCCGGGGTCGCCGCAGGCGGCGACGAGGAGCAGGACCCCGGCCGCGGTGGCGGCGAGGGCAGGTCGGCGTGCGTTCATGGTGCGCTCCTCTGTTCGGTGCAGGGCATCGACGGATCGGGGACGGTGGTCGGCGCAGGGATGTCCCGCGTCGGTGGCCCAGGAGGTCGGGCGACGTGCGGTCATGCGGCAGGTCCCGGTCGCAGACCCTGCCGTCGGCGGGCCCGGGCCCGGTGCGGCGGCCGGCGCACGGGGGCGGGGGTGAGCGCCCGCTGGACCAGGGCGAGCACCCCCTCGACCAGCAGGCAGAGCGCGGCGACCAGCACCGCGCCCGCGACCACCTGCCCGTACCGCTGCAGGGCCATGCCGCTGACGATGATCGTGCCGAGGCTGGTGCTGCCGACCAGCGCGGCCAGCGGGACGGTGGCCAGCACCTGCGTGGTGGCGGTGCGCACGCCGGCCGCGATCAGCGGCAGCGCGAGCGGGATCTCCACCTGGGCCAGCGACCGGCGCCCGGACATCCCCATCCCGGCCGCGGCGTCCCGCACGTCGGGGTCGACCTCCATCAGGGCGGTGAAGGTGTTCGACAGGATCGGTGGCACGGCGAACAGGGCGACCGCGAGCACGGTGGCGCGCGCCCCGAACAGGCCGGTCGAGGCGAAGATCGTCAGCAGCGCGAAGGTCGGCAGCGCCCGTGAGGTGTTCGCCAGCACGACGGTGACCGCTCCGCCGCGCCGCCGGTGGCCGAGCCAGACCCCGAGCGGGAGCGCGACCGCGGCGGCCAGCAGCACGGCCAGCGCGCTGAGCCGCAGGTGCTCCAGGGTCAGGGCGAGCACGCCCTGGCTCCCGCTCCAGTTCAGCGGGTCGTTCAGCCAGGCGAACGCGTCCGGGATCACGGCGGCGGGGTGCACGTCACGCCTCCCGTCCGCGTCGCGCCCACGGCGTCACGGCCCGGCCGACCAGCCAGAGCACCAGGTCCAGCACGAGGGCGAGGGCGAGGGTCAGCAGCGTCGCGGTCAGGATCTCCGCGTGGTACTTGTTGTTGCGGAAGCCGCGGAACATCAGGGTGCCCAGCCCGCCGTAGCCCACCACGACCCCCACGGTCACCAGGGCGACGGTCGTCACGGTGGCCAGCCGCACCCCGGCGACGATCGTGGGCAGCGCGTTCGGCAGCTCCACCGTCAGCAGCAGGCGCCATCGGCCGTAGCCGAGACCGCGGGCGGCGTCCCGCACGTCCTCGTCCACCCCGCCCAGCCCGACCAGCACGTTGCGCACCAGGACGAGCAGGGCGTACGCGACCAGGCCGATCAGCACCGGCGTGCGTCCGATGCCGGTCCACGGCACCAGCACGGTGAACAGCGCGAGCGACGGGATCGTGTAGAGCACCCCGGCGGCACCGACCACCGGCGCCGCCAGCCGCGGTCGCAGGTGCGCGACCATCCCGAGCGGCACGGCGACCAGCAGGGCGATCGCCACCGCCTGCACGGTGAGGCTCGCGTGCTGCGCCAGGGCGGTCAGGATGTCCGACCGGTTGCGCTGCACGTAGTCCCAGGAGAGCCACGGGTTGTCCGTCGCCGTGCCGAGACCCAGGTCGACGAGCGCTCCGTGCAGGCCGGTGGGCAGGCCGTCGGGCAGACCGTCGGGCAGACCGGCGGGCGCCAGCACGGACAGGGCTCGGATCACCCGCAGGACGCTACCTGTGAGCACCGACACGCGCCGGTCGACCCTCGCCCCGCCCCCGCCCCCGGCCGACGCGCCCGCTGTCGGTGCCCGCCGGTACGGTCGGACGCATGGTGACGGCGATCGGCTTCGAGCACGTCCGCAAGGAGTACGGCGACGGAACGGTGGCCGTCGACGACCTGTCCCTCGCGGTCCGCTCGCACGAGCTGCTGGCGCTGGTGGGGCCGTCCGGCTGCGGCAAGTCGACCACGCTGCGGATGGCGAACCGGCTGGTCGAGCCGTCCGCGGGCCGCATCGTGCTGGACGACGAGGACGTCACCGACGTCGACCCGGTCGGGCTGCGGCGCCGGATCGGCTACGTGATCCAGCACGTCGGCCTGTTCCCGCACCGCACCGTCGAGCAGAACGTGGCCACGGTGCCGCGGCTGCTCGGCTGGGACCGCGCCCGCACCCGGCTGCGGGTGCGCGAGCTGCTGGAGCTGGTCGGCCTGGCGCCGGACCGGTACGCCCGCCGCTACCCGCACGAGCTGTCCGGCGGCGAGCGTCAGCGGGTCGGTGTGGCACGGGCGCTGGCCACCGACCCGCCGGTGCTGCTGATGGACGAGCCGTTCGGCGCGGTGGACCCGGTGGGCCGGCGCCGGCTGCAGGGCGAGTTCCGGCGGATCCAGCGCGAGCTCGGCACCACGGTGATGCTGGTCACGCACGACGTGGACGAGGCGGTGCGGCTCGCGGACCGGGTCGCGGTGCTCAGCCGGGGCGGTCGGCTGGAGCAGCTCGCCGACCCGGTGCGGCTGCTCGCGGCACCCGCGACCCCGGCGGTGGCCGACCTGGTGGGCTCCGGCGCGGCGGTGCGGCTGCTCGCGCTCGGCACGATCGAACGGGCCGATCTCGCCGACGGGCACCCGAGCGACGGCCACCTCCCGAGCGGTGCGCTCCCGAGCGGCGATCAGCCGGTCCCGGGCGCCGGCCGGCCCGGAGCGGCGGGCTCCCGCCCCGGGGTCTCGCCCGGTCTCCGGATCGGCGACCCGCTGGACGACGCGTTCGCGGTCCTCGCGGCGAGCCCCGGCGGCAGAGCACCCGTGCTGGACGGTGCTGCGGTCGTCGGCTGGCTGGACGCGGAAGGCCTGCTCCGCGCGCTGCGCCGGGTGGTCGACGACGCCACCGCGTGACGGGCACCCGCACGGTTGCCGCCCCGTGCGCGCGGCGCCGTGGGTAGTCTGCCGAGGGTGACCACTCGCCTCGCCCTCGCCACCTGCGCCGCCCTGCCGGACCTCGACCCGGACGACGCCCCGCTCGTGGCGGCGTTGCAGCAGCGCGGGCTGGAGGTCGAGCCGCGGGTGTGGAACGCCCCCGACGTCGACTGGTCCTCCTACGACCTGGTGGTCGTGCGCTCGACCTGGGACTACACCGACCGTCCGCGGGACTTCCGCTGGTGGGCGCAGCGGGTCAGCAACGTGTCCCGGCTGCTCAACCCGGCGTCCGCGATCACCTGGAACATCGACAAGACGTACCAGCGCGCGATGGAGGCGGCCGGCCTGCCGATCGTCCCGACGATCTGGATGGACCCGGAGCGCAACTTCAACGCCCGCGCGATCCACACCCGGTTCCCGGCGTTCGGCGACTTCGTGATCAAGCCGACCGTGAGCGCCGGATCGCGGGACACCGGCCGGTACGACGCGGGCCAGACGCCGTCGCGGGCGCTGGCGATCACGCACGTGAAGAACCTGCTGGCCGCCGGTCGGCACGTGATGGTGCAGCGCTACCTGGCCCAGGTGGACACGGTGGGGGAGACCGCGCTGGTGTACTTCGACGGCCGGCTGAGCCATGCGGTGCGCAAGGCGCCGCTGCTGGAGGGCCCGTACCGTGCCGGCGAGATGGAGGGCGTGCTCTACAAGGAGGAGACCATGTCGGCCCGCGAGCCGTCCGCGGCCGAGCTGGAGGTGGGCCGCCGGGTGATCGAGGCGCTGCCGACGCTGGTGCCGGGGCTCGACGGGCCGCTGCCGTACGCCCGGGTGGACCTGATCCCGGACGACGCCGGCGAACCGGTGGTGCTGGAGCTCGAGCTGATCGAGCCGTCCTTCTTCTTCACGCAGGCGCCGGCGGCGGTCGAGCGGTTCGTCGAGACCATCGTCGCCCGGCTCTGACACCCGGTCCCGCGCTCGGGCGCACGGGCCGACTCGCCCGCCTGAGCCGCCCTCGCCCGGACGGTCCCCGACGGGGCGGACCGGGGCGGGGGCGAGCCGGCGGGCGGATCGGACGGACGACGAAGGCGCCGCACCCGGTGGGGCACGGCGCCTTCGCGCTGGGGTGGCTAACGGGACTTGAACCCGCGACCTCCTGGACCACAACCAGGCGCTCTACCACCTGAGCTATAGCCACCATCGCCGGCCGGTCCGTCGAACGGTCCGACCGCTCGGCCCTGGAGCGCGGCGGACCTGGACGGTTCGCCGTGGATCACGGGGCCGACGAAAAGTGTACGGGATGCGGAGGGGTGCCGTGGCACCGGTCGGACGATGGACCGGTACGGGTCAGGACGTGGTGGTCCGGTCCCGGTGCGCTGCGGCGACCGAGGTGGCGGCCACCTGGGCCGCGACCGCCTTGGCGGACTTCGAGTCCGGGCCGGGCTGCGGCACCAGCAGCGCCGCGCGGTAGTAGCGCAGCTCGTCGATGCTCTCCAGGATGTCGGCCAGCGCGCGGTGCCCGCCGTGCTTCTCCGGGGAGGCGAAGTACACCCGCGGGTACCAGCGGCGGGCGAGCTCCTTGATCGAGGAGACGTCGACCACCCGGTAGTGCAGGTGGCCGGTCAGGTCCGGCATGTCGCGCTCCAGGAACACCTTGTCGGTGCCGACGGAGTTCCCGGCCAGCGGCGCCTTGCCGGCGTCCGGCACCCAGGCGCGCACGTACTCCAGCACCTGGCGCTCGGCATCGGCGAGGGTGGTGCCGGCGGCGAGCTCGTCCAGCAGTCCGGAGGTGGTGTGCATGGTGCGCACGTAGTCGCCCATCTGCTCCAGCGCCGCGGGCGGCGGTGCGATGACGACGTCGACGCCCTCGCCGAGCACCCGCAGCTCGGAGTCGGTGACGACCGCCGCGACCTCGACCAGGGCGTCCGACCCGGAGTCGAGCCCGGTCATCTCGCAGTCGATCCACACGATCCGGTCGGCGCTGGTGTTGCCGTTGCTGTTCACGGTGCTCACCGCACCAGGGTACGCACCGAGCCCGCCGGACCGGGTGTCCGACGGGCTCGGGTCGTGCGGCGCCTGCACCGCCGGTGGGGTCACCGGGCGGCCGCGACCGTGGTGGTCGCCGCGAGGACGGACCGGGATCGTTGCCAGAGCGAGGGTTCCGGCGGATGGTCGGATCCCGCGTGGCCGGGTCTGCGGCCGGTCTCCCGGTCGGCGGCCCGGCGGTCGACGGCTCGACGGATCAGCCGGGCGGTCTCGAGGCGTTCGCGGTGGTCCTGCTGGATCAGCTCGAACGTGAGGGTGGGGTGCATGGTGGTGGTCTCCGACGTGCTCGGGGGTGGGGCCTGGCCGGGCCCCGGGGACTCACCGCGGTGACCACCAGGAGACCACCGGCCGCCCCGTCCGGTCACGCGCTTTTCGGCCGCCCGCGCCCCGTCCCCGTCCCCGTCCCCGTCCCCGTCCCCGTCAGAGCGTCCGCTCCAGGAACGCCGCCACGTCGGCGAGCTCGGGCCCGGAGACCTGGTGCCCGAGCCCGGCGTACCGGTGCTCCTCGACCGCGGTGTGCCCGGCCAGCCAGGTCGAGGTGCGCGCGGTGGCGTCGGCGGGGATCACCGGGTCGGCGTCGCCGTGCGCGAACAGCACCGGCGGCCGTCGGGCGGCCAGCGCGGCGTCGCCCGGCTCGGTGGTGCCCAGGCTGAAGCCGGAGAGCACGACGCCGGCGGCGAACCGGTCCGGCCGCGCGCGGAGCAGCTGGGTGGTCATCAGGCCGCCCTGGGAGAAGCCGAGCAGCGCGACGGCGCTGGTGGTCGGCACGCTGGCGTCGATCCAGTCCGCCAGCGCCGTGGCGACCTCCCGGACCGGTCCGGGGTCCGGCCGCCCGGGGGCGGCCAGCGGCGCCCACGCGTAGCCCGGCCCCCCGACGACCGGGCCGCGGGGTGCGACCAGCCGGAGCCCGCGGGGCAGGTGCTCGGCCAGCGCGAGCAGGTCGCCCTCGTGCGAGCCGTACCCGTGCAGCAGCACGAGCACGGGCGCGTCCGCGGCGGTCGCCCCGGCCCAGCGGGCGGCCGCCGCGTCGATGGTGCGGACCATCGTCAGCGCTCCAGGGCGAACCCGGTGGTCCAGGACGTCCGCTCGCCGGCGGCGAGGGTGAGCTGCAGGAAGCCGAGCGCCTCCAGCTCGTGCGCCCGCTTGAGCGAGCCGGCGTCCACGCCGCGCAGCCCGCCGGCCTCGACCAGGGCGACCAGGGCGGCCTTGGCGTCCGCGTCGTCCCCCGCCACCAGCACGGTGGTCGTCGCGCCGCCGACGGTGCCGGAGGCCAGGGTGGCGGCGAAGTTCGTGTTGAACGCCTTGAGCACCTGCGCGGCGGGCAGCCTGGCGGCGATCTCGGCGGTCGCGGAGGAGCCGGCGGGCACCACGAGGGAGTCGAAGGTGGCGAAGTCGAGCGGGTTGGTCACCTCGACCACGGTGCGCCCGGCGAAGCCGTCGGGGTACTGCGCGAGCACCTCGTCCACGGCTCCGTAGGGCAGGGCGAGTACGACGATGTCGCCGGTGACCGCCTCGCCGATGGTGCCGGCGGCGACGGCCGGGTCGACGGCGGCGGCCTTGGCGGCGTCGCGGGTCAGCACCTGGACGTCCGCGCCGGCCGTGAGGGCGAGGCGCGCGACCGCGCCACCGATGTTGCCCGCTCCGATGATCGTGACGCTGGTCATGTCTGCTCCTCGTTCGAGATCTGGCGACGAGATGTTGTCGCGACAAACAACCTAGACCGGTCTGATTGAAGCGTCAACCAATTCGTGCGAGGATGAGGCGATGACCTCCCATCCCGCGCCCCGGTGGCTCACCGCCGACCAGCTCCGGGCCTGGACCCGGCTGGAGGCGGTCGCCGAGCTGCTGCCGGCCGCGCTCGACCATCAGCTGCAGCGGGACGCCGAGCTCTCGCACTTCGACTACCTGGTGCTGGCCAAGCTCTCCGAGGCGCCGGACCGCACGTTGCGGATGACGCGTCTCGCCGCGCAGACCAACGCGAGCCTGCCGCGGCTGTCGCACGTGGCCAGCCGGCTGGAGGCGCGCGGCCTGCTCGCCCGGCGGCAGTGCCGGGACGACCGGCGATCGACCCTCGCCACCCTGACCGAGGCGGGCTGGGCGCAGGTGCTCGCGACCGCGCCGGGGCACGTCGCCGAGGTGCGACGCCTGGTGATGGACCGGCTCACGGCCGATCAGGTGGCCCAGCTCGACGCGATCGCGCTCGCGGTGCTGGGTGCGCTGGACCCGGAGAACCGGCTGGAGGCCCAGGAGCCGGGCCGCGTCCTGGGCGCAGCCTGCGTGCCGCTCGTGGAGACCGACCCGGTCTGACCCGCGCGAGCCTGCGTGCCCGCGCGCCCGGCCTGCGCGCTCGCCCGAACCCGGCCTGCGCGCGCCCGACCCTGGCATCGAGTGTCCACCTCTCGGGGGATGAACCCGAGAAGGATCACGCCAACCGGCAGTACCACTCCCCGGGACGTGGCCGCCGGGTTTCCGGCAGCAGTTCGCAGCAGGTCTGCAGGAATCACTCAGATCATCCGATCGGTGCTCCCAGTGCGCATAGCGTCCGATGCCTGAACGGCGGCGCAAGGGCGTCGTCGCTGGTCAGGGGGGCGTCGTGGACGAGCTGCTGGTCGATCTGGGCGGGATCGACGCTCTGGTCGCGCACGTGCGTGACCTGCAGACCCGGCTCGAGGAGGTGCCGGTCCTGGAGCAGGTCCAGGTCCGCCATCAGCGTCTGGACCGCGCGCTCGGCCATTTCGAGGTCGAGGAAGGACAAGCCTTGCGCCAGGCGGTCCTGGATGTCGGTGAGCTCGCGGCGCGCCTCGAGATGGCGGCACGCTGCTACCGGCAGATGGACGAGGCGTTGGCCCTGCCCGCCGGCACCACGGCGGGCAGGTCGCGGTGAGCCAGGCCCTGGCGACGTGCGAGGACCCCACGCTCTTGATCGACGGGTGCGCCGAGACCGTCGAGCTGCTCGCCGACCAGCTTCAGGCACGCACCGCGGTGCTGAGCTCGGTGGCTGAGGAGATGGCCCGCATCGACGTCACCGGGTTGTGGCAGGGTGCGGCCGGCGAGCAGCTGGCCAGCACGGTCCGGGCCATGGCCGGTCGGCTCGATGCGACCGGTGATGCCCACGCCCGGGCGTCCCGTGCGATGAGCTCCTACGCCGAGGAGATCAGGGCCGCTCGAGGGCGCGCCGGGGCCGCGGTGGACACCTGGCAGCGGGGTCGGCGTCTGACCCGCTTGGCGAGCCTCGAGCACGAGCAGGCGGTCCGAAGGTCCGTGGCCGACGAGCCGGCGCTGAAGGTGCCGACGCTCGTCGATCCCGGTGAGCCGCTGCGCGAGGACGCGGTCACGATCCTGGCCGCCGCGCAGCGCATGGACGAGCAGGCCGGCGAGGAGACCGCCGTGGCGGTGGAGTCCGCTGCGGCCGGTGCACCCGACGGGGGGAGCTTCTGGGACGGTGTCGGGAGCTTCTGGTCCGACGTGTGGCACGGCGGTTGGGACCTGGGGGCCGACATCGGCAACGCCATCGCCTCGTTCGCCAACGCGTTGTCTGAGCATCCCGACCTGGCCGTCGAGCTGGTCGGCGGTCTCGCGCTGATGGGCGTCGGGGAGGTGATGGAGGCCGGCGGGGTCGCTCTGGACCTGACGGTCGTTGGTGCCCCGGCCGGGATTGCCTTGAACATCACCGGTGCCGGGGTCATGGTCGCCGGCGCCGGCCTGTCCGCCCAGGCCGCCCTGCGTCTGGGGGTCGAAGCGGCAGGCGACGACGCCGTGCGCCCCTTCGAGGGCTCGGGCAGCAGCGGAGGCGGCAGCGGCTACCGTAGCCCCGACGCGATACCGGACAACTACCCCCCATCCGTCACCGGATATAGGGGGCACGCCATCGAACGACTCGAAGAACGCGGCATCACACGTGCCCAGGTCGAAGAGCTCGTCGAAAACCCGGTCAAGGAGCCCGTCTGGCAGAAAAAGCAACAGACGTGGAAATATGAGAGCAACGATCTCACCGTGATCGTGAACGAGTTCGGAGAGGTAGTGAGTGCATGGATTCCTTGAGGCTGCCCCATGTGATTGGAAGAGCGGGACGATGACCCCGATCTTCGATGGACTTCCCCCGCAGTCGCTGGCCGAGCTGTATGAGCTCCTCGACACGTATGAGCCGAAGATATTGGCCATCATCCGGTCCGGAGCCGACCTCACTCCGACGGAACGACGGAGGGTCGACCACGCGATCATGGATGCGAGCGTTGCCGCGATGGGGCCGGACTTCGAAGAGACCCCGGATCACCTGCGCCTCTACGATCTGGTCGGAGAAACTCGAGCGCTGGTTCCGCTGCGCAACGACGAGATCCCCGATCGCGGCATCTGGAAGAAGGGTGACCCGCCGACTGGTGACCCCTACGGCGACGGTGGTGCTGCCAACGGCTACGGTCCCCGGCCCGACACACCCTGACCTGTCGCGAAGCGATCGTCGCGACGTCGAGCCTCTGGCGCCTCGAGCGGGACGGAGGCGAATGCCTAGGCGCGCGGGGACGAGCTGCGGCCGCGGCGGTCGCGCCACCAGTGCCAGGCGCGCAGGACGACCGCCTTCAGCCGGTCGGTGAGGCGGCGCGCGGCCGGGAACTCGGTGCCGAGCACGCCCAGGCCGAGGAAGATCACCAGCCAGCCCGGGCCGGGCAGCACCAGCAGCGCGATGCCGGTCAGGATGATGCCCACGCCGAGCACGGCGACCAGCGCCCGGTAGGTCCGGCGCAACCAGGGCCGGTGCTCGACCCGGCGGCGCACCGCGGCGAGCATCCGGTGCGGTGCGGCGTCCGGGTTCTCGGCGGCCGCGATCTCGTCCGCGACGGAGCTGTCGGGCACCGGGCGTCCCCTTCCTGCCGCAGGTCGGTGCCGGGCGTGCGCCCGGGTACCGGCTCTGACGAGCGAGGGGCCGGGAAGGTTCCCGGGCCGGCCGCGCCTCGCACTCGTGCTGGTTCGGGGTCGAGCGAGCCTGGTCGGCGTGGCAGGTCGAGCTCCGGCTCGCACCCGCGCGCACCCGGGTCGGTGCGCGGAGCATGATCGGTGCGGGGCCGCTGCTCATGGTGAGAGGCGGACGAGGACCGCGCCGCAGTCGTCGGCGCAGGTCCGCGGGCGGAACGCTCCGTCGTCGAGGGTGTGCCGCCTTCCGGTTCGTCGGGCGTCGGGCACGGCACCCGCCGGTCGGCCGGGCGTTCATCGGGCAGTCATCCGTCATTGGTCTGCGCGTGCACCGTGGATGCCAGGGTGGCCCGGTCCCCGACGAAGCGCCGAACGGCTTCGCGGGTGGACCGCGTCCGCTCTCCGCGCCTCCGGAGGGGCTGAGGCCGTCCGATCGTGCCGATGAGCTGAAGGAACCCATGACCATCCATGCAAGGAGAAGGACGCTCCGGGCGACGCTCGTCGCCGCCGCGATGATCGCGGCGGTGTCGCTCTCGTCCGCACCGGCGCAGGCCGCGCCGGTGGCGACGAGCGTCGACGAGGCCGCCGGCATGCTCGTCGAGTACGAGCGGCTCGGGCTGGCGACCGATGTCGACGAGCAGGTGGCGGCGATCGCCGAGCAGGACGCCGACCTCGGTGGCGCATGGGCGGACATCGTCGAGGCCTGGAACGACGCGATCTACGACTTCGACGTGTACGGCGACGAGGATCCGACGAGCCTCGACGGCGTCCCCGACGATCTTCCCGACTCGTGGAGCCACGTGTTCGTGGTGCTCGGGAACAAGCTCAACTCGGACGGGACGGCACAGCAGGAGCTCGTCGACCGGCTCGAGGTGGCGAAGGCCGCGCTCACGAAGTACCCGAGCACGCGCGTGCTCGTCACGGGAGGGCACACCGCCGGGACCGACAAGGACAGCGAGGGCGAGGTGATGGCGACCTGGCTCGAGGAGAACGAGATCTCCTCGGACCGCATCATCGTCGAGACCGAGTCGGGCGACACCCCGGACAACGCCACGCTCTCCATGCCGATCCTCTACGAGATGACCGGAGACGACGCCGTCTCGTCGATCTCCGTGATCACGAGCCAGTGGCACGCGCGGCGCGGCTACGTGCTGTTCGCCGCGGAGACCCGGCTGCTGCAGGAGCACCTCGGCCTCGCCACGGGGATCCAGGTGCTCGACGGGCCGAGCTGCATCACCTCCGCCTGCAGCAACAGCAGCTACGTCAACCCGCCGTCGTACCCCAACTCGAACGAGCGGAACCTGATCGCCCAGAACGTCGCGAAGGTCGCCAGCAACGTGGCGTCCGACGCGGACGGCAGCGCCGTGGCCGGCGTGACCGATGCCTACTCGTCCTTCCAGTCGACGACCAGCGCCGTGAGCACGCCGCTCGGGAAGTTCGTCTGGCTGCAGCAGTCCGGCTACTCGGGTGATGCGGCGTCGCCGCGCACGGACACGGCTGATGTGCGCAGATCCATCGACGAGGTCGGCGACATCTCCGACACGTACGCGACGGAGCTGCCCGCGTTCGCGGCGGCGTGGGATGCCGCGCTCGAGCCGATGTCGGTCACCGGGGACATCCCGTCCGACCTTCCGACCGAGAACCACGCGTTCGTGCTGATGGGCGCCGACAGCGGCACGAGCACCGCGATGAAGAACCGGATCGCCACGGCCAAGCAGGCGCTCGCGCAGTATCCGGACTCGATCGTCGTGCTCGCCGGCAATCAGGCGGAGCTGGACGCCGGCTATGCGGGACTCGCGACCGGAGACGGCGCCGTCGATGCGAGCCGGATCCGGATCGCCGACGCGAGCTCGAACGCGCCGACGGGAGCGGTGAACGCCATGCGGCTGATGTACCAGCTCGACGGCGAGGTCACGAGCTACACCCTGATCGTCTCCGGGAACTACCTGCGCCGTCCGACCGTGCTGTTCGCGGCGGCCGAGCTCCAGCAGCGCCAGGCCCAGCGTGCCGACTTCACGATCACCCCGACGGCGGGCATCGCCGAGACCGGCTCGAACGGCACCCCCGACGCGAGCCTTCCGACGACGAGCGCGCTCGCGACGATCGCCTCGAACGTCGCGGAGATCCTTGGCGCCTCGAGCGGCTACTCGAGCTGGGTGAGCTCGAACCCGACGCTCTCGACGCTCACGTCCATCCAGGTCACCACGCCGCCGGCGACCACGCGATACGAGCCGGGCGACGACTTCGACACGACCGGCATGACGGTCACGGCGACCCTCGACAACGGCAGCGTCCGCACCGTCGACGTCAGCGATCTCGTGACCACGACGGCGGACACGAGCACGGAGGGCGCGCAGGCCGCGACCGTCTCGTACACCTATCGGGGCGTGACCGCGACGACGACCGTCGACTTCACGGTCGCGGCGCAGGAGGAGGTCGAACCGACGGATCCGCCGGCGGACGACGGCGGTTCGGACGACGACCCGTCGGGCACGACCGAGCCGACCGACCCGTCCGGAACGACCGACCCGTCCGGAACGACCGAGCCGACCGGCACGACGAACGAGGTCGACGCGGCCGACCTCGTCGCCTCTGCGGAGGGCGGCATCGAGATCCCCTCCACGGCCGTCGCCGGCTCGACCATCCAGGTCTCCGTCGGGACCGCGCACGCGGGCGAGCAGATGACCGCCTATCTGTTCTCGGATCCCGTCTCGCTGGGTGAGCGCACGGTGTCCGGCTCGGGCTCGTTCGAGGTGACGCTCCCGTCGGATGTCACGGGAGAGCACCGCATCGCCGTGTACGCGGCGGACGGGACGCTGATCGGATGGGCTGCGATCGCGATCACGTCGGCCTCGTCGGTGCTCGCCGTGACGGGAGCGGGTGCCGTCGGTGCGGTGGCCGTGACCGCCGCGGCTCTGCTGATCGCCGGCACGCTCGTCCGGGTGATGCGGCGCCGGAGGCTCGCCCTGCTCCGCTGAGCGTGCTGGCGTGACGCGAGGCGCCCCGGCCGGAGCCGGCCATCGAGGATGTCACCGGTGTCGGCGGGCAGCTCGACGTCGGTGATCGTCGAGACAAGGAAGGCCTCGCCGTCGTGCTCGGTGGCGCAGTCCACGGTCGGGACGGTTGGGGACGGTGCTGACCATGGTGCCGGGCGCGTTGGGCAGAGGTGTTCCGGATGATCATGGCGCCCGGTGCATCAGCGTGGTGCGAGCGCTGTGCGGGGTCGGTGCGGTGCTGCGCGGACGGCGGGCCGGACCTGGGTGGTCGCGATTGTCGCTGTGCGTGGGATCGGGGCCGGGTCCCGCACGTGGGGCTGGCCGGGCGGTCCGACACACAACCGTAATCATTACGGTGAATAGTGGCCGGGTTCGACCCCAGGGTCCCCTCGTCGGAAGGTGCTGCCGTGCCCGATCTCGCCGCCGTCGCCCGGGCGTTCCCGGGCAGCCGGCTCGCCCCTGCCGAGCGAGCGCTGGTGCGTCGGGTGGCGCGGTGGAGCGTGGCGCACGCCGACGAGCTGGTCGCCGACCTCGGCCGATGGGTCGCGGTGCCGAGCGTCGCGACGTCGACCGGCGGGCCGGGTGCGCCGTTCGGTCCCGCGGTCGCGACGATGATGGAGCTCGCCGGGCGCACCGCCACCGGGCACGGGCTCGCCGTGCACGAGCACGCCGGGTACGCGCTGTCGGTCACCACCGCGGCGGGACCGGCCGCCCCGGAGCAGGAGATCGGGCTGGTCGCCCACCTCGACGTGGTGCCGGCCGGTTCCGGCTGGTCCTCGCCGCCGTTCACGCTGACGCGGGTCGGCGACGTCGCGGTCGGGCGCGGGGTGGCGGACTGCAAGGGGCCCGCGCTGGTGGACCTCTACCTGCTCCGGGTGCTGCGCGACCTGGACGTGCCGCTGCGGCACCGGCTGCGGGTGGTGCTCGGCGGCGCCGAAGAGACCGGCATGGCGGACCTGCGCTGGTACGCCGAGCACGGCCCGGTGCCGCGGGTGAGCCTGGTGACGGACGGGCCGTTCGGGGTGAACCACGCGCAGAAGGGGCTGCTCGGGGTGACCGTGACGGTCCCGACCGGCCCGGTGCTCGCGACGCTGACCGGTGGTGACGCCCCGAACGCGGTGCCGGACCGGGCGACGGCCGTGCTGGCGTCCGGTGACCCGGCCGAGGTCGCGCGGGCGGTGCGGGCGGCGGCCGCCCGGCTCGGGCACGACCTGGGCTGGCTGCAGGTCGAGGCCGACGGCCCGGGAGCGCGTGTCACGGCGCTGGGAGTCGCCGGGCACGCCGCGTTCCCGGACGGCACACGCAACCCGGTGCCGGTGCTGGCGGGGGTGCTCGCGCGGTCCGGCCTCCTGGACGAGACCGACCGCGCGGCCGCCGAGCTGGTCGCCGGGCTGCTGGCGGACCCGGCCGGCCGGACCGCCGGGATCGCGGCGGCGGACGGCAGCGGGGCGCTGACGATCAACGGTGTGGTGGCACCGGCTCCCGGTGCGGCGGCACCGCTCCCCGGCGAGCTGCGGCTGCGGCTCGACGTGCGGTACCCCGCCACGCACCGAGGGGCAGACGTGCTGGCCGGGATCGCAGCGGTGCTCGACCGGCACCCCGGCGCCGGCGCCACGATCGGCGAGGTGGCCGACGACCCGGGCTACCACGTGGACCCCGGGTCGCCCGAGGTGCGGACGTTGCAGGGTGCGTTCAACGACGTGCTGGGCACCGCACGCCGGCCGTTCGCGATGGGCGGCGGCACGCACTCGCGGGTGCTGCCGCGCGCGATCACGTTCGGCGCCGACTACTGGTGGCTGCCGGAGGGCGCCGCGGCGGTGGCCGGGCCGGTGCGGGTGCCCGGGGTGCCGGCCGACCGCGGCGGACCGCACTCGCCGGACGAGAGCGTGCCGCTCGGTCACCTGGTCGCCGCGCTGCAGGTGTACGCGGTCGCGGTGCTGCGCCTCGACGCGCTGCTCGCCGCCGAGGACGGGGCGGCGGACGGCGTCCCGCCCGATCCTGCTGCATCCGGCACCGCCGACCGCGCCGTGCCCGAGGTCGTCCGGTGAGCCTCGCGGAGGTGGTCCGGACCGAGCGGGTCGGCGCCGCCGAGGCCACCTACCGGGTCCGGGTCACCGAGCACCCGGTGCTGCGGGACGGCGGGACGGTCGGCCATGTGGTCGCCACGGCCTACGAGGTGCTGATCGACGGCGCCCCGGACGCGCGCCGCCCGGTGGTCTTCGCGTTCAACGGCGGGCCGGTGGTGGCCTCGATGTGGCTGCACCTGGGCGGCCTGGGTCCGCGGATGGTGCCGGTGCCGACCGACCTCGGCCCGACCTCCCCGGCGCTGGTGCCGCAGCCGGACAGCCTGCTGGACGTCGCGGACCTGGTGTTCCTGGACCCGGTCGGCACCGGCTACGCCCGCCCGGCCGAGGGTGCCGACCCGGCGGCGGTGCGCGGGGTGGACGCCGACGCCCGTGCGGTGGCCGGGGCGGTCGCGGACTGGCTGGAAGGGGCGCGTCGGCTGGTCAGCCCGGTGCACCTGCTGGGGGAGAGCTACGGCACCGTGCGGGCGCCGCTGGTGGCGCAGGTGCTGCTGGACCAGCCGCTGTCGATCGCCTGCGCGGGGATCGTGCTGCTCGGGCAGGCGGTGACGATCCAGGAGACCGCCGAGCGGCCGCGGAACGTGGTGGGCCAGGTGGCCGCACTGCCGTTCATGGCGGCGGCGGCCTGGTTCCACGGCCGGCGCGCTCTCGGCCTGCCGGACGCACGCCTGCCCGACGCAGACGTGACGCCGCGGGACTCCGGCACGGACCCGCTGCCCGCGGTGGTCGCGGAGGCGGTCGCGTGGGCGCACCGGGTCTACCTGCCCGCGCTGCACGCCGGCTCCCGGCTGCCGGCCGGCGAGCGGGACCGGGTGGCGGACGGCCTGGCGGCGCGCACCGGGATCGCGGCGGACGAGTGGCGCCGGCGCCGGCTGCGGCTGTCCAAGGAGGAGTTCCGCACCCTGCTGCTGGCCGAACGCGGCCTGGTGCTCGGCCGGTACGACGCGCGCTACGTCTCGCCGGCGAGCACGGGTCCGTTCGACGTGGACGCCTCCACCGACCGGGTGAGCCCGGCGTTCGTCGCGGCGGCGGTGCAGTGCTACGCCGAGCTCGGGGTGCCGGCCGACCGGCGGTACCGGCCGGCGGACGAGGGTGCCTACGGTGCCTGGTCATGGCTGCCGGCCTCGGCGGCGCACCGGCTGGAGGCCAGCGGGACGCCGAGCCCGTTCAACGTGTTCGACTACGCGGGGGTGCTGGAGCACCTGATGGCGCAGCGGCCGGACCTCCGGCTGTTCCTGGGCACGGGGTACTTCGACTCGCTGACCACGGTGGGGGCGGTGGAGCACCTGCTGGCGCAGACCGATCTGCCCGCTGACCGGGTGCGGCGCCGGGAGTATCCGGCGGGGCACATGATGTACACCGACCCGGGGTGCCGGGCGGCGCTGGTGGCCGATCTGCGGGAGTTCGTGGCGCGTCACGCGGACGAAACACAGGGCGCCTAGGCTATTCACCATAATGATTTGAGTCGTGTGATCGACGGCCCGGCCGGCGGGTCCGGAGCTGTGAGGCAGGAGATGCAGGTGGAACCACGCACGCGGGAGGATCTGGACCGGATCCCGGGCTACCGGCAGGGCAGGTCGGCCGTAGCCGGCGACGCCCCCAGCCACAAGCTGTCCTCCAACGAGAACCCGTACGACCCGCTGCCCTCGGTGCAGCGGCGGATCGCCGAGCTGCTGGGCCGGATCAATCTGTACCCGGACATGGCCGGTGCCGCGCTGGTGCCCGAGCTGGCCCGCCGGCACGGGGTCGACCCGGCGCGGATCGTGCTGGGTGCCGGCTCGGTCGAGGTGGTCTCCCAGCTGATCCGGGCCACCGCCGGGCCGGGGGAGGAGGTGCTGTTCGCGTGGCGCTCGTTCGAGGCGTACCCGCTGCTGGTGGTCTCCGCCGGTGCGGTGCCGGTGCAGGTGCCGCTGACCACCGACCTGGCGCACGACCTGCCCGCGATGCTCGCCGCGATCACCGACCGCACCCGGCTGGTGGTGGTGTGCAACCCGAACAACCCCACCGGCACCGTCGTCGGCGCGGCCGAGCTGGACGCGTTCCTGGACGCGGTGCCCGCGCACGTGGTGGTGCTGATCGACGAGGCCTACCGGGAGTTCGACACCTCGACCGACCGGCCGGACGGCGTGGCGCTGGCCGAGGAACGGCCGAACGTGGTCGTCGCGCACACCTTCTCCAAGGCGTACGGCCTGGCCGGGGTGCGGGTCGGATACGCGATCGCCCCGGTCGCGGTGGCCGAGGCGATGCGCAAGGTCGCGGTGCCGTTCGGTGTCACCGGCCTGGCGCAGGCCGCGGCCGCCGCCTCCCTGGACGCGCAGGACGAGCTGCTGGACCGGGTGCGCGCGCTGGTCGCCGAGCGGGAGCGGGTGGTCGCCGCGCTGGTCGCCCAGGGCTGGGAGCTGGCGACCACGCAGGCGAACTTCGTCTGGCTGCCCACCGGCGAGTCGACCGAGCAGGCGGTCGCGGTGCTGGAGCGGCACGGCGTGCTGGCCCGGGCGTTCCCGGACGAGGGCGTGCGGGTCTCGATCGGCACCTTCGAGGCCAACAACGCGGTGCTGGCCGCCTGCGCCGAGCTGCGCGCGGCGGTGGCAGCATGACGCCCGCCCCCGGGGTGCCCGGTCCCGAGGGGGCGGACGCCCGCCCGGCCGACGAGCGCGAGGTCGTCACCGCCGCCGACCTGGTGCTGCGCACCCCGGACGGCGACCTGCCGTACCGCGCCGAGGCCGGCCACCTGCTGGTCCGGGACGGTGCCGGCGAGCCGCTGGCGACGGTGTTCTTCGTCGCCTACACCGCCACCGGTCCGGACCGCCCCGGCTCCGACCGCCCGCTGACCTACCTGTTCAACGGCGGCCCCGGCTCGGCCAGCCTGTGGCTGAACGTCGGCGGCTTCGGCCCGCGCCGCCCCGCGCAGCGCACCCCGCACGCCACCCCGCCGGCCCCGTACGCGATCGAGCCGAACACGCAGTCCCTGCTGCCGGTCAGCGACCTGGTGTTCCTGGACGCACCCGGCACCGGGCACTCCCGGATCCTGGACGGGGTGGACCCGGCGCGGGTCTGGGGCGTGGACGCGGACGGCGACGTGTTCGCCCGTGCGATCCTGCGGCACCTCGCCCGGACCGGCCGGTGGAACTCCCCGCGGTACCTGTTCGGCGAGTCCTACGGCACCACCCGCGCGGCGGTGGTCGCGCACCGGTTGCAGAACCTCGGCCTGGACCTGAACGGCATCGTGCTGCTGTCCACCCTGCTGGACTGGACCGCGAACCAGCCGGGCGCCGACCAGGGCTTCGTCAACCTGCTGCCGACCTACGCGGCGACCGCCCGGTACCACGGCCGCGCCGCCCGCACCGAGCTGGACGACGCGGCCTTCGACGCTGCGGCGATCGACTTCGCGCAGGGCCGGTACGCCGCGGCCCTGCAGCGCGGCGACGGGCTGGACGCGGCCGAGGAGGCGGCGGTCGCCGCGGAGCTGTCGGCGCTGGTCGGGCTGGACGCCGGCTACCTCGCCTCCCGGCACCTGCGGGTCGGCCTGGAGGAGTTCCGTGCACGGCTGCTCGCCGACGAGGGCCGGCTGATCGGCCGGTTCGACACCCGGTTCGTGGCCGAGCACGCCTATGTGGTGGGCGGCGGCGCGATGGACCCGGCCACCGACGACGCCGCCACCGCCGGGGTCACCTCGGCGCTGGTCACCGCGTTCGCGGACCACCTGGGCCGGGAGATCGGCTACGCCTCGCCGACCGCGTACGTGCCGCTGAACAACATGGTGGTCGAGCCCGCCTGGGACTGGCGGCACCGTGCGCCCGCGATCGACGAGCCGATGCCGCTGCCGAACGTGGCGCTGGACCTGTCGGCGGCGATGCGGCGCAACCCGCACCTGCGCGTCCTGGTGCTCGGTGGCCGGTACGACCTGGCGACCCCGTACCTCGGGGCGCGGTACGACCTGGCGCACCTGTTCCTGGGTGAGCGGCTGCGGGCCAACGTGACGCTGCGCAGCTACGACTCGGGGCACATGGCCTTCGTGGACGACGCGGCGCTCGCGGCGATGACGGCGGACGTGGGCGCGTTCCTGCGGGGCGCGTGACCGCTGTGGCCAGACGGGTGCGGCTGCGGGTCCGGGTGCGGCAGGCGCGCCCGGTCTCAGTGCTCGGCGGCGGTGCGGTGCGCCCTGCTCGCGGCGGCGACGTCGTCCGGGTCCTGATGCCGGATGGCCTCGACCAGGTCCCGGTGCACCTGCAGCCGCTCGTCGGAGGTCGGCTCCAGGCCGATCACGCCGAGGGTGACGTCGGTCTCGCTCTCGGCGGTGATGTAGTCCACCAGGTTCCGGTAGAAGGTGCGCAGCACCACGTTCGGCGAGATCTCCGCGATCCGGCGGTGCAGCCGCCAGTTCGGGTGCAGGCCCTCGGACGGCCGGTGCCAGGTGGTCTCCAGCTCGGCGAGCAGGGCGTCCAGCTCGGCCAGGTCGGTGTCGGTGCGGTGCCGGGCGGCGTCCTGCAGCACCGCGTCGTCCAGCGCGTCCAGCACCTCGACCACGTCGTTCACGGCGGTGCCGGCCTGGCGCAGGTCCAGCACCTCGTAGGCCAGCCGGATCAGCGGGGACTGCGCGGCGACGAAGATCCCGCCGCCGGGGCCGGGGCGCACCTCCACGGCGTCCCGGGCGCGCAGCACCCGCAGCGCCTCGCCGAGCGTGGCCGGGGCGACCTGGTACTCGGCGCACAGCTCGACCTTGGTGCCGATCCGCCGGCCGGCCGGCCAGCCCTGCTCGGCGATCCGACGCTGCAGGTCGTCGGCCACGTAGTCGGCTGCGGACGCGGCCGGTCGGCTGCGGGGGCGCGGCGTGGTCATCGGGGTCTCCCTCACGGTCCTGCGGTGGCCCGGCGGTAGGCCGGGCGGGTGGCCGGGCTCCCCGATCCGGGGCGGTCCCTGCTCCGAGAACAGTACTGATGAATACACACAAAGAGTGACGTCGGCTCGCGGGCCGACGACGGACGGCCGCTCGGCGGCCGAGGGAAGGCGCAGACATGACTCGACAGACCGGTGGCCAGCTCCTGGTGGCCGCGCTGCTGGCCCAGGGCGTGACCGAGGTGTTCGGCATCCCGGGCGTGCAGCTCGACGCCGCGGCCGACGCCCTGCACGAGCGGCAGGACGCGATCCACTTCACCTGCGTGCGCAACGAGCAGGCCGCGACCTACCTGGCCGACGGGTACGCCCGCAGCTCCGGGCAGGTCGGCGTCGCGATGGTGGTGCCCGGCCCCGGGGTGCTGAACGCCCTGGCCGGCCTCGCCACCGCGTACGCCACCTGCTCGCCGGTGCTGCTGATCGCCGGGCAGATCCGCTCGGACCAGATCGGCCAGGGCTTCGGCGTGCTGCACGAGCTGCCGGACCAGACCGGTGTGCTGGAACGGGTCACCGGCTGGACCGGCACCGCACGGCGGGCGGCCGACATCCCTGCGCTGGTGGTCGAGGCGTTCCGCCGGCTGCGCTCCGACCGGCCGCGGCCGGTGGCGATCGAGGTGCCGCCGGACGTGCTGGCCGAGGTGGTCGAGGACGTCGCCGTCCCGGACCGGGTGCAGCAGGTCCGCACGGCTCCGCCCGCCGACCGGGTGGTCGAGGCGGCCCGGCTGCTGCTCGCCGCCGAGCGTCCGCTGCTGTACGTCGGCGGCGGTATCCGGGCCTCGGACGCGTCTGCCGAGCTGGTCGCGCTCGCCGAGGCGATCGAGGCCCCGGTGCTGGTGAGCGAGAACGGTCGTGGCGCGATCGACGCCCGGCACCGGCTCGCGCTGGACTCGCTCGCGCTGCGCACCCTGCGTGCGGACGCCGATCTGGTGCTCGCGGTGGGCAGCCGGTTCGTCTCCACCTTCGGCACCCGGATGGACACCGCCGGTGCGCCGGTGCTGCTGGTGAACTCCGAGCCCGCGCACCTGGGCGGCGTCCGCGAGCCGCGCCTGGCGCTGCAGGGTGACGCGCGCGCCACGCTCGCCGCGCTGCTCGCCGAGGTCCGGGCCCAGGCCCGGGTCGGGGCCGCGGGCGCGCCTTTCCGGCCGTCCCGCCAGGACGAGATCGACCGGGCGCGGGCCTGGGTGGCCGGTCGGCTGGCCGAGATCGCGCCGCAGCAGGAGTACCTGGCCGCGCTGCGGTCGGTGCTGCCCGCGGACGCGGTGCTGGTCAGCGAGTACACCCAGATCGGCTACGCGGCCAGCATGTCGCTGCCGACCTACCACGCGCGCGGCTACCTCGGCCCCGGCTACCAGGGCACCCTCGGCTACGGGTTCGCCACCGCGCTGGGCGCGCAGACCGCCGACCCGGACCGCGCCGTGGTCTCGGTGAACGGCGACGGCGGCTTCTCCTGGACGCTGCCGGAGCTGTCGACCGCGAAGCGGTACGGGCTGGCCGTGGTGGTGATCGTGTTCCGGGACGGGTACTACGGCAACGTCCGGCGGATCCAGCGGGACTCCTACGGCGGCCGGGTGTTCGCCAGCGACCTGACCAACCCGGACTACCCGGCGCTCGCGGCGGCCTTCGGCATCCGGTCGGTGACGGTCTGGGACCCGGCGCAGCTCGCGACGGCGGTGGCCGAGGGGATCGCCGCTCGCGAGCCGGTGCTGATCGAGGTGCCGGTGGGGG
This sequence comes from Cellulomonas sp., assembly GCA_036404115.1. GTDB lineage: Bacteria > Actinomycetota > Actinomycetes > Actinomycetales > Cellulomonadaceae > Cellulomonas. The sequence continues at coordinate 38,686 of DASWPG010000074.1, forward strand.
AGTTCCCGTCGCCGTGGCACCTGATCCACGAGGGGCTGGCGACCCCGGCGCCGCTCGCCCCCGGCGCGGACCGGCTGGCGCCGCCGGCCTGAGTCCTCGCGCGCGGCGGGGCCGCGAAACCTGCCGGACACATGACCGATACGTCGTGATAAAGGGTATTCATCATACTGATTTCTGTCGTACCACCTCTGCTGCCGAGGTCCCGGTGCAGTGCTCGTGCTCATCCGCAGTGCCCCAGAAGAGACGCCGTGCTCCCCTCCCGATCGGAGACTCCCTGATGAAGCGCTCCACCGTCCTCGTCGGCGCCGCCGCGCTGGCCGCGACCCTCGCGGCGTGCTCGGGCGGCACGTCCGACGCCGGCACCAGCTCCGGCACGGACGCCACCACCGTCCGGTTCGCGGTGTCGTCCGACCCGGGCGTGCTGAACCCGATCACCAACGCCACCGCCGACGGCCAGCAGCTCGCGCAGCTGTCCTACGAGTCGCTGATCCGGCTGCCCGCGAGCGCCGAGGCCGAGGCGTGGCTCGCCACGGACTGGGAGGTGACGTCCATCTCGGCGACCTTCACCCTCGACCCGGACGCCACCTGCTCCGACGGGGACCCGCTGACCGCCAGCGACGTCAAGGCGACCTTCGAGTACGCCGCCGACGCGGACACCGGCTCGCCGTTCCTGGACGTCTACGTGCCGTCCGAAGGCATGACCGTCGAGGCGGACGACGACACCGGCGTGGTGAGCTTCACGTTCACCGACCCGTTGAGCTTCCCGCTGGAGACGGTCGGCCAGCTGCCGATCGTGTGCGCGGACGGCCTGGCGGACACCGCCGCGCTGGACAGCACGACCGCCGGCACCGGCCCCTACGTGCTGTCCAGCTCGGACGCCGGCCTGAGCTACACCTACACGCTGCGCGACGACTACACCGCCGGCTCGACCGACGAGATGCCCGCCTCCGTCGAGGTCGAGGTGGTCTCGGACGAGTCGACCGCGGCGAACATGCTCACCACCGGTGACCTGGACCTCGCGGTGATCAGCGGCACCGACCGCGAGCGGCTGTCCACGGACGACTTCACCACCCTGGACGTCTCCGCCAGCCCGGGCCGGATCTTCTTCAACCAGGCCGAGGGCCGGGCGACCGCCAGCCAGGAGGTGCGCGAGGCGATCGCCCAGGCGATCGACCGGGACGCGGTGGGCTCGGTCTCGACCGACGGGCTCGGCCAGGAGATGACCTCCCTGATGTCCAACTCGTCCAGCGTCTGCTCGGGCGAGGACAACTCCGCGTCCATCCCGGCCTACGACGCGGACGCCGCGGAGGCCACGCTGGGCGACCAGGGGCTGACCCTCAAGCTGCTCTACAACAGCGAGGGCGGCTCCGGCATCACCGCCGGCGTCGAGCTGATCCAGCAGGAGCTGGCCGCGGTCGGCGTCACCGTCGAGCTCACGCCGTCCTCCTCGTACACCGACGTGATCTTCTCCGGCGGCGACTGGGACCTGGTCTGGGCGCCGATCAGCGCCGAGCTGCCCAGCGTGTGGGCCGGCATCCTCACCGGTGACTTCCCGCCGGACGGCGGCAACTGGACCTACAACGCCAACACCGCCTACCAGGAGGCCGTCGCCGAGGCCCAGACGCTCACCGGCGAGGACTCGTGCAGCGCCTGGTCCACCGCCGAGGCCGCGCTGTTCTCCGACGCGGACGTGCTGCCGCTCTGGGAGGACACCGAGACCTACTACGGCAACGGCGTCAGCGTGGAGGCGAACAGCAACGGGCAGCTGATCGCCACCTCCCTGCGGGTGAGCTGACGATGGCCACCGTGCTCGCCGGGGAGGTCGGCGACCCGCCCGGGGCCGACCCCTCGGCGGGCACGGGGCCCCGCTCGATCAGCCCGTGGTGGGGGTTCCTCGCTCGCCGGCTCGGCCGGGCGGTGGTGTCGATGCTGGTGATCGTCACCCTCGCGTTCCTCGTGCTCCGGGTGGCGGGCGGGGACCCGGTGCGCAACGCGCTCGGGCCCACCGCGTCCGCGGACCTGGTGGCCGAGCGACGCGCGCAGCTCGGGCTGGACGACCCGCTGGGCGTGCAGTACCTGGACTACCTCGGCGGGCTGCTGCGCGGCGACCTCGGGGTCTCGCTGATCACCGGCCGGTCCGTCACCGAGCTGGTCTCGTCCCGGCTGCCCGCCACCCTGGAGCTGGCCGCACTGGCCTTCGTCGTGGTGCTGCTGCTGGCGATCCCGATCGGGCTGCTGGTGGCGGTGCGCACCTACGGCGGCCGGCGGCGGGGCACCGAGCTGGCGTTCACCGGCATCACCGGGTTCCTCGCCTCGGTGCCCGACTACCTGCTCGGTGTGGTGCTCGTGGTGGTCGTCTCGGTGGACCTGCGGCTGCTGCCGGTGGCCGGCAACAGCACCGTGGGGTCCTACGTGCTGCCGGTGATCGCGCTGGCGCTGTCCTCGACCTGCTCGTTGGCCCGGATCGCCCGGGTCGAGGCGCTGGACGCCCTCGGCGAGGACTACGTGCGCACCGCCCGCTCCAAGCGGCTCGGTGCGCCGGCGATCTACCTGCGGCACGTGCTGCCGAACATGCTCACCGCCGTGCTCACCCTCGGCGGCAGCCTGCTCGCCACCCTGGTCACCGGATCGGTGCTGGTGGAACGGGTGTTCAACTGGCCCGGGATGGGCAACGCGTTCGTCACCGCGATCACGACGCGCGACTACGGCATCGTGCAGGGACTGGCCCTGGTGTACGCCGCGATCGTGCTGGTGGTGAACCTGCTGGTGGACGTGGTCATCGCGCTGATCGACCGGCGCAGCACCCTGATGGAGACCTCATGACCCCGCCCGCCCGCCCGTCCGGCGCCCGGACCGCCGGTGCCCGGACCGCCGGTGCCCGGCGGTTCCTCAGCTCGCCGATGGCCGTGGTGTCCCTGGTGCTGCTGCTCGCCTTCGTGGTGGTCGCGGTGATCGGACCGACGGTCTGGGGCGAGGCCGCCACCACCTCGGACGCGGCCGCGGCGCTGCAACCGGCCGACGGCAGCCACCTGTTCGGCACCGACGCGCTCGGCCGGGACATCTTCGCCCGAGTGATGGTCGCCACCCGGCTGTCGCTGGTGATGGCGCTGATAGCCACCGCGATCGGTGCGGTGGCCGGGGTGCTGCTCGGCGGGCTGCCGGTGGCGTTCGGGCCCCGGGTGCAGCGCGCCGCCGGCGCCGTGATCACCACCTGGCTGGCCTTCCCGGTGCTGCTGGTCGCGATGCTGGTGGTGATCCTGCTGGACGCCGGCACCGTCACGGCGGTGATCGCGCTCGCGGTCACCATGACGCCCTCGTTCGCCCGGCTCACCCAGACGCTCGCCGCGCGGGTCGGCGGCTCGGAGTACCTGGCCGCCGCCCGGCTGCTCGGCATCTCCCGCACCCGCCAGCTCACCCGGTACGTGGTGCCGAACATCGCCGAGCCGGTGATCGTGAACGTCACGCTGTCCATCGGCGGCGGACTGCTCGCGCTGTCCTCGCTGAGCTTCCTCGGTGTCGGCGTGCAGCCGCCGGACTTCGACTGGGGCCGGCTGCTGTCGGACGGCTTCGACCAGATCTACTCCAGCTCGGCCGCCGCGCTCGGCCCGGGTGCGGTGATCGTCCTGGCCGGGCTCACCTTCGGGATGCTCGGCGAGTCGGTGGCCGGCCACCTGCGCGGCGCACGGACCCGGGGTGTCGGTCGACCGGCACCGGGCACGGAGCGCATGGTCCCGGCCGAGCTGCCGGCCCCGGTGCCGGACGCGCTGCTGGAGGTGCGCGGCCTGCGGGTCGCCTTCCCCGGCCCGGACGGTCCGCGCGAGGTGGTGCGCGGGGTGGATCTGGTGCTGATGCCCGGCGAGATCGTCGGCGTGGTCGGCGAGTCCGGCAGCGGCAAGTCGGTCACCATGACCGCGATCGCCGGCCTGGCCGACCCGACCGCCGACGTGCACGCCGACCGGATGCTGCTGCGCGGGGCGGACCTGCTCGCCATGTCCGCGCGCGACCGGTTCGCTGCGCTGCGGGCGATCGGCATGGTGTTCCAGGACTCGCTGACCGCGCTGAACCCTGCGCTGCGGGTCGGCACCCAGCTGGCCGAGGGCGTGCGGGTGGGCGGTGGCACCCGGGCAGCCGGTGGTGCGGGTCGGCCGTCCCGGCGCGCGGCCCGCGAGACCGCGGTCGCCGCGCTCGGGTCGGTGCAGATCTCCGACCCCGAGCGGCGTGCCCGACAGTTCCCGCACGAGTTCTCCGGCGGGATGCGCCAGCGCGCGCTGATCGCGATGGCGCAGATCGCCGAGCCGCCGCTGCTGGTGGCCGACGAGCCCACCACCGCGCTGGACGTCACCGTGCAGCGCCAGGTGCTCACCCTGCTGCGTCGGCAGTGCGCCGAGAACGGCCAGACCGCCGTGGTGGTCTCGCACGACATCGCGGTGCTCGGCGAGCTGTGCCAGCGGCTGGTGGTGATGTACCGCGGCGAGGTGGTGGACGCGTTCCCGACTGCCGACCTGCGCACCCCGGACCGGCTCGCGCACCCGTACTCCCGGGCCCTGGTGCGCGCGCTGCCCGACTTGTCGACCGACGTGACGCAGCCGCTCGCGACGGTGGACGCGATGCTGGACGAGGTCGGCGGCACCGATCCGTCCGGCCCTGCCCGGCCCGAGGGAGAGGTGGCCTGACGTGCGCAGCTCGGACGTCCTGGAGGTGAACGACCTCGTCGTGCGGTACGGCCACGGCCCCCGCGCGGTGCGTGCCGTGGACGGCGTGTCCCTCACGGTGCCGCGTGGTGGCGTGGTGGGCGTGGTGGGGGAGTCCGGCTCCGGCAAGTCCACCCTGGCCCGCGCGATCGTCGGCATGGCGCCCGTGCACGCCGGCACGATCGCGATCGACGACGAGGACCTGACCCGGCCCGGCCGGTCCGGCGCCCGCGCCCGGGCCGCGATGGTGCAGATGGTGTTCCAGGACCCGTACTCCTCGCTCAACCCCCGGATGCGGGTCGGCGAGGCGATCGCCGAGGTGCTCGCCGTGCACTCCCCGGTGCCGGCCGCCCGGCGCGGCGGTGCGGTGCGCGAGCTGCTGCAGCTGGTGCACCTGGACCCGGAGGTCGCCGGTCAGTACCCACGGCAGATCTCCGGCGGGATGCGTCAGCGGGTCGCCGTCGCGCGGGCGCTCGCGGTCCGGCCGCGACTGATCGTGGCCGACGAGATCACCAGTGCGCTGGACGCCTCGGTGCAGGGCGTGGTGCTGAACCTGATGCGCGAGCTGCAGGCCGACCTCGGGCTGTCGATGCTGTTCATCAGCCACAACCTGGCCGCCGTGCGCTACATGGCGCAGGAGGTGGTCGTGATGCACCACGGCCGGGTGGTGGAGCACGGCTCGACCGAGCAGGTGGTCGGCGCGCCGCGGCACCCGTACACCCAGGGGCTGATCGCGGCGCTGCCACGGATCGAGGACGCCGGGCGGGACGTGCTGCTGGGGGCGTAGCCGGTCGCCGCTACCGGGCGGGCCGTGCGGTGCCCTCGGCCGGGGCGGCGCCGCCCGACAGCTGCGCCCGGGCCAGGTCGGCGAGCTGCTCGATCTCGGGCATCGTCCGGTGCCGGAGATACCCGAGCGCGACCACCACCGGCGCGACGTCGATCAGCTCGACCAGCCGCACGTCGTCCCGGTGGTGGTAGCGGGCGATGCCCGCCGGCAGCACCGTGAAGCCGTCGCCCGCGGCGACCGCCTCCAGCCGCTCGTCCACACCGACCAGGGGTCGGCGGCGGGGCAGCGCGTCGCCGCGCCAGCCGGGCAGCGTGCCCGGGTCGTCGATCAGCGGCAGCGTCGCCAGGGCGTCCAGGCCGGCCCGGCCCGCGGGTGCCAGCGGCGAGGTGGCGGGCAGCACCGCCACCCGGGGCTCGTCGAACAGCGCGATGGTCCGCACGGACCGGGACCGGACCGGCAGCCGGACGAAGCTCACGTCCACCCGGCCGTCGTGCAGGTAGGGCTCCTGCTCGTCCATCGGGACCGCGACCACGTCCAGCAGCACCTGCGGCGCGACGGCCGCGAACGCCCGGACGATCCCGGTCGAGGGCACCCCGGGCATGAAGCCGATCGTGAACTCGGTGGCCCCGCGCGCCGCCGCCCGGACCCGGCGCTGCACGCCCGCCGCGGAGTCCAGCAGCGCGCGGCCGTCCTCCAGCAGCTGACGGCCCGGCCCGGTCAGCGCGGTGCCGCGCCGGTCACGCAGCAGCAGCGGCACGCCGAGCTCGTGCTCCAGCGACTGGACCTGCCGGGTCAGCGCCGGCTGGGTGAGGTGCAGCTCGGCCGCGGCCTGCACGAAGCTCAGCCGCTCGGCCACGCAGACGAACGAGCGCAGCTTGTGCAGGTCCAGGTCCAGGTCCATGTCGGGATGATACGCGTCCGAGCCGATCAGTCTGATGCCGATCAAGCATGAGACTGATACCGATCGGCATTGGCGGCGCCGTCGTCCCGGTACCCAGGATGGGCGCAGCGCCCCGGCTGGCGGGGCGGGACGAGAGGACACGACCATGGGACTCTTCCATCGCGGGCCGACGGCGACGCCGACCGTCGTGCTGGTGCACGGGGCGTTCGCGGACTCCAGCGGCTGGACGGCGGTGGCCGCCGCGCTGACCGCGCACGGGCACCCGGTGCTGGCGGTGGCGAACCCGCTGCGCGACCTGGACGGCGACGCCGCCTACCTGACCAGCGTGCTGGCCACGGTCGACGGCCCGGTGGTGCTGGTCGGCCACTCCTACGCCGGCTCGGTGATCACCCGGGCGGCGGCGGACCACGAGGCCGTCTCCGCGCTGGTGTATGTCGCGGCGTTCATCCCGCAGGTGGGCGAGAGCTCCGGCGGGCTGAACGCGCTCTACCCGGGTTCGCTGCTCACCCCGGACAACCTGGTGCTGCGCCCCACCCCGGACGGCCGGACGGACCTGACCGTCCGGGCGGACCGGTTCGGCGAGGTCTACGCCGGCGGGCTGGAGGGGGCCGCGCTGGCCGCCGCGGCGTTCGCGCAGCGACCGATCACCGCCGAGGCGCTGGGCGGCGAGCTCACCCGGGCGCCGGAGCGGGTGATCCCGTCCTGGCAGGTGGTCGCGACGCAGGACAACGCCGTGCCCCCGGCGCTGCAGCGGCACCTCGCCGAGCGCGTCGGCGCCACCGTGCTGGAGTCCCGCAGCGGGCACCACGTGGCCGCCGTGCACCCGGAGGTCGTGGTCGAGGCAGTCCTCGCGGCCACGGCCGTGCGGGTCTGAAGCCCGCGGCGCACCCCGGATCGCGGGTCCGGTAGCCGGGCGTCCGGCCCGGCACCGGACCCGCCCGCACCCCTCGGAGGCCCGATGCCCACGTCCTCGTTCCCGGCCGGACCGGTCGATCCGGCCGGCACCCTCGACCGGGCGCGCACCCTCGGGCGGCTGCACCGCGCCGAGCCGATCCTGCGTGTGGTGAACGTCTGGGACGTCGCCTCCGCCCGCACCGTGGCCGCGCTGCCGGCCACCCGGGCGATCGCCACCTCGGGGCACGCGCTGGCCGACAGCCTCGGCCTGCCGGACGGCACCGTCCCGCTGCCGGTGCTGCTCGACCTGGTCGCCCGGATCGCCACCGCCGTCGACGTCCCTGTCACGGTGGACCTGGACGACGGTCACGACGACCCGGGCGACCTGGTGCGCCGTGCCGTGCAGGCCGGTGCCGTCGGCGCGAACATCGAGGACCGGTCGCGCCCGCTCGCCGGCTCGGTGCGGGTGGTGCGGGCCGCGGTCCGGGCCGCCGAGGCCGAAGGGGTGCCGTTCGTGCTGAACGCACGCACCGACGCGATCTTCCGTGCCCCGGACCGCCCGCTGGGCGTCTCCACCGCCGACGCGGTCGAGCGCGGCCGGGCCTACCTGGCGGAGGGCGCCGCCGCCGTCTTCGTGCCCGGCGTGCTGGACCGCGGCACCACCCGGCGGCTGGTGGACGGGCTCGGCGTGCGGCGGCTCAGCGTGATCGGCCTGCCCGGTGCGCTGCCCGCCGCCGAGTACGAGCGGCTGGGGGTCGCACGGATCAGCTACGGTCCGCACCCGCACCGCATGGTGCTGCGCCGGCTCGCCGAGCTGGCCGACGCGCTGTACCGGGACGGGACCATCGACGCCCCGGGGGCGCCGGGTCCGTGACCGTGCCGGCGGCCGGCCGGCCGGGCGGTCAGGGACGGGACCGGGCCCCGGGGTCAGGCGCCCTGCGCACGGCCGGCCGCGGCCGGGAACAGCTCCGCGAACGTCGTGACCATCGCGTCCCGGTCCGTCTGCGGCAGCTCTGCCAGGAGCTGGGCGATCGTCGCGTCCGCCACGTCCGGGCCGGCCGGCGGGAAGTCGGTGCCGAACACGAGGTGCCCCGGCCCGGTCATCGCCGTCGCGGGGTCGAGCACGTCCCGTCCGCCGGCGATCGCGGTGTCCAGGTAGAGCCGGCCGAGCTGCTCGCGGACCTGCTCCGGGGTGATCGCGCGCGGGTTGACCACCCACGGCTTCGGGCCGAGCGAGGCCACCCGCTGCGCGAGCGCCGGCAGCACGCCGCCGGCGTGCGAGAGCACCAGGCGCAGGTCAGGGTGCCGCAGCAGCAGCCCGGCGAACACCGCGTCCACGATCGTGCGCGCCGTGTCGATCGGGTACTCGATCAGCGGCGCCGGCCGTCCCAGCCCGAGCTGCTCGTACGGGGCCGGCAGCGTCGGGTGCACCAGCACGCTCGCCCCGACCCGCTCCAGCTCGGCGAGCACCGGCTCGAACCGCTCGTCGCCGAAGTAGGCGTCGTCGGTGTTGCTCAGCAGCAGGAAGCCGTCCGCGCCCAGCTCGTCGAGCGCACGGTGCACCTCGCGCACCGCCTCCTCGGGCTCGGCCATCGGCAGGGTGGCGAGCATGCCGAACCGGGTCGGGTGCGCCGCGACCGCCGCCGCGGCCCGGTCGTTCACCAGACGGGCCCGCGGTGCGGCGCACGGCAGCGGCCAGGACAGCAGCTGCAGGTCGATGCCCCGCTGGTCCATGAAGCCGATCGCGGCCTCGGGGCTCCAGCCCGCGCCGATCCCGAGCGAGGGGAACCCCTCGCGGTGCAGGTGCGCCGCGTAGTCCTGCAGCTCGTCGGGCTCGGTGAACCCCGTGAAGTGGGCGTGCACGTCGAACCGTTGCATCGTGCTCATGGTCGTGCCTCTCGTGTGCTGATCTGTCGTGGGTCGTGGGTCGTGGGTCGTGGGTCGTGGGTCGTGGGGCTCAGCGGGCGTGCCCGAGTGCATGAGCTCCCAGACGGCGGGGTCGGCGTGCTCCTCGACCGGCCGGCCGTCGCGCAGGTGCGTCACGGTGCACGACCCGGTGGACCGCAGGTAGGCGCCGTCGAACCGCACCAGGCGGGCGAGCACGCGCTTGAGCCAGTGCACCGAGTCGCCCATCCGGGTCCGCGCGCACGAACGTGACCACGTATCGGTCCGGTCCGTCGTCATCGGTGGAGCGGGTGGTGCCCGCGACCGGCTTGCCGGTGCGGTCGTCGGTGCAGACGTCCTCGGTCTCGAAGGTCACCCGGCCGGAGCCGTCGGCCACGATCTGCCCGTCCCGGGCCAGCATGACGATCGGGATCTGGTCGCAGCCGTACTTCTCGACCGCGGTGATGTCCGAGGTGATCACCGAGATCGGGCCGGCCTGGCCGCGCGCCCGGTACCAGTCGTGCACGATGTCGCGCAGGCCAGCGTTGCCCCGGCTGTGGTCGCGGTGGCCGATGCCGGTGGTGCTGGTCGAGACCCCGCCGATGCTGTAGGTCGCGGTCACGGCGCCCTGCGGCACCGGCGGCAGCCAGCAGAGCTCGAGGTCGTGGCTCCGGCCGAACAGCATCGTCCCGGTGCCCGGACTCCGGGTGGTCCGTCGCCGCGCTCCACGATCCGTCCGGGTGGTGCACGATCTTGTCGAACGACCGGCCGTCCGGCGGCACCGGGCCGAGCCGGATCGTGGGCGTCAACGGCTGCTGCGGCGCGTCCAGCAGCTCGTTCATGAACACCACGACGATCTGCGCGCCGTCGTCCAGGTGCGCGTCGGCGTACCGCCGCTCGTACGTGCTCTCCCGGCCGTCGGTGCGGGCACCGTCCTCCCGCTGCGGGATCTGGTCCCGGCTCAGGCCGAGGCGTGCGTCGTCCGCGTTCCTGGCTGCGACCAGGGCCAGCGGTCCGGTCGTTCCGGTCATGGCGTCCTCTCATAATCTGACATGCGTCAGAATATTGACGGGCGCGACGCTACCCTCGTCGGGTCGGATGTCAACCGGCGGACGTCGATCGGGAGGTGGACCGTGACCGCAGCGTCACCCAGACGGCCCGGGCGGCCCCCTGCCGCGCAGACCGACGTCCCGGCGGACGACGAGGTGCTGCGCCGTGGCCTGTCCGCGTTCGCGCAGCTCGGGTACGACGGCACGACCGTGCGGGAGCTGTCCCGGCTGCTCGGCGTCAGCCACAGCTTCATCGGCGACCGGTACGGCTCCAAGGCCGGGCTGTGGCGCGCCGTGGTCGACCAGGCCGAGCTGCCGGTCGTCGCGCGGATCTCCGCGATCCTGGCCGCCGACTACCCGGACGACGCCGACCGGCTCCGCGACGGCATCGGCGCCTTCTTCGCCGCGGTCGCCGAGGCGCCCGAGATCGCCCGCCTCATCAGCTGGGAGCTGCCGTCGGACTCGGAGCGGCTGCACTACCTCGCGGAACGGCACCTGGCCCCGGTCGTGGCCGGGCTGCGCCCGCTCTACACCCGGCTGGTGGCCGCCGGGCGGGCGCGCGACATCCCGTTCGAGGTCGTTCTGCTCGCGGTGCTCGCCCTCGCCGGCTCGCCTCAGCGCCTGCCGCTGGTCCGGCTGGTGGACGGCGGCGACGCCGGTACGGCCGAGAACCTGACCGGGGCGCTGAGCGCCATCGTGCTGGACGGTCTGATCGTCGGCTGACGGGCTTGGCCCGGTCGGGGTCAGGCCAGCCGGGCCGCGGTCGCGCGCAGCCGTCCGAGCTCGGCGCACGCGAGCTCGCCGAGGTCCTGATCGTCCTCGGCCGCGACCCAGGCGGCGTAGGCGGCCCGGAACGCCAGGCCGCCGAGCTCGGCGGAGAGCGTCGCGACCCCGTCCGGCGCGCCCCGCTCGCGCAGCGCGTCGGCCATCGCCGCCGTCAGGCCGGCCTGCTTCAGGGTGTTCCGCTCTTGCAGCTCGACGCTGGAGGCGATCAGGTCGCGCAGCACCGGCCCGAGCTCCCGGCTGCGCGGGTTCATCATCGTCGAGGCCCGCCGCAACCCCTCGCCGACCGCGGCCAACGGGGTCGCGTCGGCGGGCGCTGCCGCGATGCCCTCGACCAGCAGCCGGGTCATGGTCTGCTGGCCCGCGCTGAGCACGTCCTTCTTGTCCGGGAAGTGCCGGAAGAACGAGCTCCGGGCCAGCCCGGCGCGCTCGGCGATCTGCGCCACCGTCACGTTGTCATAGCCGTGCTCCGCGAACAGCTGCACCGCCGCGGCGACCAGGCGTTCGCGGGCGTCCGGGTCCCAGCGAGGCATGGCGTCATCGTAGCGACAGGACTCTTGTCTCATCACGGTGCTACTCTGACAAGACAAGAGTCCTATCACTCGGAGGTATCCCATGCGTGTCCTCGTCACCGGCGCCAGCGGCGGCATCGGCTCCGCCGTCGTCCCCGAGCTGCTCGCCGCGGGCCATCAGGTCGTCGGCCTCGCCCGCTCCGAGCGTGCGGCCGCCACCATCGTCGCCGCAGGGGCCGAACCTCTGCACGGCGCCCTGGACGACCTGGACGGTCTGCGGGCCGCCGCTCAGCAGGTCGACGGCGTGATCCACCTCGCCTTCGGCAACGACTTCTCGAACATCCAGGCGAACGTGGACGAGGAGAGCGCCGCGGTCGCGGCCCTCGGCGGCGCCCTGGTGGGCAGCGGCAAGCCGTTCGTGCTCGCCGGTGGCACCCCCGCGGTGCCCGGCCGGCTCTCGACAGAGGCCGACCCGGCGTTGATCGACGGTCCGCTGGCCGGCCGTGGCCGCACCGCGCAGCTGGTGCTCGACCTCGCGCAGCAGGGTGTCCGCTCCGGCGTCGTCCGGCTGCCCCGGTCCGTGCACGCCGGCACCGGGCGCTACGGCTTCGCCTCCGTCCTGATCGCCGCCGCGCAGCGCTCCGGTGCCGCCGGCTACGTCGGCGACGGCAGCCAGCGCTGGCCGGCCGTGCACCAGGCCGACGCCGCCCGGCTGTTCCGCCTGGTGCTGGAGCAGGGTGAGCCCGGCACCGTCGCACACGCGGTCGGCGACGAGGGCGACACGATGCGCTCGCTGACCGAGGCGATCGGCGCGCGCCTGGGCGTACCGGTCCAGCAGGTCCCCGCCGAGAGCTACGGGTTCCTCGGCACGGTGTTCGTCGTGGACCAGCCCTCGTCCAGCGCTCGCACCCGCGAGCGGTTCGGCTGGGACCCGACGCACCCGAGCCTGCTCGACGACCTCGCGCACGGGGAGTACCCCGAGGCGTAGTGCCGGCGAGGCCCCGGGGGCCGGCAGGGCCCGGGCGGCGGGCGTCAGTCCGTGCCCTGCGGTCCCATCGGCCGCTCCTCGAGCGGCTCCTCGACCAGGAAGAGCGACACCGCGAACGCGGCGGCGCAGATCAGCGCACCCACCAGGAACAGCTGACCGGTGCCGGCGGCCACCCCGGCGAGGTAGGGCGCTCCCGAGGTCGCGGAGCCTGCGTGCGCGGTGACGGCCCGGGTGAACAGCGATCCGAAGACCGCCACGCCGATCGAGCCGCCGAGGGTGCGGAACAGGTTGACCGACGCGGACGCGGTGCCCATGTGCTTCAGGTCGACGCTGTTCTGCGCGATGGTGGTCGACATCTGCAGCAGGCAGCCGAGCCCGATCCCGGCGACCAGCATGTAGGCCGAGGTGAGCCAGAAGGGCGTGCCGGTCCCCATCGTCGCGAACAGGCCGAGCGCGGTGGTCAGCAGCGCGGTGCCGAGGACCGGGAAGACCTTGTACCTGCCGGTGCGGGACATGATCGAGCCGACCGCCTGGGAGACCAGGAGGTTGCCCGCCATCAGGGGGAGCAGCAGCAGGCCGGAGCTCGTGGCGGTGGCGCCCTGCACGGTCTGCTGGAACAGCGGCAGGTAGAGCGTGGCACCGAACATCGCGGCGCCGCCGGCGAAGATCATCACCGCCGCGATCCGGAAGTTGCGGTGCGCGAAGATCTCCAGCGGCAGCACCGGCTCCGGGAACCGTCGCTCCCAGGCGATCAGCGCGGCGAGCGTCGCGATCGCGACGACGGCGCAGCCGAGGACCTGCCAGGAGCCCCACGCGTAGGTGGTGCCGGCCCAGGTCGCCCCGAGCACCAGGGCCGTGACGAGCACGCCGAGCAGGGCGATGCCGAGCCAGTCGATCACCGTCGCGCGCCGCTGGTGCGGGACCGCGAGCAGCTTCCAGCACCACACCAGCGCGACGATGCCGAGCGGGATGTTCAGGTAGAAGATCCAGCGCCAGCCGAGCTGGTCCGTGACGAAGCCGCCGATCAGGGGACCGCCCACGGTGCCGATCGCCATCACCGCCGCCGACATGCCCTGGTAGGAGCCTCGCAGCCGGGGCGGGACCACCGTCCCGATCAGGGCGAACGCGCCCGCGCCGATGCCGCCGGCGCCGATGCCCTGCACGATGCGGAAGCCGATCAGCTCGGCCATGTTCTGCGCGGCGCCCGAGAGCGCCGAGCCGACCAGGAAGACCGCGATCGAGATCAGGTACATCGACTTGCGTCCGAACAGGTCGCCGAACTTGCCCCAGACCGGGGTGGTCACCGCCGTCGCGAGCATGTAGGCGCTGACCACCCAGGACAGGTGCTCCAGACCGCCGACGTCGCCGACGATCGTCGGCATCGCGGTGCCGACCACGGTGTTGTCGAGCATCGACAGCAGCATCGCGAGCATCACGCCGAGCAGCGCCCACCGGACGCTCGCGGGTGGTCTGACGCCGGCCCCCGGGGTGCTGCTGGGTGCGGGTGCTGGGGATCGAGGGGCTGCGGAGGTCATGGTGCCCACCGCCTTCCGGTTCGGTGACGGGCGAGGGCCGCCCGTACGGTTGAGTGAGGCGAAAAAGAGAGTAGCTCTACTATTAGACTCGCACAACAGTGACTAGGATGGGGCGATGACGAGCACGCAGCCCCCCGACGACGCCGTGGCTCCAGGACGCAGGGCGCGCAAGAAGGCCGCCACCCGGCAGGCGCTCGCCGACGCCGCGCTGGAGCTGTTCTTCGAGCGCGGCTTCGACGCGGTCGGGGTCAAGGACGTCGCGGATGCCGCCGACGTCTCGGTGGCCACGCTCTTCAAGCACTTCCCGAACAAGGAGTCGTTGGTCTTCGACGACGACCTCAGCGAGGAGGAGGGGCTCGTCGCCGCGGTGCGGGACCGCCCGCCCGGCGCCCACGTGGTCGCCTCGCTGCGCGATCACGTGCTGCGGCGGCGCGTCGCGGACGTGCAGGCCGACCCGCGGTTCCCGGCCTTCGTCCAGCTGGTCCGGGACACCCCCGCGCTCGGGGCGCACGCCGAGCAGATGTGGCTCCGGCACGAGGGCGCGCTGGCCCGCGCGCTGGCGGAGGAGACCGGGGCGCCGGTGGGCAGCTGCGCGGCGCTCGCCCGCTTCGTGCTGGACACCGCGGCCAGCGCGGGGGTCCGCGCCGACGGCCACGTCTACGTGCTGGGCGCGTTCGCGATCCTGGAGCGCGGCTGGGGCGAGGGGTCCGCGGCCGCGCGGGCGTGAGGACCGCGCGGGCGTCCCGCACGGGTCCGGGCGCCGACGATCACGGGCCGGGTGCCGGGTCGCGCGGTGTCACGGATGCTCGGGCTGCGGTCGCTGCCCCAGCTCCGCGCAGGCATCGGCCACCGCCCGACGACCGACGTCGTCCAGTCCGCGGATCGGCAGCGGCAGGCTCGGGCCGGCCACCAGGCCGAGGTGCTCGGCGATCGCGGACGTGACACGCAGGCTGCCGTGCCGGGCGAACAGGTCCCAGATCGGTTGCAGCCGGTCCGAGAGCACGACCGCCCGTGCCGCGTCGCCCGCCTGCGCCGCACGGGTCAGCTCGAGCGCGGGTCCGGGCAGGGTGCCCGCGATCGCCGAGTACCAGACCTCGCACCCGGCGTTCAGCCCGGTCGCGCCGAACGCGTCGCCGGAGACCCCGATCGTCACGTGGGCCGGCAGGATGCGGTGCAGGTGGCCCACCCGCTCGGCGGCGGCAGTCGGATCGGCCGGCACCCCCGGCACCTTGATCGACACGACCCCCGGCAGCGCCGCGATCGACCGGTACAGGTCGTCGTCGAAGGTGACGTGCGTCGTGCCGGGGTTGTCGTAGACGACGACCGGGACGGACGACGCGCGGGCCACGTCCTCGAACAGCCCGAAGACGTCGTCCCGCGTGAGCGCCTGGTACGTCACCGGCGCCAGCAGCACCCCCGCCGCGCCCGCGTGCTGGGCGTCCTGGACGTGCTCCAGCACCTGCCGGGTGCGCAGCGCGCCCACACCGACCAGCACCGGCACGTCTCCTGCGCTCTCGACCGCCAGGCGCGCCACCCGCGCCCGCTCCTCGCGCGTGAGGTACAGGTACGAGCCGGTCGAGCCGAGCGCGGTGATCTGGTCTACGCCGGCCACGGCGAGCCGCTGCACCAGGCGCACGAAGGCCCGCTCGTCGACGCGGTGCTCGTCGAGCGGGGTCAGCGGGAAGGCGTTCAGGCCGGTGAGCACGGGGGGCTCCGAGATGCGTCGGTGGAGGGCGGTGCGGCGGGGGTGGGCGGTGCGCGCCAGGTCGGCTCGAGCAGCGAGCGACGGCGGGGCCGTGCCAGGGCCTCGGGTCGCGGACCGGTCGGTGCGCGCATCGTGCCCCCAGCAGGACTCGAACCTGCAACCTACGGATTAGAAGGCCGTTGCTCTATCCATTGAGCTATGGAGGCGCGGGGCGCACCGGCGCGGACCGACGGGCCACCCCGGGGTGCAGCCTACGCGGGACGGGCCTGCGTCACGGCCTCGTGGACGGGGTCCACCGGCCGGGAAACCGACCGCTCATGACCGACTTCTGTCGTGGGACGTTTGGCCTGGTAGCCCGGACGGGCGAGGATGGGGCCTGTGAACATGCAGCGGGGGAGCTCGGACGCGCGGGACGTCCTCGATCGGCCCCTCGCTGCCACGTCGCTGCTGGACGCGGTCGACGACCTGCTGCGGGACGTGCGGAATACCGCTTTCCCGCTGGGCGTCCCGGAGGTCGAGGTCGCGCGTGCCTCCCGCACCCGGTTGATCGACCAGCTCGCCGACCATCTGCTGCCCCGGCTGCGCGAGCTGTCCGCGCCGGCGATCGTCGTGGTCGCCGGCTCGACCGGCGCCGGCAAGTCCACGCTGGTGAACTCCCTGGTGGGCGAGGAGGTCAGCGCCGCCGGCGTGCTGCGGCCGACCACCCGGCGCCCGGTGCTGGTGCACCACCCGGACGACGCCGAGCTGCTGCTCGCGCACCCGGTGACGGACGCGGTCGAGGTGGTGGCCAGCGACCGGGTGCCGCGCGGCATCGCGCTGATGGACGCGCCCGACCTCGACTCGGTGCTGGAGACCAACCGCCGGTCGGCGCAGCGGCTGCTGGAGGCCGCGGACCTCTGGCTGTTCGTCACCACGGCCGCCCGGTACGGCGACGCGCTGCCCTGGCGGGTGCTCGGCGGGGCGGCAGCCCGGGGCGCCTCGGTCGCGATGGTGCTGAACCGGGTGGACCCGGCGGCGCTGCCCACCGTGCGCGGTGATCTGCTGGACCGGTTGCGCAGCCACGGGATGCAGGGATCGCCGCTGTTCGTGGTGCCCGACATCGGTCCGCACGAGGGGGTGCTCGACGCCGGGGTGGTCGCGCCGATCGGCCGCTGGCTGGCCATGCTGGCCGGGCCGGACCGCGCGCGCACCGTGGTGGCCCGCACCCTGCGCGGCTCGCTGGCCGCGCTGCGGCCGTGGGTGGACGAGATCGCGGACGCCGTCGACGCGCAGGCCGCAGCCGCACTGGCGGTGCGTGCGGCGCTGGCCGAGGCCGTCGTCGCACCGCGGGAGCAGGCGCGCGTCACCGTGCGCCGAGGCGCGGTCGCCCAGGGGGCAGTGCAGGCCCGGTGGGCCGAGCTCAGCGCCCCGGGTGCGCCGCTGACCGGGCTGGTGCGCGGCTCCGGCCGGGTGGACCGGTCCCGCCGGGCCGGGCGGGAGCGCTCCGACGCGGTGCACCCGCTGCTGGCCGATCTGGCCGCCTCCGCACGATCGACCATCAGCGCCCTCGGCGCCGCCACCGAGCGGGCGCTGCGCGAAGCCCTGCTCACCGGACCCGACGGTGGCCGCTCGCTAGAGTCCGACTGGTCGGCCGCGGGGCGGGCGGAGGCCCGGACCGCGGAGGCCGAGCTGGCCGGCCAGGCCTGGGCGGCGGAGGCCGGCGAGGTGCTCACCGAGGTGCTCGCCCGTCCGGCGGAGCCCACCGGGGCCGACCGGGCGGCCCGGCGTGCCGCGGCGAAGGCGGACAAGCGTGCCGTCGCCGCCCGCCGCGCGCTGGGCGATGACGGTCTGGTCGCGATCGGGCTCGCCGCCGCAGCCGGTCTGGACGCCGCAGACCGGCTGGTCGTCGACCTGCTGGGCGCACGCGGCACGCTGCTCGTCGTCGGGCTGCTCGACCGGCTCGCGGACCAGGCCGCCGGGCAGGCGGACCGGGAGGCCGCGGCGGCCGCCGCTGTGCTCGACCGGCCCGAGCTCGCCCCGGACGCCGCCTCGCTGCTCCGCCTGCGGCTCGCCGTGCTGAAGGGGCTGACATGAGCGACCTGACGACCGACGCCGCTGGTCCTGCTGCTGCCGAGGGGCCGGCCGGCGCCGTCGCGGCGTCCGACGGTGGAACCGTCGGCGCGACCGGAGGTGCCGGCACCGGTGGCACCGTCGGCTCGGACGGTGCGGCCGGCAGCGACACCGACCGGCTGGGCCGGCGGCTGGCCGCGCTCGAGGAGGCGCTGATCCTGGCGGGCGACCGGGTGGACCCCGCTGTGACCGCCCGTGCCCGCGCCATCGGCGACCAGGTGCGTGACCGGCTCGCGCTCGGCGTCGACCACACCGTGGTCGCGCTGCTCGGTGGCACCGGCTCCGGCAAGTCCAGCGTGTTCAACGCCGTCTGCGGCCTCGACTTCGCCGAGGTCGGCGTCAAGCGGCCGACCACCTCCCGGGCCGCCGCGTGCGTGTGGGGCACCGACGGCGAGGCGCTGCTGGACTGGCTCGACGTGGACGGCGACCGCCGGATCGAGCGGGAGAGCGCGCTGGACGGCGACACCGAGGCCCCGCTGCGCGGCCTGGTGCTGCTCGACCTGCCCGACCACGACTCGATCGAGCCTGCCCACCAGGCTGCGGTGGACCGCCTGCTGCCGATGGCCGACCTGCTGGTCTGGGTGGTCGACCCGCAGAAGTACGCCGACGACGCCCTGCACTCCGGCTACCTGCGCGGGCTCGTCGGCCACGAGGGCGCGATGCTCGTGCTGCTCAACCAGGTGGACACGGTGCCCGAGGACCAGCGGTGCGCCCTGGTCGCGGACCTGGAGGCGCTGCTGGTGGCGGACGGCCTGGCCGGCGTGCAGGTGCGCACCGTCTCCGCCCGGCAGGGTGAGGGCATCGCCGAGCTGCGCGACGACCTGTCCGGCGTGGTGCACGGGCGCAGCCTCGCCGCCCGGCGCGGATCCGCCGAGATCGCCGACGCCGCCCGCCTCGTCGCCGGTCAGCTCGCTCCGGACGAGACCGGGTCGGACGTCCTGGACGCCGCCCAGGTCACCCACACGCTGGCCGAGGCGGCCGGGCTGCCGGCGATCGCCGCCGCCGTCGCGGCCGTGGTGCGCGGCGGTCCGGACCCGGTGCCGGCCTTCGTCGCCGTGCAGCCGGGCACCGTCGAGCTCGCGCGGACGCAGTGGGCCGATGCCGCCACCGCCCGGCTGCCGCGCCGCTGGGCGCAGGCCGTGCTCGACTCCCTGGCCAGCGCCGACGAGATCCGTTGCGCGGCAGACCGGGCGCTCGGCGACGTCACGCTGGTCGTGCGGCGCTCCGCCGCTTCGGCCGCCCTGTTCGCGCTGTGCTTCGTCGCCGGGGTCGCGGGGATCGCGCTGGCATCGGTGGGCGTCGGTCAGGCGCTCGGGTCGCAGACCCGGTCCGCGCTCACGCTCACCTGGCCGGTGGCGGCGGTGCTGCTGGTCGTCGCCGTGGTGCTGGCCGTGCTCGCGGGTCGGGCCCGGCGGTCGGCGGCGCTGCGTCGGGCCGAGCGGGTGCTGCGCGACGGACGGGTCGCGCTGCAGGGCGTGGTGACCAGCCGGCTGTCCGATCCGACCGACGCCGTGCTGGCCGAGCACCGGCGGGTGCGCGAGCTCGTCGCACGGGCGCGGCAGGACTGACCGGCCCACCCCGGCGCGGCATCCCGCGGCGTCCGACCTCGCCGCACCGACGTTTCGTCGCACCGCACCGCAGGGTCCCGAGCGGCTCGGTCCCGAGCGGCCCGGCCCGGCGCCTCACCTCGCCGCGCGGCACCTCACCTCACGAGCCGGCGCGGCACAGGACGGGGCAGCACGGGGGCCCGGCACGGGACGGTGCGGCACGGCCTGGCACCGCACTGCACGGCACCGCCCGGCACTGCACGGCACCGCACGGTCAGACCGATGTCGCGCCCGGTCCCACGGAGCGCGTCCCGCTCCCCGAGCGGGTGCCGACCGTCCACATGTCGTGACGGCCTCGGTCGTCCCCAGGTGCGGGCACGACAGGGCTCCGTAGGTCCCGGCTCCGGGCGAGCGTGTCCGTGTCGCCGGCCCACCGGGCGCCGGCACGGACGAGGAGGACACGCATGGCGGTCAACGACCTGGACCTCACGGTGATCGGCTGGGTGGGCAGCGACCCGCGGCACTACCCCGGGCAGGAGGGGCACGTGGCGTTCACCCAGTTCCGGCTCGGCAGCACCCGGCGGGTGCTCGACCGCGAGCAGGGCGTCTACGTGGACGGCCAGACCGACTGGTTCACCATCAAGGTGTTCCGGGCGGCGGCGACCAACGTGTCCGAGTCGGTGCGGCGCGGCGACCCTGTCGTCGTGCACGGCCGGCTGCAGATCGACGACTGGTTGAACCCCGAGGGCCTGACCCGCACCACGCCGGTGATCGTCGCCGCCGCGGTCGGGCACGACCTCAGCCGGGGGACCACCCGGTTCGTGCGCACCGTGCGCAGCTCTCCGCCGGAGGGCACCGAGCCGTCGCACGGGTCGGACGGGCTGGGCATGCCGGAGACCGGTGGGCGCGGAGCGGACGGGGCCGGCACCGAGCCGGGCGGGCCTGGTCCCGGTGCGGAGGAGCGCGACCCGGAGGGTCGACCGCCGGTGGACGTCACCGGGGCCGCGGTCCTGGACGACGATGCGGCGGTCCGCCTGGCCCGGTAGCGCACCGTCTCGGTGCCCGGGCCACGGCTCCGGGGCTCGTACCTCGTGGCTCGTGCTCCTGCCTCGTGCTCGTGGCTCGTGCCTCGTGCCTCGTGCCTCGTGCCTCGTGCCTCGTGCCTCGTGGTGCGTGGTGCCTGGAGCGCCGCGCAGGACGCTCCACGGTGCGGGCGATCCGCGGTGCGTGATGCAGGCTGCGGTTCCTGGTCCGTATCCCGCGGGCCACGGGGGAGAGTCGAGCTCCCCGGTTCGGTCAGGCGGTGTCGACCTGCGCTTCGCCTCCCAGGGAGGGCCGGAGGCGTCGACCGGCGTCGCCTCTCCGGAGGAGGGCCGGTGGCGTCGACGGGCGTTGCGCCCCGGGGTGTCGATGGGGTCGGGTCGCATCGATGCGGGAGGCCGGTCGGCCGGAGCCCGTCGGCGCCCGAGCACCGCGGTGCCGGGTCCCGTCGGACCCGCGGTCCGGCCATCTGGCCGGTGCTCCCGTGTCGGCGGCAGCCGGATCGCCTAGGCTGGGCCACCGCGGCACCACCCGGCACCGGACCCGTGCCTGCGCCGGAGGGCGCGAGCGGCCGACCGGCACCCCGGGGCGGCCCGCGACCGACGAGCACCGACGAGCACCGAGGCGGACGAAGAGCCAGTGGCTGAGTTCATCTACAGCATGTACAAGGCGCGCAAGGCGCACGGCGACAAGGTCATCCTGGACGACGTCTCGCTGAACTTCCTGCCCGGCGCCAAGATCGGCGTCGTCGGGCCGAACGGCGCCGGCAAGTCGACCATCCTGAAGATCATGGCGGGGCTGGACCAGCCCTCCAACGGCGAGGCGCGCCTCAGCCCCGGCTTCACGGTCGGCATCCTGCAGCAGGAGCCGCCGCTGAACGAGGAGAAGACCGTCCTGGGCAACGTCCAGGAGGGCGTCGCCGAGATCAAGGGCAAGATCGACCGGTTCAACGAGATCTCCGCCCTGATGGCCGAGCCGGACGCCGACTTCGACGCCCTGCTCGCCGAGATGGGCCAGCTGCAGGAGGCCATCGACGCCGCCGACGCCTGGGACCTGGACGCCCAGCTGGAGCAGGCGATGGACGCGCTGCGCTGCCCGCCGCCGGACGCCGACGTCAGCGTGCTCTCCGGTGGTGAGCGTCGCCGCGTCGCGCTGTGCAAGCTGCTGCTGGAGAAGCCCGACCTGCTGCTGCTCGACGAGCCGACCAACCACCTGGACGCCGAGAGCGTGCTCTGGCTGGAGCAGCACCTGGCCACCTACCCCGGCGCCGTGCTCGCCGTCACCCACGACCGGTACTTCCTGGACCACGTCGCCGAGTGGATCTGCGAGGTCGACCGCGGCCGCCTGTACCCGTACGAGGGCAACTACTCCACCTACCTGGAGAAGAAGCAGGCGCGGCTCGAGGTCCAGGGCAAGAAGGACGCGAAGCTCTCCAAGCGTCTCAAGGACGAGCTGGAGTGGGTGCGGTCCAGCGCCAAGGGCCGCCAGGCCAAGTCCAAGGCCCGCCTGGCCCGCTACGAGGAGATGGCCGCGGAGGCGGACCGGACCCGCAAGCTCGACTTCGAGGAGATCCAGATCCCGCCGGGCCCGCGTCTGGGCAGCGTGGTGCTGGAGGCCGCCGGTCTGGAGAAGGGCTTCGACGGCCGACGGCTGATCGACGGCCTGTCCTTCACGCTGCCGCGCAACGGCATCGTCGGCGTGATCGGTCCGAACGGCGTCGGCAAGACCACGCTGTTCAAGACCATCGTCGGCCTGGAGCCGCTGGACGGCGGCACGCTCAAGGTCGGCGAGACCGTCTCGATCTCCTACGTCGACCAGTCCCGCGGCGGCATCGACCCGAAGAAGACCCTCTGGGAGGTCGTCTCGGACGGGCTCGACTTCATCAAGGTCGGCAACGTCGAGATGCCGTCGCGCGCCTACGTCGCCTCGTTCGGCTTCAAGGGTCCCGACCAGCAGAAGCCGGCGGGCGTGCTGTCCGGCGGCGAGCGCAACCGGCTGAACCTCGCGCTCACCCTCAAGCAGGGCGGCAACCTGCTGCTGCTCGACGAGCCGACCAACGACTTGGACGTCGAGACCCTCGGGTCGCTGGAGAACGCGCTGCTCGAGTTCCCCGGCTGCGCGGTCGTCGTCTCGCACGACCGGTGGTTCCTCGACCGGGTGGCGACGCACATCCTCGCGTACGAGGGCACCGAGGAGGACCCGGCCAGCTGGTACTGGTTCGAGGGCAACTTCGCCGCGTACGAGGAGAACAAGATCAGCCGGCTCGGCGCCGACGCGGCCCGCCCGCACCGGGTGACGTACCGCAAGCTCACCCGCGACTGACCTCGGCGTGCGCCGACGCCCCGGCCGCCCACGGTCGCGGCGTCGGCATCGGGTCGGTACTGGTGCCGCGGAGCGCGGTCAGGAGCGGGTCGGCGGTGCCGGGTCGTCGGGCTCGGATCGAGCGACCAGGTCGAGGGCGGGCACGGTCCGCCGCAGGAACGAGGTGGTGCGGTCGTGGCACGGCTGCGAGTGCCGGTGCAGCTCCGGTGGTCCGACATGGACGCCTACGCGCACGTGAACAACGTCGAGATGCTCCGCCTGCTGGAAGAGGCGCGGATCGAGGCGTTCTGGGCGCACCCGTCGCCCACCGGCCCGGCTGGCGCCCCCACCGATGACGGGACCCCGGAAGCTGCACCAGCACCCGCCCCAGCATCCGCTGCCGAGGACGGGACCGCTGACGGCACCGTCTCCGCCCGGCCGGCGTCCGCGTCGGTGACCCGCCCGCCCTGGCCGACCGCCGTCCTGGACGCCGGTCCGGGGGCGCAGACGTCCACGCTGGTCGCGCGCCAGGAGATCGAGTACCTGCGTCCGCTCGGCTACCGGCGCACCCCGGTGATCGTCGACATGTGGATCGGTGGGCTCGGCGGCGCCAGCCTGGAGGTCTGCTACGAGGTGCAGGACTCCGACGCCGCCCCCGGTGGCACCCCGTTCGCCCGGGCGTCCACCACGCTGGTGCTCGTCGATGCGACCACTGGTGCGCCCCGGCGGATCGCCGCCGCCGAGCGGACCGCGTGGCTGCCGTACGTCGAGGAGCCCGTCCGGTTCCGCCGCCGGGGTCGCTGACCTGGTCGTCCGAGCGATCGGCCGGAGCGTGGACGCCCGGTGCCGCGGGCGGTTCGGCGCTGGGAGGTACGGCCGGCGCGGCCCGGCTCAGCCCGGGATCCGGACCATGCCCTCCTGGGCGATCGTGGCGACCAGCGTGCCGTCCCGGCTGAACACCCGGGTGGCGCCGAGGCCGCGACCGCCCTGCGCGCTCGGGCTGCTCTGGTCGAACAGCAGCCAGTCGTCCACCCGGACGTCGCGGTGCCACCACATCGCGTGGTCGAGGCTCGCCACCGACAGGCCCGGCGTCAGCCAGGAGAGGCCCGCGCGGCGCAGCACCGGTTCGAGCATGATCTGGTCGCACGCGTAGGCGACCAGCGCGCGGTGCAGCAGCTGGTCGTCCGGCAGCGGTGCCTTGGCGCGCATCCACACCCGCTGCGGCCCCTCGGTGTCCGCGGCCGGGCCGAGGTACAGCGAGCCGCCGACGTGCCGGACGTCGAAGGCGCTCTCGTGCGTCCAGAACCGGGCGACCGGGTGGTCCATGTCGCCCATCCGGTCCATCGCCGACTCGACCAGCTCCGGGTCCGGCACGTCGGGCATCGGCTCGGTCAGCTCGATGCCGGGCTGGTCCTCCTGGAACGAGGCGATCATCGACAGGATCGCCGTGCCGCCCTGCGCGGCGTGCGTGCGGCGGGCGGAGAACGACCGACCGTCGCTCAGCCGCTCCACGGACAGGTCGATCGGGGTGGCCACGTCACCCGCCCGCAGGAAGTAGCCGTGCAGCGAGTGCGGCAGCCGACCGTCCGGCACGGTCCGTCCGGCGGCGAGCAGCGCCTGGGCGACCACCTGGCCGCCGAACACCCGGCCCCCGGGCTTCGGCAGGTTGCCGGCGACGAACGAGTCAGGTCCGGTGCCGGGGGTGAGGGTGAGGACGTCGAGCAGGGAGCCGATCGTGTCGGCGTCGGGCGTTGCGGTCACGCGGACCAGGGTCTCATGACGGCGATGCCGCGACCGCGTGATGTGCGGCACCCGGACGCGGGCCCCCATCCGGCCCGTCAGCGCTGCCCGGCCGCGTTCACCAGCGAGTGCGCGGCCCGTTCCAGGTAGTCCCACAGCGTCGCCTCGTGCAGGGGGGCGAGCCGCAGGCTGCGCACCGCGGTCCGCATGTGGCGCAGCCAGCGGTCCCGGGCGTCCGGGTCCACCACGAACGGGACGTGCCGCATCCGCAGCCGCGGGTGCCCGCGCTCGTCGGAGTAGGTGGTGGGCCCGCCCCAGTACTGCTCGAGGAACATCGTCAGCCGGCGGCGGGCCGGCCCCAGGTCCTCCTCGGGGTACATCGGGCGCAGCACCGGGTCGGTCGCGACCCCCTCGTAGAACGCGTCGACCAGCCGGACGAAGGTGTCGTGCCCGCCGACCGCCGCGTAGAACGTGTCCCGCCGCGACGGGTCCTCGCCCAGCGGGGACGCTGCGCCTCCGCCCGGCAACCCGGCACCTGGCACCACGGCACCCGGCACCTCGGCAGGTGCACGGTCCCGCCCCGCGGACGGCTCGGGAAGCGGAAGCACGACCATCCCCCCAGTCTCCCACCCGCCCTGCCCTCGCACGGCCCGCCGCGGGCCTGTCCTCGCCGCACCTGTCCTCGGCCCGCCTGCGCGCCGGCCCGCGCTCGCCCCACCCGCCCGCGCCCGCGCGGAGCCGCGTCCCGGACTGCTGATCCGCAAGCCTTGGATCCGCACCCGCCCGCGCCCGCACGGAGCCGCGTGTGCGACGACCGGGCGAAGGGAGCCTCCGACCCCGCCCGCCCGCCCGCGCCCGCGCGGAGCCGTGGCGTCGTCGGGGTGACGGGGGTCGCAGCGCCGGTGCCGGCCGAGCGGGACGCGCGGGGGCGGAGGGCGGACTAGTCTGGCTGTGGACGGTCGTGACGGCACGGCCGGGGGCTGTCCCAGAACGAGCACGAGGACGACGGGGGTTCGATGAGCAAGGCAGAGCAGATCCTGGTGGCCCTGGGCGGTGGCGGGAACGTCGTCGACCTGGAGCCGTGCATCACCCGGCTGCGCGTCGAGGTCACGGACCCGGGCCAGGTGGACGAGGCAGCCCTCAAGGCGACCGGCGCGTTCGGTGTCGTGCGGTCCGGACGGATCGTGCAGGTGATCGTGGGTCCCGAGGCAGACAACCTGGCCGCGGAGCTCGACGGCCTGCGCTGACCGGACACCACTGACCGGTCGACGCTGATCAGCCCGCGCTGAGCAGCCCGCTCGCCGCCGGGCGTCGCCGCCCGCGTCGGCACCCGGTGTCGCCCCGTCGAGGCCGGACGCCGTCAGGAGCGGTCCGCCGGCCCGTCTCCCTCGTCGCCGGACGCCCGGGTCCCGTCCTGCGCGGGGCTCCCGGTCGGCTGCGACGTGCCCTCTGCCGACCGCGCCGTGCCCCGGCCGGACCTCCCCTCGGGTGCCTCGCCCTGCGCCGTGCCGTCCCGCTCGGTGCCGTCCCGCTCCGCGTCGTCCTGCTGCGACGCGGAGCGCTCGCGGTGCGCGGTCAGCAGGTCGCGCTGCCCGGCGAGCGGGATGTCGGCCTGCTCCAGCGCCAGCCGCGCGGCGCGGCGCATCGCGCGGGCGACGGCCCACTGCCGGGCCGGGGTGGTCCGCTGGGTGACGCGGACGGTCACGGCGTCGAAGCTGAGGTCCTCGGCGGTGGTCACCGTCGGGCTGCCCTCCAGGTCGTCACCGACGTCCGGGTCCGTGGTCAGCCCGGTGATGGCGGCGGTGAGCAGGTCGCGCACCTGGCCGAGGTCGGCGAAGTAGTCGACCTTGACCTCGACGACGGCGTTCGCCCAGCCCTGGGTCTTGTTGCCGACCCGAGTCATGCTGCCGTTCGAGACGTACCAGAGGGTGCCGTCGGTGTCGCGGATCTTGGTGACCCGCAGCGCGACCTCCTCGACGGTGCCCTGGGCGGGGCCGACGTCGACCACGTCCCCGACGCCGTACTGGTCCTCCAGCAGCATGAACAGGCCGGACAGGAAGTCCTTGACCAGGCTCTGCGCACCGAAGCCGACCGCGACGCCGACCACGCCGGCGGAGGCGATGAACGGGGCGATATTGACCCCGATCTGGTCCAGCATCAGCAGCACGGCGACCGAGCCGATCAGGATCGCCGCGGCGGAGCGGAGCACGGAGCCGATGGTCCGGGCCCGCTGGGTGCGCCGGGCGCTGGCGATCGGGTTGGCACGACGCAGCGCGGCGGCCACCTCGGGTCCGCCGAGCGGTCGGGCGATGCCGCGCTGCAGCAGCGAGCTGCCCTCGGCGATGTGCTCGGTGACGGCCTTGATCAGGCGGCGGACCAGCAGCAGCGTCACGGCGGCCAGCACGGCGATCACGGCGATCCGCAGGCCGGGGCCGAGCAGCCACTGCACGAGGGCGTTCGCGCTCTCGACGGTGGCGGTCCCGAGGTCCGGCTCGGTGCTGGTGGACGGCGACGGGCTCGCGTCGGTCGGCAGGATGGATCCGGGCAGCATCGCGGTCAGGTGCGCGGCGATCATCCGGCCACGCTACGCGGTCCGACCAGCCCGGTCCGGTCGGCCACGAACTGCAGCTGCTCGACGGTCAGGGCGATGGTGCGGGACAGCGCCCGGCCGCCGTGGCCGACGCCCTGCTCCCGCCGCACGAGCACCGGGGCGTCGTCGGGGTCGGCGGAGGTGGCGGCCTGCAGGGCGGCGGTGAGCTTGCGGGCGTGCAGCGGGTCGACCCGGGTGTCGCCGTCGAAGATCGTGAACAGCGTGGCGGGGTATCCGGTGCCCTGGACCACCCGGTGGTAGGGGGAGTAGCCGAGCAGCCAGCCGAGCTGCACCGGGTCGTCGGCGTCGCCGTACTCGTCGGTCCAGGTCACGCCGAGGCCGAACCGCTGGTATCGCACCATGTCGAGCAGCGGGGCGGAGCAGACCACGGCGGCCCAGGTGGTGGGTCGCTGGGTCAGGGCCGCGCCGACCAGCAGGCCGCCGTTGGACCCGCCCCAGCAGGCGAGCCGGTCGTTCGTGGTCCAGCCGTCCGCGACCAGCAGGTCAGCCACGGCGTGGAAGTCGTCGAACACGTGCTGCTTGTGCGCGCGGCGCCCGGCGCGGTGCCACGCCTCGCCCTCCTCGCCGCCGCCGCGCAGGTTGGCCACGACGTAGACCCCGCCGGCCTCCACCCAGGCGAGCGTGGTCGCCGAGTAGGTCGGGTCGAGCGAGATCTGGAAGCCGCCGTAGCCGTACAGGACGGTCGGGGCGGGGGCGGTCGGCCGGCCGACGGCGTCCAGCCGGTCGGCGCGCGCCACGACGAACGCCCGCACGGTGGTGCCGTCGGCGCTGGTGGCGAGGACCTGCTGCACCCGCACGGCGGGCAGGTCCGCGAGGGCGCCGGGCGGGGCCGCCCACAGCGTGCTGGTGCCGACCGCTGCGTCGTACCGGTGCACGCAGGTCACGGTGGTGTGGTCGGTGTAGGAGTACCAGACCTCCTCGCCGCCCTCGGGCCGGGTCACCAGAGCGCCGACGGAGCCGAGCCCGGGCAGCGCGATCGTGCCGGCCGCGCCGGGCAGCTGCTCGCCGGTGGCCGGGTCGTGCACGGTGAGCTCGCTGACGGCGTGCCGGCGCCGGGACACGACGAGCGCGCGCGGCGTGCTGTCGTCCCCGCCGCCGTCGGTCAGGGTGATGCTCTCCAGCACCGCCTCCGGGTCCTCGGCCAGCAGCGTGCGCCAGTGCGGCACGCCCGGCTCCGCGGGGTCGGCGACCGCGAGCCGGGCCCGGTCCGCGCCCAGGGTGGTGTGCAGGTACAGCTGGCCGTCCCGTCCGACCCAGGCACCGGTCTCGGCGTCCAGGCCGACCGCGATCTCGCGGAGCTCCGGCACGGCGCCGGGCACGGTCGCGGTCAGGTCGGCGATCCAGACGTCGTTGCGCGGGGCGGTGCCGGCGGCGGCCGAGACGATCAGCCACCGGCCGTCGCGGGACACCGAGACCCCGTAGTAGTTCGTCAGGTCCAGCCCGGCGCCGAGCACCTCCAGGTCGGTGGCCGGGTCGGTGCCGACCACGTGCCGCCAGACCCGGCGGTGGTACTGCTGCTCGTCCGGCGGCAGCAGGTCGGGGGCGAGGCGCCGCACGTAGAAGAACGCCGCGCCACCCGGCTCCCAGGCGACCGGGGAGTACCGCGCGCGGTCTATCGGGCCGTCCACCGCCGCGCCGGTCGCCACGTCGATCACGTGCAGCACGCTCTCCTCGGTGCCGCCGTGCGACACCTGGTAGGCGAGCAGGTGCCCCTCCTTGCTCGGCTGCCAGGCGTCCAGCGTGGTGGTGCCGGCCGGGTCGATCGCGACCGGGTCGATCAGCACCCGCTCGCGCTCGGTGCCCGGTGCGGCCGGGTCGGGCTCGGCGACCGCGACCACTGCGTGCTCCTGGTCGCCGGTGCGGCGGGCGAAGAACCGGCGGTCGCCGCGCCAGGCCGGCACCCCGACGAACCCGGCGCCGAGCAGCGCCTGCAGCCGGGCGGTCAGCGGTCCGGTCGCCAGCGGTCCGTCGGCGAGCGGGCCGGCGGCCAGGCGCTCGCGGTGCTCCGCGTAGCGCTGGTCCTGCGCGCGCGACCACTCCTCGGTCTCGGCGGAGGCGGCGTCCTCCAGCCAGCGGTACGGGTCGGCGACGCGGTGACCGTTGAGGTCCTCGACCAGGTCGAGCCGACGGGCGGCGGGGTACGCACTCATGCCGGCCACCCTACGGCGCGGCCCGGCGGGCGCCGGCGAGGGCCGCGACGGGGTGACCGTGCGGGTCAGGGTGGTACGGCCTGCGCGCCGCCCGCTCGACCGGCCGGCGTTCTGGCAGGATCGGCATGTGGCTGACGACCGCTCGGACGGGCCGGACCCGGCGCTGGTGGAGCTCGCGCGGGTGCACGGCGTTTCGCAGGAGTACCACGCGTTCTCCGGCGAGCTGCGCCGGGTGGACGCGGCGACGCTCGTGGGGGTGCTCGACGCGCTCGGCGTGGACGCGTCCTCCCCGGAGCGGATCGAGGTCGCGCTGCGGCATGCCGAGGACACCCCCTGGCGCCGGGTGCTGCCGCCGGTGGTCGTGCTGCGGCGCTCGCAGCAGGTCGAGGTGCCGGTGCACGTGACGCACGGCGACCCGGTGCACGCCTGGCTGGAGATCGGTGCGGGGGAGAGCACGGGCGGTGCCGCCGGGCCGGGTCTGCTCGGTGGCACGGTCGAGCTGGAGCAGGCCGACGTCTACACCGAGCCGCGCACCGTCGACGGCCGGCTGATCGGTCGTGCGACGTTCGTGCTGCCGGCCGGGCTGCCGCTGGGCTGGCACCTGCTGCGCAGCAGCGGACCGTCCGGCGAGGGCGCCTGCCCGGTCGCGGTGACGCCGGACCACCTGGAGCTGCCCGCGGTGCTGTCCGAGGCGCTGGCCGGCGGCGGGCACGACCACCCGCACGTCTGGGGGCCGATGGCCCAGCTGTACTCGGTGCGGTCCCGTGCCTCGTGGGGGGCCGGCGACCTGCGGGACCTCGCGGACCTGGCCTGGCTGTCGGCGCACGAGGGTGGGGCCGGCTTCGTGCTGGTCAACCCGCTGCACGCCGCCGAGCCGGTGCCGCCGGTGACCCCCTCGCCGTACCTGCCGACCACCCGCCGGTTCGTCAGCCCGCTCTACCTGCGGGTGGAGGACATCGACGAGGCCGCCTACCTGAGCTCGGCCGACCGGGCGCTGGTGGAGTGGTCGGCGGAGGGCGTGCTCGCGCTGGACACCGACCCGGGGCCGATCGACCGGGACGCGGTCTGGGCGGCGAAGCGTGCGGCCCTCGAGGTGGTGTTCGCGGCGCCGCGGTCCGTCGCCCGGCAGGCCGACCTGGCCGAGTTCCGCCGCCGGGAGGGGCGTGGGCTGGAGGACTTCGCGCTGTGGTGCGCGCTGGTGGAGCGGGACGGTCCGCCGCCGTGGTCGGCCGACCTGCGCGACCCCGCCGCCCCGGGGGCGCTGCGCGCCCGCACCGAGCTGGCCGACCGGGTGGAGTTCTACTGCTGGTTGCAGTGGGTGACCGACCAGCAGCTCGCGACGGCGCAGCGCCGTGCGCGCGAGGGCGGGATGCCGATCGGCGTGGTGCACGACCTCGCGGTCGGTGTGCACCCGGACGGGGCCGACGTGTGGGCGCTGGGCTCGGTGCTCGCCCGGGGAGCCTCGGTAGGCGCACCGCCGGACATGTACAACCAGCAGGGGCAGAACTGGTCGCAGCCGCCGTGGCACCCCGCCGAGCTGGCCCAGGTGGCCTACCGGCCGTACCGGGAGATGCTGCGCACCGTGCTCCGGCACGCGGGCGCGGTGCGGATCGACCACATCATCGGGCTGTTCCGGCTGTGGTGGATCCCGCGCGGCGCGGCCGCCGACGCCGGTGCCTACGTGCGGTACGACCACGAGGCGATGGTCGGCATCCTCGCGCTGGAGGCCCAGCGGGCCGGCGCGATGGTGATCGGCGAGGACCTGGGGGTGGTCGAGCCGTGGGTGCGGGACCACCTGCGCGATCGCGGCGTGCTCGGCACCTCGGTGCTCTGGTTCGAGAAGGACGAGCACGGTCGGCCGCTGGCCCCGGAGCACTATCGCCGGCTGGCGCTGGCCACCGTGACCACGCACGACCTGCCGCCGACGGCCGGGTACCTGGCCGAGGAGCACGTCGCGCTGCGCGAGCGGCTCGGGCTGCTGACCCAGCCGGTCGAGGAGGTGCGCCGCGCCGCCCGCGCGGAGCGCGAGGACATGCTGGCCGCGCTGCGCTCCCGCGGTCTGGTCGGCGAGGACCCGTCCGAGCGCGAGGTGGTCGAGGCGCTGCACCGGTACGTGCTGCGCACCCCGGCCGTGCTGATCGGCGTCTCGCTGGCCGATGCGGTGGGGGAGCGCCGGGCGCAGAACCAGCCGGGCACCGACACCGAGTACCCGAACTGGAAGGTCCCGCTCGCCGACGGCACGGCCCGCCCGGTGCTGCTGGACGACCTGCCGGCGAACGCCCGCTGGCACTCCCTGCTCGACGTGCTCCGCTAGGGCCGGGCAGGGCCGGACGGGGCGCCGAGCGGCCGCGGCTGCTCGACGCCCGACCGCTCAGGCCTCGTGGTAGTGCCGGTCGGTCCGCTGGGCGGCGAGGGTGCGACGGACCCCGTCGCGCGCCTCGGTCACCAGGCGGCGCAGCGCCGGGGCGGCGTCCGGGTGGTCGGTGAGCCAGGCGTCGGTGATGCCCGCGACGTCGACCGTCGGGTCGTCCGCCAGGTCGCTCGGATACAGGCCCACCACGATGTTCTGCGCCATCTCGTTGGTCCGGTCCGCCCAGACCCGCTCCAGCGCGGCGAAGTACGGCGCGACGTACGGCCGCAGCAGCGCCCGGTCGTGCACCCGGCCGAAGCCGTTGATCGTGGCGGCCTGCAGCGCGTTCGGCAGCGCGTCGGACTCCACCACGGCGGCCCAGGCGGCGGCCTTGGCCGTCGTGGTCGGGATCGCGGCCCGGGCAGCCGCGGCGGCCCGCTGCCCGGTGGCGGTCGGGTCGGCCTCGAGCTGGGCGTCGATCTGCTCGGCCCCGGCGCGTCCACCGGTGACCAGCGAGGCCAGCAGCTCCCAGCGCAGGTCGGTGTCGATGCTCAGGCCGTCCAGCTGGGTGCCGCCGTCCAGCAGCGCGGCCACGGCGTCCAGCTGCTCAG
This sequence comes from Cellulomonas sp., assembly GCA_036404115.1. Lineage (GTDB taxonomy): Bacteria > Actinomycetota > Actinomycetes > Actinomycetales > Cellulomonadaceae > Cellulomonas. The sequence goes on from DASWPG010000074.1 coordinate 70,875, forward strand.
GGGTGCTCGCCCGCCCGGCGAACGCCTTGACCAGCTGCAGCTGGGTGTCGCTGCCGGCGGCGGCATCGGTGGCCAGCGCCCACAGCCGGTCGGCGGCGGCGACCTCGGTGGCGGTGCGGTGCTCGGACGCGACGTACAGGTCCAGGGCGGTGGCGAGCTGGCGCAGCAGCACCAGCACCACCGAGGAGTCGGTCTCGTGCGCGATGTTGCCCAGCAGCAGGTCGACGTAGTCGCGGGCCGGGGTCTCGCCGTCCCGGGTGGCGTCCCAGGTCGCGGCCCAGACCAGGGTGCGCGGCAGCGACTCGGTGAACGCCGCGAGGTGGCCGACCGCGGTGGCGAGCGAGCGCTCGTCCAGCCGGATCTTGGCGTACGCCAGGTCCTCGTCGTTCAGCAGCAGCAGGTCGGGACGCCGCTCGCCGACCAGCGCCGGCACCTCGGTGCGCGGTCCGTCCACGTCGAGCTCGACCCGGTGGGTCGGCACCAGGCGGGCGCGGGCGGGCCCGCCGTCCGCCGGCTCCTCGGTCACCAGGTCGTAGCCGGCGACCACCAGGCGGTGCGGGCGCTGCACCGGGTGCGTGGCGGGCACCTCCTGCAGCACGGCCAGCGCGGTGATCCGCTCGGCACCGTCCGCGTCGACCTCGACGGCGATCTCGGGGCGGAGCAGCGTCACTCCGGACTGCTCCAGCCAGAGCGCGGACCAGGCGGACAGGTCGCGGCCGCTGGTCGCCTCCAGCTCGGTCAGCAGGTCGCGCAGCCGGGTGCTGCCCCACGCGTGCTTGCGGAAGTAGGCGCGCACCCCGGCGAAGAAGTGCTCCTGGCCGACCCAGGCGACGAGCTGCTTCAGCACGCTCGCGCCCTTGGCGTAGGTGATGCCGTCGAAGTTGACCTCGACGTCCTCCAGGTCGCGGATGTCCGCAGCGATCGGGTGCGTGGAGGGCAGCTGGTCCTGCCGGTAGGCCCAGCTCTTCTCCAGCGAGGAGAACGTGGTCCAGGCCGAGGTCCACCGGGTGGCCTCGGCGGTCGCGAGGGTGGACGCGAACTCGGCGAACGACTCGTTCAGCCACAGGTCGTCCCACCAGCGCATGGTGACCAGGTCGCCGAACCACATGTGCGCGAGCTCGTGCAGGATCGTCACCGCACGCCGCTCGATCGTGGCCTCGGGCACCTTGGACCGGAACACGTAGGACTCGAGGAAGGTCACCGCACCGGCGTTCTCCATCGCGCCCGCGTTGAACTCGGGCACGAACAGCTGGTCGTACTTGGCGAACGGGTACGGGAAGTCGAACGCCTGCTCGTAGAACGCGAAGCCGGCCCGGGTGATGTCCAGGATGTTGTCGGTGTCGAGGTGCTCGGCCAGCGAGGACCGGCAGTAGACGCCCAGCGGGATCGTCCGCCCGTCGCTGCTGGTCAGCTCGCCGTGCTCGTGGTGGTACGGACCGGCGACGACGGCGGTGACGTACGAGGCGATCCGCGGGGTGGGCTCGAAGGTCCAGGTCGCGGTGCCCCGCTCGGCGCCGCCGTTGCGGTTGACGCCGCCCTCGACCGGCGTCGGGTCGCCGGCCTGCGGGTAGTTCGACACCACGGTCCAGTGCGCGGGCGCGGTCACGGTGAACCGGAAGGTCGCCTTGAGGTCCGGCTGCTCGAACACCGCGAACACCCGGCGGGAGTCGGCGACCTCGAACTGCGAGTACAGGTACACCTCGTCGTCCACCGGGTCGACGAACCGGTGCAGCCCCTCGCCGGTGTTCATGTAGGCCGCGTCCGCGACGACCAGCACCTCGTTCTGCTCGGCCAGGCCGTCCAGCCGGATCCGGGAGTCGGCGACGACCTCGGCCGGGTCCAGCTCGGCCCCGTTCAGCACCACCCGGTGCACGGCCGGGGCGATCAGGTCGAGGAACGTGCTGCTCCCGGCCTCGCGGGCGGTGAACCGGACGGTGGTGGTCGAGGCGAACGTCGCGGGTCCGGTGCTCAGGTCGAGCGAGACGTCGTACGACTCGACGGCCAGCAGGTCGGCGCGGGCTCGGGCCTCGTCGCGGGTCAGGTTCTCAGCAGGCACGTGGTGCGCTCCTAGCGGGTTCGGGTCGTGGGCCGTCCGGCATCATCCCACCGAAGGACGGCTCTGTGCTCCGCCCGGGTGACACGGAACCCCCCGGAAGAGGCATGATGGCGGGCGCGGCACCCGCGGACCGGGGCCGTGCGCTGCCGCCGTCGTCCCCGAGGAGCCCCGTCCGTGACCTCCGCCCCCGCCACCCTCTCGTCCGAGACCCCCGCCGCCGAGGGCGGTGACAGACGGGCCACCGCCGACTTCTGGTTCGACCCGGCGTGCCCGTGGGCGTGGATGACCTCCCGCTGGATGCAGGAGGTGCAGCGGGTGCGGGACGTGGACGTGCGCTGGCACGTGATGAGCCTGGCGGTGCTGAACGAGGGCCGTGACCTGCCGGTGGACTACCGCGCCCTGCTGGACGACGCGTGGGGCCCGGTACGGGTGCTGATCGCCGCGCAGGAGCTCTACGGGGCGGAGCACCTCAAGCCGCTGTACGACGCGCTGGGCACCCGGCGGCACCCGGGCGGGCGCACCGATACGGCCGCGATCATCCGCGAGTCCCTCGCCGAGGCCGGCCTGCCCGCCTCGCTGGCCGCCTACGCGGACACCGACGAGTTCGACGAGCAGCTGCGGACCTCGCACGCCGAGGCGATCGCCCTGGTGGGCGACGAGGTCGGCACCCCGGTGGTCGCGGTGAACGGCACCGCCTTCTTCGGGCCGGTGATGACGCCCGCGCCGAAGGGTGAGGACGCCGGCCGGCTGTGGGACGGCTTCGTCCTGGTCACCTCGGTGCCCGGGTTCTACGAGCTGAAGCGGACCAGGACCGCGGGCCCGGACTTCGGGTGACGCGTCGACGCGCGAGGGAGGCAGCGGCATGGCAGGACTGAGCCGAGGGGTGAAGATCTTCCTCGCGGTGGACGTGGTGCTGGTGCTCGTGCTGATCGTCGCCGCGATCGTGGTGCTGGGCAACGGCGGCGCCGACTCGACCGCACGGACCGGCACGGACGCGGCCGGGACCTCCGCGACGACGTCCGACGGCGAGACCTCGACCGACGGCGGCAGCACCGCCGCCGCGACCCCGGGCACGACGGCGACCTCCACCGACGCGCAGACCTTCGCCTCCCCGTCCGGGAACATCACCTGCACCATGTCGGGCGACGGCGTGACCTGCTCGATCGCGCACGTCACCTACACCCCGCCGACGGTGGACGGCTGCACCGGCAGCACCGGGCACGTGATCGTGCTGAACACCGACGACGGTGTCAGCACGCCGTGCGTCGACGGTGCCGACCCGTCCGTGGCGTCCGCTGACGTGACGGTGCTGGAGTACGGCCGCTCGCAGCAGGTCGGGCCCTACACGTGCACCAGCGCGACCAACGGGATGTCCTGCGTGGTCGACGACACCGGCACCGGGTTCCGGGTCGCGACGGCGGAGCTCGCGCTGCTGTCCTGACGCGCCCGGCGCTGCTGAGCGGCCCGCCGCTCGACACTGAGCGTGTACTGAGCGAACGCTGTGCGATACGCAAACGTGGCAGGGGACCACGCAACGTCGTCGGTCGGGGGCCGCGCGGTCCGCACCTCGGTCCACAGTGAGGCAGGGCGCGACGGAGCGCCTCGACCGGTCCGCGGGCCGGCCTCGGACAGACGCTGAGGTCCGCATGTCTCGCAGCACGGCACGATCTCGTCTCCCTCGCACGACGGCGTCCGGGGTCTGCGCTCTCGCGCTCCTGCTCGGCGCGGCCACCGGGGCAGCCGCCCTCAGCACCGGGACCCTCACCGTCCGCTCCGGAACCGCGATCGTCGCCTCCGGGAGCGCGACGGTCTTCCACGGCTACTCGGCTGCCGCGGGCGGCAACCTGCACTCGGGATCGTTCACCGTGCGGGACCGCTCGAGGTCGGACGGCCGGTCCGCCTACGGGCAGCTCACGGGGACGCACCGGCAGATGGTCTGGCGCGGCTACCCGGGCGGGAAGTCCTTGCTGGTCCCCACCACGGTCGCGGACGGGTCGGCGCAGACCACGCGCACTCGCGCCACGCTGTCGGCCGGGCTCTCGATCCGGGCGTCCGCCAACAGCACGGGAGTCTGGGCGACCAACGCGAAGATCTGCATCGACATCGCCTGGGCCCCCGACCGCTGCGCCGGCAGGACGCTCTGATGCCCGCGAGGGTGGTCGCATCGGCGCTCGGGCGCAGCTACGGACGGACCGTCGCACTCGCTCCGCTCGACCATGAGTGGGGACCGGGCGTGCACGGGGTGCTCGGCCCGAACGGCGCGGGGAAGAGCACCCTGCTGGCCCTGCTCGCCGGCGTCCTCGTGCCGACGACCGGGCGGGTCGTCGTGGGCGGAGCACCGCTCGGCTCGGCGCGACGACGAGCCGTGCACCGGCGATACGTCGGGCTCCTGCCGCAGGAGCCGGGCTGGCCGGGCGAGTTCACGGCGGCGGAGCTCCTGGCCTACGTGGCGCTGCTGGACCTGCTGGCCGGCGGCGACCCGACCGGACGCCGCGGCGACACGGCGCGGGACACCGCGTGAGGTGGGCCTGGCCGGTGGCGCTGGTCGCCGTCGGCCTCGGCGGTGTCCTGGTGCTGGGGTCGCGGTTCCCGGTCCGGCTCAGCGCGCTGTGGGCGGTGGACGCCGCGCTGACCCAGGTGATCGTGCTCTGGCCGGTGGTCGCGGGGCTCGGCGCGGCCGACGCGGTCCGGCTGCGGCGGTCCGGCGCCCTCGACCTCCTGCGGGCCGCTCCGCCGGCGGCGCGGGTGCGTCTGCTGATCGGGCGGTCGGTCGCGCTGGCGTGCTGGGCGGTGCTCGGCCTGGTGCTCAGCGTCCTGCTCGCGGTCGGGGTCGCTGCGGCGCACGGGTCGCCGCCGCCCTGGAGCGCCGGGCCCGAGGTCGTGCTCGCCGCGGCGGGGGTGCTGGCGTCGGCACTCGTCGGGACCGCGGTCGGCGCCAGCCGCCTGCTCGGCGCGCGATGGCTGACACCGCCGCTGGTCACGGTCGCGGGGTATGCGGTGCTCGCTCTCGATCTCGGTGGTGCGGCCGGCGCGGTCGCGTTCGTCGGTGCCACGGACGTCACCGTGACCGCGATCGTGCTGTGCCCAGAGGTGCTCGCTGCCGAGCTGACGCTGCTCGGGTGCGTGGCCGCGATCGCGGTGGTCGCCGCGGCCGCGCTGCACCGGCCCGACGACCGCCTGCACGACCTGGACCCCGACCTGGGTGCGCTGCGGTACGCCCCGGGGGACGCGGGCCGACCGGAGCCGGGCGTGGTGGTCGTCTTCCCGCCGATCGACCCGTCCGGCCGGTCCGATCAGCTGATCTGGGACGTCGTGCTCGGCGCGTCGGCCTGCCCCGATCGTGGCTGGCAGGAGTGGTTGGACGCCGACCTCAGGCACCGGATCCGGGCCGAGGTGGCCGTGGGCCGGTGGCTCGCCCCGGACCTCGACGTGGCTGACCTGGTCGCGGCCTGGCCGGTCGACGGGATCGAACCGCCCCTTCCGGTGACGCCGACGCTGGACGACGCACGCTCGGCGCTCGCGGCGCTCCGCGGCTGCCGAGGTGCCTGGTGAGGCTCCCCTCGTTGCCGGTGCTCTTCGCACGATCGCGGGGCGGGTGGCCGCCCCTGGTGGTGACCGGTGCCGTGGCCCTGATCGCGGTGGGCGGGGTCCCGATCGGTCTGCGGGAGGTCCCGCTCTCCGACGGCGTCGCGCTCGTGACGCTCGGCATCTCGTCGGTCGCACCGGCGTTCGGCTGCCTCGGTTCGCTGGTCGCACCCGGCGGAGGCGTGGAGCGGATGCTGCCTCGGTGGCCGCTGATCGGCTGCCGGGGGGCGTGGGTGCTGCTGCTCACCGTGCTGGTGCTCGGCACCGAGGCAGCGACCACCACGGTCCGCGGCCTGGGCCCCGAGTCCGTGCTGCTCGTCGTGCGCAGCGCGCTGCTGGGTCTCGGCCTGGTCCTGCTCTGCGCCGTCGTCCTGCGTCCGGCCGTCGCCTGGCTGCCGCTCGCCCTGCTCGCCATGGTGAGCTGGCTGTGCGGGACCGTGGACCTGGCCGGGACGGCGCTCTGGTGGGCGCTGCTCAGCCACCCGGTGCACAACCGGCCCGCGGCGGTGGTCGCCGGTGGTCTCTGGCTGTCCGGCGTCGTGCTGTACGCGCTGCGCGACGCCGCCGACGGGTGAGCCGCCGTCACCAGATCCGCACGCGCTCCTCGGGCGCCAGGTACAGCCCGTCGCCGGGCTGCACGTCGAAGGCCGGGTAGAACTCGTCCACGTTGCGCACCACGGCGTTGCAGCGCACCTCGTCCGGCGCGTGCGGGTCCACGGCGAGCCGGCGGATGATCTCCTCGTCCCGGCCCTTGGCCTGCCAGACCTGCGCCCAGCCGAGGAAGACCCGCTGCACGCCGGTGTACCCGTCCAGCACCGGGGCCTGGTCCAGCGGGGTGCCGAGCGCGATCCGGTAGGCGGTCAGCGCGATCGACAGGCCGCCGAGGTCGCCGATGTTCTCGCCGATGGTCAGCGCGCCGTTCACGTGGTGCGAGCCGTCGAGCTGGGCGGGGGAGAACGCCGAGTACTGCTCGATCAGCGCGGAGGTGCGCTGCTCGAACTCGGTGCGGTCCTCCTGCGTCCACCAGTCCTCCAGGCGGCCCTGACCGTCGTACTTCGAGCCCTGGTCGTCGAAGCCGTGCCCGATCTCGTGCCCGATCACCGCGCCGATGCCGCCGTAGTTCACCGCGTCGTCGGCCTCGGCGTCGAAGAACGGCGGCTGCAGGATCGCGGCCGGGAACACGATCTCGTTCATCCCCGGGTTGTAGTACGCGTTCACGGTCTGCGGGGTCATGAACCACTCGTCCCGGTCGATCGGGCGGCCGATCTTGCCGAGCTCGCGGTCCTGCTCGACGGCGGAGGCGCGCCGGACGTTGCCGAGCAGGTCGTCGGCGCGGACCTCCAGCGCGGAGTAGTCGCGCCAGCGCACCGGGTAGCCGATCTTCGAGGTGAACGCGTCCAGCTTGGCCAGCGCCTTCGCCCGGGTCTCCTCGCCCATCCAGTCCAGGCCGGTGATCGACTCGCGGTAGGCCGCGACCAGGTGCTCGACCAGCTGCTCCATCCGCGCCTTGTGCGCGGGCGGGAAGTGCCGGGCCACGTACACCTCGCCCACCGCCTCGCCGAGCACGCCCTGCACCAGCGAGACGCCGCGCTTCCACCGGGCCCGCAGCTCGGGTGCGCCGGTCAGCGTGCGGCCGTAGAAGTCGAAGTTCGCCTGCACCAGCTCGTCGGACAGGAACGGCGCCCGGGAGGTGACGGTGTGGTAAGCCAGCCAGTCCTGCCACCGGGCCGCGGGCTCGGCGGACCACAGCCGGGCGAGCTCGGTGGCGAACGACGGCTCGCGCACCACCAGGTGGTCCAGGGCGCCGGCGGGCACCTGCAGCGCCTCGGCCCAGGCAGCCCAGTCCAGGCCCGGGGCGTCGGCGGCGAGGGCCGTCAGCGTGGTCGGGTTGTACGTGCGGTCGGCGTCGCGGTCGGCCACGACGTCCCAGTGCCCGCCGGCGATCGCCGTCTCCAGGGCGAGCACCCGGTCGGCGGCGGCGTCCGCGGCCTCCTCGTCGGCGGACCAGCCGCCGAGCAGCAGCATCCGGGCGACGTGCGGGCGGTAGGCGGCCAGCACCTCGGCGTGCTGCGGGTCGCGGTAGTACGACTCGTCGGGCAGCCCCAGCCCGGACTGCGCCAGGTAGACGACGTAGCGCTCCGGGTCCTTCGCGTCGTTGTCCACCCAGAACCCGGTGGCGGACACGGCGCCGGCGCGCTGCAGGGCGCCGAGCACGCGGACCAGCGCGGCCGGGTCGTGCGCGGCCGCGATCGCGTCCAGCTCGGCCCGCAGCGGCGCGGTGCCGGCGGCCTCGACGGCCGCGGTGTCCATGAACGAGGTGTACAGCGCACCGATCTGCGCCTGCACGCCGGTGGGCTCGGCCAGCCCGGCGGCCTCGGTGATGATGTCGCGGACCTGCTCCTCGGCGCGGTCGTGCAGGACGCGGAACGAGCCGTCCATCGCCCGGTCCGCCGGGATCTCGTGCGCGGCGATCCAGCGACCGTTCACGTGCGCGTACAGGTCGTCCTGGGGACGGACGTCCGGGTCGAGTGCCGAGGTGTCGATGCCGCTGCGGGTCATGGGTGCGGGTGCGTCCCTTCTGGGGGTGCGCGGGTCGCGGGTGCGCCCGGTGGTGCCCAGCCTAGGAGGCGAACAGCCCCGGCTGCTCGCACCGGATGCGCTGCACGTCCTGCAGCACCACGCGCAGGTGCTCGCGCAGGTGGGCGACGGACGCCGCCCGGTCGCCGGCGGCCAGGGCGGCCACCACGGCCTCGTGCTGACCGATCAGGCTGGTGACCTTGTGCTCGTCCGGCAGCGAGAGCCGGCGGGCACGGTCCATCTGGGCCTTGGCCTGCCCGACGATCCGCCAGGCGGCGCCGTGGCCGGTGGCGGTCATCAGGTGCTGGTGGAACGCCTCGTCCAGGTCGAAGAACGCCTGGTTGTCGCCGGCGGCGTCCGTGCGGTGCTGCTCGGCGACCAGGTCCGTCAGGGTGGCGAGGTCGCCGTCGCTGACGGGGTCGCCGCCGTCGTCGAGCGCGGAGCACTCCAGCGCCTCGCGGACGAACTGGGCGGTCACCACGTCGTCGTACCGGATCCGCCCGACGAAGCTGCCGCGCTGCGGGTAGATCTCCACCAGGCCCTCGTCCGCGAGCAGGATCAGCGACTCGCGCACCGGGGTGCGGGAGACGCCGAACCGGGCAGCCGTCTCGGTCTCGGAGAGCGGGCTCCCGGGCGGCAGCTGCAGGGCGACGATCTGCCGGCGCAGGCGGTCGTGGACGGCGTGGCGGGCGGACCCGGGCTGCGGGGGTGCCGCGGGGGCGATCGGGGGGACGGCCATGGCCCGATCCTGCCCCATCGCGGTCGCGCAGCCCCGGTCCGGTGTACTTGTGCACTAGTATGGCAGTATGGACTTCGCCTCGGCGGGACCGTCGATGACGACGACCGGGCACGCGCCTGCGGTGCGCGCAGGAGAGGCGGCACGATGACGAGCGCCACCCTGGGTCGGCGGCTGCGCGGCTCGTCCACCTCCGACCGGACGGCCGGCCGGCCCGGACGATCCGAGCACCTACCTGTGCACCTCGAGCTGCTGCGCGGTGCTCGGCGCGGTGCTCGGCGCGGTGCTGGTGCTCCTGGTCGGCGGGCTGCCCGTCCTGCTGCTGCGGAACGCGCTCACCGTCCGGCCCGACCGGGAGAACCACGGGCTGATCGTCCGGGAGACCGCCCGGCTGCGCGAGGGTGGGGCCGAGGCGGACGTGCCGGCCGGGTCGCGCGCGGCGATGGAGCTGCTCACCGGCACGGAGCACGACGAGCGGGCCTGGCCGGGCCGCTGGACGACGGAGAGGACCAGGACCCATGGCTGGACAGCCACCGCTGAGCCCCTGGATGGGGCCGGACTACACCGAGCCCTGCCGACGGACGCCGGTGCGGCCGGACGGCGAGCGCGACCGGGCCTGGCTGGCCCGGGCCCGGGCCACCTGGCGGGACCGGGCGAGCGACGACCCGACCCCCGGGGTCGTCTGGTCCGAGCAGCCCGACGCGCCGATCCGGATGCTCGACCACTGGGACAACCTGGACGGCTCGGTCGAGCGCGGCTACGCCGGCCGCTCGCTGTTCTTCGAGGAGGGACGGTTCCGCGAGGACTGGGACCTGCTGGAGCGGTACGCCGAGCTGCTGGGGAGCATCCGGATCAACCTCGTGTGCCTGAACAACGTGAACGTCCGCGACGAGGCGCGCTGGCTGATCACCGACGAGCTCGGCCACCTCGGCCCGCTGCGCCGGGTGGCGGACATCTTCGGCGCGCACGGCATCCGGATCGCGGTCGCGGTGAACTTCGCCGCGCCGCGGGTGGTCGGCGGCCTCGGCACCTCGGACCCGCTGGACCCGCAGGTCCAGGAGTTCTGGGCCGAGCGGGTGGCGGAGCTCTACCGGCGGGTCCCGGACTTCGGCGGATTCGTGGTGAAGGCTGACGCGGAGGGCGAGCCCGGGCCGCTGCGCTACGGCCGCACGCACGGCGACGGGGCGAACATGCTGGCCCGGCTGGTCGCGCCGCACGGCGGGCTGGTGTTCTGGCGGGCGTTCGTCTACGACCACGAGCAGGACTGGCGCGACCGGCGCACCGACCGGGCCAAGGCCGCCTACGAGAGCTTCGTGCCGCTGGACGGCACCTTCGACGACAACGTGGTGCTGCAGGTCAAGAACGGCCCGATCGACTTCCAGGTCCGCGAGCCGGTGTCCCCGCTGCTCGGCGCGCTGCGCCGGACCAACCAGGCGTGCGAGCTGCAGATCACCCAGGAGTACCTGGGTCAGCAGCAGCACGTCTGCTTCCTGGCCCCGCTGTGGCGCGAGGTGCTGGAGCACCGCCCCGACGCGCCGGCGGACGACCCGGGCGCCGCCGGGTCGCCGACGCTGCTGGGCACGCTGCGCCGCTCCAGCCCGACCGGGCGGTACGGGCTGGTCGCGGTGGCGAACACCGGCACCGACGCGAGCTGGACCGGGCACCCGCTCGCGCAGGCGAACCTGTACGCCTTCGGCCGGCTGGCCTGGGACGCCACGCTGACCCCGGAGCAGATCGCCCGCGAGTGGGTGGAGCTGACCTATCCGGCCGCCACGCCCCGCGCTCGGCAGGCTGTGGTCGATCTGCTGGTCACCTCGCGCGACACGTACCGGATGTACACGGTGCCGCTCGGGATCGGCTTCATGTGCCGCCCGGGCCACCACTACGGCGTCGACGTGGACGGCTACGAGTACGACCGGTGGGGCACCTACCACTTCGCGGACCGGGACGGCATCGGTGTGGACCGGACGCTGGCGACCGGCTCCGGCTTCACCGGCCAGTACCGCCCGGGGGTCCGGGACCGGTACGAGGACCTGGCGACCTGCCCCGACGAGGACCTGCTGTTCTTCCACCACGTGCCGTACACGCACGTGCTGCGCTCCGGGTCGACAGTGGTCCAGCACGTCTACGACAGCCACGCCGAGGGCTGCCGACGGGCCGAGGAGTACCTGCGCACCTGGGACGGGCTCGCGGGCGAGATCGACGTGGTCCACGCGGAGGTGCACGAGCGCCTGGTGGAGCAGGTGGCGCAGGCCCGGCAGTGGCGGGACGTGGTCACCACGTACTTCCTGCGGCACTCGGGCATCGCGGACCAGCGGGCCGGCGAGCCCGGCCGGACGACCTACCGCTGAGCCGGCTCGGCCGGCCGGGTCGCCGGGCCGGGCCGGCGGGCCGAGGTCGGTCCGGCCGAGCGGGTGCGCAGAACCTGGCCGCCCGGACCAGGAGCCGGACGCGCCCGGGTGCGGCAGGATGGGTCCATGCGTATCCATGTCGCCGCTGACCATGCCGGGTTCGAGCTCAAGGTCGCGCTCGTGGAGCACCTGCGTGCCGCTGGGCACGAGGTGGTCGACCACGGCGCCGAGACCTACGACCCCCAGGACGACTACCCGGCCGTCTGCCTCGCGGCGGGCGAGGCCGTGGTGGCCGACCCGGGCAGCCTCGCGGTGGTGATCGGCGGCTCCGGCAACGGGGAGCAGATCGCCGCGAACAAGGTGACCGGGGTGCGCGCCGCGCTGGCCTGGAACCTGGAGACCGCCCGGCTCGCCCGTCAGCACAACGACGCGAACGCCGTCGCGATCGGCGCCCGCCAGCACACGGTCGAGGAGGCCGTGGAGCTGGTGGACGCGTTCGTCGCCGAGCCGTTCAGCCAGGACCCGCGGCACCAGCGCCGGATCGACCAGCTCGCCGCCTATGAGGCCGCTCGCGCCTGAACCGGTTAGCCCGCGCTCGCGGGCCGGGGCGAGCAGCCTTCGGCCACGGGGGCGGACGCCTGCGTGCCGGCATTCAGCACGCCTCATTCACGGCTAGAGTTCCGGGTCAGACGTGCCGGCTCCCGCCGCACGCCGGGCGCAGGGGCCGGAGGCAGCGGTGAAGCGGGTCACGATGGCGGATGTCGCCGCACGCGCGGGCGTGTCCAAGGCGACCGTCTCCTATGCCCTGAACGACCGGCCCGGGCTGGCGGACAGCACCCGGACCCGCGTGCTGGCGGCCGCCGAGGAGCTCGGCTGGACGCCGAACGCCGCCGCGCGCGTGCTGTCCGGCGCCCGCACCGACACCGTCGGGCTGGTGCTGAACCGCCCGCCGAGCCTGGTCGGCATCGAGCCCTGCTACTCCAGCTTCCTGCAGGGCATCGAGGGCGAGCTGTCCCGGCATGCGGTCTCGCTGCTGATGAAGGTGGTGCAGGACCACGAGCACGAGCTGCTGACGCTGCGCTCCTGGTGGAGCGGCGGCCGGGTGGACGGCGTGGTGCTGATCGACCTGCGGGTCGGTGACGACCGGCCGGCGCTGCTCGCCGAGGCGGGCATCCCGGTGGTCGGGGTGGGCGACCCGTCGATGGCGGGCGGGATGCCGACCTCCTGGACCGACGACGCGGCCTCGGTGCACAGCGTCGTGTCCTACCTCGCGGCGCTCGGCCACCGGCGGATCGCCCGGGTGGCGGACCGCGGTGTGCTGGCGCACTCGACCGTGCGCACCGCGGCGTTCCACGCGGCCTGCGCGCTGGCCGGTGTCACCGAGACCGCGGTGGTCGAGGGCGGGGCGACGCCCGCCGAGGGTGCCGGCGTGACCCGCGCGCTGCTCACCCGCCCGGACGCCCCGACGGCCGTGGTCTACGACAACACGGTCACCGCGATGGCCGGGGTGGCCGTGGCGGCCGAGATGGGCGTCGACGTGCCCGGACGGCTGTCGGTGGTGGCCTGGGGCGACCCCGCGCAGTGCGAGTACACCCACCCGACGCTGTCCGCCGTGGACCACGATGCGATGGACCAGGGCGCCCGGGCCGTCCGGATGCTGCTGGACCTGGTGGCCGGGAGCGACCCCGGCGACGGCTGCGGGGGAGCGCCGGTGTTCATCCCGCGCGGCAGCACGGCCCCCGTCCGGCCCGCCTGACCGCGACCGGACCGTCCGAGCCGCGACCGGGAGGCGTACCCCGGCGCGCAGCACGCGCCGCGCAGCGCCTTGCCCCGGAGCGGGTCGGCAGCGTGTCCCGCCCGGTGCGACCGCGCCTGCCCGCGGCGCGTCCCGGCCCGCATGCACGGCGCATTTACGCAATGCCTTGCTCACGTAAATCAGAAATGGGACGTTGGTCCTCATTTACCGCGGGACGATGGTCCCGTCTGAACCGGTTAACTTGCAATACGTTCTTCACGAAGTCTCTTCGGCGGTCGACGAGGATCACGAGGCCGGAGGTGTCGGCACCCGCGTGCGCGGGCCGGCCCCCCGCGGGTGGTCCCGCGGCCTCGTGCGTGCTCCCAGGAAGGCGGGTCCTGCATGTCCTCGGCTCCCCGTCCACGTCCGCACCGGGCGTGGCTGACCCTCGTCGCGTGCTGCGCGCTGTTCGGCGCCAGCGTCGGTGTGATCGGCAACTCCGCCGGCATCTACCTCGTCCCGGTCAGCGAGGACATGGGCTGGTCGCTGGCGGACCTGAACTCCTACCTGACCTTCGTCGCGCTGTTCATGACGGCCTCGCTGCCGCTGGCCGGCTGGCTGCTGCCGCGCGCCGGCATCCGGTACATCCTCGCGGGGGCGGTGACGCTCGCGGCGGTCGTGTACGGGGCGAGCTCGCTGTTCACCGAGCTCGTGCACTGGTACCTCGGCGGCGCGCTGCTCGGCATCGCGTTCTCCTTCCTGTTCTACCTGCCGGTGCCGCTGCTGGTGAACAACTGGTTCCGCCGCCGCAACGGGCTGGCGATCGGCATCGCCGCCGCGTTCGCCAGCGTGGTCGCCGCGGTCGCCAACCCGGTCGGCAGCCGGCTGATCGAGCAGATCGGCTGGCGGGAGACCCGGGTGGTGATGGCGGTGGTCGCCTGGGTGATGGCGGTGCCGCTGGTGCTTGCGCTGGTCCGGCTGACCCCGGCCGAGCTCGGGCTGCGCCCGTACGGCGCCGAGCAGGAGGACGAGGAGGCGACCGCTGCCGCGTCGACCGGCGCTGCCACCGGGGTGCCGACTGCCGGACCCGCCGTGCCCGCGCCGACGCTCGGCCGGGTGCTGCGCTCCGTGCCGTTCCTCGCGGTGCTGGTGCTGTCCGGCCTGCTCGCGATGTCCGCCTCGATGCTGCAGCAGGTGCCGAGCGCGGCGGTCAGCGCCGGGATGTCGGCGGAGGTCGGCGCGACCGGCGTCTCGGCGATCATGGTCGGCGGCATCCTCGGCAAGCTGGTGCTCGGCTGGGTGTTCGACCGGACGGGCATCCTGGCGACCGCGCTGATCGCGGCGAGCCTGGGCGCCTGCGGCTCGGCGGTCGTGCTGGCCAGCGGCGGCAGCACCGCGCTGTTCCTGCTCGGCTGCCTGGTCTTCGGCGGCGCGTACGCGGGGCTGACCGTGATCCCGCCGCTCGCGATCCGCCAGCTGTTCGGCACCGCCCGGTACAGCCGGGTCTACTCGTTCGTCACGGTGGCCCTCGGGCTGTTCGCGGCCGTCGCCCCGGTGCTCTACGCCCGGATCCACGACCGGACCGGCAGCTTCGACGGGGCCTGGTGGGTGTGCATCGGCTCCTACGCCGTGATCGCCCTGCTGATGACGGTGGCAGTCCGCGCCGCCCGCACCTCTCCGGTCACGGTGCAGGGCGCCGCGGCGCTCGCGCCGCAGCCGGACGGACGGGTCCGGGCCGCCGCATGACCACCCGCCCCACCCGCACGCGCTCGACCGACCGCGCGTGCTCGACCGACAAGGAGTGACCTCATGACCGTCGTCGTGGCCTACAAGTGGGCACGCAACCCGCAGGACGTCTCGATCGGGGCCGACGGCACCCTGGACCTCTCCCGCGCGAAGGGCGCGATCAGCGAGTACGACCCGGTGGCCGTCGAGGTCGCCCGGCTGCTGGCCGACGCGCTGGGCACCGAGCTGGTCGGCGTGAGCGTCGGCGGCGAGGACACCGGCTCCCCGATGGCCCGCAAGGCGGCGCTGTCGCGCGGCCTGGACCGCGCGGTGCTGGTGGCGGACGCCGGCTACGAGGGCGCGGGCTGCACCGCCACGGCCCGGGCGCTGGCCGCCGTGGTGGCCCGGATCGGCGACGTGCAGGCCGTGGTCACCGGGGACAGCTCGGTGGACGTCGGCGCGCACCTGGTGCCGACCGTGCTGGCCGGCGCGCTCGGCTGGCCGGCCCTGGCGCAGGTCGAGGCGGTGCGGCCGGCCGACGGCTCCCTGGAGGTCGACCAGGCCGTCGGCGGCGGCACCCGGCGGCTCCGGGTGACCGGGCCGGCCGTGCTGGCGGTCGCCACGGACGCGGCGCTGCCGCGGGTGCCGGGCATGAAGGACATCCTGTCCGCCGGCAAGAAGCCGGTGGAGGTGCTCGCGCCGGCCGACCTGGACGTGGCGCCGACGGCGGCCCGGGTCGAGGTGCGCTCGCTGACCCGCCCGGACACCCCGGCCCGTCGAGGCCGGTTGATCGAAGCGACGGATCCCGCCGCGGCCGCCGCGGAGCTGGTGGCGGCGCTGCGCGCCGACGCCGTCCTGTGAGCGCGTGCGCAGCGTTGACGTCCGGTCGAGAAGGAGAAGGAACCATGAGCTCTACCCTGTGCATCGTCGTCGGCACCGACCCGGCCGTGGCCGGACCGGTCGGCCTCGCCCGGTCGGTCGGCGGACCGGTGACCGCGGTCGTGGCGGGTGGCCGCGCCGTCGCCGAGCAGGTCGCCGGCCAGCTCGACGCGGCGGCCGGTGACGAGGTCGTGCTGGTCGGCGCCCCCGACGGTCTGCCGGTGGAGGCGCTGGCCACCGCGGTGGCCGAAGTGGTCGCCGGTCTGGACCCGGTGGCCGTGCTGGCGCTGCCCGGCGACGCCGAGCGGGTGCTGCTGGGCGCCGTCGCCGCCCGCACCGGCGCCCCGGCGCTGGCCGGGGTGAGCGCGCTGGCGGCCGCCGACGGCGGGCTGCTGGTGCACCGCGCGGCGCTGAACGGCGCCGCCGCCACCGTCGAGCTGGTCACGGGCGGCCCGGTCGCCCTGGTGGTGGACGCGATCGCCGAACCGGTCACCGGCGGGTCCGCCCCGGTGCGCGAGGTGCCGGCCGGCACCGTGCTGCCGGTGGCCGTGCTGTCCGAGGCCCCGGCGCGCGCCGCGACCACCGACCTGGCGTCTGCGGCCCGGGTGGTCGGGATCGGCCGCGGGCTCAAGGCGCGCGAGGACCTGGCGATGGTCGAGGACCTGGCGTCGGCCCTCGGCGCGGCGACCGCCTGCTCGCGCCCGCTGGCCGAGGGCTCCGGCTGGTTCCCGCGGGACCGGTACCTCGGGGTGTCCGGCCGGCAGATCGCGCCCGAGCTCTACCTGGCGCTGGGCATCTCCGGCCAGGTGCAGCACATGGTCGGCGTGCGAGCGGCCCGCACCCTGATCGCGGTGAACACGGACAAGGACGCGGCCGTGTTCGGCGAGTGCGACTACGGCATCGTCGGCGACCTGTACCAGGTGGTCCCGGCGCTGGCCGCGGCGCTGCGCGGGGTGTGAGATGACCCAGCAGGAGGAGCAGGAGCCGGACTTCGACGTCATCGTCGTCGGGGCCGGGCCCGCGGGGTCGGTGACCGCCTACCGGCTGGCCGAGGCCGGCCTGTCGGTGGTGCTGATCGAGCGCGGCGAGGCCCCGGGGTCGAAGAACCTGTCCGGCGGCGTGCTGTACGGGCGGGTGCTGGACCAGGTGTTCCCGGGCTTCGCGGACACCGCGCCGGTCGAGCGCCGGATCACCCGGCACGTGACGACCTTCGTCACCGGGGACTCCACGGTGTCGCTGGACTACGCGTCGAGCCGCCTGGCGGCACCGGTGAACGCGGTGACCGTGCTGCGCGCCCGGTTCGACGGCTGGCTGGCCGAGCAGGCCGAGGCGGCCGGCGTGTTCCTGATGCCGGGCGTGCGGGTGGACGAGCTGCTGACCGTGCCCGGCCCCGACGGCCGGCCCCGGGTGGTCGGCGTGCGGGCCGGCGAGGACGAGCTGCGCGCCCGGGTGGTGGTGGCCGCCGACGGGGTGAACTCGTTCCTGGCCCGGTCGGTCGGCCTGCGCCCGAAGCCGCCGGAGCACCACCTGGCGGTGGGGGTGAAGGCGGTCGTCGCGCTGGGGCGCACCGCGATCGAGGACCGGTTCGCGGTCTCGGGCGACGAGGGCGCGGCGCACGCGCTGGTCGGCGACTGCACCCAGGGCATCGGTGGTGGCGCATTCCTGTACACGAACACCGACTCGCTGTCCTTCGGCGTGGTGCTGCGGCTGGACGACCTGGTGCGCTCCGGCAAGCAGGCGTCCGAGGTGTTCGACCACTGCTACACGCACCCGGCGCTGGCCCCGTACCTGAAGGGCGGCGAGATCGTGGAGTACGGCTCGCACCTGGTGGCCGAGGGCGGTCTGGAGATGGTCGGCGAGATCGCCACGCACGGCCTGGTCGTGGTGGGCGACGCCGCCGGCCTGACGATCAACTCGGGGCTGACGGTCCGCGGGATGGACCTGGCGATCGGCTCCGCGGTGGCGGCCTCGGACGCGCTGGTCGCGGCGCTCGCGGCGGGGGACACCTCGGCCGCGGCGCTGGCCGGCTACCGGGAGCGGCTGTTCTCCTCGTTCGTCGGCCAGGACCTGACCACGTACGCGAAGGCGCCGGCGTTCCTGGAGCGCCCGCGGATGTACGGGGCGTACGGCGACCTGGTGGCCGACGTGCTGCACGACGTGTTCAGCCTGGACACGACGCCGCGCCGGCACCTGACCGGCACCGCCTGGCGCGCGCTGCGCCGTTCGGGGCTGCGGACACGGGATCTGGTGCGGGACGGCTGGGCGGGGGTGCGGGCGCTGTGAGCACGACGAGTCCTCGGAGCGGTACGGCGGCAGCGGCTGCCGGCGGTCCAGCGGCGGCCGGCACCGCGCCGGTGCGGGTCGCGGTGCCCTCGGTGCCGGCCCGCCTCGGCGTGAACCGGTTCGAGGTGGACGAGGAGCAGCCGCACATCGCGGTCGACCAGGAGCTCTGCCGGAGCACCGGGACGGGGGACCGGATCATCGCGGTCTGCCCGGCCCGGGTGTACAGCCGTGGTCCGTCGGGCGAGGTGCTGGTCGAGCCGGCGGCGTGCCTGGAGTGCGGCACGTGCCTGGCGGTGGCGGCACCCGGCGCGCTGACGTGGCACTACCCGCGAGGGGGCTACGGCGTGCAGTTCCGCGAAGGATGACCGGTCCGCCCCGCGGAGCACGGCGGCCCTGGTCGGGTCGGTGGAGCGCGCGGGGCAGGGCTGGTGCGAGACGGGCCGGGGCGGTGCCGACGGGGCGCCGTCCCGGCTCGGGGGCAGGGGCTCGGAGGGCTGGATCAATCGCGCCCGAAATGCTTTGTGAATTCAGGACATAAGTCCCTCTGAACCGGGTAAGTCCGCAATAGGTTGGGTTTGTCGAGAACGGTGAGGAGAGGTGGCGCAGGTGGACCAGAGCCGGCCCGAGTTCGGGCTGCTGTCCGGCATCCGGGTCGTGATGATGGGGCTGTCCGTGGCCGCGCCGTTCGCCGCCCAGCTGTACGCCGAGCACGGTGCCGACGTGATCTGGGTGGAGAACCCCGGATCGGTCGACACCTCGCGCACGTCGCGGCGCAGCGGCGCCTGGCAGCAGGACCGCCGCAACATGCGCTCCCTCGCGCTGAACTACCTGGACCCGGACGGCCGGGCCGTGCTGCTCGACCTGCTGGCCGGCACCGACGTGCTGATCGAGGCGTCGACCGGCGGCCGGTTCGCCCGGATCGGCCTCGGCGACGACGTGCTGTGGCAGCGGAACCCCGGCCTGGTGATCGCGCACATCTCCGGGTTCGGCCAGACCGGCGACGAGCGCTACCTGAGCCGGCCGAGCTACGACCCGATCGCCCAGGCGTTCTCCTGCGCGATGCGGATGAACGGTCTGCCCGGGCAGCGCTCGGTGCCCGCGATGCCGTTCCCGGCCGACTACACCGCGGCGTTCTACGCCTTCGGCATGGCGAACGCCGCCCTGCTGAAGCGGCACGAGACCGGCCGCGGCGAGAGCATCGACATCGCCCAGTTCGAGGTGATGATGCGGGTGCAGGCCAACTACCCGACGGACTTCCTGCGGTACGGCCTGGACTACGTCAAGGAGGGCGACCACTCGCTGATCTGCGCCGTGTACGGCACCTACGTGTGCGGCGACGGCGAGGAGGTCTACGTCCTGGTGCTCGGCCCCGGCGTGGTGCGGCGCACGGTCGCGCTGCTCGGGCTGGACGCCCGCCCGGACGCGGCCGAGCTGTTCGGCGACGGCGCCGGCCTGGTCCCGGTGGGGACCGAGGCGGCCGAGGTGATCGAGGCGGCGTTCGCGCAGTTCATCGCGACCCGCACCGCTGCGCAGGTCGAGGACGAGCTGGCCGACCACGGTGTGCCGTGCTCCCGGCTGATGGACTACGCCGCGGCCCGCGAGCACCCGCACTACCGGGCGCGCGGGGTGTTCACCGAGTGGACCGCCAGCGACGGCGTGACCACGGTGCCCGGCGTCAAGGTCGTGCCGGAGCTGACCCGGCACCCCGGCCGGGTCTGGCGCGGTGCCCCGAGCATCGGCCAGGACAACGACGCCCTGCTGGACGAGCTGGCCGTCTCGGCCGCCGCCCGGGCGCGGATGGCTGCCGCCGGCGTGCTCGCCACGCGCCCGTACAGCGAGACCACCGGCGCCTGACGGCACCGGCCACCCCCCGACCCCGACGCACGACGCCCCCGAGAACAGGTAGGACGGACATGAAGAACCCCGACGGCACCGGCTTCGGCACCCTGCAGGGCCTGAAGGTCATCAACGCCTCCTCGGTGGTGGCGGGCCCGTTCATGTGCGAGCTGTTCGCCGAGCAGGGCGCGGACGTGATCCAGGTCGAGAGCACCAAGGTCTCGGACATGTACCGGCTCTGGCCGCAGTCCTGGTCGCAGGAGCGGCGCAACCAGCGGTCGATCACGCTGAACATCCCGACCGACGAGGGCCGTGCGGTGCTGTTCCGCCTGATCGCGGACGCCGACATCCTGGTGGAGTCCTCCCGGGGCGGCACCTGGGCGCAGTGGGGCCTGACCGACGACGTGCTGTGGCAGGTGAACCCGGCGCTGACCATCGTGCACATCTCCGGCTTCGGCCTGTCCGGCGACCCGGCCTACCTGCGCCGCGCGTCGTACGACTCGATCGGCCAGGCGTTCAGCGGCTACCTCGCGATCAACGGCTTCCCGGACCCGCTGCCGCCGTACGTGACCAAGCCCTACACCGGCGACTTCATCACCGGGCTGTTCGGCGCGTGGTCCGCGCTGGCCGGCGTGATCCGCGCCCGGGAGACCGGCAGGGGCGAGAGCATCGACCTCGCGCAGTTCGAGACCCTGGTCCGGCTGCAGGCGTCCTACCTGTCCGACGGGCTGAACAAGGGCCGCCAGGCGCCCCGGATGGGCAACCTGGACACGGTCGGCGCGTGCAACGGCACCGAGCGCTGCTCGGACGGCTGGATCTTCATCGCGGTCGGTGGCGCCCGCGCGATCCGCTCGATGATCGAGCTGTTCGGGCTCGGCGACGACCCGGACTTCGACGGCGTGATCCAGTCGATCACCCGGGACAAGCCGGAGCGGGCCGCCAAGTTCGTCGCCGCCCTGGAGGGCTACTGCGCGCAGCGCACCGTGGCCGAGGTGGAGGCGGAGCTCGGCCCGCTCGGCGTCGCGCTCAGCCCGATCATGGACTACCGGATGATGCAGGAGAACTCGCACTACCAGGCTCGCGGCGTCTTCGAGTCCTGGCAGGACATCCAGACCGGCGAGACCGTCCGCGGCGTGGCCCCGGTCCCGCGGTTCCAGAACAACCCCAGCCGGACGGTCCGGGGCGGAGCGCCCTACGACCACGACACCCGATCCGTGCTGCGGGAGCACCGCTACTCCGACGAGGAGATCGACGCACTGTACGCGGCGTACATCCTCGGCGACGGCGCACCGGCGTAGCGACCCGACGAGTATCTGAGGAGACTGCGAGATGAGTGGCACCAGCACGACGACGAAGGGGTCGACGTACGCCTGGCTGATCGTCCTGGCGTGCATCGGCTTCTACGCGATCCCGGTCGGGGTCGTCGGCAACACCTCGGGGCTGTTCGCGACCCCGGTGATGGAGGAGTTCGGCTGGAGCCGGACCACCGCCACGCTGTACATGACCATCCAGCCCTGGGTGGCGGCCATCTGCACGCCGTTCGCCGGGCGGATCATGAAGCGGTACAACCCGCGCTGGGTGCTCACCGCCTCCGCGCTGGTCTACGGCCTGGCGACGATCTGGACGGCCTATGCCGACCAGCCCTGGCAGTGGGACCTGTACGGCGTGATCTACGGCATCTGCGCCTCGTTCTTCATGTTCCTGGCCGTGCCCACGCTGATCAACGCCTGGTTCCGCCTCCGCGCCGGCCTGGCGCTGGGCATCGCGGGGGCGACGCTGAGCTTCACCGCGGCGATCTTCAGCAAGGTCGGCCAGGCGCTGATCGACGCGCACGGCTGGCAGTACACCCGGCTGGTGTTCGGCATCATCATCACCGTCATCCCGACCGTGCTCGCCGCCCTGTTCGTCCGGCGCGACCCGGCCTCGATGGGCATGGAGCCCTACGGCGCCGGCATGGTGGACGAGCCGGTGGTGGAGGCCGCCCCGGCCCGGGGCGCGACCCTGGCGCAGGCCAAGCGGTCGCCGGCGTTCTACCTGCTGATCCTGGTCGCCGGCATGTTCTGCCTGTGCGCGGCGTTCTTCCAGCAGATCCCGTCCTTCACCGCCACCGGCTCGCTCGGTGCGGACGCCGGCGCCACCGCGGTGTCGATCATCATGGTCGGCGGCGTGGTCGGGAAGTTCTTCCTCGGCTGGCTGACCGACCGGGTGGGCAGCCGGATCTCCGGCATCGTCGCCGGCGTGTGCGGCGCGGTGGGCCTGACCCTGGCCATCGTCTCCGGCTCGACCGCGGGGGTGTTCTACGTCGGCATGGCGATCTTCGGCGTCGCGTACTCCGCCCTGACCCTGGTGCCGCCGATGCTGGCGCGCGAGGGCTTCGGCACCGCGAACTACTCGGACATCTACTCCTGGGTGTCCACCGGGATCTTCATCTTCTCCGGCGCCGCCGCGCTGCTGTACGCGCGGATCTACGACACCACCGGCTCGTTCACCCCGGCGTTCGTCCTGGTGATCGTGATGTACGCGCTGACGGCCGTGATCGTGCCGATCATCTCGCGCACCGCCCGTCGCAGCTGGGACCCGTCGGTCTCCGCCCCGGAGGCAGCGGTCGCCGCGGGCCGCTAGCACCCGACCGCAGCGGGGCGGCCGTGCGCCCCCTCGACGGCCGCCCCGCTGCCACCACCCGCACCAACCACCACCCGCACCAACCACCCCCCGCAGCACCCGCCGTACGCAGCACCAGCACGACGCAGCGGCACCACGAAAGGAGCTCGTCATCATGGGTAGGGACTTCCCGCACCTGTCGTCACCGGTCCAGGTCGGGGGCGTCACCCTGAAGAACCGGATGATGACCACCTCGATGTCCCCGGGCGCCGGCTACGTCGACCAGCAGTCCCGGCCCACCCAGCGGTTCCTGAACTACCTGGAGCAGCGGGCCGCGGGGCAGACCGCGCTGATCGTGCAGACCATCTGCCCGCACGAGCGCACCCCCGAGCACCCCGGGATGTCGCCGATCCCCGGCTCCTACGACGACTCCTGCGTGCCGCACCTGGCCCGGATGGCCGAGGTGGTGCACAAGCACGGCGGGCTGCTGGTCGGTCAGCCGTACTTCGTGCACGACTGGAAGAGCAAGACCGACGAGGACGAGATCCCGTGGGGCCCCTCGGACATCTCGATCCTGGCGTTCATGGGCCCGTTCAAGGCGATGGAGCTCGAGCACATCGCGATCTTCAAGCAGCAGTTCGTCAACTGCGTGCGGGTGATGAAGGCCGCCGGCTGGGACGGCGTCGAGGTGATGGCCGGGGTCGGCGGCATCCTGAACCGCTTCCTGTCCCCGGCGACCAACAACCGCACCGACCAGTACGGCGGTGCGCTGGAGAACCGGGTGCGCCTCACCGTCGAGGTGATCGAGGAGGTGCGCGCCGAGGTCGGCCCGGACTTCCCGATCCTGGTGCGCTGGTCCCCGGTCGAGTACGTGAAGAGCCCGCACGGCGAGGGGCACGGCATCGAGCAGTCCAAGCTCGTCGTGCCGTACCTGGAGCGGGCCGGCGCCGACCTGCACGACCTGGCGGTCGGCTGGCACGAGACCTCGGTGCCGCTGACCACCAAGCAGGTGGCGGACGGGCACTGGTCCTGGATCTCCGAGCAGATCAAGACCGTCGCCACCCGCCCGGTCGTCACCGCGTACCGCGAGACCGACCCGCAGGTGATGGAGAAGGTCCTGCGCGAGGGCAAGGCCGACCTGATCGGTGGCCTGCGCTACTCGATCGCCGACCCGGAGTTCCCGCGCAAGGTGATGGAGGACCGCGCCGAGGACATCGCGATGTGCATCTGCTGCAACCGGTGCCTGGACGACGTGGTCGGCAAGGAGCTCCCGCTGGAGAAGTGCGGCGTGAACCCGCGGCTCGGCCCGGAGCTGGACACCCTCACCGTGCCGCCGGCCAGCACCCGTCGGAAGGTGATGGTGGTCGGTTCCGGCCCCGGCGGGCTGAGCGCCGCGTTCACCGCCAGCCGGCGCGGCCACGACGTGACGATCTACGAGGTCGGCCCGCGGATCGGCGGCTCGGTCAAGATGAGCTCGATCTTCTCCCCGCTGCACGAGCGGCTGCTCACCTACTACAAGGTGCAGCTGCGCAAGCACCCCGAGGTCAAGGTGGTGCTCGGCACCGCGGTCACCCCGGAGCTGGTCCGCCGGGTCCGCCCGGACGCGGTGGTGGTGGCCAACGGCGGCGAGCCGAAGGGCATCGACGTGCCGGGCGTGGACGGCCGCAACGTCGTCACCTCGCACTACTTCCTGCAGATGCTGTCCGGCAAGCCGCCGAAGAAGGCCGGCCTGGTGAACAAGGTGATGTGGAACGGCGCGGCGATCGTGCTGCGGCTGTACTACACGCCCACGTTCGCCCGGGTCGCCACGAAGCTGAGCCCGTGGCCGCTGCGCCGCTCGATCGCGATCATCGGCGGTGGCCTGCCGGGCTGCGAGCTCGGCGAGCTGACCATGCACAGCGCCCGCACCACCACGATCCTCGAGGAGGGCAAGAAGATCGGCTACGACGTCGGGTCGAGCGACCGGTTCCACCTCACCTCCGCGTTCAAGAAGTCGCCGAAGGTCACGACCTACCCCTCGACCAGCATCACCGAGATCACCCCGGACGGCGTGCGCGCCGTGCAGCACACCCCCGAGGGCGACAAGCCGGTCGAGGTCGAGGCCAAGACGATCGCGGTGACCCTCGGCTTCGAGGAGAACCTCGGCCTGTACGACGCGATCGAGGACCTGGGCGTCGAGGTGTACGCGGCCGGCGACTGCCGCAGCCCCGGCCGGATCGCCGACGCCACCAAGGCCGGCTACCAGGCCGCCGTCGCGATCTGAGGCGGACCGATGAGCAACGAGGAGACGACCGCCGCGCCCGACACCGTGCCGGACGCCGTGCCCGAGACCGTGTACATCGAGCACCCCGGCGACGGCGTCGCCGTGATCGTGCTGAACCAGCCGCGCAAGAAGAACGCGATCAGCGCGGTGATGATGGACCGGCTGCGCGAGCTGCTGGTCGCGGCGGACGACGACCCGGACGTGCGGGTGGTCGTGCTGCGCGGTGCGGGGGAGCACTTCTCCTCCGGCGGCGACCTCAGCCAGACCCCGCCGGAGGAGGCGACACCGGCCCGGGCCCGCGAGCAGCTGCGCCGCTACCTGCGGGTGATCGAGACGCTGCGGCAGATCGCCACCCCGGTGGTGGCGATGGTGGACGGCTACGCCGTCGGCGGCGCGTTCAGCCTGATCCTGGCGTGCGACCTGGTGTGCGTGAGCGACCGGGCGGCCATCGTGCCGGCGTTCTGCCAGATCGGCATCGTGCCGGAGATGGGCATGATGAAGCTGCTGCCGGACCTGGTCGGGCAGCAGCGTGCCAAGGAGATCCTGTTCCTCGGCGAGCGGCTGAGCGGGGCGGACCTGAAGGACCTGGGGATCGCGAACCGGGTGCTGCCCGCCGCCGAGCTGGAGCCCGGCACGATGGCGCTGGCCCGTCGGCTGGCCGAGATGCCGGCGCTGTCGATCCAGATCACCAAGGGCATCGTGAACGCGGCCGCGGACACCGGGCTGGCGGCGGTGCTGCAGGCCGAGTCCACCGCGTCGCCGTTCTGTACGGTGACCGGCCCGTTCGCGGCCGGGCGGTAGGCGGTCCCTCGTGCCTGAGGTCCCTGCGCCCAGCGCGATGCGGTCGATGGCCGAGCCGTTCCTGGCCGCCGCCCGCCGGCACCCCGACCGGCTCGCGATCGTGCACGGCGAGGTCGCGCTGACCTACGCCGAGGTCGAGCGGCGGATCGACCGGCTCGCGCACGTGCTGCTCGCGCGCGGCGTGCAGACCGGTGACCGGGTGGCCTATCTGCTGCCGAACGGTCACGACCTGGTCGAGCTCTACTACGCGGTGCAGTCGATCGGCGCGATCGCGGTGCCGGTGAACTACCGCAGCTGCGCCGCCGAGATCGCCTACCTGCTGCGGGCCAGCGGATCGAGCGTGCTGGTGTTCCCGCAGGCCGCCGCCGAGCGGGTGGACGAGGCGCGCGGCGAGGTGCCGGACCTGCGCGAGCTGCTGTGCACCGACGGCGAGCCGGCGTGGGCCCGCGGCCTGGCCGGGCTGGAGCAGGACGCCCCGGCCGGTCCGCCGACCCGGGTGGCCGACCCGGACGCGGTCTCCCGGATCCAGTACACCGGGGGCAGCACCGGCGTTCCCAAGGGGGTCGAGCGCACCCACCGGGCCGACCTGGTGGAGATCGAGGGCACCTACCTGTCCAACGGGCTGGACCGGGACGAGACCCGGATCGTGCTGATCCAGTGCCCGCTGGAGCACCACGGCGGTCACGACTGGTTCTGCATGTCGTTCGCCTGCGGGGCCACGGTGGTGCTGGTGGACCGGTTCCACCCGGAGACGATCCTGGACGCGATCGCGCGGCACCGGGTCAGCTACATGATCCTGCTGCCGCCGACCACCTACGCCCGGCTGATGGACCACCCGACGATCGACCGGTACGACCTGTCCTCCGTGCGCCTGGTGCAGAGCAGCGCAGGCGCCACCACACCGGAGATCGTCCGGCGGATGTACCGGCACTTCCCGCAGGCCCGGGTGAGCTACGGCTGGGGGCAGACCGAGTCCGGCCTCGGCACCAGCCTGGTGCTGACCCGCGAGCTGGCCGAGAGCGAGGACCCGCGGATCGCCAGCATCGGGCGGCCGATGCCGTACCTGGAGCTGCGGGTGCTGGACGAGGACGGCCGGGAGGCGGCGCCCGGCGTGGTCGGCGAGGGGGTGGTGCGGTCCGTCGCGGTGATGCGCGGCTACCACGACCAGCCCGGCCTGACCCGCGGGGCGTTCACCCCGGACGGCTGGCTGCGCACCGGCGACATGATGGAGCGGGACGCCGACGGGTACCTCTACCTGCGCTCCCGCAAGCGTGACCTGGTGAAGTCCGGCGGCGAGAACGTGTTCGTCGGCGAGGTGGAGGCCGTGGTCCGGGCGCACCCCGCCGTGCGGGACGCGCTCGTGCACGGCGTGCCCGATCCGCGGCTGGGCGAGGCGGTCGCGGTGGCGGTCGAGCTGGTGCCCGGCGCCACGCTCACCCTGGACGAGCTGCAGGAGTTCTGCCGCGCCCGGATGGCGAGCTACAAGAAGCCGCGGCACCTGGAGGTCCTGGAGAGCCTGGGCCGGGACTTCTCCGGCAAGGTCGACCGCACCCGGGTGCTGGCGGAGGCCGCCCGGCGCCGGTCGCTGCGCGAGGCCGGCGAGGACCTGTGCGTCCAGGTGAGCATCGACCCGGACGTGTATCGGGTGGCGCTGCCGCTGCCCGAGGGCTTCGAGCGCGCGACCTCCTGCTACGTGCTGCCCGACGGCACCGGTGGTGGCCTGGTGGTCGACCCCGGCGCCGACGACCCGGCCGCGGCGGCCGTGCTGCGCACCGCGCTGGACCGGCTGGGCGTGGACCTGGGCCAGGCCCGGGTGCTGGTCACGCACGAGCACGCCGACCACCTCGGCGCCGCGGCCCGTCTGGCGGCCACCGGCCACCGGGTGCTGGCCGGACGGGCGCTGGTCGACCTGCTCGCGACCTGGTGGCAGCCGGCCACCGTGCGGACGTCGCTGGCCCGGCTGACCGCCGAGGGGTTCGCGGCCGCGGAGGCCGGCGAGCTGGAGCAGATGCGGGCCCGGGTGGTGCCGGCCGCTGCGGGCGACGTCCGGATCGAGCCGCTCGACGACGACGTGCGGCTGCGGGTCGGCCGGTACGACTACCGGGTGCTGGCCACCCCCGGGCACAGCCCCGGGCACGTCTGCCTCTACCAGGAGGAGCGCCGCCTGCTGCTCAGCGGCGACCACGTGCTGTTCCACGTCTCACCGCCGGTGCTGGGCGCACCGACGGTCCCGGGCGGCCCGGTCCGGTCGGCGCTCACCGACCGGCTGGCCAGCCTGGACCGGATCGCCGCCCTGGAGGTGGACCGCTGCCTGCCCGGGCACGGCGAGCCGCAGGGCGACCCGTCGGCCCGGCTCGCCGCGCTGCGCGCCCACCACGAGGCCCGGCTGGTCGCGGTGCGCGAGGCGGTCGCAGCCGGCGCTCGCACCGGCGCCGAGGTCGTCCGCGCGCTGCGGTGGAGCACGGCCCCGGGGCCGTGGGACCGCGCCCCGGCCGGGCTGCGCTGGCTGCTCGCCACCGAGACGCTGGCCCACCTCGACCACCTGGTCGAGCAGGGCGGCCTGCTCCGGCGGACCGACCCGGACGGCCGGTACGGCTACACCGTGCCCGCCGGCCCCTGACCCGCGCGCACCGTCGCCCGACGGGCCGCACCCGATGACCCTGCCCCACCCCGAAAGGTGATCCGCCATGGACTTCAGCATCACGGACGAGCAGAACCTGCTCCTGGAGAGTCTGCGGGAGGTGATGGCCCGCTCGTGCACCGAGGACTACATGAAGGAGTGCAACGAGAGCAGCCGCTACCCGCAGGAGTTCATCGACGCCCTGACCGAGGCCGGCTTCACCTCGCTCGGCGTGCCGGAGGAGCACGGCGGCACCCCGGTCGACACCGCCACGCTGATGCTGGTCGCCGAGGAGATCACCAAGCTCGGCGGCCCGCACTTCGCCTTCGGCCAGGCGCTCTCGATCGCCGACATGCTCGAGTTCGGCTCGCCGGAGCAGAAGGAGCAGTGCATGGGCGAGGTGCTGAGCGGGCGGGTCGGCTTCGTGCTCGGCTTCACCGAGCCGCAGGCCGGCTCCGACTCCTCGGCCATCGCCACCACCTTCACCCGGCGGGACGGCAAGGTCTACTTGAACGGCCACAAGACCTTCATGAGCAACGCCCAGCGGGCGACCTACATGCTCTGCCTGGCCAAGGACGCCGACGCCGCCGCAGACGCCTCGAAGAAGAACGCCTTCACGATGTGGTGGATGCGGATGGACGCCCCGGGCGTGACCATCGAGCCGCTGAAGAAGATCGGCTGGCACATGATGGACACCTGCGAGGTCTACCTGGACCAGGTCGAGGTCGAGGAGAAGGACCTGGTCGGTGTCGAGGGCAACGGCTTCATGCAGGCGATGATCAACTTCGAGGTCGAGCGCCTGCTGATGGCGGCCTCGCTGCTCGGCATGGCGGAGTGCGCGTTCGGCGACGCCGCCCGCTACGCCACCCAGCGCAAGCAGTTCGGCAAGCCGATCGGTGCGTTCCAGCTGATCCAGCAGAAGATCACCATGATGAAGATCAAGATCGAGAACATGCGCGGTCTGGTGTTCAAGACGGCCTGGGAGATCGACAACGGCCTGCCGGTGCAGATCGACTCGGCGCTGGCCAAGCTGTACTGCGCGCAGGCGGCCAACGAGGTGATCGACGACGCGCTGCAGATCATGGGCGGCATCGGCTACACCACCGACGCCCGGGTGTCCCGGCTCTGGGTGGACGCCCGCGTGCACCGGATCGGTGGTGGCACCGACGAGGTGATGATCCACATCGCGGGCCGCAGCATCCTCAAGCAGTTCCAGGACTAGGGGGCGTCATGGAGCAGATCGTCACCGACCTGATCGCCGAGCAGGCGCAGGTCGACGTGCTGATGGAGGGCTTCACCGCCGCCGACTGGGACCGGCAGGCCGCCACCTGCGACTGGACGTTCAAGGACGAGCTGCTGCACATCGCGGCGTTCGACTGGGCGGCGATCCAGATGATGGCCGGCGTCGCGGCCGACGTCACCGTGGTGGCGGACGCCGAGTTCGGCCACGACGAGGTGCACCGGGTCACCCGGTACCGGGACCGGCCGGGCGCCGAGGTGCTGGCGTTCTGGCGCCGCACCCGCAGCCGGCTGGACTGCGCGTTCCTGGACCAGGACCCGAAGGCCCGGATCCCGTGGGCGCCCGGCCTGCCGATGTCCGCGCGCTCGTTGGCCTCCGCCCGCCTGATGGAGCTGTGGGCGCACTCGGTGGACCTGTACGACGCCCTCGGCATCGAGCCGGTGGTGCGGGACCGGATCGCGCACACCCTGTTCCTGTCCTGGCAGGCCCGGCCGAACGCCTACCGGATCAACGGGCTGGAGCTGCCCGCCACCCCGGTCCGGGTCGAGGTCACGCTGCCCTCGGGCGAGCTGTGGGCGCGCGGCGAGCCGGACGCGGCGGACCGGATCACCGGCACGGCCCGGGACTGGGCGCTGGTCGCGGTCCGTCGGCGGGTCTGGCAGGACACCGACCTGGTGGTGGTCGGCGACGAGGCGCGCCGGTACGCCACCATCGTGCAGACGTTCGCCGGCGAGGCGTCCCCGCCGCCGGTGCCGTACGCGCACTGAGCCGCGGGGTCGAGGGGGCCGGTCGGTGGTCGCCGACCGGCCCCCTGCTCAGAAGATCCAGGGGCAGACCGGCGCGAGCGGCCAGCCGAACGCGGTCGTCGCGGCGTGCAGCGCGGCCGGCGTGCGGGCCTCGACCAGCCCGGCCTCGGCCAGCGCGCGCAGCGACCTGCCGCCCAGGTAGGCCGCGCCGAGCTCGCGCACGTCCAGCA
The DNA here is from genome assembly GCA_036404115.1 of Cellulomonas sp. GTDB lineage: Bacteria > Actinomycetota > Actinomycetes > Actinomycetales > Cellulomonadaceae > Cellulomonas. Next base: position 101,139 of record DASWPG010000074.1, read on the forward strand.
CGAGGTCCGCGGCGGCCCGGTCGTCGTCGACCCCCGCGACCCTCTCGACCCGTGCCGGGCAGGTCCCGTCCGCGTCGGCCGGCCCGGTGACCAGCCGCCAGGTGCCCGCGTTGGCCGGCAGCGCCGCGTCCCGCACGTCGATCCGCAGGTCCACCGGGGCGGCGTACCGGCGTCCGGCCAGCGCGGCCGGCACGTCGAGCAGCCGCACCCAGAGGTTGTCCGTGGTCTTGGGCACCGCGCGCCGCGCGTCCACCAGCAGCGCGGCCAGCGCGTCGTCCACCGGGAGCAGGCCGGTGCTCACGCTCGCGGTCAGGTCCAGGTCCAGCAGGAACGACCACAGCCGGTGCGCGGCGGCGGCGTCCACCGCGGCCGACTTCGCCACCCGGGCCACGCACGCCGGGTTGCCGTCCACCCAGGTGTCGCTGCGGTGCAGCACCGCGTAGGCGCGCGGCGCCCCTGCGGCGTCCAGCACCGTGACCAGCCGGGCCGGCTCGCCACCGCCGCGCCACGCCGGCGGGTCCGCGACCGCGCTGCGACGCATCAGCTCGGTCGGGCGCAGCACCCAGCCCGGCCGGCCCCTGCCCGCCTCGGCCTGCACCGCGGCCACCAGGTCGGCGTGCTCCGAGGTCAGCGGCTCGAACCGCACGGTCAGCCCCGCCGAGCCCGGCACGTCGCGCAGCCGGGCGCCGCGCGGCACCGTGAGGCGCAGGTTGTCGGCCGCCGACCCGTAGCCGAACCGGCCGTAGATGCCGGGTTCGGCGGCGAACAGCGCCGAGACCACCTCGCCGCGCGCCAGCGACCGCTCCAGGTGGCTCGCGATCATCGCCGAGAGCAGCCCGCGGCGCCGGTGGTCCGGCCGCACCCCGACGTAGGTCAGCCCGGCGCACGCCACCGCGCCGCCCGGCACCGGCAGAGTGAACGGGTACGAGCCGTGCACCGCCACGAGCTCGCCGGCCTCGGTCTGCATCCCGCGGGCCCGGTCCCACGGCACCGCGAACGGTGCGGCGGCCTGCGTCTCGGCGTCGATCACCTCCGCGAAGGCCATCTCCTCCACGGCGATCAGCTCGGCGAGCCGGTCCTCGGGGACAGTGATCTGCTGGTAGCCCATCGGTGCGTCGCTCATCGGGCCATCCTCGCCCGGTCGCGCGGGTGGACGCCACGTCTTTGCAGGTCCAGCGGCACCCCGGGGCTGTCCCGACGTCGGCGGGCCTGGATACGCTCGCCGCGTGCACCCGTCCCGCCGCGCCGCCACCAGCACCCTGGACCGGGTGCGCCTGCGGCTGCAGCGGTGGGGGATCGGCTCCCAGCGCGCGCTGACCACGGCGCTGACCGCGTTCACGCTGGTGGCGGGCGCGGGCATCGTGCTGGTCCGGCCGTGGGTGCCGCCCTCGACGTTCATCCTGGTCGAGCTGCTCGGGGCGTTCCTGCTCCAGCTGCGCGGCATGGTGGTGCTCTGCGCGGCGATCGTCGCCCAGCTGCTCGCGCTGCTGCTCGTCGGGCTGGCGGAGCTCACCCCGGGCACCTTCGTGGTGCAGGGCATCGCGGTGGTGGCGCTGCTCGCGTTCGCCACCCACCGGGAGCGGCTGGGCCTGCAGGGCGCGCCGGGCGACCTGATGATCGTCGACCTGCGCGACCGGCTCGCCGCGCACGCGGTGGTCCCGACGCTGCCGGGCGGCTGGACGGTGCAGACCGCGCTGCGCCCGGCGCACGCCGAGGCGTTCTCCGGCGACTTCGTGGTCACCGCGACCCGGGAGAGCGGCACGCTGCTGGAGATCGTGCTGGTGGACGTCTCCGGCAAGGGCCAGGGCGCCGGGGTGCGCTCGTTGCAGCTCTCGGGGGCGCTCGCCGGCCTGGTCGGGGCGCTGGACAGCGCGGACCTGCTGCCGGCCGCCAACGCCTACCTGCTCGACCAGCGGTGGGACGAGGGCTTCGCGACCGCCGTGCACCTGACGCTCGTGCTCGGCAGCGGGGCGTTCACCCTCGCCTCGGCGGGGCACCTGCCGCCGGTGCAGCTGCACGCCGGCTCCGGGCTGATCATCCCGCTGGAGACCGCGGGCAGCCCGGCGCTCGGCATCGTCGAGGACGTGACCTTCACCCCGCTGCACGGCCGGCTCGCGCCCGGCGACATGCTGCTGCTCTACACCGACGGCCTGGTCGAGGTGCCGGGGGAGGACCTGGACCAGGGCATCGACCGGCTGATGGGTGTGGCGCACGAGGTGCTCGCGACCGGCCGAGGCGACGCCGAGACGGTGCTGGACCGGGTCCGGGCGGGGGAGGGCGACGACCGCGCCCTGGTCCTGGTGCGGAGGAGCTGACCGATGGACCTGGACTACCTGGAGGCGGTGCTGGACGTCGTCGCCGAGATCCCCCCCGGCCGGGCGATGACCTACGGCACGATCGCCGAGGTGCTGGTCGACCGGTTCGTCGCGGCCGGCGAGCCCGCGCGCGGCGGCCCCCGGCAGGTCGGTCAGGTGCTGTCCCGCGGCGGGGGCGACGTGCCGTGGTGGCGGGTGGTGAACGCCGCCGGCAGCCCGCCCCCGCACCACGCCCGGGCGGCGCTGGACCGGCTGCGCGCCGAGGGCACCCCCCTGTCCGCCGACGGCACCCGGGTGGCGCTGCGGCGGGCGATCTGGTTCCCGGACGACCTGGACGACCTGGACGACCCGGGTGGCCCGGGTGACGTGGGCCACCCGGGCGCCGGGTAGCCGGCCCGGGACGTGCCGCGGGGCTGCCGCGTCCGTCCGGGGAGGACGGGCGCGGCAGCCCCGTGCGGGCCGGGACCCGATCAGTGCGCGACGATCTCCGGTGCGCCGACCTCGGGGACCTGGCCCGCAGCGTCCTGCGCCGCCACCGCGGGACGCCCCGCGTGCACGGCGTCCTGCCGGGCGTTCCGGTCGGCCCGGGTGCGGAACAGCACCGCGGCGATCACGGCGCCGCCGAGGAAGATCCCCGCGGACCACACGTAGGCGGTGTCGAAGCTGTGCATCGAGGCCTGCGCCAGCACCTCGGGCGTGGCCGGGGCGTGCGCCGTGGCGTACGCGGTCGCGGCGGTGGCGGCCAGGGTGTTCAGCAGCGCGGTGCCGATCGCCCCGCCGACCTGCTGGCTGGTGGACACCAGCGCGGAGGCCGCGCCGGCCAGCCGGGGCTCGACGCCCAGCGTGGCGAGCTGGAACGAGGCCGGCATGATCGAGGCCATCCCGATCCCCATCAGGATCAGGCCGGGCAGCACGTGCAGGTAGCTGCTGTCCACCTCGAGCCGGGTGAAGGTCAGCAGACCGACCGCGGCCAGCACCATGCCGATCGGCACCAGCACCTTGGGCCCGAACCGCGGGATCAGCAGGTTCGACTGGATCTGCGCGGTGACCATGATCGAGACGACCATCGGCAGGAACCCGACACCGGTCTGCATCGGGGTGAACCCCAGCGTGGACTGCAGGTAGTAGGTCAGGAACAGGAAGACGCCGAACATGCCCGAGCCGGCCACCAGGATCGCCAGGAACGACGCCCCGCGGTCCCGGTCCAGCAGGACGTTCAGCGGCAGCACGGCGTTCGAGGCGGTCCGCTGCCGGATCACGAAGCCGACCAGCAGCACCACGCTGGCGACCAGCGACCCCCAGGTCGCGACCGCGCTCCAGCCCTGCGGCTCGGCCTGCGAGAAGCCGAGCACCAGCGCGAACAGGCCGCCGGAGCCGAGCAGCACGCCCGGCACGTCCAGCCGGTGGCCCGCGGCGCCACCGATGCGGGGCAGCAGCACCGAGCCGGCGATCAGCGCGACGACGGCGATCGGGATGTTGACGTACAGGTTCCAGCGCCAGTCGAAGTTCTCGGTGAGGTAGCCGCCGAGCAGCAGGCCGATCGCGCCGCCCATGCCGGCGATCGCGCCGAAGATGCCGAAGGCGCGGCCGCGCTCGCGCGGGTCGGTGAACGTCGTGGTCAGCACGGACAGCGCGGCGGGGGCGAGCAGGGCGCCGAACACGCCCTGCAGGGCGCGCGCGCCGACCAGCAGCTCGAACGTGCCGGCTGCGCCGCCGAGGGCCGAGGCGCCGGCGAAGCCGACCAGCCCGATCAGGAAGGTGCGGCGGCGGCCGAACATGTCGGCGAGCCGGCCGCCGAGCAGCAGCAGGCTGCCGAAGGCGAGGGCGTACGCGGTGACGATCCACTGCCGGTCGTTGTCGCTGAAGCCGAGCTCGGCCTGGGCCGACGGCATCGCGATGTTCACGATGGTCGCGTCGAGCACGACCATCAGCTGGGCCAGGGCGACGGTGGCGAGCACGAACCAGCGACGGCGGGGCGACGAGGCCGCGTCCGCCGGTCGGGCGGTGGGAGTGGGTGACGACATGGGGGTGCTCCGTGAAGACGTCGGGGTCGGTACGCAGACTGTAATGCCGAACCGACGAGTTTCGATACCCGTAAGTTCCGATTTGTTTTCGGCGGGGCTCGCGGGCATGATGTCCGCGAGAAGAGGAGCACCGATGCCGTCGCAGCCTGCCGTCGAGACCGTGGTCGAGACCGCCGCGCTGCCGGCGTCCACCCGTCCGGTGGCCGTGCGTCGGCGTCCCGGCCGTCGCCGGGACCACGGCAAGGACGAGGTGATCCTGCAGGCCACCCGCGAGCTGCTCACCGAGCGCGGCTACGACGCGATGACGATGGACGCGGTGGCCGAGCGTGCCGGCGCCGGCAAGGCGACCGTGTACCGGCGCTGGCCGTCCAAGGTCGCGCTGACCGTGGACAGCCTGCTGTGCAGCAAGCAGGTCAGCATCGACCAGGTGCCGGACTCCGGCTCGCTGCGTGAGGACCTGCTCAGCGTCGCCACCCTCGTCACCCGGCTGAAGAACGACGAGCTGATGTCCGGCCTGCTCACCGCGATCCGCGAGGCCCCGGAGGTCGCCGTGGTGTTCCACGAGCAGTTCGTGGCCGGGCGGGTCGGGCTGATGCGCTCGCTGCTCGAACGGGCGCGGGAGCGCGGCGAGGTCGCACCGGGCGCCGACCTGGACATGATCGCCGAGGTCGGGCCGGCGATGATCCACTACCGCAAGATGGTCGCCCACCTGCCGATGGACCGGGAGTTCGCCGAGCGCCTGATCGACTCGGTGGTGCTGCCGCTGGTCACCGGGCGCACCACCGTCGCCCCCGCACCGGCCGAGGTCGCGGGGACCTGACCCGCCGGCCGTCGGTGCCGGTGGTCAGCGCCGAGCCGGCCGCAGCACCAGCTGGCAGGCGATCCCCGCCAGCAGCCCCCAGAACGCCGCCGAGATCCCGGCGACGCTCACCCCGGAGACCGTGACGAGCAGCGTCACCGCCGCGGCCGTGCGCGAGCCGTCGGGCGTGAACGCCGCGGCCAGCGAGGACGCCAGCGTGCCGACCAGGGCCAGCCCGGCCGCCGCTGCGATCAGCCCGGCAGGCGCCGCGACGGCCACCGCCGCCACCGCCGCCGAGCCGATGCCCAGCACCAGGTAGCCCAGCCCCGCGGTCACCGCCGCCCGCCAGCGCCGTCGCGGGTCCGGCCCGCCCTCCGGCCCGGCCGCCAGCGCCGCGCTGATCGCGGCCAGGTTGATCGCGTGCCCGCCCCACGGCGCGGCCAGCAGCGTGCCGATCCCGGTGACCAGCATCACCGGCCGCAGCGGCGCGGAGTACCCGAAGCCGGCCAGCACGGCCATCCCCGGGATGTTCTGCGAGGCCATCGTGACCACGAACAGCGGGACCGCCACCGAGACCACCGACCCCCAGGACAGCTGCGGCGTGGTCCAGACCAGGCTGGGCACCAGGTCGCCCGGCGCCAGCGCGCGCACGTCCGGCGACGCCACCGCGATCAGCACCGCGAGCCCGATCGCCCCCGGCGTCGCCCAGCGCGGCGCGAACCGCAGCAGCACCAGCCAGACCAGCACCACCGGCCCGACCAGCAGCGGCCGGTCCGCCACCGCCAGCACCGGTTGCAGGCACAGGTCCACCAGCACCCCGGCGAGCATCGCGCTGGCCAGCGGCACCGGGATCAGCCGCACCCAGCGCGCCAGGCGTCGCCACAGCCCGACCGCCGCGAGCAGCAGCCCGCACAGCGCGAAGCCCGCGACCGCCTGCGGCCAGCCGCCCGCCGCGGTGCCCGTCGTCGCCAGCAGCGCCGCCCCCGGGGTCGACCACGCCACCGTGATCGGCAGCCGGGTGCGCCAGGCGAGCAGCACCGAGGCGGCGCCCATCGCCACGGTGACCGCCAGCAGCCCCGAGGCGGCCTGCGCCGGTGTCGCACCGACCGCGCGCAGCCCGCTCAGCACCACGGCGAACGCACTGGTGAACCCGACGACCGCGGTCACCGCCCCGGCGGTGAGGTGGGTGCGGTCGGCGGGCCGGGGCGTGGTCACCCGCCGGACCGTAGCGGAACCGTGTGTCGCCGCTGTTGCCCGCGGCGGGCCGCACCGATGCGCGCAGCGGAGCGCGGACGAGTGCGGCTCAGCCCGGCTCGGCGGTCCGGGCCCGGTCGGCCAGGGTCGCGAGCAGCGCCACCCCGGTGTCCGCGTCGTCCACCGTGACCACGAACCGGCGCCCGTCGGTGCGCTCCACCTCGATCGCGGGCCCGGTGCGCAGCACCACGCCGACCGTGCCGTCGGTGCCGACCCGGTAGCCCCAGCCACCGAACCCGTGGCTGGACAGCGGGCGCACCGGGCGGGTCTCGACCCGGACCACCTCGTCCAGGGGGACCGCGTACCCGGGCCAGCCGAGCACGGACCGCACCCGCAGCCCGGCGCGGTCCACCGTGACCACGAACACCGAGGTGCACAGCACCAGGGCGCCGAGCAGCACCGCCAGCAGCATCAGCGAGGGCATCCGCAGCGCGACGGTCAGCCCCAGGACGAGCAGCGTGCCGCCGCCGCCGATCAGCACGGCCACCCGGCTGCCCTGCCGGCGCGTCCACACCGCCCGCTCGCTGCTCGCCAGGTCGATCCGGGGCCCCTCGACCGGGACCCCGGGGCCGGCCGGCCGGCGGGCGTCGCCCGGCACCGCCAGCCAGGCGACCAGCGCGCCGAGCGCCAGGCCGCCGTACAGGCCGATCGCGATCACCGGCGCGATGTCCCCGGCCTCGGTGGCGTCCGTGCGGCCGCGCTGCACCCACGCGGTGCCGGTCAGCAGCACCGCGCCGAACCAGCCGAGCCAGATCGCGGTGCCGATCGCGATCCGGCGGGTCGAGCCGTCCTGCCCGACGAACCAGGCGAGCGCCCAGCAGCCGACCACCAGGACGCCGAAGAGGGCGAGCATCCCCGCCAGGAACGGCACCAGCGCGGTGAACCCGTCCGGACCGGCGCCGGAGAAGTGCGTCGCGACCGGGTCCGGCAGGTCGTCCCGCCACGACAGCGTGACCACCGCGCCGACGGCGAGCAGCACCAGCGGTGCCACCAGGGCGAGCAGGGTGCTGGCGCGCCGGTGCGGCACGGGGGCCGACCGGCGAGGGGTGCGGGGTGTCGTGCGGCGTGCGGGACGGGTCATCGGGGCTCCAGGGTGCTCGGCCCGGCGGTCAGCGCGTCCTTGACCAGGCCGAGGGTGGTGCCGGGGGCCAGCCCGAGGCCCTGCGCGGTGCGGACCACCGCGGCGATCGCGTCGTGCAGCCCGGCGAAGTCCTGCACCGCGCGCTCGCTGACCACCGCGCCGCGGCCGCGCCGGAGCTCGATCAGGCCCTCGTCGCGCAGGTCCTGGTAGGCGTGCAGCACGGTGTGCAGGTTCACCTCCAGCGAGGCGGCGAGCTCGCGGGCGGACGGCAGCCGGGTGCCGGGCGGCAGGTCGCCGCGCACGACGCCGGCGCGCACCTGCGCGGCCAGCTGGGCGAACAGCGGCTCGGCGGAGGCGGGATCGATGCGGAGCAGCACGTCGGCACCCTAGTTGTTAGATGGCGACTAGAACAAGTCGGTCGCCGCGCAGGCCACGCACAGGATTGGTGGTCCGTGCACCTCGCCCGTGGCCCTACGCTGGCCGCAGCACGGGAGAGTCGCAGCCCCGTCCCCGGGAGAGGAGCCCAGCATGACCGGTGCAGCCCATCACATCGCCCTGGTGGCGCACGACAACAAGAAGGTCGAGCTGCTCCGCTGGGCGGAGTTCAACCGCGGCACCCTGTCCCGTCACCACCTGTACGCCACCGGCACCACCGGCACCATGCTCGAGTACGAGCTCGGCCTGCCGGTCACCCGCCTGCTGTCCGGCCCGGTCGGCGGCGACCAGCAGATCGGCGCCAAGATCGCCGAGGGCGTCATCGACATGCTGGTCTTCTTCTGGGACCCGCTGGAGCCCCAGCCGCACGACCCGGACGTCAAGGCCCTGCTGCGGATCGGGGCGGTCTGGAACGTCCCGATGGCCTCCAACCGGGCCACCGCCGACATGCTGATCTCCTCGCCGCTGCTCGCCGAGCCGTGGACCAGCCGCCCCGAGATCACCCCGCGCGAGTGGGACGGCACCACCCCGACGTCCTGATCGGGCGCGGCCCGGCGGAGCCGCCGGTCGGCGACCGCACGGAGACCCGTCCGCCCGGCGCCGGGCGCGCCGTGGGCACCGGGTGGGCTACCGTCTGCGGGTGCGGACGGCGGGAGTGGTCGGTGGCGGCCCGGCGGGCCTGATCGCCGCCGAGACCCTGGCCCGTGCCGGTGCGGCGGTGACGGTGTACGACCGGATGCCGTCGGTCAGCCGCAAGCTGCTGCTGGCCGGCCACGGCGGCCTGAACATCACGCACTCCGAGGACCGGTCCCGGATGCTGGCCCGGTACGGCCGGTCCGCCGACCGGCTGGCCCCGATGATCGAGGAGTTCGGCCCGGCCGATCTGCGCGCCTGGTGCGCCGGGCTGGGCGAGGAGACCTTCGTCGGGTCGAGCGGCCGGGTGTTCCCGCGGTCCTTCCGGGCGACGCCGCTGGTCCGCGCGTGGCTGACCCGGCTGGCCGGTCTGGGCGTGACGATCGAGAAGCGCACCCGATGGGCGGGGTGGACCGACGACGGGGCCGGCCTGCGGCTGGTGCCGGTCGGCGGCGGGCACGGCTCCGAGGGCTCGGGCGGCAGCGATGACGCCGTCGTCGCCGAGCGGGTGGCCCGGCACGAGGTCACCCTGTTCGCGCTCGGCGGCGCGTCCTGGCCGCGGCTCGGCTCCGACGGTGGCTGGGTCGACGCGTTCGCGGCCCGCGGGGTCGAGGTCGCCCCGCTGCGCGCGGCGAACGTCGGGGTCCGGATCGCCTGGAGCCCCCGGTTCGCCGAGCGGTTCCAGGGCGTCCCGCTCAAGCACGTCGCGCTCACCGTGCGCGGCCCGGGCGGTGCGGGCGGCGCGCCGGTCCGGGGCGACGCCATGGTGACCCGGACCGGTGTCGAGGGCGGCCCGGTGTACGCGACCGGCGCCGCGATCCGGGACGCGCTGGACGCCGACGGACGGTGCGTGCTGGAGGTCGACCTGCGCCCCGACCTGCCCGTCGACCGGCTCGCCGAGCGGCTGGGACGCCGCCGGCCCAGGGACTCCCGCTCGACCTGGCTGCACCGCACGATCGGTCTGGACCCCGTCGCGCGGGCACTGCTGCACGAGGCGACCGACGGTGCGCCGCCGGACGACCCCGCGGCGATGGCCGCGCTGGTCAAGGCGGTGCCGCTGCCGGTGACCGGCGCCATGGCGATCGAGCGGGCCATCTCCAGCGCCGGCGGCATCCGCTGGTCGCAGGTGGACGACGACCTGATGCTGCGGGGGCTGCCGGGCGCGTTCGCCGCGGGGGAGATGCTCGACTGGGAGGCCCCGACCGGCGGCTACCTGCTCCAGGCCTCGTTCAGCACCGGCGTGCGCGCCGCCCACGGCATGCTGCGCCGTCTCGGGTCCTGACGCGCTGCCCGGCCCGCGGCACGGGACCGGCCCCCGGCCGGCGGGTGCCGGGCACGCTCAGATGTAGATCGCCGGGTCGTCGACCTCGGGCTCGGGCGGCGCGGCCGGCGGGCGCTGCCGGATCTGCGCGGGCACGCCGACGGCGATCGCGCCGGGCGGGACGTCCGTCAGCACGACGGCGTTCGCACCGATCTGCGCGTCGTCGCCGATCCAGACGGCCCCGAGCACCTTGGCGCCCGCGCCGATCACGACCCGGTCGCCGACGGTCGGGTGCCGCTTGCCCCGGCGCATGGACTTGCCGCCGAGGGTCGCGCCGTGGAACAGCACCACGTCGTCGCCGACCACGGCGGTCTCGCCGATCACGACCCCCATGCCGTGGTCGATGAACAGCCGGCGCCCGATCGTCGCCCCGGGGTGGATCTCGATCCCGGTGACGGCGCGGGACGCCTGGGAGAGCAGCCGGGCGGGCAGCCGCAGGCCCGGCACCTGCCACATCCGGTGCGCCACCCGGTGCACCCACACCGCGTGCAGGCCGGGGTAGGCGAGCGCGACCTCCGCCAGGGACCGCGCGGCAGGGTCCCGGCGCCGGGCGGCGTCCAGGTCCTCGCGCAGGGTCCGGACCAGCCGGCGCACGCCCACCGCCAGCGCGGCGAGCGGTCGCTCGGCGACCCCCCGGGCGGCCGGGCCGGGTCGGCGCCCACCGCCCCCGGGCACGTCCGACGGCCCCGGCGCGGCGGGGTCGGGGGCGGCGCCGGGGTGCGGCAGGCGGGCGGTGGAGGTCACGGTCGGTTCAGTCCAGCAGGTCGGCGTAGAGGACCGAGGACAGGTAGCGCTCGCCGAACGACGGGATGATCGCGACGATCAGCTTGCCGGCGTTCTCCGGGCGCTTGCCCAGCTCGATGGCGGCGTGCAGCGCCGCGCCCGAGGAGATGCCGACCAGCAGCCCCTCCTCTTTGGCGGCCCGGCGCGCGAGCGCGATCGCGGTCTCGGCGTCCACGTCGATGATCTCGTCGTACACGCCGGTGTCCAGGATCTCCGGCACGAAGTTCGCGCCGATGCCCTGGATCTTGTGCGGGCCGGGGGCGCCGCCGTTCAGGATCGGCGACTCGGCGGGCTCGACGCCGACCACCTGGACGCTCGGCTTGCGCTCCTTCAGCACCTGGCCGACGCCGGTGATGGTGCCGCCGGTGCCGATCCCGGCGACCAGGATGTCGACCTGGCCGTCGGTGTCGGCCCAGATCTCCTCCGCGGTGGTCTTGCGGTGGATCGCCGGGTTCGCCTCGTTGGCGAACTGGCGGGCGAGGATGGCACCCGGGCGCTCGGCGGCGATCTCGTCGGCCTTGTTCACCGCGCCCTTCATGCCCTCGGACGCGGGGGTCAGGATCAGCTCGGCGCCGAAGGCCCGCAGCAGCGCCCGGCGCTCCTTGGACATCGACTCCGGCATGGTCAGCACGACGTCGTAGCCGCGCGCAGCACCGACGAACGCGAGCGCGATCCCGGTGTTGCCGCTGGTCGCCTCGACGATGGTGCCGCCGGGCTTGAGCTCGCCGGAGGCCTCGGCCGCGTCGACGATCGCGACGCCGATCCGGTCCTTGACCGAGCTGGCCGGGTTGTAGAACTCCAGCTTCCCGACCACCGTCGCGCCGATGCCCTCGGTGAGCTTGTTGATGCGCACCAGCGGGGTGTTCCCGACGAGCTGGGTCGCGTCGTCGTAGATCCGTGCCATGGGAGTGTGTCCGTTCCTGTCGTGGGTGCTCGCACTGCGTCGGGGTGCAGGGCCGTCGGGGGCGGACGGTCGTGCGGTGGGGGCGAGCGCTGGCTGGAGCCTGGTGCCCCGGGGCGGGGCTCCGCCGACGTGGCGGAGCGGCCAGCGCTCTAGCGACAGCGACAGGTGCCGGCGGTCGTGGCACCGGTGGTGCACGAGGCGGCAGGCAGCGCGAGCAGGACGGTCGTGCGCATGACGTCCTCCTTCTGCTCGGGCCGGCTGCCCCGACAGTAGCCGTAACAGTCGACCGACGACAAAGATGCCCGCCCTCCGGACGCGATCCCCCGTCGGGCCGGTGGTGGGGCGCGGCGGGTGGCACGATGCCGGGATGGCGAGCATCGATGCGGCGGTCCCGGACGTCCTCGGCGACGGGTGGGTGCGACAGACGCTCCGGCTGCGGCCGGACGCGCGCGGCGCGGCGGTCGCGACGCTGGTGCACCGGACGGAGCCGGACGCCGGCCGGACCGCGGTGCTGTACCTGCACGGCCTGAACGACTACTTCTTCCACCCGCACGTTGCCGACGCGCTGGTGGCCGGCGCCGGGGGGCGCGGCTACGAGCTGTACGGCCTGGACCTGCGGGACCACGGGCGCTCGATCCGTCCGGGCCGGGAGCCGAACGACACCCGTGCGCTCGCGGCCTACGCCGAGGAGATCGACGCGGCCGTGCAGGTGCTGCACCTGAGGCACGATCGGGTGGTGCTGCTCGGCCACTCCACCGGTGGCCTGACCGCCGCGCTGTGGGCCGACGCCCGGCGGGGGACCGGCCTGGTGGACGCGGTGGTGCTGAACAGCCCGTGGCTGGACCTGCGCGCGCCGTGGCTGACGCGCACCGTGCTCACCCCGGTGCTCGACGTGCTGGGCCGGGTGGCACCGAGCCTGCCGGTCGCTCGGCTGGCGCCGTACTACGGGCAGGCGCTGCACGTCGGTTCCGGCGGCGAGTGGGACTACGACCTGGCCTGGAAGCCGCACGACGGTTTCGCGGTGCGGGCCGGTCTGGTCCGGGCGGTGCGCCGCGGCCAGGCCCGGGTCGCGCGCGGGCTGGCGATCGACGTGCCGGTGCTGGTGGCGACGTCCGACGCCACCGGGCCCGACGACCGCTGGCACGATCGGCTGCTGACCTCCGACTCGGTGCTGGACGTCGCCGACATGCGACGGTTGGCGCCCCGGCTCGGCCCGGACGTGACGCTGGTGGAGATCGCCGGCGGCGCGCACGACCTGGCGCTGTCCCCGGCCCCGGCCCGTGCGGTCTACCTGAGCGCCGTGACCGGCTGGCTCGACCGGAGGCTCGCGGCGCAGGGAGAGCACGAAGAGCACGGGGAGCCTGCCGGGGCGCCCACCGCCTGACCGGGCTCGCCCCGTCTGCGGGCCGGCCCGATCCGGCGCAGGATGGGCGGGCACCGGACGGGCACCGGACGAGGTGCCCGAGGCAGGCCGGGCGACGAGGCGGAGCGGGCGAGGGGAGGGCGGCGTGCTGGCGAGCGATGCCGTCGTGACCGAGACGATCGCGGCCTACCGCGCCGCGGTGCTGGCCCGGGACGTCGAGGCGCTGCTCGCGCTCTACAGCCCGCGGGTCCGGGTGTACGACCTGTGGGGCCCGTGGTCCGCCGACGGCGAGCACGCCCGGCGGGAGTCGGTGCAGGAGTGGTTCGGCACGCTGGGCGCGGAGAGCGTGCACGTGCAGGCGGCGGACGTGCGCGCGCAGCTGGGGGAGGACCTGGCGGTGGTCGAGGCGTTCCTCCGGTTCGAGGCGCGGGATCCCGCGGGCGCGGTGCTGCGCTGGATGACGAACCGGCTCACCTGGGTGCTGGTCCCGGACACCGCCGACCGATGGCGGATCGTGCACGAGCACATCTCGGCACCGATCGACCCGGGATCCGGGACCGCGGTCCTGCAGCGGTGAGAACTTTTTTGACGACAACCTGTCAGGTACGCCTAACTTAGGTTAGGGTTACCTGAGTCCGGGCGGCATCGCCCCGACGAGCAGTGCAGGTCCGAGCGTGCGCGGGGTCGCCCCGGACCTGGCTCCCCGACGAGTGAGGTGTTCCCAGCGTGCCTTCGTGGTTCCTTGCTGCCCACCGCAGCCCGGTCGGCCGGCGTCGACCGGCTCTGTCCGCCGCTGCCACGGCCGTGCTGCTCGGCGTGTCCGTCGCCGTGGCGGCCCCCGCCTGGGCCGCTCCGGCCGTCACTGTGCTGAACTCTGCCGGCACCGCGCTCGCCAGCACCACCACGCCCACCGAGGTGACCGTCAGCGGCTCCGGCTTCCAGTCCGTGGCGGGCGGTTTCGGCGGCATCTACGTGATGTTCGGCTGGGTCGACGACCCGGCGAGCACCACGTGGGCGCCGAGCCAGGGCGGCGTCTCCGGCGTGGACTACCGGTATGCCGCCGACACCGCGACGACCGACAACGAGGGCTTCCAGCGCTTCGTGGCCTTCCCCGGGTCGTCCACCGAGTCCTCGGCCAACGGCGGCGTGCTCGCCGCCGACGGCACCTGGTCGCTCACCATGACGATCCCCACCCCGCAGCTGGACCTGATCGGCGAGGACGGCTCGACCACCTCGGTGGACTGCCAGGTGGTGACCTGCGGGATCCTCACCATCGGCGCGCACGGCGTGGCCAACGCCGCGAACGAGAGCTTCACCCCGATCACGTTCTCCGACGACCTGTCCGCGTCCGACCCCGTCGCGGCCCCCGAGCCGACGGCGAGCGAGACGACCGAGGCCGCCACGGTGCAGGCCGACCAGTCGACGGCCGTGCTCGGCGGTGAGCTCGCCTACACCGCGGACGGCTTCGCGGCGGACGAGGCGGTGGACGTCGCGATCGACGGCGCGGTGCTCGCCGAGGCCACCACCGATGCCGACGGGAGCGTCGCGGACGCCGTGGCGCTCGCCGAGGACCTGGGGGTGGGCGAGCACGAGCTGACCCTGACCGGTCAGGACTCCGGCACCACCGGCGCCACCACGTTCATCGCCACCCGAGACCCCGCGGAGGTCACCGCCGAGGAGGCCGCGGCCGACGGCGGGGGAGCACCCGTCGGCGCGCTGGTCGCGAGCGGCGTCGTGCTGCTCGTGCTGGCCGCGGGGGTGGTGGTGCTGGTCCGGCACCGGTCGGCCTCCCGCAGGACGACGGACGATCCCGTGCCGCACACGCCCGAGGACGGCGCCGGATCGTCGGCGGACCGGTCCGACGGCCCTGCCTCCGGCACCTGAGAGCCATCGCACGGCGGAGCGACCCCGCCCCGCCGTGCCGCAGAGCGAGACCACGAAAGCCCGTCGCCGGTGCCCGCCGGCGGCGGATCGACACCTGCGCGGCAGCGCCGGTGCGGACCCGAGAGAGGGACACGATGCAGACAGGACGGACGGCGGTACGACACCGGCGCCGCGTGGCGACGGCGGTCGCCGCGATGGTGGCGGTGATCATGACGATGCTCGTGGTCCCCGCCCAGGCGGCGACCACGCTCGCATCGGCCCAGTGGGGGATCAAGAGCTCGTTCCAGAGCTATCTGAGCTATGCCGCGGCACCGGCGATCGGCGTGACCTCGCCGACGACGCTCGCCTCGAACGTGTTCACCCTGCCGGCCACCGTCGCGGCCGACGGCCAGGTGGCGCTGAGCGGCGGCATGGCGTTCAACGGTCTGGCGCACGGTTTCCGGCTGAGCTTCGCGAACCTGCGGGTCGAGGTGGACGGCACCACCGGGTCGATCGTCGGTGACGCCACGATCCAGGGCTTCGACACCGCCACCCTGGCGCAGACCAGCACCGCGACGACCGAGGACTTCGTGCTCGGCACGTTCTCCACCGCCGGGGCCACCCCGACGACCAACGCGGACGGCAGCCTGACCTACACCGGCCTGGCCACCACCCTGGGCAGCGCCTGGGGCTCGCTGCACTCCGCCCTGGGCGGCTACAACAGCGCCGTCGGCGACACCATCACGGTCACCCTGCCCGGCACGGCGGCCGAGAGCACGTCGATCACCGCGACGCAGTGGGGGATCAAGACCGCGTTCCAGACGTACGTCTCCTCGTTCGCCTCGGTGAAGGCGATCACCACCACCTCGCCGACGACGCTCGCCTCGGGCGTGTTCACGATGCCGGCGACCGAGACCTCGTCGACCGAGGTCGCCCTGAGCGGCGGCATGGCGTTCAACGGTCTGGCGCACGGTTTCCGGCTGAGCTTCGCGAACCTGCGGGTCGAGGTGGACGGCACCACCGGGTCGATCGTCGGTGACGCCACGTTCCAGACCTTCGACACCGCCACCCTGGCGCAGACCAGCACCGCGACCACCGAGGACTTCGTGCTCGGCACGTTCTCCACCGCCGGGGCCACCCCGACGACCAACGCGGACGGCAGCCTGACCTACACCGGCCTGGCCACCACCCTGGGCAGCGCCTGGGGCTCGCTGAGCTCCTCCCTGTCCGGCTACAACAGCGCCGTCGGCGACACCATCACGGTGACCCTGCCGGCGGCCGACGACGAGACCGACCCGGGCACGACCGACCCGGGCACCACGGACCCGGGCACCACGGACCCCGGCACGACCGACCCGGGCACGACCGACCCGGGCACGACCGACCCCGGCACGACCGACCCCGGCACCACCACGCCGACCGGTCCCACCACGGTGGTCACCCGGACGATCAACGCGGACGGCTCCCTGGACCTGACCGTGACCGGCAGCGGGTTCGCCGGCGCGGCCTCCGGCAGCGGCATCTACGTCGCGGTCGGCCCGAAGATCGGGGACGACTGGTACACGCAGGCCTCGCGGTTCCAGGCGGCGAAGTGGGTCACCACGACGGCCACCAGCGAGACGTCGATCCTGGCCCCGCTGTCGTCCGACGGCACGTTCACGGTGCACTTCACCGGGATCACCTCGACGTTCGTCAGCGACGGCGTGACGTACGACCACGCCGCCACGCCGTTCCAGGTGCTGACCTTCGCGGCGCACGGCAGCACGGACCGGTCCTACGACACGTCGACGGCGGTCTCGTTCACCGACGACGACAGCATGCCCACCACGCCGACCACGCCCACGACGCCGACCACCCCGTCGGTGCCGAGCAGCGACCCGACGGTCACCGCGGCGTCCGTCTCCGTCAGCACCGCCGACGGCGTGATCCGCCCCGGCTTCGAGGTCACCGTGACCGCCGGCGGCTTCCAGGCGAATGAGACCGGCATCCGGCTCGAGCTGCACTCCGACCCGGTGGTCCTGGCGACCGGGCTCACGGCGAGCGCCGACGGCGTGGTGTCCGCCACGGTCACCATCCCGTCCGACACCGCCGCCGGTGCGCACACCCTGGTGCTGATCGGTGCCAGCAACCAGGGGCAGGTCGCGATCACGGTCTCCGCCGCGCTGCCGACCTGCACCGCCCGGTCCGTCTCCGGCGCGACCTTCTCCTGGGGCGTGCGCGAGTCCTTCCGGACCTACGTCACCGGGTCGATCGCCAACGGTGCCATCACCACCTCCGGCATCAGCGGCTCCGGTCCGTGGACCTGGAGCGGCGGCACCGGCTCCCTCAACACCAGCAGCGTGCTCGGGCAGGCAGGCTGGAGCGGCTCGGTGCAGTTCACCGGGCACAACGGCGCCATGGACGTGACGCTGTCCTCGCCGACGGTCCGGATCACCAGCGCGTCCGCCGCGACGCTCTACCTGACCGTCACCGACTCGGACGGGAACACCTCCCGGGTCGCGTTCGCCACGCTGGACCTGGCAGGCGGGTCGTCCAGCATCGGCAGCTCCAGCGCGAGCTGGACCTCGGTCCCCGCGACGCTGACCTCGGCCGGCGCCGAGGCGTTCGCGGGCTTCTACCAGGCCGGCGAGTCGCTGGACCCGGTGTCGTTCACGCTGCCGCTGGGCGCGGAGGTCGAGTGCGACTCCACCACCGGCGCCCTGGCGACCACCGGTTCCGACGACCTCGGTCAGCTCTCGGCCCTGGCCGGGATGCTGATGCTGGGTGGTGCCGCCCTCGCGGTGGCCTCCCGTCGCCGTCGGCGCGGCGGGCTGCTCGCGACCGCCTGACGGTCGACGCACGCACGCAGGCAGGGCCTGGCTGGGACGGGTGTCCCGACCAGGCCCTGCCTGCTGCCCGAGCTGCCGCGCACGGACGGACCCCGTGCGGCCCGTGGGCGCCGGTGCCGGCCCGACCACGGGGACGGCGGTCACGGCCGGTCTCGGCGCCCGTCGGACGAGAACACCGGAGGGCCAGATCGGCGCGTGCGCTCTGACCTGGCCCTCCGTGGTGGAGCGGGTGACGAGAATCGAACTCGCGTAGCCAGTTTGGAAGACTGGGGCTCTACCATTGAGCTACACCCGCGCGGCCGCCCCACGTTGCGCGGCGACGCCTGAGCAGCCTAGCAAGCCTGCGGCACGCCCCGGCACGGCGGGACCGGCCGGCACCGTCGCCGTCCCTCGCCGGCCCTCGCCGGCCCGGCCGGCACCGTCGGACGTGCACAGGTCGGGCACACCGGCGTCGGCCGCGCCACTAGACTTCCCGGCGCACGGGATGTAGCGCAGGTTGGTAGCGCGTCCGCTTTGGGAGCGGAAGGTCGTGGGTTCGAATCCCGCCATCCCGACCATCGAGCGGTCGCGCCCTGACCGCCGTGCGTCACGCGCGCGCCCGCGAGCCGTACGCTCCCGCCATGCAGCCCGACCCGAGCGGTGCCGACCGCCCCGACAGCCGTGCCGGCGCCCCCGACCGCCGCCCCGACCGGCCCGGCGACGGCTCGCCCGACGAGCGGGCGGACCGGCTCAAGGAGCGGGTCTACGTCACGTTCGCCGCCCTCGCGGTGGTGCTGACCCTGCGCTCGCACGTCGAGGAGACCACCGGGCGCGCGGCGCTGGCGACCCTGCTGATCACGGTGGGCGGCACGCTGCTCGCCGTGCTGCTGGCCGACCTGGTCTCGCACATGGCGGTGCACGCGACCTGGCCGACCACGGCGCAGCTGCGGCACATGCTGCGGGTCAGCCTCGGCTCGGTGGCCGCGGTGGCGACCCCGCTGGTGCTGCTCGCGCTCGCCGTCGGCGGGGTGCTGCGGGTGGACGCGGCCCTGCGCGCGGCGACGATCACGCTGCTGGTCGCGCTGGGCGCGGTCGGCTGGCTCGCGGTACGGCGGGTGCCGATGACCGTCTGGCAGCGGGTGGTCGCGCTCACCGGCGAGCTGGTGCCCGGGTCCGCGGTGGTCGCCCTGGAGCTCGCGGCGCACCACTGAACGGTGCTCGTCGGGGACCGGTCGGGCGCGTGCCGGGTGCTGGTCGGCCGTCGTTCGGGCTTTGCCCGCCCGGTGGCGTAGGATCGACCGGCCGGTGCGGCGAGCCATGCCCGCACGCGCCGAAGCGTGCTGCCACGCAGGGCCTCCGCCTCGCCGGTGCGCGCCAGCGCCCTCGCCGGTACCCCCGGCGGACATCGTCCGAGCAGTTGGAGACCACTGAAGTGAAGAGCGCCGTCGAGACCCTGGAACCCACCAAGGTCAAGCTGACCGTCGAGGTGTCGTACGACGAGCTCAAGCCGAGCATCGACCACGCCTACGCGCACATCGCCGAGCAGGTGAACATCCCCGGCTTCCGCAAGGGCAAGGTCCCGCCGCGGATCATCGACCAGCGCGTCGGCCGCCCGGCCGTGATGGAGCACGCCGTCAACGAGGGCCTGTCCGGCTTCTACGCCGAGGCCGTCCGGGAGAACAAGCTGCGCCCGCTCGGCCAGCCCGAGGTCGACGTCACCCAGGTCCCCGGCCTGGTGCCGGGCGAGACCGACGGTGAGCTGGTCTTCACCGCCGAGGTCGAGGTCCGCCCCGAGATCGAGGTGCCGGCGCTGGACGCGCTGACCGTCGCGGTCGACGGCCTGGACGTCTCGGACGAGGACGTGCAGGCCCGCCTGGACGCCCTGCGCGAGCGGTTCGGCACGCTGGTCGGCGTGGACCGTCCGGCCGCCGACGGCGACTTCGTGGTGATCGACCTGGTCGCCTCGATCGCCGGCGAGGAGGTCGACACCGTGTCCGGCGTCAGCTACCAGATCGGCTCGGGCAACATGCTCGACGGCCTGGACGAGGCGCTGACCGACCTGTCGGCCGACGAGACCACCACGTTCACCACGGTGCTGGTCGGCGGCGACCACGCCGGCGAGAAGGCCGACGTCACGGTCACCGCGACCTCGGTCAAGCAGCGCGACCTGCCCGAGGCGGACGACGACTTCGCCCAGATGGCCTCGGAGTTCGACACCGTCGAGGAGCTGCTGGCGGACGTGCGCGAGCAGGTCGGCAAGACCAAGGCGCAGAACCAGGCCGTGCAGGCCCGCGACGTGCTGCTGGAGCAGCTCCTGGCCCAGGTCGAGATCCCGGTGCCGGCCGGCGCGGTCGAGGCCGAGGTGCACCGTCACCTGGAGTCCGAGGGCCGCCTGGACGACGAGACGCACCGGGCCGAGGTCACCGAGCAGGCGACCGAGGCGCTGCGCAACCAGATCCTGCTGGACACCCTGGCCGAGCAGCTGGAGGTCAAGGTTCAGCAGGGCGAGCTGGTCGACTACCTGGTGAGCGCGTCCCGCCAGTACGGCATGGACCCGAACACCTTCATCCAGACGATCGACCAGCAGGGCCAGATCCCGTCGATGGTGGCCGAGGTCGCACGCTCCAAGGCGCTGGCCGTCGCGCTGCGCCGGGCGTCCGTGGTGGACGCCGCGGGCGAGGCCGTGGACCTCTCGGAGTACATCGGCACGGACGAGGACGACGCCGCGGAGGCCGCTGTCGAGGCCGCCGCGGCCGGTGCCGCCGCCGAGGACGAGACCGTCGAGGCCTGACCCGCCTCGGGCGCGCCGCCCACCCGGCGCAGGGCCCCGCACCGCTGAGGCGGTGCGGGGCCCTGCGCGTGCCGGCGGGCGGCGGGCCCGGCGGCGTGCGCCGACAGCGAAACGGGCCGCGACCGGGACGAACGGCGGCCGGGTCGGGCGTTAGGGTCGCTGCACGAGCAAGAGTGGTCCGGCCGGGAAGACCTCGGTCGGGCCGTGCACCACACCGCATGCGTGACGAGGGAGCCTTCGTGAACGACCAGACGCCGGCCATCGCCCGGGCAGAGTCCGGGGGACTCGGCCTCAACGACAGCATCTACAACCGGCTCCTGCGGGAGCGGATCATCTGGCTCGGGTCGGAGGTCCGCGACGAGAACGCGAACGCGATCTGCGCGCAGATGATGCTGCTCGCCGCGGAGGATCCGGACAAGGACATCTTCCTGTACATCAACTCGCCCGGCGGCTCGATCACGGCCGGCATGGCGATCTACGACACCATGCAGTTCATCCAGCCGGACGTGGCGACCGTCGCGGTCGGCATGGCGGCCTCCATGGGGCAGTTCCTGCTCTCGGCCGGCGCGAAGGGCAAGCGCTACGCGACCCCGCACGCCCGGGTGATGATGCACCAGCCGTCCGGCGGCATCGGCGGCACGGCCACCGACGTGCGGATCAACGCGCAGCTGATCCTGCACATGAAGACCGTGCTGGCCGGCCTGATCGCCGAGCAGACCGGCAAGACCGTGGAGCAGATCACCGAGGACTCCGACCGGGACCGCTGGTTCACGGCGCCCGAGGCGCTGGAGTACGGGTTCGTCGACCAGGTCGTCTCGCACGCCGGTGCCGTCACCGGCGGCGGCGGCACGAAGGCCTCCTGACGGCCAGCCCGACGACCACCCCCGAGACCTTCAAGGAGAACCCGTGAGCACCGAGTCTCAGTTCATCGCCCGGGCCGGCCGCCTCGCCGGCGGCTGGGGCGCCGCGACCACCGCGCCGAGCGCCCGCTACGTGCTGCCCCAGTTCGAGGAGCGCACCGCGTACGGCTTCAAGCGGCAGGACCCGTACACCAAGCTGTTCGAGGACCGGATCATCTTCCTCGGCGTGCAGGTCGACGACGCGTCGGCCGACGACGTCATGGCCCAGCTGCTGGTGCTGGAGAGCAGCGACCCGGACCGCGACATCACGCTGTACATC